>JBDUUM010000017.1:0-85045 GCA_039938615.1 Nitrososphaera sp.
CAGCACCGCATGCGCCTTTGCGCCGTCCAGTGATTTGTTCCCGTACGTGACCTTCCTTACAACCACGCTTGGACGGATGGCCCTTTCAGCCGCATTGTTGTTCCAGTCACACTCTTTCTTTTCAAGGAACGTAAAGAGCATGCCCTTCTCCCTCTTCAACCGCTTGACGAGCCGGAGGCAGTTCTTTTCCCCGTAGCTGGCAGCTATCAACGCTTGCACCCTCTGCTCAAGCCTGGCCTTTGCCTTCAGCCGGTCTTTCACTTTACGGTACTTCTCATCCGACCTTATGGCGTCCCTCAGTATGCGCCTGAACTTTTTGCCAAACGCATAGAACTCCTTTCCCGGGTTCTTGTACCTGATGGTATATTCTTCTATCTCCCTCAGGTAGTGTACAAGGCACTTCTGGTGGCTGCCACCTACGTGGTTCCATGCAGGCCACGAGTCGCTTGTGACAGTACCGGCGTATCCAGAAAGGACCCTTGCCGGTACGCCCTTTCCCCTGGACTGGTCCACCTCGTATATGACAGTCCACCTCCCCACAAACGCCCACAGCCAGTGATTCTTGCCGTTGACAGGCCAGCTGGTCTCGTCGCCACCGACGTTCTTTTCCTTGAGCAAGTCATCTATCAGCTGGTTGTACCTCGGTCCAAACGCCTCTGCCACCTTCATGACTGCATGGTTTATTGTTGCATCGACGACCTGCAGGTTGAACAGCAGCCGGAAGTGGTCGGATATCTTTTCATACGGCATCCCCAGCAGCTTCAGCGACACTATCAGGAGCATCAGCCTGAGCCCGAACACCTCTTTTGGAAGTACACCCGGCACCGGAGGAGACACCAGCTTCTTGCAGGTGGAGCAGTACCGCCTGTTGACGGTGTATTCTGTCACAACCGGTTTTGCAGGTACTATGTCTGTGACGACGCGTGTGTAGGGGCTGGGTCTTTCCGACAGGGTACTCTTGCCACAAATGCTGCATGTCTCCTGGTCTATAGTTACCCGGGCGTCTGCGTGCTCCGGCCTCTTCCTGCTCTTGCCAATATGACCTTTCTTTCGCCCCGGCTTTCTATGACGCTTCTTCTTGGTGGCAGGTTTTGCGCCGACGCTCCTGGCGACCACTGCTGACACAGTCTCTTTCATGGACCGCAGCTGTTCTTTCAAAGACCTGTTCTCAGCTTCAAGCTCTGTGATCCTGTCCTGCAGGGATTCGGACAGTGTTTTAAGCTGTCTCTTCTCTTCCTCTATGAGTGAGGAGTGTGCTTCCAGCTCCAGGATTCTGACATCCTGTTGTTTGATTATCTCCTGCTGTGACTCCGCCAGTGATTCGAGCTGGGAGCAGCGATTACGGTAACTCTCCAGCTCCTTGAATAGCTGGGAATAATCACGTTGCTCCAGCATCACGGACTGTGGTAGACGGGAACCAAGCTGAATATTTTTCTGTCAAAAACATCTGTCCTGCAGGTGTACACACTTCAAAAAGGTAAACTTTTACATTTATCCTGCATAGAAGCAGGCGGCAATCCCCTTTAAAATAAGGGAGAAGGGGAGAGAAGCATCAGGCCATTATCTGTGGCCTTGTCGAAACGTACCGTGGCAGGTTTAGCGGCAGGTACGGCTTGTCCTTTGTCTGTGCCCTCACCTCGTCTATGAGCTCTTGAGCGGTCATTTCGCGCTGCTTGCCTTCCATCCTGTCTCTGACCATTAGCTTGCCTGAGCTGACCTCCTTGTCGCCAACGACGACAGTGTAGCGGATCCACTCGGTTTCAGACTCGCGGATCTTTTTACCCACCGATTCGTCCCGGTCATCCACGTCGGCCCGGATCTGGCTTGCAGATAGCTGCGACAGCAGGCTGTCGCAGAATGGGAGGTGCTCCTTGCCCACCGAAATGATGCGCACCTGCGTGTGCGCAAGCCACAGCGGAAACGATGGCACGCCGCCCGTCTTGGATACCTTGGCCGCTTTTTCCATGAGCGCATACATTACTCTTTCAATGGCGCCTGAGGGAGAGTTGTGCAGTATTATTGGGTTCTTTTTAGTGCCGTCCTCGTCGATGTATTCGATGCCGTAGCGGCTGCCGTTTTCCACGTCTATCTGGTCGGTGGACAGCGCGGACGCCTTGCCAAGGCCGTCGACGTAATTGAACTCCCACTTTAGGGTAAAGTAAAAGAAGCGCTCCTCCCACATCTCAGCCAGCACCGGCTTGCCCAGCCTGTTTATGAGCTCGGTGATGAATTCCTTGTTTTCGTTCCAGAAATCCTTTGTGAACCTGATGGCCATCTCTACATCCTCGTTCTGCAGGCCGAGTGCGTTTATCACGCTTATCGACAGCTCAAAGCGCTTGCGGAACTCATCCTTTGCCTGGGGCATGTCCTTGCAGAATGCGTGGCAGTCAGGCATGGTAAAGGCGCGCAAGCGTCGCAGCCCCACCAGCTCGCCTGATTTTTCCCGCCTGAATGAATAGCGCGTCAATTCATAAAGTTTGAAGGGCATGTGCTTGTACGACACGTTCATGTCCCTGGCTATCAGAAACTGTCCAAAGCATGCTGCAAAACGCAGGAACAGTTGCTTGTTGTCTGACTGGATGTTGTACTGACGTGCAGGGAAGCGGTTGAAGTAGCTCTCCATAGAGGGGTGCTTGGAGTCGTACATTATGGGCGTCTCGACTTCGATGCCGCCATACTCCATTACCCGGCGGGTCACGTACTGCTCAATTAGCGACTTCATCAGGCGGCCCTTTGGGTAAAAGCGCATGTTACCGACATCGGACGCCGGCTCATAGTCTGCGATGGCCATCTTTTTCATCAGCCGTACATGCTCGGGCTGCTGGTTTACCGCCCTGTTCTTGGCTATCTCGTAATTGGCAAGCGTCTGAAGGTTTGCATCCTCCTTTTTGAACTTGTACTCGTTTACAGGCGTCAGCACGCCACCTGGCTGCAGTATGTACCAAAACGACTTTAACCTGTCCTCATTCTTTAGCGCGGTCGACACTTTGCCCTCGTCGTGCTCATGATCATGGATGTGGTGCACGGCCGCATCCTTGGTTATCGTCTTGGCGTTTTCCGCAAGCGGGTGACCCTTTACCTTGATGTTGAACGCCTTGGTCCAACCAAACGGCGACCGGCTGACCTCTGCTATCGATTCTTTTGCAAAGGCCTCGACTGACCTGACGATGCCTGCCGCGACATCAGGCGACGCAAGGTCAGAGCTAAGATGCGCATATGGATAAACTAAAAGCCGCGAGCTCTTGACCATGCCCATGTACTTCTTTATCTCATCTGCGGCTGCCCTTGCAACGCTTTCGTCGTCGCCCTCCTCCACAGCCACAAACGCGACTACGAGATCCTCAAGCCTGACCTTGGACTTGGACGCAATTTCCTCGGCGCTCTTGATCTCTTTCTCTATCGGCTCGTATTCGATAAAATCAGAATGAAGCTGCAGGAGGCGCATATGTGTGTCTTCTCACTATGCTAATTTAATATATATTAACCCCATCTGGCCCGCTCGTTTTCACGGTCTTCCTTGGTCGCCTTTTTCCATTCCTTGTAGTGCGCATGGCACAGGTAGACCCGCTTGGCGCTGTTTAGCCCCATGTCCGGGGCCATTGCGGCTTTTGAGCCACTCATGGAACGCTCAGCAGTATTTTCGCAGCCGCTGACGCTGCAGCTGACGCCCTTGTCAACTCGGCCCATAACCAGCAAGCAAGCAAAAGAGTATAAAAAGCTGACTGGAAAGCGGCTTGCGCGAGTCATTAATACAATAATTTCTTAAAAAATGTGTGTGCGCATACATGTACCCTGGCAATAATAGGCTGCTGGGCTACTGGGCGGCGCAAGAGCAGTATTCGATGGAGCAATTGACAGGTTTTGTGCAAGAAGCTGAAAGGAATGGCTTTGCGTCTACCATGACAAGCGACCATTTCCATCCCTGGCGGCACGATAATGCACATGGCAACTTTACTTGGGTGTGGATGGCAGCCGCTGCCGCCAGGACTAAAAGGATGCAATTTGTGACTGGCGTCACTGCGCCGGTATACCGCTATCATCCTGCCATAATCGCACAGGCGTTTGCGTCCCTTGATGTGCTGTACCCCGGCAGGATAGGGCTTGGCATGGGCACAAGCGAGGCGATGAACGAGTCTCCATTGGGGTTTGACTGGCCCAGAGCCAAGGCGAGGCTGACTAGGCTTGAAGAGGCGGTGCAGATGATAAAAAAACTGTGGTACGGCGCAGGGACTGAAGACGACTTTGTAGATTTCAACGGGGAGTACTTTTTGCTACGTAGGGCCCGGCTTTATACGCCGCCGTCAGGCCACATCCCGCTTTACATGGCCGCAGCCGGGCCAAAGGCGACTGAAGCTGCGGCGAAATATTCTGACGGCCTGATAACGTACCTTGCGCCGGTCGAGGCCGGCAAGATACTTGGCATATTTGATAGCACTGTAAAAACCGAGAGAGAGCCGGGGTTTGCCCCTGAAAAGATCGCCGAGTACAAGGTGTCGTTCTCGGAGGACTATGACAGGGCGTTCCAGTCGGCCACGTTCTGGCGGTCTACTCTGATAAAAGGTGTATTTGACTCGGAGATAAGCGACCCCAGAAAACTGCAACAAAAGGCCGAGCAAGATGTCTCTGACAAGGAACTTGAAAAGGCGATCCAGATAATGACGTCGGTTGAAGACTGCATAAAACCGCTTGAGGAATATTTCAAAATGGGCTTTACGAGAGTCCACGTACACAGCACCAGCCCGGACGAAATAAAGTTCATCCAAGCATTTGGCAAAAAAGTGATGCCCCATTTCGCCAAGAGCGGAACGGCAGTGGCATAGATAGATATCCTGCAACTCTTTTAATCGATGCGCGGACAGATACGTCATTGACGGCTGCAAGCGCAAGCGTAGAAAATTCCAACTGGATTCCAGCACCCTTTCCAGGGCGCTGCAGAGAACCTTGCCAAGGATGCTGTTAAAAGATATATGAAAGCAGACGAGGTCATCGGCCTTGGAAGCGGGCCCATGGCCGCAGCCATAGTCAGGGAGATGGCGGTGCCTGACGGCTACATGCACACTGGCGGGCGAGGCAGCGGGCATTTCACAAAGCTCGTGCACAACGGCATCGAGTTTGGGATGCGGCAGGCAATAGGCGAAGGAGTAGCCCTCTTGCAGGCAAGCGCGTTTGACTTGGACCTACAAGGGATCTTCAAAAACTGATCACACGGCTCGGCGATAAGAGGATGGCTTGTGGAGCTCATGGAGCAGGGGCTGCAGGAAAGGCGGTTTGCAGATGTGCAAAGCTACGTCGAAGATACTGGCGAGGTGAACTGGCTTATCATAGATGCCATCAATAAGGAAGCGCCGATCCCTGTCATCTCCCAGTCAATTATGGAGCTTTTCAAGTCGAGGATGAAGGAAAGCGACGCATATCGATCGATTGCACTTATGAAGCATGGCTTTGGTGGCCACCCATTTGGCAAGGATGAGGACATAATAAAAGAGAGAAAGACGAGCAGGATCAAGAAAATCTAGTTTTAGTTATAGTTATAGTTTCGCCAGCTTTTACTTGCATAATTAGCACTTACTTGCCGGGATCAAACGAGAGACCAAAAGCAGGATAAAGCGTCATCCCGCCGTCGACAAAAAATGTGCTGCCGGTGACATAGCTTGCCCTGTCTGAGGCAAGAAATTCGACCACGTTTGCCACCTCTTCTGGCGCCCCTATCCTTGCAAGCGGGATTCTTTTCAGCACCCTTTCCAGCTCCGTCCTATCCTCCTCCAGATCCCGGTTCATGTCGGTAGCTATTGCGCCGGGGGCCACTGCATTTACCCGGATGTTTTGCTGCGCCAGTTCAAGGGCCATCGTCTTGGTCATCATTTCAATTCCCGCTTTTGACGTGGCATACGGCACGTAAAGAGGTTTTGGGATCGTCTGGTGGATTGAAGAGATGTTTATTATGCAGCCGCCCCTAGGCTCCTGACTTGTCATCTGCTTTACCGCTTCTCTGCTGCATACAAAAGGACCTGTAAGGTCCACTTCGATTATCTGGTGCCATACTGCTGTCGAGGTATCTTCAAAAGGTGCCTGCCGCTGTATCCCAGCATTGTTGACAAGGACATCGATCCTGCCATAGCGCCTTGTGGTTTCTTGCATCAATCTTATGCAGTCGCCTTCTTTTGACACGTCTGCCTCGACTGCAATTGCAGAGTGCCCAAGCAAGGTTATCTCTTGTGCCACCTCCTGCGCTTCTGCAATCTTTCTGGAGTTCACGACTATGCCGGCGTATTGCCCCGACTTGGCAAAAGCAAGAGCGATAGCCCTTCCGATCCCCTTGCTTGATCCTGTCACGACCGCTATTTTGTCAGGCATGTATGTTATTTTGCTCCTCCTACTGCTAGTATCCAGTGAACGATTCAATCTTTACCCGGTCCTTTGGTATTTGCATCTGCTGCTCGAGCAGCTCCTGCATGCCCTTTAGCATGCCGGGCGGGCCGCATATGTAAAAAATTGCGCTGTCAAGATCTTTTTTTGTCAGGTGCCTTTGCAGCATCGGTCCGTCTATCCTGCCCCGCTCCATGTCTGGGCTCGGGGTTGATTCGTCCGTGACCGTGTAAACTATCTTGATGTTCTTGTTTTCGCCGGCCCATCTGTCAAACTCGTCTCTGTACAGAATGCTCTGCCGATTCCTGTTGGAGTCGAACATCGTTATCTTTTGGGGCAACTGCCTATCAGTTGCATATTTTATCATGCTCCTGAAGGGAGTGACGCCTATTCCTCCGGACAAAAGGACTGCAGGTTTGTCCTCGCGCAATACAAAGTCTCCCTGCGGTCCCCACGCGGTGACCTTGGCGCCTTTTTCAAGCGATGCCAGCTTTTGCTTGTAGGGGCTACTATCCCTTATCCGGGTACTTATCAGGATAAAGTCGCTTTCTGTCGGGGATGATGCTATAGAGAAATGCCTGACTGCGCCCTTGGGATCATCCAACACGCCTTGCAGCTTGAAAAACGCAAACTGCCCCGGGGCAAAATCCATCCTCGCTTTGCCTGATCGGCTCAACTTGAACGTCATGATGTCCGTACCCTCTAGCTTTACCTTTTCAAGCAATTCAAGCGAAAGCCGTAAAGCTTCAGGAGCCTTTTTCTCTTCTTCCTCATAGTACTTGCGCTCCGACACTTCCGTCGCTTCTTTGGAGGGCTGCTGTTGTTGTGGCTGCTGCTGTGCCGCAGCCTGGCTTGGCAGGCTTGTAATAATAGATATGTCGCCGTTATCGTCCACCTGCACAGGGTACGAGATAATGTCCGTTGCCCAGACAGTCTTGTCAGAGACTCTGCCGTTGCGTACGTCAAACACTGCGTAATGCCAGGGGCATGTGAGGCAGTACCCCTCAAGCTTGCCCTCGTCAAGTGGCCCACCTTCATGTGTACAGACTGCATCGACTGCATATATCTTGCCATTGACCATGGCCAGCGCGATTGGTCTGCCTCCGGGCTCTACCCTCAGCAAGCCGCCTTCCTCCAAATCTTTTTTATTTGCAACCTTTTGATAACTGCCAGAAGGCATGTCATCTAGGGGCTTGAAAACTATTTACAGATTTGGATGCCAAAACCCAGATCTTTTTTCAAGACGGTTCTTAGCCATATCTTAATACCACTGGTGGAACCATCCTTTATCCGTGTACGCAGAGCTGTGCCAAAAATGCCTACACCCCATGCAGGCACACACTTATGTGGTGGCGCACGTCGACGGTCGCGAAGTGAGGCGCTGCGGCATTGGCGTCTGCTCCTGCATTGTGATGGCGCCCAAACCCGGATGATCGTGGCAAAATGCTTATAATTAGCTCCCGGTCGGTTATTGGTGGAAATGTCAAAAGACGATGTCGAGGATGACTTTGAAGACGAGTTTGAAGATGATGACGATGACGCGGCAGACGATGACGAGGGCGACGAATAGCAGCAGCTTTTAATTCGCTTTTTTGCCATCCTTTCGTACTGCATCCTGAACAACCCAATGAGGGCATATATCTTTGCATCTTGTATGGTTTCCATGTAGAAGGTAGAAGAGATTCGCCTGACCTTGGCAATACATAGTACAGCTGCGCCCTGCCACTTTTTACGAGATTGTCCCTGACGCTCTCGCCTAGAGTGGCAAATTCGCCCAGCTTGACTTGTGTGCATGTGAGAACCATATCTCGCGGTTTTTGACTCAAAACTCGTGCTGCCAAAGCGGTGTAGGAACCTGAAGTGATCCCGTGGGCCCCGCGGCATCAGAGCTCGCCCTTCATCTTCTCAAAAAAGCGAAGCATCATAACGTTCATCGGCGAGCAGGATACCTGACTCTGGTAGTAATCACTTACCTAGTTGCCAACATTTACTATATCTTGAGGCCAAAACTCTCGGCAAAGCCCTTGAACTGGTTATAGTTTTTCAGAAACTCCATGCCCTTGTCGCTTATGCGGTATTTCACGGACTCGTCAGGGACCGGATGCAAGAGCCCTGATGCGGTGAGCTCTGAAACGATGGATGAGAGCCTGCGGTGGGGCACGTTTGCCCTGCGTACGAGGTGCGTCACAGAAGCGCCTTTGTCATAGCCTTCGTAGCTGTACTCCCTTGCCGTGTCCAGTATGTCGGCAATGATGCTGATGTGCGTCCTGTTGCTAACCGCCAACCTTCTCTATCCTCCCAATACCAAGCTTTGAGAACGGGACTGCCATGAGGCCAAAGCCGGCCAGCTTGACCATAGCCGCTGGAAACGCAAATGCTCCGGTGAATATGAAATCGTACCAGCCTATGAGCTCCGCTACGGCTAGCGTGCCCAGTCCAGAGCCAATCATGAGGGTGTTTGTCCTCATGGTCTGCATATATGATGCCATTGTTTCTATCGACACATATACTAGTAGAATAAAAGAAATTGACCTGACAAGGTGTTCTATTGAATTTCCTGGAATTACAAATGGGGCCGTGGCAAGCGGCACCATGAGGAGGAGGGCGGCGCCTTGCTTTGGCGCAAAGTCAAACGACGATTTTAGCCCATGAGACATGGCGATGAAAAAGTATCCTACTGCCTGCGCGCCGAGGCCTGCGGTATGCATTGTTCTTGCATAGTCGCCTGCAGCAAACATCGAGGCAGAGATGAGGACAAAGCCGGCCGAGATCGAGACAAAGGCAAGCGTCAGTCGCAGGAGGTTGGGGCTTGCTATTGCCACATAGCCGGCGTAGGCAAACCGGCCGATAAAGACCGAGACGGCAAGGCCGGCCAAGTTGATTGCAAGCTCGATCTCCAAGCAGCTCCGGGTGCGTCCCTAGAGTTATTAACCCTATTTCTTGTAGTCGCTTAGGATGTCCTTGTAGCGGGCGTCCTTGTAGGCGATATACTTGACATATTCACCATAGCTCATGTCAAGTCCGCACTCGCCACATTTCACAAAGGAAAAGTCGTCTGCAAGTTCGGCTATTTTCCTGCAGTCCGGGCATGGCACGTGCATGCCATTTTGATCTGTTTAAAACTATAATAAGTTTCAGATCCGGGCCGGATTTGGACAAAGTGTTTTAAACCATAGCTGATAAGTATAGGCGATGGACAGCACGCTCCGACCGGTGTTAAAGAGGCAGATACTCTTTGTAGGCATCAGCCTAGCCGTCGGCATATTGCTGTCGATTTTCATTGACCCGCTGGTAGGGCTGGCGGCAAACATTGGCATTTTTGTCGCGGCAGTAATGTATATCAGGTGGCGCCAGAGAAAGGCGCTTTCCGCATTTGGCTTCAGCGACGAATCTGCAGGCAGGGGCCACGCAAGCGACAGCGTCAAGCTCAAGTATGCATGTTTGTCGTGTGGCGCAGAGGTCAAGGGAGTAAAGTGCAAGAGCTGCGGCTCTAGCATGAAAAAGCCGCTTTTTTAACACATAATAATGGCTCCTGCAAAGCTGTTGCAGAGATGAGCAAGACCTGCCTGAAATGTGGCAAACCGATAGAGGGGCCGTCTGAGGATCCCGCGGCTGACAAGTATCCGGCATGCAATGCGTGCTGGAAAGAGTGGACCACCTACGGCGTCATGGTCATGAACGAGATGCGGCTGGACATGTCTCTCCCGGAGCACAGAAAGGCCCTTAGAAAATACGAGCGGGCGTTCTTTGGCCTTGAAAAGGGCATAGGCGAAATAGAAAAGAATCCGGAAAAGCCACCGTCACACTAGAACCCGATTATTACCCTGCGCGGATATTCGGGGATCAGCTTTACTATTTCATTTCGCCGCGGTAGCCCTAACAGCACTTCCTTGAACGTGTCTGCCAGTATTTCGCGCTGTCGCTCGCCCAGCGATGTAAAAGTGTCCGTCAGCGACTGAAAGTTGAGCTTTTGGAGAGACTCGGGCTGCTTCAGTATCTGGTCGCAATAGGCAGAAAATATCAACGCCCGCTCGCCAGCGTCAAACTCGGCGAGCACTTCAAGCCACGTTTTTACAAGCACAGACAGCTTGGCCGGCTCTATCCCCGGCGCGGCCGACAATGCAAGCGCGATTACGTCCTGCCTGTCTGATGGCGACATTTCAAAGAACTCTTTTAGCCGCTTTTGAAGCATCGGCTTTCTCAAAAAGTCTGGCAGGTTTGCGAGGATCTGGATGATGTTGCCCGCCGCGCCGCCGGGGTCCTGCCCGCTCATATGTGTCTTCTCTGCTGCCGCATAACTGCGGCGCAATTTAATCCGTGTGCCTACATCAGGCCGAGTCATCATTATGATCATCATAATAATAGCCATCTGATCATAGAACAAGCGCTCTTCGGCGAGATCCTTGTCCGAAAACGCCTTGAAGGGAATATTATTTGCCTTCTTCTTTTTGTGTGCACGTCTATTACATGCGTCAGCAGTTGTCATCAACGCTCATGCAGCGAGATTGGACAAACGCCGATAAAGGCATGCGGGCGCACCGTGCCCAGTATAGTTACCCTTACTAACTTGGTAAGCAATAACTACCATACTTAATAACCCAAGATGTGCATTTAATTTATTGTGAGTGCAGACAAAGGTAATCTGCAATTATTCAAAATCGCTCCGTCTATGAAGATAGGTCATGTAAGTATTAATGTCTCTAGTATAGAGGACTCAATAGAGTTTTACAGATCGGTGCTTGGCTTCAGGCTCCTAGGCAGACCATCCAGTGAGAGAGCTCTTCTGACAAGCGATGGAAATTCCTCGCATTTGCTCGAGCTGTTACAGGCAAAGCCAGGAAAAGATGACCAGGCCGCTAAAAGGGCAGGCCTGTACCATTTTGCCATACTTGTTCCAGACAGAAAACATCTGGCGGACATGCTGGTAAACCTTGGTGAGAAGCGCGACAGGATGCATTTTGATGGCTTGGCAGACCACCTTGTTTCAGAATCCATCTACATACGCGATCCGGACTTTAATGGCATCGAGATTTACAGGGACAGGCCGGCTCCGGAATGGAGCTGGAACGGCGGCCGAGTGGGAATGTCGACCCTGCCGCTGGACACGGACAATCTGCTAAAGGAATCATCTACCGAAAAGGGATGGAAAGAGATGCCCGCAGGGACAACAATCGGCCATGTCCACCTCCACGTCAGAGACTTGGCAAAGGCGACCGAGTTTTACCATAAAGTTTTGGGATTGAACGTGACGGCCGCCCTTCCCGGCGCTGCTTTTTTTGCGGCAGGCAGGTATCATCACCATATAGCGGCCAACACATGGCGTGGCGCCAGCAGCAGCGGCATCACCGCGCCAGCATTGCCTGATGGTACAGGGTTGAACCATTTTAGCATAGTGCTGCAGGGCAAGAAAGAGTTTGAGCGGGTGCGGGAGCAATTGTCACGCAGCGGCTCATCAGTGACTGAGCTATCCGAAACGTCGGCTTTTGTGTATGATGCTGACGGCATCATGATAAAGATTCAGGCATGACACGCCTTTTCTCCTCCCCCTCTCCGCCTGCTGTGTTGGTTTTTGCAGTCTAGGTGAGATTAAATAACGACTTGCTGTGACAGCAGACATATATGCCGTGCCTTGTGACGGTAGGCGGATTTTTCGGTGACGAGGGAAAAGGCAAGATAATTGCGTACCTCGCCCAGAAGGACAACCCTGCAATAGCGGTGAGGGGAGGCGTGGGGCCAAACGCCGGCCATACTTTTGCGTTTGGCGGCAAGGAATACAAGGTGCGCATGCTGCCAAGCGCCGCGCTCAACCCGACCACGCGGCTTTTGATAGGTGCCGGCGTGCTTGTCAACCCGCAGGTGCTCATGAGTGAGATCGCCATGTTCCATTCCGAGGACAGGACGTACGTCGACGCTCAGTGCGGCATAATAGAGCAGGCACACATTGACAGGGACAAGAGCGAGAGCCACCTGAAAGGCACGATTGGTACGACTGGTACCGGGACCGGCCCGGCAAACGCCGACAGGGCGCTTCGCATTCTAAAGATGGCCAGAGACGTGCCAGAACTGTCGCTATACATCGAAGATGTCAGCAACTCTGTGAATTTTGCACTCGAAAGCAACGAGAAGGTGCTAGTGGAAGGCACGCAGGGCACATACCTGTCATTGTTCCACGGAGGCTACCCCTACGTGACTTCAAAGGACGTCACGGCATCTGGCATCTGCTCAGACATTGGTATAGGACCAAAGAGGGTCGACGACGTGCTTGTCGTCTTCAAGGCATATGTCACTAGGGTTGGAGGAGGACCTCTTGACGACGAGCTGTCAGAGGATGAGGCGAAAAAGAGAGGATGGCTGGAATTTGGCAGCGTGACTGGCAGGCAGAGGAGGGCGGCGCCTTTTGATTTCAACTTGGCCAAAAAATCCATCAGGCTTAACAGCGCGACGCAACTTGCCGTGACAAAGCTGGACGTCATGTTCCCCGCCTGCGCCGGCGTCAGGCAGTATGAAAAGATGCCGCAGGATGCCAGAAAATACATCGAAGACATCGAAGGCGAGCTTGGCGTCAAGGTCACGCTCATTGGCACCGGACCCGACCTGGCAGACATTGTGGACAGGCGCTAGCTTTTTGCAACTGCCGCCTTGAGCGTGTCGCGGCAGGCGCGCAGACCATAAAGCAGTTTTTTCTTGTCAGAAAAGTCAAGCCCGGCAAGGCCGTCCTTTGCGGCCGCTACCAAGTCATCCTTTTTTGCGTTCCTCTTTGGCGAGAGCGGCGGGCTCTGCCCTTCTAGGTTGTTGCGCAGCTTCAGGTCAAGGATCGCGCTCTCGACCGCCACGTAGGCGCGCCACAGCGATCCTTCTTGCAGCATCGCAGTAGCCTGTATCACCAGCTCCTTGACCCTGTCGGCCAACGCAGGTAAGAATGGCGGATGACTTTAATACTGTATGTGTCCAAGCATTGCCGGTTTGCGCCTGAAGGCACCCTGCTACATTGCGCTTGCCGGCCTGAAGGATTTTGGCAGGCTGGTCTGCGCCCTAGAGCGGGCACCCATGCCCTCGTTTGCGCTCACGGTCGCAGGCAAGAGCGCGCTTGCAGCGCAACTGGATGTCATCGACGGCAGGCCAGTCATCTATTACGTACAGGCAGACGTCGGCAGTGCCCAGTACCTGGCGTACAGGGTGTCAAATGGCATCGAGGAGGTGGCGCTTGCAGATGCAGTCGGTAATCCGACGTTTGTGTATTCTCCGATACTAAAGGTGGCAAAATTCCCGGCGGCGCTGTCAAGGGTGGCGAGGATCGATAAAAAATCAGGCTACGCCGTCATCAAGCTGGCTGACCTTGCATCGCTTGCCAAGGTTGCCGCGTACAAGACAATCTATGAAGAGGCGCCGTTGCCACTCTTTTTGTCAAAAGAGCACGGCAAGGCAGTAGTCATCGGCACGCCTATGAGCGTGAGCGAGAACGACGCAGGGTCGTACTATTACTACGTGCCCCTCGAAGGTGATCCGGCAGGCCCGTTTTTGCGCTACGCCAGCCAAAAGCCCGACCAGCCCGGCTTTACGTCAAGCCTTGACGAGCACGGCTACATCTATATGAAGGTAATAAGGCTCGCGGCGGACCACCCACTGGTAAAGTCCTATGAGTAGCTTTTCGACGCGCATGGCGGCTGTTGCAAAAAAGAAAAAGAGCAGGATAATCCTTGCAGTGGATCCGAAACCCGGAATGAAAAATATAAAGCTGTTTGCGAAAAAAGTTATTGAAGCGACTGCCGGCCACGTATGCGCAGTCAAGGTCAACTTTCACCTGCTCCTTCCGCTGTCGTCTTTAGAGATAAAGAGCATAACGAAACTTGCGCACTCGTATGGCCTGCTGTGCATCGCAGACATCAAGCTAAACGACATCACGAGCACCAACGATGCCGCGGTGGAACACCTTGCCGCCATGGGCTTTGATGCCGTGATCGCAAATCCATTTATGGGCTCCTCGACACTTGCGGCGCTTGTGAAAAAGGCCCGCAGTCTGGGTCTTGGAGTCATCGCGCTTGTATACATGAGCCACCCCGACGCGGTGGAGGGATACGGCTTGCAAACGGGCGATAGTAGCAACGTGTATCATTTGTTCCTCGCAAGGGCGCTGGACGCAGGCGCAGACGGCGTCGTGGTGGGCGCTACGCAAACAGAGATCATCAAAGAAGTCAGGGGCAGAATAGACATCTACTCGCCCGGCGTCGGTGCGCAGGGCGGTGAAGTCGAGCAGGCGGTAAAGAATGGCTCTCGCTACTTGATAGTTGGAAGATCGATAATAGAGTCAGATGACCCTGCCAAGGCTGCACGCGACATCAGCCGCAGGGCAGAGCAGAGCAGTCAGCGCGATCGTAAATAATCTTGCGCTGCCGCAAGCAGGTTCTTGGCGTTTTTGTATGTCAGCATTTTCATCGCATCATCGTATTTTTTCCACGCAAAGCCGATGTGCTCGTGCGAGATGGTGACCTCCCGCGTCTTTGTCCTTGCAAGAAAGAGCGTGACTTCCTTGTCCACAAGGCGGCGCGCTTTGCGATATCGATACGAGATTTTTTGCGAGAACCCTTCGATGAATTCGATGTCGGTGATGCCAGTTTCTTCCCGGATTTCCCGAATCGCGGCCTGGCGCTCGGTTTCGCCTGCCTCTATGTTGCCCTTGGCAAAGTCCCAGTGGCTGGCAGTGTAGTGCAGGAGCAGGTATTCTGGCTCTGCGCCGGTCAGTATGAATACCACTGCGCCTGCAGACCTTTCGTCGACCACAAATGAAAATTGTGGGGCCAGTTAGTATATTTTTTCCTTAATCTTCCTCTTGTTGTTCTTCTTCTCCCTGCTCTGCAGCAGAATGCGGCGCATAGTCGTGCACATCCTCCCACTCTTCCAAAGTCATCCAGTAGCCGCAAAACCATTTTTGCGACTGCAAGTCGTGCTGGCCGTGTTCTGGCATCTTTTGGCTGCCTGAAACAGCCAAGAGTTAATTAGTGTTTCACGGCTTCGCCGGTGCGCCTGTGCCTGTAGCGCTGGTAGAAAAACGCGGCCGCCACAAGCGATACTGCAAGCCCTATGAGGAGAGACGATATTAGCGTGAACGGGTTTGTGCCCTCTGTCAACACGGCCGCAAACTGGACTACCGGTATGTAGAGGAGCCCAAGCACCACAAGGCGCAGGATGTCAGACATTTCACGGGAGCTTCCCTTGAGCCAGTTGCCGAGGAATATGCCTCCCATTATCGTGGCTATGCCTATCCACATCAGCGTTATCGTTCCCTTGGTGAAACTGCCGACTATGGTCTTGTTGGAGATGATGTCAAGGGCGGACATTTCCTGCAATGGTATGTCGTGCGGTATGCTCGACAGACCGTTTGCGATTGCCGCCAGCATGACCAGCACTCCCCCTATGACTGAAAAGATCTTGATAAAGTCGGTCGGGCCCATCTTGCTTATCGAGCTTACTGCCCTGTCAATGTCAAATGCCCGTACTACGAACGCGCCGCCAAGGATCGCAAGTGTCATTACCGTGAGCCACTTGGTCTGCTCAAACGCGACTGCAAGGCCGCCTGCAAGCAACAGCGCGCCGGGGACGCCAAGGAAGAACTTGCTATACTGCGGGTCGTACATCATGGCCTTGATGTAACGGCCAAACACGGCGTAGGAATATTCTACGGTCCGGCTGTGCCGGATAATGATGCGCTGCACCGAAACCACCGGCACTCGGGACTGGATCACAGGCAGGATGGTCTCATCATCCTCGCCGTCTGAAATTATGACTGTCCCTGTCGCAGGGTACTTTGCCAGTATCGCCTGCACTTCACGGCTGATCTTTTCGTCTGCCTCGACGCCGCGGTTGAACTTGCCTGCAACGACTGCGACTTCGGCGTTGTAGCCCTTGCTCACTAGCTCTTCGTAGGTTTTTACAGCACCAAAGATGGCGTTAGAGTCTGCATCCTCAGGGTCCTCTATCGCAAGGCGTGTGCCAGCGTTGATGCACTGGTCGCGCCCAACTATGGGAGTCTTGATGCCCCCCTTGGTCCCGATGTCGTCGTCCCTATCGATGCAAAGCACCAAAAGGCGGCTCTGGGCAGCCTCAGGACCCTTTGGGACCTCTAGCTTGTGATTGCGCTGGTACTCGACTGGTTCCTGGGGCATTTATACGATATTTTACAGCTCGTGCAAACAGCTTAATTAATTTAATCAACTGGAGCTGAGGTTATTTTGTTTATTCAACAATTGAGTAAAAATGCCTCAATTTCTAAAGTTGAGGCACACAAGATAAAGCTCTGAGCTTTGCTGTCTGCTGGCAGTAGGCTTGCTCACCAGCACCTTCTCAAAGCTTGCTGCCATCTCGCCTTTTAGCTCCTTTAGAAACTCGCCCTCAAACACTTTGAACACAGCGCTCCCTCCGCCTCTCAGCACCTGTCTTGCAAGCGCAAATGCGCTTCTCGTGAGGTCTATTTGCCTCGCATGGTCAACGTCCCACATGCCGCTCACGTTTGGCGCCAAGTCCGACAGGACAGCGTCAGCCTTTTGGCTGCCCATCGCCTCGATTATGCCGGCGACAGCCACAGGGTCGTCGATGCTTCCCTGCAATATAGTTGCGCCCTGCACTGGGTCGACAGGCTTTAGGTCGATGCCGACCACCCTGCCGGACTGCCCCACCTCACGGGCAGCCACCTGCACCCATCCGCCGGGGGCACAGCCAATGTCCACTACCCTGTAGCCCTTCTTTAATATGTGGTAAGAATCGTTCAGTTGCTTTAGCTTGTATGCGGCCCGGCTCCTGTAGCCCTGATCCTTTGCCAGCCGGCGGTAGTGATCACGCCGTGCGTCGGCAAGCCTCATGCCTGTCCTTGCGGCTCTGGCGCCATCCTCTTCTGGTTTGCCGCATCAAGCGAGCTGACAAGCCATGCCTCTATCAGGCTGCACGTGATGGGACTGTACGACCCGTCGACTGAGCACATGTGTTCGTACTGGCACGTCAGGCACGGCGCGGCCTCAACGCTGCTGGTATCTATGGGCAGTTTCTTGGCAAAAAGCTTGTACGTCCATCTGCCGTTTTCAAGCATCTTTTCTCTCCTTATGAGGGCGCGGCGCTCAAGCCGTATGGCCACCCGCGAGCCGTCCCTGCTCGTCAGGTCCAGCTCTTTCCAGAGCTCGGACTGCAGGATACCGTCCTTGCCGTTTGACACTATGGTCCTGAAAACTTTGCCCGTGAGATCCTCTATCTGGGCCTCATTTAGCTTCAATCACAACAACCCCAAAGACGGATATATTTATCATGATGCTGATAAATAATCTTTTTCGGCAGACGCCTCATGCGCCCGCCTTTTTCGGACCTACCGGGCCTTCTCGTCCATCTGGATTATGCCAAACATGTTACCCTCGGTGTCCTGGCAGGCTGCGAACCATCCAACGCCGGGGATCGGCATCTTGGGTTGCATTATCTTGCCGCCGCCATCCTCGACTTTTTTCGAGAACTGGTCAATATCTGGCACTCCTATCGTGTTCATGGCAGGCATCCCTGCCTCTCCGCGCTTGGAGATCCCGCCGTTGATTCCAGGCTCCTTCTCGTCGCCGGTGGTGGCCATCCAGTACTCCATTGGTCCATCCCACTTTTGGAACTTCCATCCAAACACGCTCTGGTAGAACTTGATCGCCCTCTCCGGGTTATCCGCGGTCAGGTCGAAATGAACTGGTCTTGGCATCCATGCCAAGAGCTGGGGCTCCTATATAAGGAGGGCATATAACATAAAAAAGCAAGTGAGGAAAAGAAAGTTAAAAAAGTTACTTGTCTTCTTTCTTTTTCCCAAATATCTTGTTGAAGTAGTCCGAGTTCTCACCCATCGTGTCCGTGGCCTCGCCCTCATGCACCCTCGCAAGGTCCTTGGCAAGCTTTTTCTTGTATTCCAGCTGCGCCTGGCGAGCTATCTGGATGCGCTGGGCCTGAGGTGAGCCGGCGCCATGCATCGACTCTGTCAGGTAGCCGACGGCGTTTCTGCCAAGCGTCATGTTCTCAATTAGTCGGAGCATCCTTATCCTGTTCTCTGTCGAGACGCCCTTTCTGCCCTTCAGGTATTTCTCTAGCAGGGGGCCCGTGACCTTGCCGCGAAAGTCCTTCTCTGACGGAAGTGTGACCATGAGCCCGCCGGCGATGTCCTGCGCAAGCCTGCTTATCTCATAGGGGAATTTCGTGACGTTGTGCTTGCACACGTTTGCCAGCATGTCGTCGCACTGCCAGTTGCCCGACGCCGTCTGGTGCGCCATGTAAGACGAGGCGATGCCGTTGCTAAATATGGTCTCGTTGAGGTGCGTCATCTCCACCAGCTTGTCCTTTATGTGCGATGCGCTTGCCACGCCGTTATAGTCGGCAATTGCTGCGGCGGCGCCGATGAGCACGTCGCCAAGACCGGTCTTGCAGACGTACGACCTTCTGTGGTAGCAGGTAAAGCGCTCCACCAGCATCGCCGCATACTCGTATTCGCCATCCATAAAGATCAGCTCGTTTGGAATGAAGACATTGTCAAATATTATCATGGCTTCCTGGCCGCCGTACTGGCTGTTGCCTGCGTCGATTTCGCCTTCCTCCATGCTCCGAGTGTCGCACGACTGCCTGCCGTAGATATAGGTGATGCCAGGCGCGTCGACCGGCACTGCGCCTACTATGGCATAATCCTTGTCCTCAGCCTTTAGCCTCATGGTAGGCATGACAAGTATCCAGTGCGAGTTGATGCATCCAGTCTGGTGCGCCTTGGCGCCAGTGATGTAGACGCCTTTCTTGTCCCTCTTTACGATGTGCACGAACATGTCGGGGTCGGACTGCTGCGACGGCGACAGGCTGCGGTCGCCCTTGACGTCGGTCATGGCTCCTCCGATGACATAGTTTTCGCGCTGGATCATCTTGATGAATTCCTTCAATCGGGAATGGTACTGAGTCTTGTTCTTTTGGTCGATTTCATACGTCGTTGAATACAGAGAATTGAGCGCGTCCATGCCGACGCAGCGTTGGAAGCAGGTGCCGGTAAGCTGGCCAAGCCTCCTCTGCATCTTGTTCTGGTTGACTAAATCCTCTGCGCTCTCGGCAATGTGCAAAAAGCGGTTGACGGGTATTCCCGAAATAGAGGATTTGGCAGACGCCAAGCTGGGATCCTCGACTGCGAGGTCGTACGTCGCAGCCACCGCGTTTATGGACGGGCGGATCATCGGGTGATCCACCGGCTCTTTCACCAGCTCTCCAAAAAGATATACTTTGAGCTTTCTCCCCCTGAGGCTCTTTATGTAATCGGCCCCGTTCCTGATCGGCATATGATGAGGTACAATTTGCCTGCTTGTTATTTATATCTTGAGCAGAGCCACTTGGCGGCTCCAAGTTGCAGTTTTTGAGCCTCTGTTTCTATTCGGTGGAAGAGGGGAGGGGGAGAGACGGGTAAGGAGGGAGACTGAGTAATAAAATCTAGCAAAACCCCAAAGGCGATGGCGGGCGCGAGAGAGAAAAAAGAGGAGGCAGGTTGAACAGTCGGAAAGGTCACATCACGTCAGAGAGAGCTATATATCGTTGCAGGATTGTTGTTGTTTGCGGCCTGGTTGGAGGCCGGATAGCCAACCAATCGGCCAGCAACCTCGCCGACTACTGGTATGTACACACTATTATGCGGCGCCGGCGGCAAAGAGGTCCTAGCTTTTTTTCTTCATTATTATTATTATCATCGTCTACGAATTCATCGGCTTTTTGTCTGCATATGGGGCTCTGCTGCTAGTCTCGATATTATATGGTGCACCCGCACACGCGCACATACAGGCAGAGGAAAACAAGTAAAGAAAGATCATCACTGGATGTATGACTGGCCGGCCTTGTCAAAATTCTTGACCACCTGAAATTCCTTTCCAAACTGGTTGTGGACCATGTAACGCAGCTGCGGAAAAAGCGACGATGGATCTTCCTTGGCCATTTTGGTAGAGCTGTGGCCCTCTCCGAGCATAGTCCTGCAGAGGTCATAGGTCATCTGCCGGACCTTGTTTTCGTCCACGATGCCGAGGCTGTGCAGGTACTCATGAGCGAGCACCATGAACAGGTAGGCGTTGTATTCCGCATAGGACCCTGACAGCTTTTTGATGGCTGCAAGGACATAGCTATTCATGACGATTACGTTTGAGCCAAGTATGTGGTAGGCGCCAAGGCGCGATGGCATCACCTGCAGTATGAGCGAAAGGCCTGCCCTGTGCATCTTGAATTTCGCAAAGACGGAGGACTTGACCAGCTCGAACGCCTCGTCAAAGTCCTTTATGCCGGCCACCCTTGCCGCAAGCGCCTGCTGTGCTTGTGCTTCCATGGTGGTTGTGCTTCGCAGCACTGCCGTATAAAGCCGGCAGTAAGTGCGCGCTTACTTCTTGTTCGCAATCTTTTTTACTGCCACAAGATCGCTAGAGTTTGTGGCTTCAAAGGTAAACCTGGACAGGATAATAACAAAACATCCCGATTTTCCCAAGCCAGGCATACTTTTCCGTGACATCAATCCTGTGTTTCGTAACCCTGGCGCGCTGAAATTCATCGCCAGCGAGTTTTCAAAAAAGTTCAAGGGCTTTGACGTCGTGGCAGGCATCGAGTCAAGGGGCTTTGTAGTCGCAACAGCCCTTGCTGTAAAGGCGAACAAGGGCGTCGTCATGATAAGAAAGGCAGGCAAGCTCCCCGGCGACACCATCAAAAAATCCTATGACATCGAGTACGGCAGTGCTACGATGGAGCTGCAAAACGGTGCCATAAAGAAAGGACAGAAAGTTTTGATCGCAGACGACCTCATAGCGACGGGCGGGACTGCCGTCGCTGCTGCTCAACTAGTCGAGGAGCTTGGTGGCAGGGTGGCAGGGTTTGCGTTTGTAATAGAGCTTGCAGGGCTAAAGGGCGCCGATCGGCTGCGCGAGATGGGCTACAAGGTCCATTCTCTGGTGGTGTACGAGTAAAATATGAAGGAGGATCAGCAGCTGGCAGCAGATATCGGCATCATCGGCGGCACGGGCGTCTATGACTCGGGCCTGTTTTCTGATAAAAAAGAGGTCAAGGTGCACACGCCCTACGGCGAGCCGTCCGACCTTATAACGATAGGCGAGTACGCGGGCCGAAAGGTGGCGTTTCTGCCAAGGCACGGCAAGGGCCACCGCATCCCGCCCCACAAGATCAATTTCAGGGCAAACATCTGGGCACTAAAGCAGCTGAGCGTCAAGCGCATAATAGCGCCGTCTGCCGTAGGCAGTTTGAGCTATGACTACAAGCCCGGCGACATTGCGCTTCCAGACCAGTTCATCGACTTTACCAAGAGCAGGCAGTACACGTTCTATGACGGCGGGCAGGTCGCGCACGTATCGGTGGCCGACCCGTTCTGTCCCGAGCTCCACGGCGTTGCCGCAAATGTGATTGAGAAATTATTAAAGTTCCCGCTGCACCAAAAGGCGACATACGTCTGCGTCGAGGGTCCCCGGTTCTCGACGAGAGCAGAATCAAGGTTCTTTCGCGACGTGATGAAGGCCGAAATAATCGGCATGACGCTCGTGCCCGAATGCTCGCTTGCGCGGGAGGCCGAGATCTGCTACCTTTCAGTGGCGACCGTCACCGACTATGACGTATGGGCCGACGTGCCGGTGTCGTCAAAAGAGATCATCGAGACTCTGCACAAGAACGTGGAAAAGACGAAAAAGCTGGTGGCAGAGCTGATACCTGCAATCCCGACGCAGCGTGCAAAATGCGCTTGCGGCTCGGCGCTTGAAGGCGCGCTACTCTGAAGGCGGCTTTATCCCTTCAGGAAGAGTCACGTCGCCTTCCACTATTTTTCTCTGCACCGTCATCACGATGGAGTCTGGATCGAGGCCCATCTTGGCCAGTTTTGCTGCGACGGTTTTTGAAATCTGGACGCTGGCGTTATGACCACCTATCCTGCCAAACGCGATTGCCTTGAACTTGAATTCCTGACCCTTGACGACGAAATAACCGGACAGCTTTGCCGCGATCTCGCTTCCCTGCGCGTTGTTGACAAAAACCTTTACGGGTATGTCGTCATCGCGCATCATTTCCCCTCAACCTCGACGTTGCGGTTGACGTTTTCCTTGACCATAAAGCTCCACCATTCCGGGTCCTTTATTTCATAATCCTTGACGTCGACTTCGACCATCTTTTCGTCTGCATCCTCAAACTTGAACCGGCCTTCCTTTATCAATTTCACGAGCCTCCACCGGAGATGGCCCTTGCGCTTGCGGCTGACTGCGACAACCCACTCTTCGCCGGGGTTCTTCTTGGGCATGCCAATATAGTCGACGATTTCTAGGACGCCGAGGCGTTTTTCCTCGCAAAACATCTCTTTTGTCAGCAGGCTGCGCCAGATGTCAATAGAGCCAAGAGTCCTGCAGTTCTCATTGATATTGATGACCCCAAAGTAGACTACCTTGTCGCCGCCCGTAGGGTCAGAAGTCGCCGCCATTTTCATAGGGTGCGCCCGCCCGCCTATTTAGTTCTTGCATCGTCGTACGGCTTTTCAAGCAGGATGCCGATGTTGTCGACGCGCAGGTTCTTTTTGAACGGGATGCCGTCTTCGTTGCAGCGACGGCGGTAGCGATTGGTGACTGCAAATCTCGGGTGCAGCGACTCGTATTCTGTCTGTGTTATCTCGATCACCATGCCCCTCTCCACAAGTGACTTGGCGGCGCCTTGCGCGCGCTGCTCGTCCCACGATAGCGTCTTGGCTATCCTGGCTGCATCCATCTTGCCTGTCCGGACTATTGCGACGTACGCCCGGGCTTCGTCGGCGCTTATTTTCAGCTCCTCCACCATGGCCTGCTCCACGTTTGCCGCGTTGACTGCGTCAGGATTTGCCAACGCCGTACCTGACCTCAAGCAGCATTACAAACTTTATGGCTAGAATTGCACCAGCTGCCTGTACTTTTCATATCGCCTGTCAACGTCGTCCTGGGTCAGCGAGAGCAGACGCTTTACCCCGAAATCCTCCACTGCAAAAGAGCCCATGACGTTGCCGTAAATCACCGCTTCCTTCATGGTGCGAAAATCAGTGTTGCCACGGCGGGCGATGTGACCCAGAAAGCCGCCGGCAAATGAGTCGCCGGCGCCCGTAGGATCCGCTATCTCGTCAAGGAAAAACGCGGCTGCCGGGAACACCTGCCCGCTTCTTTTGTCAAACAGCACGGCGCCGTGCTCGCCTTTTTTTATTATTACAAACTCCGGGCCAAAGCCCAGTATCTTTTTGGCGCACCTGGCAATATTGACCTCTCCGCACAGGAGCCGCGCCTCGCTGTCGTTTATCACCACGCCGTCGGTCTCGCCCATCATTTTTACGACATCGTCGCGGGCCGTGCCTATCCAGTATTCTATCGTGTCGCAGACGACCAGCCTAGGCCTGTCAAAGAGCTTCAGTATCTTGATGTTCTGTTTTGGGTCGTTGTTTGCAAGATAGACGTACTCTGATTTTGCATATTCTTCTGGAATGACTGGATCGAAATCCGCGATCACGTTCAGCTCTGTCTTTAGCGTCGTCCTGTTTGACAGGTCATAGTCAAACGAAGAGTCATAGTGGAAGCACTTGCCGCCTCTCACTGTCACGATGCCGGCCGTGTCTATCCCTTTTTTCTGCAGGGCTAAAATGTTTGCAGCAGGCATGTCCTCGCCGATTGCGGCGACCATCGATGTCTTTGTGAAGGCGCTTGCAGCAAGCGACGCAAAGGTGGCCGCCCCTCCAAGTATCCTGGTCTCTGTGCGAAACGGCGTTCTGGTCGTGTCAAGTGCCATCGTGCCAAAGACGGTCAGCAACGCAGCAGCAGGTTTTCGCCGGATGGAAATAAACGCTTGCCCGGCCGCGTGTGTATGTGTATGTGTGCGTATATGTGGCGGAGCATATACGCTGGTCATTTCACCGGCAGCCTTGACAGTAATGTCATTCCCTAACATCATTACCGAATGACTCTCCTGCTTTTTACATCTGCAACGCACTGCATTCCTACTCTTTTAATATGATGCAGGTGCCATCTGTCCATGCATAGTGACAAAAGCGGCAAGGGAATGGTGCGCAGTGCGCTGGCTGATTTTAGCGAAGCAGACAGAGAAGTGATCCTGTTCGTGTTGCAAAAAGACTATGGCATCAGGTTTGACATTTCTTCCGCATCGGGCCTGAAAGAGATCGAGCGCGCCCTCAAAAACGTCCTCGGCGGCTCGGCAGGCAGGGTCATAGAAAAGCTGCAAGCCGCAAGAAAGGTTTTTGGACAGCCCGAGTAGCGGGGAAGGCACTATAATTAAATAGCAAACCGGCCTTCCGGCCACCGTTGAGGCTGGTAATCGCCATCACCGGCGCATCAGGTGTTATATACGGAATCAGGGCGCTCGAGGCTCTAAAGGAGCTCAGGGTGGAGACGCATCTTATAATGAGCGAGTGGGGAGAAAAGACGGTGGCGATTGAAACCGGCAAGACGGGCAACTACGTCCGGTCGCTTGCCAGCGTCGTCCATGACGACAGGAACATGGCTGCGCCCATATCGTCAGGGTCGTTCAAGGTCGACGGCATGGCGGTAATACCGTGCAGCATGAAGACGCTTGCCAGCATTGCAAACGGGCTTGACGACACGCTTGCGTCAAGGGCGGCAGGCGTCTGCATCAAAGAATCGAGAAAGTTGGTGGTCGTGCCAAGAGAGGCGCCGCTGTCCAAGGTGCACCTTGAAAACATGTACAAGCTGTCAGGCGCGCCAAACGTAGTCATCATGCCGGCGATGCCGGGCTTTTACCACAGGCCAAAGACGATGGATGATCTCATCGATCACGTGGTCGGCAAGGTGCTGGACCAGTTCGGCATAGAGCACGGCCTGTACAGACGGTGGGGCGGCAGCAGGGAACAGACCAAATCGTTCTAGGCAAGAAAGAGAGAACATCTATAAGGTTTTATAATGTTGGCATGGTAGTAATTTTGGAAATGCCGGCAGGGATGATGAGCTGGGTTGGCTAGGTATAAAAAAACATATTCTACCCGTTCGGTGAGCTTTATCATCCCACTCTTGGTCATGATGTTTGTCGGCGCCCTCTATGTGCTGGCATCAAGGACGCCGCAAAACGGCGCCAGCTTTATCCTGATAACCGTTGTCGCAGGCCTTGCGATATACTGGGTCAGGGAGTTGTACAGGATGAGCAGGGCAGACATGCCGAAAAAAGTGCCAAAGGAACAGGAGCAAAAGGACTGGGTCTATGACCTGATAGAGAATACAGACGGCATGGTGTTTGTAGCCGAGGTGCCGGGGCCAGAGGAGCAGATAAACGTCCGCCTTGCATCCGGCGTGCTTCGCATAAAGGGCGGCCAGAATTTCAACAAGGACGTGCAGCTGACGGTGGCTGCCGAGATGGGCATCGCCGACTACAAGTACAGAAACGGCGTGCTGACTATCAAGATGCAAAAGATCTAGCTGCTACTACTATTATCCAGAGAATCTTCCTCGTCATCCTTCATTTCGCTGTTGATGTCGTTATTGTTGCTGCTGTCTTCCCACAGGTGCATCCTGTCCAGCTTTTCGCGCCTGCGCGCCTCCTGCAGCATGTTGTAGACGGTTTTGTGCATGCTGCCCCTGCAGAGCAGGTCTATTGCGTCCGTTGCAAGCTTGATCTCGTTGTAATTGCCTATTAGGCCTATAGTATGCCCATATACAGAGATGTAGGCACCTGTCAGGCCTTCGATGGTCCGGCGCGACTTGCCTGCCTCCCCGATTATCCTGCCCTTTATGCGTTCAAGGGCACTTGGCGACTTGCCGGCATAGTCATGGAGGTCGATCGCCTGGAACATTGCTTCTTCTTCCTCCATCAGGCGCATGGCACGCTGCGGCGAAAAGCCCCTCGCTATTGCAGATATTATCTCGACTGCCTTGAACATCTCCATCTGTTCGACAGGTTTTTCGCCCGTTATCAGGGCGTTTCCGTCCTCGCTGTCGACTTCGATAGCGACTCCGCAGCGCTTCTCGATGTCCTGCTTTACCCTGCCGCCCTTGCCGATGAGGGCTCCTATCCTTTCCCTTGGAATCTTGATGTTGTGTGCAAAGCTCATTTTGCTGATCCTGTTGTTATTTTCTCGACAAGCTGGCTTGTGTCAATGACATCTATCCCACGCTTTATGAAGAACCTGTTGATGTTTTGCACGTCGCGGACTAAAAACTGTTTTGAATTTGGGTGTCTGATGTCGACTGCCGAGCCAAAGTCAAAGAGCATCACCCTGCCCTCCGGGCTCTTAAAGACGTTGTACTCTGACAGGTCTGCATGCACCAAGTTTGCCTTTTTGTATAGTAAAGTCAGTTGCTCTATCACCTCCTTGTAATCGTCGGCAGTAACAACCTCCAAGTTTGCAAGTGGCGCCGCGACATTTCCCTGCTCGTCGCCCACAAACTCCATCACAAGCACGTTCTTTTCCACCGCGACCGGAGCCGGCACCCGCACGCCAGCCTGATGGGCCGCCTGCAGGTTCTTGAACTCTTTTCTCGCCCAGGCGGAGATAAAGCTGCGCGTGTCCCTTTTTATCTCGGAAAACCTAGGGTCGCCAGCGATGTACTGCATCCTCTTTTTGAATTCACTGCTGACGGTGAGGTAGATCTTGACTGCAAGTGGCGTGCCGTCTGGCGCCTCTGCGATGTAGAGTTTTGACTCCTTGCCGGCGGCAAAATGGCTCTGCACGGATTTCAGTATGCCGTCGTTTACCATTTTCGTTATGACCATCAGTGTGGGCATGTCAAACACCTCCTCGATTACCTAGTAATCTTCGGATCGCTTGTCCAGAAAGCGGTTCTCCCGCTCGTGGCGGGCAAAGCGCCTGTCGGCCCGTACGACCTGCTGATCCTCTGGCTCTTCAGGGTTCTCCACCGGAATCATCATCACACCACTATTGCTGCTGGAACTTGAAGATCATGAGAAAAGGCACACCCGATATGCGCTTGACGCTTATCTCCTTGGCCATCCTCATGGAGAGAGCCTGCGCCACTATCCGCTCGCCCACAAGGTTTGCGATCGCGCATTTTTGCAACAGCTCGCCGGCCTGCGAGGTCTCGATTACCTGCTGCTGGAAATACTCTTTTGTAAGGTTGACTACAAGGCCGTCCTGCTCAAGCCTATTTCCAACGAGGTCAAGGTCGCAAATATCCACCATGAGCGATCCCTGGTATGGAGTGGTGCGGGCGGCGTACAATGCGCTGTTCTTATGCATGACAGTGTAATGAGGATTTTGCTGTATGTCATCTCATCATCCATACGTCTCTATCTTGATGTCAAACGATCCGTCCTTGCGCTTGTTGCGGTTGCTCACAAAGCCAAGCGGCTGCAGTATAGATATCACGCTGTCAATTGTGCCCTGGTAGCCGCAGATGTAAAAGAAAGAGTTGTTGGGCGATACTGCAAAGCCAAGCGCCTTTTCAAGCTCGGATTTGCCGCCGTTTGGCACAAGGAGCGACTCGACTCTGCCCGTGTGTCCAGCCCAGTCTTTTGACTCGGGCTCGTTTGGCCGGCTTATCGTCGGGAGGTAGAGGAGCTCGCCGGCCTTTGCCATGCCCTCAAACAGCTCCCGGTATCCAAGCTCCTTTGGGTTGCGGGCGCCGTGCAAGAGCGCGACCTTTCTTTTAGAACCTATTGCCTTCAGGTGCAGGACATAGCTGACAAAAGGCGCAAGGCCAGTGCCTGAGGCGACCAGTATTATGGCGCGGTCGTCAGGAGTGCCGTCCGGCCTCTTCTCTTCAAGAGTAAATGCGCCTGCAGGCTTGCGCCAGTACAGCTCATCCCCCGGTTTTTTATGAAAGAGCGCGGTGGTGAACTTGCCGGGCACCGGTTCTGTTGCCCACTTTATGTACAGCTCGAAATACTGCTTTTGCTCTGGCGGCGACGCAATAGAATAGGCGCGGTTTGTGATCTTGTTGTTGTCGTTATCGCCCTCGCCTTCCAGCTTTAGGCCGAGCGTGACAAACTGTCCGGCTTTAAAATCCGGCACGGCACTTCCGTCAGAGGGCTGGATGCGTATTATTGCAAGGTCTGCCGTGAGGTCATGCCGGTAGATTATCTTGCCAAGGCTTGGCTGCTGTGGGCTGGCACTCATTTCTTATATGGAGGAGGAAGAGAGGCGTGAGGTATATGTTGATTATCTTTTTATTTGGCGCCTGAAAACCCGGTCACAGGTTGGCAAGTAAAAAGGGCATCGCAATAACTGCCGCAATAGTGGCAGGCATCATAGCGGCAAGTCTGGCCATCTGGCTTGCGCCGCAAAACGCGCCCAGTGCCACCAACATTACTGACAATGAGATTGCGCCCACGCAGGCTGCAAACCTTCCTGCCGACAACCTCTCGTTTGTATATACGGAGCACAGCCTAACAACGACTGAGGTCAGCAACGCGTTTGAAAAATGGACCAAGGGCGAGGCTGACGCAGACGAGGTCAATGGTGCTGTCGCCAAGGCAAGATCTGAGGCGCAGACGCTTCACAACAGGCTCTCAGGCCAGCTACCCGAGGAGTGGAAGCAGAGCTATTCGCTTTATTCGCAGGCGCTTGACAAGTTCAACTCATATCTGGACGAGATGAAACGCATCGTCGATTCAGGTGACAGGAATGCCGACCAGTCAAAACTTGCAAGCATCAAGCAAGAGATGGACGGCCTTGTCGAGCAGTCGATAAAGTCGTTCCCTACTTGAGCGCGGCAAGCACCTGGTCGATGCGCGCGTCAGTCTTGAAGCCGCCGGGGTTCATGGAGGCTTTTGAAGCCTTGTAGCCGGACTGCTGCAGCTTTTCAATCACTTTGGGTATCGACTGCGGGTTTGTCTGCAGTTTTGACGATATCTCGTCACCCTTGAAGTAATATGGAACGTCGATCTCGCCTGCAGCTGCATCAAGCACCTTTTTGCACTTGTCGTCGGCGGCGCCACCCTGCGCCATCAGCCTGACGAAATCAGGGTCCTGCAGGGGCGCGCTCCATAGCTGGCCGCCTGTGCGCATCTGGTGGCCGCACAGCTCGCATTTTGCGCCGGCGACGTATTCTTTGGTTGCCATCCGGTGGCCGCAGTTGAAACAATGCAGGACATATCCAGTGTTGCTGTAGACGTCGTTTGCGCCACTTGAGCTCACTGACACTGTGGCGTAGACGCGCAGGTACGTCATCGTCGCATGAGCAAACACGGGCTTTATTGCAAGTTCCAGCCTTGAAGCGGTGAGCGCTATCATCGACGTCAGCAGCCGGACTGCGATCTCGTTGCCATAGCTGTTGTTCAGCGGCCTGCCGTAATAGCGCCTATGGCAGACCTCAGGGTATACGCCGTGCAGCACTGCCGTGTCAGTCGCCGTTATCGAGATCAGGCCGCCGTCCAGCGTCGCTCGGAGTACGCAGTCGATGTGCATCGCAGGCGTGCCGAAAGGGTCGAGGTCAATGATGCCAAAGCGCTCACCCTTGTTGTTGCCGTTTAGCAAAAACTTGCACACTTCGTTTACGGAAAACGTGCATTTTTTCTCTACTCCATTTAGCAGCGCAGACTCGTTTGCGGCTGCGACTGCAGTCGGGTTGACGTCGTTGCCGTATATGTGGTCGATGCCGGGCACCTCCACGGCAACCCGCAGCGCCCGGGCGCCAACCCCTGCAAAGCCGTCTGCAAACGTGCGCTCCTTGAGATTGGGCAAATACGCACGATATGCAAGCACAGACAGGTCGCGGTTTATTTTTGCGGCAGGGTTGAAAAACGCCGGGACCTTTGGAGGAACCCGCTCTGTCAGCGACGCAGGCGGCACTAAGAGCTTGGTCTGCCCCTCCACAGTCTGCGTAAACCCTTCCACGCCAGAGGCAGCGCAGATGCGCTATATTTATAATTGTCAAGCGGGCACTGTCAAGCGCAATCTCTAAAAGATACCAGCTTTCTCAAATAGGCAAATGCTGGTTGGCGGCGTCGATGAGGCCGGGAGGGGCTCTATCCTTGGCCCGCTCGTTGTCGCCGGCGTCAGCGTAAAGGAATCCAAAATCCCACGGCTAAAAGAGATTGGTGTCAGGGACTCTAAACTGCTGACCGCAAAGGCTCGTGAGCGGCTGTTCGAAGAGATAATCAGCATATCAGAACACCATCACATCCACGTGATAAAGTCTACAGAAGTGGACGCCAGCGTGCTCTTGAAGGGATTGAACAGGCTTGAAGCAAAGGCTATGGCTCATGTCATCACCCACATCAACGCCGGCGAGGTTTATGTGGACTGCTGCGACACCAACACAGAGAGGTACCGTGACCACATTGCAAGCCACTTTGATATATCTCCAAAGATACACTCGCTGCACCACGCAGACAGGATTCACGTCGTTGTTTCTGCCGCGTCTATACTTGCGAAAATCACGCGTGACAGGGAAATCCAGAAGATCAGGAAACGCTACTCCGACATTGGCTCCGGCTACCCTTCTGACGAGCGCACCATGCTTTTTATCAGAAACTGGGTGGACAGCAAAAAGCGGCCGCCGGCGTTTGCGAGAAAGTCGTGGAAGCCCCTGCGGCTGATGATGGCAGAATGCGAGCAGCGCACGCTCATTTGAAGCAGTAGATCATGCCGTGGTCCTTGTCAAATGGCTCCAGCTTTAATACCTGGGCAATTGTAAAGCCGGCTTTTTCTAGCTTTTTTGCCTCCTGTGCTATCACGGCGTTTGGATCCCGGGTCACGTCGATGCTCTGCGTCTTGACCAGCAGGAGCATGACCCCGCCCTGCTTCAGGTATGCGTTGCAGTTGGCTATTGCGATCTCTGTCTGGTCAGGCTGCGCAATATCGCAATAAACGACATCAACCTTGCCAAACACTGAAAAGTAAGAGTTTGGTCTGCGCGCGTCCTCTATCACTGGCACAACGTTTCTACGCTTGGCGGCCACGTTTTCAATCAACTCTCGTGCTACACGGGTCGCCGGCTCTACGGCAAAGACGATGCCCGAGTTGCCGACAATGTCAGAGACGTGGCTCACCGTGGTACCGGTGGACGCGCCTAAATACAGAACTTTGCTGCCGTTCTTTATGGGCATGTTTTTCAGCCCCTTTTTCATTGCGCCGGCAAGCTTGCTCCGGAAAGGGTCCCACAGTCGATATTCCTCGCCGTCATATTTGACCAGTTTTTCACCGTAGACGCTGTCGCCGGGGACGAGGTTGACGGTAGCCGCGTGCTTTTCGCCGGCGACCGAGATCCACTTAATAGCGTCGCTTTCCAAAGCGCTTTCTGTCCTTTTTTCCGCCCTTGGGGCCGCTGTAGCCGTAACCGCCACGGTCGCTGCTGCTGTTGCCGCCACTGCCATCCTCTCGCTTGTCTCTATCATAACCTCCGGCGCGCCTGTCCCTGCCATATCCGCCGGATTCGTCTCCTTCCTGCCTGTTGCGGTTGTACCCTCCTTCATTGTCGCGCCTGCCGCCCCGGCCGTACGAATCACCGCTCCGGTCGTCCCTTTCGCGCCTCTCTCTATATCCACCGCCGCTGCTGTCGCTGTCACGCCTGTCAGTGTAGCTTTCGCCGTTGCTGTCTTCGTCCCTTCTTTCAAAGTTGCGGTCGCCTCCAAACCTGCGGCCACCTTCCCGCCTGCCGCCGCCAAAGCGCCTTCCACCGCCTCCAAACCTTCGGCCGCCTCCGCGCCTGTCGCGGCTTCCAAAGCGTCCTCCACTGCCACCTCCGCTGCGGCCTTCGCGCCGCTCGTGCTCCTTGTATTTCTGATCCCGCACCTTCTCTGACACGGGCTCCTTGTACTTTTCGCGGATCTCGTCAAGCCGGGTGTTCAGCTTCTCCGATATGCCCGCATCCTTGCCCTCGTGGCGGTAATAGTCAATGCGCGCGGCGATTGCGACCTTGGACGCAACAGCCCTCGCAATCTTGCCCCGCTGCCATTTCGGCGCTGAATGTATGAGAGGATGCTGGAAGAGTATGCCGTGCTTGGGAGGTCTTGCGCCCGTCTTGAGTGCCCTGAAAAGCGCCTTTTCCGCGCCAAGCACCTGTATGGTGCTTGCAGGCAGCGTCGCAAGCCGCGCCAGACTGCCGGCCTTGGCGATGAGCCTTGCGCCAACGGCGGCTGTCAACAGCTCCTTGACGTTTGGCGCGACTGCATCCATGGCAGCCTCAATATGATCAGAGAGGACGCGGCGCAGGTCAGATTGCAGGATGACCTGATCGGCAAGCTTTTTCACGATTGCGAGGTGCTCTGGCGTCATGTCGCCTCCCCTGCTCCTCCTCGCCGCGTCAAGAATTATCTCGACCTTTTTGTCCTGCATCCCTGCGCTTTCCAGGATCTCTTTTGTTATCTTGTCCCGGGAGCCGGCGCGGGTAATAATCTCTGCCTGCGCGACCTGACTTTGCATCAGGTTGTCGAGCTCGGGAAAGTGCAGGCCGTACCACTCGCGCATGCGAGTGCTTATCGTGTTTATTATCTTGTCCAGCTCGTCAAGGGCGTTTATCGACTGGACGATGTGCAGGTCCAGCTTTTCAGATGCTTCCTTTACTCGTGAAGAGGAGAGCTCGATCGCAAAGTCCCTCAGCGCCTGCATCGCGTCTGCCGGGCTTGCCGCAAAGCCGGCTCTTACGATATAGTCAGGCTTGCTTCCCTGAATTTCCTGCTGCTTTTCCTCGCCCATCAGATGTGGGGTGTCAAGGCCGGCCTGGCGGAGCACCGCGGCCATGCTTGCATCGTTGACTGTAATGTTATCAAATGAGCGCAACTTTTCCACAAACTGCCTGATCTCGTCGGAGGCAGAGCCGCTCTTTAAGAGGCGGTATGAACGCAACGCGTTGTCGAATTTTTTTGACGCTACCACGTTGCCTGCGGGGTCAAATGCGGCCACGCCAAGCTCCATCAGAACCACGGAGCAACTGTTACTGCTGGACATTCTGAAAAGCTTGCTATACAACGCCATTAAAAAAGTTAGGGTTGCTGTAGCAGCCGCCGACCAAAACGAATGAATACGCTTGCGCAATCACCATATGACGCATGGGCCTCGCCGACGCAGAGAGAAAGGAGCTAGAGTCGCTGGTAAAGGCGGCTGCCAGAGATCCAAAAGCGGCGATAGGACTTGCGCGCAAAATGGTTCCGCAGCAGGGCGACATTGAAGAATTTGCATATGGCCTCCTATCCGGCATGGTCATCGGCAGTTTCACGTCTTCTTTTGAGCGCAGGAACGGCCGGCCCCTTGACAGAGACGAAAACGCCGAGATCCTGACCATAATGATGAACAGGATGCCACTTTTGCGCAAGGCGATAATGAAGCAGCTGGACATGCGCTAGGAAGATGGAAAGCAGGGGAGCAGATGTGAAATTGAGGAGAGGGTGAGGGGGAGGCGGGGCATAAACGTTTATCTAACGAACTGGAGAACAGAGCCTTGCGTTGGAAAAGAGCAAGTCCAAGATGCCGGTTGCCGTCCGCGATATCATAATAGTCGTTGCGGGCGTCGCCATCGTGTGGCTTGGGCTCAGGCTCGCTTTTGACACCAACAACCCGTTCTACGTAGTATCTTCTGGCAGCATGATCCCAAACCTTCAGATAAACGACGTGCTTGTCGTGAGGGACGGCGGATCGTGGCACACCTTAAAGATAGGCGATATCATCGTGTTCAACAGGCCTGATGGGGAGGACAGGGTAATAGTGCACCGCGTAGTCGAGATAAACGACCGGCCTGACGGGGAGCGCATCATCAGAACAAAAGGCGACAATAATCCCGCGTCGATACCGGGGACCGACTACCCCATTACGCAAAAGAACTACATCGGCAAGGTCATTTACGTCATGCCGGGCGCTGGCTTTGTGACAAAGGTCATAAGCCCGCCTGTCAACTATATCATAATCGCAATAATACTGGTCGTGCTGTTCTTTACAAAGATGGGCAAGAAAAAGGGCGACGCCTCGCCGTCGCCTTCGGGCCAGCCTCCTGCGGGCCAGCAGCCTCCCTCGCCATGAAGTCCAGAACAGAATACCTCACGTTTAACACGCCACAGCGCCACGCATTTGTCAACATCACGCCGCAGGTAAGAAAGGCAGTAGAAAAGAGCGGCGTAAAGGAGGGGCTGTGCCTCGTGAACGCGATGCACATTTCTGCAAGCGTCTTTATCAATGACGACGAAAGCGGTTTGCATCAGGATTTTGAAAAGTGGCTCGAAGCGCTTGCACCCTACTCACCAGAATCTTATATGCACAACAGGACAGGGGAGGACAACGCCGATGCGCATCTGAAGAGGCAGGTGATGGGCAGAGAAGTAGTGGTTGCCATAACCGATGGGAGGCTCGACTTTGGGCCGTGGGAGCAGATATTTTATGGCGAATTTGATGGGCAGCGCCCAAAGCGCGTGCTCGTAAAAGTCATCGGTGATTAGATTACTGCAAAAACTGCTGATTAATTTGAAATAATCGCAAGCAGGTATATATAGTGGCCCTTTATAAAGGCAGATATGCCGCAGACCAAGCCAATCGTCAGCATAGAGAACGTCGTGGCGTCCGCAACAGTGAACCAGACGGTCAACCTGAACCTGATCACCCAGATATTCCCTGACGTAGAATATCACCCAGATCAGTTCCCGGGACTGGTATTCAGGCTGAGGTCGCCCAAGACTGCGACTCTGATATTCAGTTCTGGCAAGATGGTCTGCACCGGCGCAAAATCTGAAAAGATGGCCATTCAAGCCGTCAAAAACGTCGTAGTAAAATTAAAGAAGGGCGGCATCCCGCTGGAGCATGAGCCGCAGATAGAAATACAAAACATTGTCGCATCGGCGAGCCTCGGAGGCAAGATCCATCTGGAACTTGCTGCACGCGTCCTGCCAAGGAGCATGTACGAGCCGGAGCAGTTCCCGGGCCTCATCCACAGGATGCTGGATCCAAAGACGGTAATCCTGCTCTTCGCATCGGGCAAGCTGGTATGCACCGGCGCCAAGAAGGAGAGCGAAGTTTACCGCGCAGTGCACAACCTGCACACGCTCCTTGAAGAAAAGAACCTGATGATATACGAAGGATAAGGGTTATTAGCGCTTCAATAGCCACAGCAGACGTGGCCCGCCCCATTTTCTACGTCATTGCATTCATGGTGGTAGCGGCCGTAATAGTCACGCCACTGGCCTATGCGCAGACCTCCGGCGGGTCGCGCCCGAGGTACATCTATGACTATGCAGATGTCATTACCGCCAGCCAAGAGAGGAAAATCGACGCCTACCTGAGGGGGCTTGATGACGCCACGACAAACGAGATCGTCATTTACACCATCCCCAGCTTTGTCGGCCACGGCATCAAAAAGGAGGGAGTCGAGATCCAGAGCAGAGACGCGCTTGCCAATTACATCTACAACGAGATGACGCTTGACGGCATAAAGGGCATAGGGAAGAAGGGCAAGGACAACGGCGTGCTCGTCCTGATGTCGCTAGAGCGTGATGCAGGTGGCGGGTCTCTACGGATTGAGGTTGGCAGAGGCCTTGAGGGCGACATTACTGATGGCACTGCCGGCGAGATCCTCGACCAGTATCTTGTACCGGCGAGGCAAAAGTATGAAGATTCTGGCGACACCAGCGCGTTTGACGATGCCTTCCTTGGCACCGTCATAGCACTTGGCAAGCGGACAGGCTACAATCCCGATGGCGTTGTAGCGCCCGAGCCTCTCGCGCGAAGCAACGAGCCTTCAGATAACCTCATGACAGGACTGTTCATAGCCTTTATTGTTTTCTCCATCTTTATCGCCATATTTGGCCGCCGGCGCGGGAGGAGGTATGGAGGCTTTTATGTAGGCGGAGTTGGAGGCGGAGGGGGCGGCGGCTTTGGCGGCGGAGGAGGAGGATCGGGAGGGGGCGGCGCGGGGCGCTAAAGGTAATAAGTGGGTCCAATAAACCACACATACAGGTAGTAGCATGGTTAAAAAGTCCGTCATAATTGTCGGCGCCGCAGTAGGCGTCATCGCTATAATAATAGGGAGCCTTTTCAGCATGTATTTCTCGGGCTTTAACGCCGCGCAGGCAAAGGATCAGAACGTCAAAAAGCTTGCCGGCGACATTGACGTGCAGCTGCAGCGTAGGTACGACCTGATACCAAACCTGGTCAACACTGCGCAAGCGTACCTGCAATTTGAGAGGAGCGTCCTTGAGAACGTAACTCGCCTGCGGTCCGACTGGCAGAGGGCCGACACGGTGAATGAGCGCGTGCAGACCAGCAACCAGATAGAACAGGCGCTCAGCAAGATCCTAGTAACATACGAGAACTATCCCGAGCTCAAGGCAAACCAGCAGCTGACCAGGCTGATGGACGAGCTTGCGGGCACCGAAAACCGCATAGCAGTTGCACGGACCTACTACAATGACGGCGTGCGGGACTTTAACACGCACCTGCGCACCTTCCCGAACAATATATTCAATGAAAGCGGATTTCTTGGGCTAGGCCCGTGGGGGCTGCAGCCGTACGTGCCCTACCAGGCCACAAGCGCCGCGCAGACCACGGTGCCGCAGGTAAACATACAGCCCTAGTTAGTCGGCTTCATACTCGCCGCTTCCGGCGACCTGCTTTATGACGGCGTCAAGCGTAGCGCTGTCTACGAGGCCTACCCTGTGCAGCGTATTGACGATGTCGTGGATGGTCGCAACCGCCGTAAGCTTTACCCCCATCCCCTTTAGCTTTTCCTCGGCACCTTCCATTCTACTTACCACGGCTATGACGTCTTCAACGACGCCGCCGTTTGCGCGGATGACATCAATCGCCTTGCTGACTGAGGTGCCTGTAGTCGCCACGTCATCTATCAAGAGCACTCGGGCGCCGGAAGGCAGGTGGCCCTCCAAGAGCTTGCTCATGCCGTACCCTTTTGACTCTTTGCGGATGTAGACAAACGGCCTGGACATTTCATAAGCAAGCGCCGAGCCGAAAACGAGGCCGGAGGTCGGCACAGAGGCAAGAGTATCAAACTTTATCCTTGTCGCCCTCTCTTTGAGCGCGCCTATCGCAAGGCGGAACTGGTCAGGAAAGCTGGATAACATGCGCAGGTCAATATAGTACGGGCTTGGCTTGCCCGACGCAAGAGTAAAGGCGCCAAAGCGCAGCGCGTTGCTCTTGAGCAGGAAGGAGGCAAATTCGAGGGCAAAATCAGGCTTCAATGGTACAAAGTATAAAACTCAATTATTTAACTTATGCATGTGGGCAAAAACAAAAAGAAATCGCCGTGACTAATCTATAAAAGACATCATCAGAGCCTTTACATGAGATTTTTAGGATATTAAAGCATGAAGGAAAATAAAAAAAGAAGGGCTTTTCATTCAATCGATTTTGCTATGTTTATCAGGTCCATATCTGTATACTTCAGAGAGACCAAGTTTATCTGGAGTCCTTCTTTGAAAAAGAGGGCCTGATAAGTGATGCCACGACTTGCGTCGCCAGTATTGACTACAGCAGGATGCCGTTAATGTCCACTATGTGTCTGATTTCAGGGGCTTCGTTTACGAAATTTTCCATTTCGCTCTGTCAAAGTCGGGTGACACTGATTCCTTGGTATATACTATTGCTATGCCCCCTTTCGATATGATGTTTTGGAATGTAGCAGAGTCATCTGCAGATACACCTTGCGGAGTATAGAAGGCAGTAATTATTTTAGTTGGCTCCCCAGGAGAAGACAGCACTCTAACCGAGTCGAATGTTATTTCCTTAGGCACCTGTGTGGGCAAGGATGCGGCTGTCAAACCTGCTGTTGCTTTTGCTTGATCAAACGACTGGAACCTAGGTCCCCATCCGCTTAATGGCATAGGCGGTGGACCTTTTTGCAAGTTTACATCATTGCTGCTTGGACTGTAAGTACTTGGCGGGTCACGTCGAGGGTCCGCTATTATCAAGAATTGCTGGTATGTCACAAAGGATGCTATTAGCGCTATTATGACGGCTATGCCCATGATAATTGTGGATTTGGCACTTATTATCCGTCCAGTCTTTTCATTTCCTTCTGTTGCTACCATTTTCTAATCCTCCTTAATTACAATCTCCTATAGTGTGCCACTTCCAACGTGAATATGTCTGTAGTTGGGAGTGCAGTTTAATATCCATAGTGGACTATTTGAAGGCACTTCTCCAAAGAAGTCTGCAAGACCCAAGTATTCCCATACATTTGTGCTCTTAAACCATGCAATGTCCCGCATGTGTGTTTTGGGTAGACCGGCATCAACCGTTGTTTCTGCGCCAAACGTCACTGCGTTTGCACTTGTGTATGGAATAGTAATTGTCGCCAATTGTGTATTATCCCTTTTTACTATCCATATCTTGTCTTCTTTGTTCGTGCCACTCAATTCGTATATACGTATGTGCTACCTATAGTCACTGCACTATCTGTGGTCTCAGTATATACACCACTGATCTGTATGGCATGAAATGTCTTTTTGCCAGTATGATAGGTTCCACTTGTTGGGTTCTTGCCAACCATTGTTGTTCCTATTTCCATCCAGTCACCGTTCAGGAGTACACGTATTTAGAAGATACCAAAATCGCATATTAAGGACTGTTTTTTATCTTTTAGAACATGCCAGAGATATGGCTTCGTTATGGCACGACCGACGTGGTGCTCGACATCAGGTTTGAAAACCTTGCAAGCCAGATCTCGGCGAATTTCCCATTGATGCCAGAGGAGCAAGTAAAAGCAGCGTTTGATGATATACAGGTAACCGATAACATGCTGGTACTGGCGCTTTCGCCTTCCAAGGCTGCCGCAAGGGCAGTGCACGCAATCGCAAATTCTGCCAAGGCAAAAGGCTTTGCAGCAACTGTGGACGTGCCTGCCAAGTTTGCCGGCGCTCTGCTCTCAGGAATGGCTGCACTTGCACCCGATCCGCAGGCGGCGCCCATCCCGGTAAACAGGATAGACTACTACTATCACCATCATCATCATCACCACCAGCAGCAGTCGCTTGCGGAGCGTACCAAAAAATTCCAGAGCACCGTTATTGTTTCGCAGGTGTCGTACGACCCACTATTTGGGTTTGCCGGCGCTCCCACCGCACTTGTGCGAGAGCTGATGCCAGAGAAAATGTCAGAAGCATTTGCGGCGCGGCGGGACAATGTGCCGGCGCCCGGCTTGGAAGGCGAGCCGCTAAAGGTCGCCACCGCCGCCGCTGCTGCCGTCACAACTGAAGGGTTGCAGGCGACTTCTTCAATCGAGCTTGTGGCAAGCGCCGCCGGCATCGCCGGCGTCCACACTGGAACGGTAAACGAAGCGTTTGCAAAAGCGGTATCGCAGCTGAAATCCATGGCAGAGGTGCAGGTAGAGCCTGCAAAATCGGCCATAATAAGCGCAAGCGGCGAAGCAGCTATTCATTCTACGCTGTCAGGGTCGCTCAATTCATTGTGGAACAGCATCCATGCCGTAAAGGAGGGCGGCACGGCAGTATTGCTGGCTGAAAACCGCGAAGGCATCGGCGGTGGAGCGCTGCAATCGTTTGTGGAAGGCAGATTAAAACAGGAGCAGCTGGCCCTGTCGCCTTACATCGAAGGCCTCGAACATCTGCTGTACCTGCAGGAGATGAGGCAAAAGCGTGAGGTCGGCATAATATCGAGCCTGCCGCAATATTATGCCGCAAGCAAGCTCGGCATGACCACATATCCCGGCGTCAAAGACGCGCTTGAAAAGCTGATGGCCAAGCACGGCAAGGGCCACAAATCGTTGGTCGTTTCAGACGCAGACGTCGTCCTGCTCAAAACGGCATGAACTGCCACGTTGGCAGCGGAGCGCACAGCACGGCAAGGGCCATTGCGACCCAAAACAGAGCCTTGCGCTTTTTCGACAGCGGCGACACGTCGTCAAGGGGTGTGCTTTCCGGCGCCCTTGCGGCTATCAGCATGACGAAAAAGGCCATTATCCAGTAGCCAAGGCCGACCATTACAGCGATGCTGCTGTAGGTAAGTATGCGGTGCCACCTCACGCCCAGGGTGGACCGGACTATGTGCCCGCCATCCAGCTGGGCGGCAGGCATCAGGTTGATGAATGTGATGAAAAAGCCTACCCATGCCGCAAAGAGCACCGGCGACATGATGAGCACCGAGTCGGCGTTTGCCGCCCCGTTGCCCGTGATCTCAAATGTGGCCATCATCAAGATGCTGCTGCGAAGCGACACCAGCTGCGGCCCAAGGCTCTGCGCTTGGTCTGCCGGTACCAGGACGGATATCGACGAGCCGTACACCGAGACAATTATCGTCACGATGAGGCCGGCTATGGGGCCGGAGATGCCCACGTCAAAAAGGACGTTTCTGTTAGTCATGTTTCCCCTGCCTACTATGAGGGCGCCAAACGTAGGTATGAAGAACCCAGGTATGCCGGGAACGAAATACGGCCACGACGCCCTTATGCCGTGCCACTTGTTGGCGATCATGTGGCCCATCTCATGCACGCCTAGGATACCCATAAGCGACATCGTATAAACCACGGCGAGCAGCACAGGATCGCGGACAAACACGGTGGCAAAGTCCGAGTCTGCCTTGTACAGGCCGTCGACAAAGACCACGCCAAGCGTGGCTGCAAACAGGACGGCCGGCAAAAATGCCAGGTACTTGTTTGCAGGCTTGGCCTTGCGGAGCTTTGACACGGTGATTATGATGCCATTTTCAACCGTGAGGTTGGCCGATGAAAGGGTCGGCATGAGCCGCGAGTTGTACCTGGATCGCCGGGCGGTAGCTATCATGTCCATCGATGCTAGCTGCACCAAGAGTTTTGGAAAAGTGTCCTTGACTGCGTTTTCCGCTATCAGGAAACGCACGGCGTCCTCGTTTGGGTGCCGCTGGGTGTCAAGGATTGTGTAAAACGATGACACCACGGGTACGGCCTTTGAGTAATCGCCATCAAGATAAAGCGCCACTGCCAGACATATTATTTGCAACAATCGAATTAAAAGCTTGTTCCAAGTTCCTGTAAGGTTAAATAGTGTCGGTTTTGATTTTATTGCAGGTTTGCAGACAGCGCTGCGAAAAGTGGGCGACTATGTGATACGCCGGTGCGAAGAAAAGGATTTGCCGGCAGTAATCGACATAAACATGGCCGCGCTGCCGGAACACTATTCTGACTACTTTTTTGAGTCGATACTGAGGGAACTGCCAGAGGCGTTCATCGTCGCCGAGATAGACGGCAAAATAGTCGGCTACATCATGTGCAAGATCGAGTTTGGCTTTTCCAACTTTCGCAAGCTGGGTTTTGTGAAAAAGGGTCACGTCGTATCTGTCGCGGTGCTTGAAGAACACCGGGGCAAGGGAGTCGGCAAGGCGCTCATGCTCGAAGGCATCAACGGCGTCATGTACAGAAAGGCAGATGAAATCTACCTTGAAGTAAGGCTCAGCAATACGAGTGCGATAAAGATGTACGAGAAACTGAAATTTGACACGAAATCGCGCCTGCGCTCCTATTACAGGGACGGCGAGGACGCCTACCTGATGGCGCTGGAGCTCAGCTAGTCCACAAACTCGTTTGCGACGCTACCTATCGCCTCAATTATTCTCTGCTCGTGCGCCTTTTTGTTTACCAGCACGACGACGCTCGAGTCAGGGTAGGACGATACTGATTCTGATACGCGGCGCAAGAGCGAGAAGACCTTTTCAAACCCAAGTGTGTATATCAGCTCTGTCGCACTGTCCACAAGCACCGTCGCTGATGGGTTCTCCTTGATTATTTCAGAGATAGATTCGGCGATGACAGCCTCGTCAGCCGACGGCACTGTCCGGGCGTCTGATTGTTGCGCCAAGCCATCTTGCGCCAGCACCCACACAAGCGCCCTGCCAGGAGCCCTGTTGTAGATGTTGCTACCCTTCCGGGTCAGGACCAAGAGGTTTGGATTGGAAAAGAGCACATCCATGGCCCTTGCGGCCTGGGGCGAGGGCTTGCCGCCGACATTGATCATCACGAGTTTGCCACGAAATTCGCTTGGCGCGGCTACCTGCTCGTCTCCTTCATCCAAGAACGCCTTTGTCGAGGCGGCGCGTGCCTGTGTGGGCTCTTCTGTCCTTGCTCTACCAATGACGATGTCGTCGTCGCTGTCAGACGAGATGACTGCGCTCTGAACTTCCGCCCGGGCAACCGGAGACGCGGCGCCTCCCTTCTCCTCGGACATCTGGCTCTTGACCATCGAGACCAGCGCGTCTGCCCCGCCGCCGATGAGGTCACGAAGCGATGTTTCGACGAGTTCTAGCTTGCTCATCCTCACCAAGTCGCCAAGGACTACCCGCTTTGAGACAAGGATGGCAGCGGCCGTGGCGCATGCCGCAGAGATGGCAGAGGCGATCCCTCCATAAAAGAACGCAAGCTGCATCACCATCTGGGACTGCTCTCTCGACGCGGCGCCTATCTGTGTGTTAAGCTCGATTAACGTATCGTACGAGTCGACGAGCCGGTCCGCGAGGATAACGAGCTGACCGGCAGAGGCGGTAGCCTGGGGCGCAAATGTCGGATCGGACGAGAGGATGGCCCAGTCGTCCACTTTTTCGCGGAAATCCTTCCACTGCTGGCCTATCTTGCCCACCAGGAGTGCCTCGTCAGAAGCCATCTTGGGTATATTGTAGCTGCTGACAGGGACTACTATGGCGCCAGGCGCCCTGAACCCCCCGGGCAGATCCTCGATTTTCTTATAGCCCTCTGAAACGGATGAGAAGTCGTTTTTGAGAGCCTTGACGCTTGCTACGCTTGCCGACTTGGTCCCGGCGTCCTGCGTCGAGACGTATTGAATGAGGTCAGATTTTATCTCAAGCAGGTCTCCTTTGCTGCGAGAGAGGACGCCAAGGTTCGTGACAAACCCAGAGTAGACGGCGGAGAGATGCTCTTTGAACTCTATGACAGTCACAGTAAAAACCGCCGAGAGCGCGGCTATGGGGATGACTGCTATCAGGATGAAAAACAGGATCAGCCTGTTCTTAAAATCCAAAGCGGCATTGATAGAAGTGCCCTCTATGTAAATATTGTCAGAATAGCCTTTTTTGACCAAAAGCGCGCGTTTCTCCCGTTCAAGGTGGCACGAGACGGTGAGTTTAAAAGCGCAGTCAATATGCTAGTTGCTGCATGGTTTTCAAGTACATTGACATCCTAGGCGAGTCGACCAAGAGCTTTGACGACGCAGTGAAAAACGCCATCTCTGAGACGGCATTGACCGTCAAGGACATACGGACTGCCGAAGTGATCAAGATGAACGTGATTGTCAACAACGACAAGATAGTCGAGTACCAGGCGGTCATGCGGGTCGCCTTCAAGGTAAGAAGGAAAGACTGACTAGCGCAACAAGATTGATAAGATGCGGCATATTTCCGGAAATCAATGAACGCAAGGAGAAAAGGTAGCAGGGGCGCCGGCGCTGCGCTACTCATAGCCGCCATTGTAGCGTTCATAATCTACACCTATGTCATGTTTGGCACCTCATACAGCGTGGCAGTCATGAAGGCGACGATGGTAGTCGCAGTAGGTGTGCTTTTGGCAGTCCTCGGGTGGATAGGATACACGATGATGACTGCGCCAAGGGAAGAGGAGCCTAGTCCTCCTTCCTCCTCTTCTTCGTGACCTGCACGTCTGCAACGATCTGGTAGATGCGCGGGCCCACTTCTCTGACGACAGTCGTTTCAACCACCTTATGCTCATGACCCGAAAATGCGCTTGCGGCATCCTGTGAGCCAAGATCTTTGGCAGCCTTTTTGGCGTCGGCCTTGACGTGGGCGAAATAGTGGACCATCCCTTTCTCGTTCAGGGCGGCCACGGCAGGCCCGATGAACTCTCTGGCCCGCTCGGGCAGCGGCATGAGCACCCTGTCTGCAGCGCCGACAAGCTGTGTTTTTATTGCTTCCGCCGCGTCAGCGCAGATTGGGAACACCCTGTCGGAAAGCTTGTTCAGCCGGGCATTTTGCACGCAAAGGTCGTTTGCAACGGGGTTTGAGTCGATGCTGTAAACCTTGCAGGTGTGGTTTGCCTTCGCCGCGATTATCGAGTACGTGCCGACGCCGGCGAACATGTTCACTATCACCTCATCGTCTTTGATCAGACTTGCGATGCGCTGCCTCTCTGTCGAGAGCCGGGGTGAAAAATACGCCCTTGCGACATCGACCTTGAATCGGCAGCCATGCTCCTTGTATTCCGTAACGGTCCTGTTGTCGCCTGCCAGGTGCTCAAGGTCGCGGACTCGAAAATCACCTTTCACAGCTGACGCCTGCGCAAACACCGCCTTGGCAGTCTTGACGTTTGCCAGTATCGCATCTGCGATCACCTTTTTCTTCCCTGTCAGGCTGTCTGGCACCTTTATTATGACAATGTCGCCGATCTGGTCAAACGCCGAATAGACCTGCGCCGCCTCTTCTGGCGCAAGCACGGTTGCGAGCACGGCCTTTAGCATGTGTGCCATGCTACTGCTTCACGTAGTAATAGTTGCCCGACTGCTTCTGATCCCTGTCAAGCCGGCCGCCTTCCTTGTTGACCCGGGGCCTGCCAGTGGTCTCGTCGCGCCTGTATGTAATTGATAGCGCCTGCAAAAATCTGTTCATGCCATCCTCCTTGCGCATAGGCGCAGTGGCGTGCCCCTCTTTTCCCGGCTCGCCTTCAAATATCACCAGCGTGTCTGCGACGAGGTCGATCAGCTGCATGTCGTGATCGATTATGATAGCGGACTTGCCCTGCGCCCTCACGAAACGCTGCAGGAACTTGGCGACTGCAATCCTGTCCTCTGCATCCAAAAACGCCGATGGCTCGTCCAGCGCATAGATGTCGGCCTGCCGCAACAGCGACGCAGCGACTGCCACTTTTTGCAGCTCGCCGCCGGAAAGGTTCTTGACGCTCTTTTCAAAGAGCTTTTTGATGCCAAGCGGGACGATTATCTGCTCCTCTGCCGGCGAATTTTCGATCGGCGACTGGTACGCGGTATACAGCAATGATCGTACGTCGCCTTCATAGTCCTGGTTGAGGTACTGCGGCTTGTACGATATCTTGGCTCCAATGTCTATCTTGCCCGTATCCGGCTTGTCGACTCCTGCAAGCATCCGCATGAACGTCGTCTTGCCAAGCGCGTTGGCGCCGACCATGCCTACGATCTCGCCTCTGCGTATCTTGCCCGCCGCGACGTCTAATTTGAAAGAGGAAAAAGTCTTGGAAACGTCAGAGTAGCTTGCGACTGCAAAATCTTCGACGACGCTGTCCTCGGATGTCGAGATGTCAAAGCGGAACGCCTTTTCGCGGAAACGCACATTTTCGGCGGGCAAAAAGCCCTCAAGGAAATTGTTGATGCCCACCTTGGTGCTCTGTAGCGCCGAGACGATGCCGTATGCCCCCGGCTCGCCGTAAATGATGTGGACGTAATCTGACAGGTAGTCAAGGAGCGTCATGTCGTGCTCCACCACCATCACGCTCTTGCCTCCCTCTGCCAGCTCTTTCATCACCTTTGCGACTGCGAGGCGCTGGTAGACGTCGTTGTACGACGATGGCTCGTCAAAGAAATAGTATTCGGCATCTTTTGCCGCAGCGACTGCAACGGCAAGGCGCTGGAGCTCGCCTCCCGAAAGGGTAGCGAGATCCCTGTCAAGTATGTTCTGCAGCCCCAGCTGCTGGATCAGTTTGTCAGCGACCTTGCGCTCGTCGTATTTTGCGAGCAATTCTTTTGGCGTGCCCTTGAACGCCTTTGGGATCATGTATACCAGCTGTGGCTTGATCGATGCGCGCATCTGTCCCGACGCAATCTTTTCAAAATGTGATTTCAGCTCTGTGCCTTGGAAATACTTTAACACCTGCTCCCACGATGTTTCGCCCTCATACCTGCCGAGGTTTGGCCTTATGTTACCTGACAGTATGTTGACAATCGTGGACTTGCCCATGCCGTTTCGGCCCACGAGGCCGACCACTGCGCCCTTTTTAGGCGTGGGCAGGCGGTAAAAGCGGAATGAGTTGACACCGTACTGGTGGATCTTGTCCTCCGTCAGCTCTTTTGCTAGGTTGACAATTACAATTGCATCAAAGGGGCACTTCTTTATGCATATGCCGCAGCCCGTGCACAGCTCTTCTGATATCAATGCTTTTCCGTCCTCCTCGCGCTGGACGATGCACTGGCCGCCGGTCTTGTTCACTGGGCAGTAGACGATGCACTCCAGGCCGCACTTGCGCGGCTGGCACAGCTCGTAATCCATCACCGCGACGCGGTGAGTCGCTGACGGGTCGTCGTCTTTGCTATTGCCCATGGCAGACGGTTTTTGGCGTAAATGCGTTATATAGGTATGGTTTGCGCATGCGCACAGAGCAAGGTTAAATTAACCCCTTGGACGGAAATAGGGTAAGCCGGTCATAGCGGCAGGGTGCGACCCGGTCCCATTCCGAACCCGGAAGTCAAACCTGCCGTCGCTGCTGTGTTACTGATCTGCGTGAGCGGTCGGGAAGCAGCAGTGCTGGCATCTTCTTAAACATTCATCTCTTCCCCAAAGTGCACCTGTTTCAGCAGTTTCCTTACGTGAGCGCCAATGCGGTCCACCATGCCAAATACGGAGGCAAGGCCGGCAGGGTCCCAGACACCGGTTTCAATGATGCAGCAATAGTCCCGCGCCTTTACGTTGATGCGCTTGACTTCCTCCTTCATGATGTTTTTTGCAAGCTCGGCTGACAGCTCGGCGTCCTTGGCGAGCAACGTCGACAACACACCTCCGCTCCACCCAAGGTCCGTTGCCCTGCCGTTTTGCAGGCGGTAGTAGGGGCTTGCGTCGACTAGGTTGTGGGCGTTGCTGTCGCCGTCCGCAAGCGAGTCGTTTTCGATCAAAAAGTAGACGTTAAAGAACGGGCCCATGCGGACGACTTCCTCTATGCCAATAAAGTCGATGTTGTTATTGTTGTTGTTGCTGCCATGCTCCATGGCGACAAAGCCATCGCGGTTTTTCAGCCACCGCTCAAAGTACGCCTGGCGCTCTGGCCTGATGTCGCATTGGCTGCCGGCATGGCACCCGTAGCCCATCTCCAAGAGCGCGTCTATGAGCCTTCCAAGCTGGAATATCGGCATATATGTATATGACTATGAGGATGAGGATGATGATGCTTGTGGCTTTTCCTCTTCCATCAGGAGCTTTACGAGCGTCCTGATGCCAAAGCCTGTAGCGCCTTTTGGGTTGTAGCTTTTCTCGTACGTTCCGTCCTGCGTCCAGGCCGGGCCGGCGATGTCCATGTGGACCCACGGCGTGCCGGAGACAAAGTTAGAGAGAAACGCCGCGGCGGTTATCGCTCCGCCGGGCCTGCCGCCAATGTTCTTGATGTCCGCAAACGAGCTCTTGATCTGCTCGTGGAACTCGTCATACAGCGGCAGGTCCCACACGCGCTCGCCCGCCTTTTCAGCCATCCTGCGCACCCTGTCGGTCAGCTGCTTGTTGTTGCCCACAAGCGCAGCAACGTTGGCGCCAAGCGCGATTATTGCCGCGCCAGTCAGGGTAGCCATGTCGATTACCGCCTTGGGGCTGTACGTGGCGATGCCGTATGCGAGTGCATCCGCAAGTATCATACGGCCTTCCGCGTCAGTGTTGAGCACCTCGACGGTCTTGCCGCTGTACATACGGATGATGTCGCCGGGCCGGTACGACGTGCTTGAAGGCATATTCTCCACTGACGGCACGATGCCCACGACATTGACTGCAAGCTTCATCGAGGCGACTGCGCGGAGGATTGCAAGCACGTTGCAGCCGCCGCACTTGTCAAATTTCATCTCATCCATCTTGTCGCCCGGCTTGAGCGATATGCCGCCGGTGTCAAACGTGACGGCTTTGCCGACGAGCAGGTACGGCCGAGCGTCGCTTGCCGCGCCCGTATATTCCAGTATTATCAGCTTGGGCGGGTTGCTGCTCCCCTTGCCCACTGCTACAATGCCGCCCATGTTCATGTTTTCAAGCTCGTAGCGGTCGATCACCCGGGCCTTCATGCCGTACTCTGATGCAAGCGAGAGCGCGATGCTTGCCAAATGCGCCGGCGGGCAATCGTTTGGAGGAAGGTTGCCAAGGTCTCTGGCAAAGTTGACCGCCTCTACGACGTGGTTTGCGCGCTCGGCTATCATCTGGAACCGTGGCGAGTCCGAGTTTATCAGGATCGTGAATTCCTCTACCTTTTGCACGTCCTTGTCCTGCGCCTTGTACCTGTCAAACGAGTAGAGTGCAAGCGCAATGCCTTCTGCCATCGCCTCGACTAGCGGCTCGTCCAGATTTGAGAACTGGAGGATAGTGAACTCCTTCGTTCCAAGCTCTTTTGCTTTTTGCGCGGCCTTGCCGGCGCAGATGCGCGCCATCTCGTCTGTGAATTTTTCCCGTTTGCCAAGCCCGATGAGCATGATCTTTTTCATTGGGCCCTTGCCAAGCGTGTAGACAAGGATGCTGGAGCCAAAGGTGCCCCGGAAATCCTTGTTGTCTATGGACTCTTTGATATAGGTGAGCACGGACGGGTCAAGCTCCCGGGACTGTGAAAAGTCCTGCTCATTTTCAAAGACGCCGATAACAAGAAGCGAGGTCTGCTTTTGATCAATTTTCGCCTTCTCTACCTTGATCTGGGCCATATGTCGCGTATAGCGGCGGCCGTCTTTATTTTAAGACATCTGTCTCTTTCTCTTATTGCGCCCTGTAGGTGTAGGCCCCCTTCTCTCCTTCCCTCAGCAGGTGGCCGTCTCTTACCAGCTTTAGCAGCGCGTCGCCAAGCCTGTTATCCTTGACGGTGTACCCCATAGTCGACAGCGCGGACTGGACGTCGGCGAAATTCTTGCTGGCCGCAAAAAAGCCTTTTGATTTCAGTTCCAGTATTTTCTCATAAGCTATGGTGCCTTCGCCCTTGCCGTTCGCCGGCTTTTTCTTCTGCTGCCTCGGCTCGACGCTGCTCTCCATTAAAGGCAGCTCGGCCTGTTGCTGCAGTAAGGCAGGCGACAGCTGCTTTAGCACTATTGGCTGCTGAAGGCTTGCCTGCACCGGCGACGACTGGCCTACCTTTATTGCAGCCTCTACCACCTCTCCAAGGCTCGAGCTGTCCGATGAGACGGCTATTTCCAGCATCTGTGTTTTTACGCGCACGCTTATCATAGCTTATCCAAGCTTAAGCATAGCTATAAAGCTTTTGATGCTTTGGCAAAGCATTAATAGCCGTGTTTCTCTAGATATCTCATGTCAATAGTCATAGGTGTCGGGCAGCACAGTATGGCCATCCAGAACGGCGAGGTCGAAATTGCCAACTTTCGCCAGTACCGCATTTACCAGGAGGGCAACAGGACGCCTATAACCGGCTTTGACGACCTGCCGAAAAACCTGAAGTTGGTGCTGTCAAACGGCGTGGTAGAGATCATCATAACGCCCAGCAACAACTCTGCAGCTACAATAGACAAGTCCACGATGCTAAAGAATTATGTGCCCCAGGGGTACGAGCTTGTCGACACGCAGGAGGCTTCCAAGGTGATAAAAGGCGTCAGGGGCAAGTACTATTACTATTACAACAAGGACGATGGCGGCGGCAAGTATCTGGCGCTTGTGACAAGGGGCTCGGGCAGGCCAGGCAGGATTTCGCTTGGAGGGTTGCAGGACCGCTCCTCGACGCTGTACCAGGTGCTTGACAAGCTTCCAAAAGACAGGCCGTTTCACAAGGCCGAGCTGAACAGCCTGCTGCCGGCGAAAATTGTGGAGAACCGCCAGCCGATCAAGGCGGCCCTTGACATTTTAGAAAGGGAGGGGTTTGTCAAAAAGACAGGAAACAGGATAGGCATCTCTGAAGAATATGTGCGAAGCGACAAGGCTACGCCTGTAGTAGGGCTTGACAGGCATGTCACGCTGGATGACCACCTAGACAAACCTGAATGACGCGCCGTGACTTAACATGGTGGCCAATCTCTTAAAGACATTGACCGGCGTATAGCACGACATTGACGTGCCGCCGTCGTATTCGCATGCAGGCGCCGTAAATGAGTCTGGATTTTTGCCGCCCCTGCGCCAGCCGGCGACTATTTCTTTTACCACGTGTGGCAGGCCAGAGCGGGCGCCAAACGCGCCGTCCCTGTTGATGAGCCAGAACATCCGAGTTGCGTCATATCCTGCAGGAAAGGCTACTGCCTTTTTTGCGTCCTGTGCCTCCTTTGAATAATAGTGCCCGGCAGTCCTTATCCATCCCCTTGAAAGCGCGCTTGCTACCCTTGCAAACTTGGCACATGAGTAGCACTTGTCGTCATAGATTAGAAGCGGCCTTGCAAAGAGCGACTCTGACATGCTGTGTACATATACGATTTAGCAGTTTTTAAGCCTTGTAAATCGTCGACGCCTGCTGGCTTTTGCGCCAAATATGAGAAAACTGTCAAGTAACCATGTTGAATATACGATAGCTGTAAATAATTATCGGCAGAGCGCAAACCCGGAGATACCAGTGAGAGCATCACGTCCAGGACCAAACCGAACATCCTAAATGTGCCAAGAAAGTGCGGGCGACACGACAAAGCTGTAGTGCAACACGACCTTGGGGCGAGGTGGTGGTTCGTGTGGCGTCGACGTTCTTTCAGGAGGCCTATACGGGGGCATGTTTCACAAGAAGGTCAGGACGGGTTATACCGAAAATACGCTGGTCCTGCAGGCAGAGAGCTAACTTTTTATTTTCCCCACAGGCAGCTTTTAAGCTGCCGTGAAGTTCTCTCCGGGTGACATTCATGGGTTTTAGTATGCGCTACCTCGAGCTGAGGAGGAAGATCCGCGATGTGCGCATGTGGGCCATAACAGGCATTGCAGAGGCAGGCTCCGGCCACCCCGGCGCGTCGTTCTCCGCAGCAGAGATAATGGGCACGCTTTATTTCCGCAGGATGAGGCACGACCCGCAGGATCCTGCGTGGCAGGAGCGCGACTATTTCATCAACTCCAAGGCACATTCGGCGCCTGGCTTTTACTCTACCCTTGCAGTCGCAGGCTATTTCCCGCCAGAAGAGCTGCGCACGCTGCGCAAGCTTGGTTCCCGCCTGCAGGGACATCCTGTGCGCTACTCGGAATACCAGAAAGATCACTCCGTTCCTGGCGTCGAGTATTCCGGAGGATCGGAAGGCATCGGCCTGTCGGTAGGAGTCGGAATCGCGCTCGCAAGCAGGCTAGATGGCAGAAAGAACAGAGTCTACGTCCTGATAGGTGACGGCGAGTCAAACGAAGGCCAGATATGGGAGGCATCAATGGCGGCAGCAAAATTCAAGCTCGACAATTTAGTGGCAATACTTGACCGCAACCGCATCCAGCAGGACGGCTTTACCGAGGACATCATGCCCCTCGACCCGACCAAGAACAAGTGGGAGGCGTTCAACTGGCAGGTCTTTGAGGTAGATGGCCACAGGGTGGAGCAGCTGATGGACGCGCTCAACAGGGCGGCGCAGGTAAAGGACAGGCCGGTCATGATAGTAGCCAACACGGTAAAGGGAAATGGAATTCGGCATATGGCCAACAGCCCGCAATGGCACGGAAAGGCGCCGTCGAAAAAGCAGGTGCCCGTGCTTTTGGAAGAGCTGGAAAGCGAGGCGATAATTGCGCCTTCTATCATCGCTGGCGAGAAGGAAAACTATGAACAAAAAATAAAGAAAGCCGAGCGCGAGGGCGTCGAGATGATACACCTCGACGTGATGGACGGCAGGTTCGTGCCAAACACTACGTTTTTCGCCGACACGATAAAAAAGCTCAGGCCGGTGACCCCGCTGCCGTTTGACGCCCACCTCATGATAGAGAGGCCGGTCGACCACGTGCAGGAATACATCGACGCCCGGTGCGATATAATAACCGTCCACGCCGAGGCTTGCACCGAGGCAGAGTTTGTGCAGATACAGGAGCGTTGCCTAGCAGCAGGCATTAGCCCAGGGATAGCCATCAACCCTAGGACGGAAGTGCCGGAGTGGCTCTACCCGCACCTGCCAGACCTTGACGTCATCATAGTCATGTCCGTGAACCCCGGCTTTGCCGGCCAGAAATTCATGCCAGAGGTGCTGCCCAAGATGGTGCAGGTCAACAAGAAGCTGCGCGAACATGGTTTTCGCGGGTATATTGAAGCTGACGGCGGCATCGACGCGACCACGCTCCAGCAGGTATACGACGCAGGAGCGCGCATATTCGTCGCAGGCAACGCGGTTTATGGCAACGCCGACATCCACGGCGCAGTGATACAGCTGCGCCACAAGGCGGCAGTCGCACTTGAGCGCAAGCTACTCAACCACGCGACACGCCTGTCTATAAGAGCGGACTGGATGAAAGCGCGTAAAAATATATTGATTCCATACGCTTCGGAACTCCAGATAGAGGAAGAGCTCAATGCTGTTAAGTAGCGAGAAAAAGATCGTGGACATGAGGGGCGCATACGGCGACGCCCTCGTGGAGCTTGGCAAGGCTGACCCCCGCATCGTCTGCATGGGCGGCGACACGACGGACTCGCTCAAGACCAAAAAATTTGGCGACAAGTTCCCGGAGAGGATGTTCAACGTCGGCATCGCAGAAGCCAATCTTGTTTCTGTCGCGGCAGGGCTTGCCATTGCCGGCAAGGTCGCGTTCGCAAGCACGTATGCGGCGTTTCTGCCGGGCAGGTGTGTCGACCAGATCCGAAACACCATCTGCTACCCGAGGCTCAACGTCAAACTCGTAGTGTCGCACGGCGGCCTGACGGTTGGCCCTGACGGCGCGTCGCACCAGCAGATAGAGGATTTCAGCACCACCCGGGCCATGCCCAACATGCGCGTCCTCGTGCCTGCCGACGGCATATCGGTAAAGCATCTTGTAAAAGAGATGGTCGACACGCCCGGCCCGTTCTACATGCGCCTTGCTCGGCCGACAACGGAGCTAGTGTATGCCGAGTCAACGCCGGCAGAGCAGTTCAAGGTGGGCAGGGGCAACGTGCTTGTCGACGGCTCTGACGCCACCATAATCGCATGCGGGCTCATGGTCGCCAAGGCTATTGAAGCTGCAACTATGCTCAAGCGCGACAAGGGAGTGTCGGCGAGGGTGGTCGACATGTTTACTGTAAAGCCCGTAGACGCAGAACTCGTAGCAAAGTGCGCAAGAGAAACGGGCGCCATTGTAACGGCAGAAGAGCACAACATACTGGGCGGCCTTGGCAGCGCAGTATCCGAAGCCGCCGGCGAATCGTACCCTGTTCCAATAAAGCGCGTCGGAGTCCGTGACACCTTTGGCGAGTCAGCAAGAGATGAGGAAGTCGACGCCCTGCTGGAGCAGTATGGTCTGACCGCAACAGAAATAGCAAAGGCAGTCCTTGAAGCAAGGAGTAGGGCAAGATGAAGATATTTCTCGACACAGCCAACCTCGACTCGATAAAAAAATACAACGACATGGGACTCGTCGACGGCATTACCACCAACCCCACGCTCCTGTCAAAGGAGAAAGGCAACCCTGCTGCCATTATGCGCGAGATAGTCAAGATCGTGCAGGGTCCCGTCAGCCTAGAGGTAGTCGGGACTAGCTACGAGTCGATGATGGAAGAGGCGCACAGGCTCAAAAAATATGGCAAAAACGTGATTGTCAAGATACCCATGATCCCAGACGGCCTGAAGGCGGTCAAGAAACTGAAGGAGGAGGGCATAGAGACCAATGTCACGCTCATCTTTTCCGCAAACCAGGCAGTCCTTGCGGCCAAAGCCGGCGCGTCATACGTCAGCCCGTTCATAGGCAGACTGGACGACGCAGGGCAGGATGGCATGACGCTCATCCGCGAGATAGTAGAGATCTTTGCAAATTACAAGTTCGATACAAATGTGCTTGTTGCAAGCATCCGCCATCCGATGCACGTAGTGGAGGCCGGCAAAATAGGTGCACAAGTTGTTACGCTGCCGCCGGACATACTTGGCAAGATGATGTCCCATCCGCTCACAGACAAGGGCCTCGCTGCATTCCTGAGCGACTGGGAAAAGGTCAAGAAGGAAAACCCCGGTCTTTCCATCTAGGACTTTAACAGCCCTATTACTTTTTTAGGCATGTCCTGCAACCTGCTCACGGCAAGCGTCCTCTCATAGTTCAGGTATTTCAGGTTGTGGCCGATGCCGACTGCGTCATTGAGGTTCCGCCCGACGCCTATCGCAACCATCCTAGTGCCATCACTGCGGTACGAGCGCACCATTGCGCGCACGGCGTCAAAGTCCGAGGGCTCGCCGTCAGTCAGCGTCACGAAAATATCCGGCTTGAACGACTTTAGCACGGGCTGCAGGAGGCCATATACCTCTGCCAGCGGAGTGCCACCTACGGCCTTTATCTGTGCCAAGCGCCGGGCGCACACGAGTGACCACTTGACATTTGGTGGCTTGACGGCCCACGCCCTTACTTGGCGATTTTCAGTGGAAAAGGCGTACACCGCAAATTTCACGCCGAGGTACGCAAGTGCCTCGCACAGAGCTATTGTAGCCTGCTTGTATTCTAGCTCGACATCCGCTATACTGCTTGAGTGATCGAGCAACAATACCACCTTGGTTTTTATGGACAGCTTCATATCGGTCAAAAATGGCTTTGGCAGGGCCTCCGCAAAGGTCTCGATGTCTATTTCTTCACCGGAATCGTCGTGCCTTTCCACCCATCCCGTTTTCCATTCCCGAAATGCCACCTTTACCTTCTGGATCAGGTCGAGATCATACAGCCCTGTTTCGTCTACGTCCATCCTGTCTGGCACGCTGAGGCCAAAATTTTCAAGGCTGTCATAACCCTTGTTCTCAGTCTTTTTGCTCTCCTTTACCAGCGCCTCAAACTCGTGCAGGACATCGCTTCCCTCATAGATCTCTTTGGCCTTTTCCTCAGAATCCTTCTCTTTCTTTTTGGTCTTGACCACCTTTTCTATCTGCCTGAGCACATCAGTCTGCGTAAGAGACGCGCCCATTCTCGTCTTTGGCGCCAGTATCGGGATCGAGACAAGCGGGTCAAGTTCCAGCATTTTTATCAGCTTTGGGATGTGCTGCTCCACCCACTCTGTGCCATAGCCGCCTTCCACCGCCTCCTTCACTATCTCGTTTGCATAGTCGGCGGCCTTTTGCACTTTCTCCATCTCGCCTCCAAAAAGCTCGCCCTTGATGTACCCTGTCAGGAAATACTGCGAAAAGGCCTCTGCTATCTTGTACCGGCCATAGATCGTGTTCAGCAGCTGCCTTGACATCCACGATATCCCTTCATTGAAGATGATCTCGTTTACCATTCCCTCCCAGTCGCGAAGCCCGATTATCTCTACCCTCTTTGTCTCTATCGTGTTTAGCAAAAATCCAAAGGCATGCTCATTGCTGAGCACCTTGCTTGAATGCTTCATGCGCATCGACTCATACCACAGCGCGACGCGCCATTGCCGGTATTTCTGAAAGTCGGTACCGAGGTAGTATCCAAGCGACGGCAGGATCATCTGGCTCTTGTCCGGCTTTGTCACCGGGGCCCTGTCGGGCACAAGTGCTATCGTGACCCTGTCGTTGCCGGACCACCGGCGGGCAAGAAATGTGGCGATATCAAGGAGGATGTCGTTCCGCATGACAACAGGGGCCATCTTGGACAACATTACCTGTCGCCAAAGATGGACGTTATCATGTCAAGCACCTTCTGGTATTCGACCTGTCCCCACTGGTCGTAGGCGTTTGCATATACTACTTCTGCAGCCTGCCTTGCGCCCATTCCAGTTCCAAGCATCTTGGCAAATGCTATCGTCTCCCGCAGAGAAGGGCTGTAATATAGCTCTTCGACTGCCGCCGCGTCACGCAGGCTCTTGGCAAGCTGGATCGCGTGACGCACGTCACGGATTTTAGCGTCATCGAGTTTTACGTGGCGCTTTACTATTTCAAGCTCCAGCTCTTCTGGCGGATAATCAAGCCTCATGCGCACGGGAAACCTGCTCAGTAGCTGCGGTGGGAGCTCCTTTGTCCCCACATGCGATAACGGGTTGATTGTCGCTATTGCAAACCAGTCAGGCGACGCCTTTATCACCTGCCCATCAGCCTCTTTTAGCACGAGCTGGCGCCGGTCGTCAAGCGCCTCGTCGAGGCGCAACAGAACATCGGCCTCTGCCGCGTTCAACTCGTCAAGGTAAAGCATGGATCCGGTGCGCATTGATTTTACAAGTACCCCCTCTACAAAGCTGATCTGGCCCTTGTCAATGGTGCGGGTGCCGACAAGGTGCGACTCGCGCGTGCGGAGCGAAAAGTTGACGGAATGAAGCTCTTTTTTCATCATGGAAGCAAACTTGCGTACAAGGGTCGTCTTGCCGGTGCCCTTTGGGCCAATTATCAATACGAACAGGCCCGACCTGTAGGCCTTTTCCAGGATGTCAAGGGCGTTGTTCCAATCGAGGTAGACTACCTCTTGGCTGTCCAGCTCTGTCTCCATCTGCACTATAGAGCCGGCTCAAAGGTATTTGAGCGTTGAGGCACTAGGAATATTATCGAGGTCGCACAATGAAGTAATGTGAGCACCCGCCAGCTCAAGCAAGATCACATAACAGTCAGGAGGATCCGCGATATTGCGCAAAGATGCTCTGACAGGCTGTACGCCGGTGATACGATACCACTTGAAGACATACAGATCCTGTCTGTAGTGATAGAGGAGTTTGTCGATGCCTTCCACCATGGCAAGGAAGAAAGGGCGTATTTTCCAGCAAACGAAACCAAGAGCGAGCAATACGCAGAAGAGATACGCAAGTTTTTGATAGAACATGAATTTGGGAGGAGGGTAGCGAGGATGATGTTGCGCAGCCTGCAGGGATGGAAAAGTGGAGTGGATGGCAGAGAGCCCGTCGCGCGGTTTTTGAAAACATATGCCATCTATGTCACGGACCACACGACAAAGGAGGAAAAGTTTTTCGACGTTGTTGAAGAAGACGGGAGCATTACTGCCAAGGAAGATAAAGAACTGTTGCGCCACTATGAAATGTGCAAAAAAGGTATTGGCGGCGATGCAAGGGTAGAGGAGCTCATACGGCTCATTGAATACCTTGAAGCGCGGGAATGGATGAAGAAGTAGTAGTGATGATCATTCGTCGACTACCAAGCGCATCATCGTGTCGCTTATCGTGACCTGCACGCGCTTTTGCAGGATTTCCGTAAATACCAGCTCCAGCATCGTCTTGTGGTAGAGCGACCAGTTGTATCCAAGGTCGTGCTTCATTACATATGTATGACGGCCATCCTTTGCCGCGTGACTGAACTCGATTGACGAGTTTTTCATGCGCGTTTCAAACCACGACAAAAACGAGTCGAGGTCCATCGTGCTCTTCATGAAAAGGGCGATGTCGTGCACCGCGCCCTTGCCCACCTTTTGCGCCATCTCTACTATTTCGTCCGCGCTCATCTTGTCAAACAACATGTGGACTATTGGTTTGGCTATCGGTATCATGCCCACTTTTGGCTCGTACATATCCCACTCTACAAAGCGCTTCAGGATCTGGTTGACAAAAGTGTTAAGGCTGACCTCTCTCTTGTCCGACTCGGCCCGCAGCTGCGCCATTACACCTTCCTCTATGCGAAACGTCATTGTGGTAGTAGTCTTTCTGGCAGCTTCAGGCTCCGGCATTACGTTACTTACGCCAAGCCATAATAATAATGCTCAAACTGCTTGCATGCGTTTGCACTATGTACATGATGATAAAGTATCCATGCCACCAAGATTTCCCGAGATGGTGCTTGGCTGCAAGGGACTGTGTGGCAGGCTTGATACCACAGGCGGCGGGAAACATTCCGCCTACCAGCTGGGCTACAAGCGGTGCTCGGCCTGCGGCGTCTTTATCAAGACCGACGAAAGGCGGTGCCCCTGTTGCAGGCTGCCTTTGCGGCTGAAAAGGAGGTTTGGTGGCAGTTGATTGTTATCTTAAATAAGGAGGGCGTAAAGTAGCCGGCATATGTCGCTCCCAATGGCAGATAATGAGAGAGGAGTCTTTGTCGCGATCTCGGACATTGAGCTGAAAAAAGAGACGATGTCCGAGTTCAAGGCATGGTTTTCCGAGTCAAACAAGGTTGTTTCGAGGTTTGACGGCTTTATGAGCCGGCGGCTTCTAGAGTCGCCCGATGGAAAGCACAGGATAATGGTGATTTTCCGCGATAAAGAGTCGTTTGCCAAGATGCACCAGACGCAGGAGCATTCTGCGATCCACGCGCAGGCAGTCAAATTCATGACGCGGCCTCCGATGCCGACGTTTTACAGCGTAGTCGCAGAGTAGACAGAAAAATAAAGATAAATAGATAGATAATGCCAATAACAATCGACGCGGCAGTCGCCTTGCCGTGGCGATATTTGTAGCCCTGTACGCGGTCAGGACGGACAGGAGCCGCCCAAGTGTGTGTGCGTGTGCGCACGCCTACTGAAAACAACATCGAAGGTTCTCCTATTTCAAGGCACAGACGCGCGCGCCAGCATGACTTGCTCTAACACATCGTAAGAAACGACTCCGGGCCAACACAGCAGGAACTCGCTCATCCTGCAGACAAAAGAGCAAGACGGCACAATGGCTGCAAGCTTCTTTGATTTTACATAGCCATAAAATAGCTCGATATTTATTGGGCGGCAGAAGCAGGATCGAAACTGATGCCAAGAGAGCTGTCAGAGGCAGAGGCATGGGAGATAATCAAACCAGTGTGCAGGGAGCTGTTCGAGCTTACGAACGAAAAAATGGTCAGATTCGTGTCAGGAACCGAAAGCGACAATGGCACATATTTGATAAACCTGAAATCAAGCAGGATACACCTTGCATCACGGGGTTTTAGGGATAGTATTGGCGATATAGAATACAGGGATGGTAGCCTGAGGATAGGCCTGCGCGCAAACGGAAGGCCGGGCAACATTTTCATCAGCCTCGAGTAACTCACTATCTGCTGGATTTGCCTGGGATATTGCAGCCAATTGACCACGATGGTTACATCCGCCTGCATACCCTATATTAGCGACATGGCAAAAGCCGCTCTTGAAAACGCGATACTCTACATGATAAGGTCGTACAAGGAATCAGGGCTTTTGACACAGCGCGAGATCGAGGAAGTGCTGGACAGTGTCCGGAGACGCATAGTCAGACAGATGTAAAGCTTTTAATGCTGGCTAACCAGTGCTACGATCCCTCCGTGTCGTCGCAACTACAGTCAACGGAAACGCAGCCCAAGTTGCTACTGTGCAATTCATGCATGTGGGCAGCTACAGGTACGTCAGGATGGAAGCCTGACAGGTGCCCAGCATGCGGTACAGGCAGGGTTGCCAAGCTCGCAATTAAGGGGATAAAGGCCGCGTAATTCTTTTAGTGTCTAAAACCCCTCTATAGCCAGAGCACTGGCTACATGGTAATAGACTATCAGTTTCTCGAATTGATCTGCCAGAAGGTTCTTGACGCCGGCTCTTCGATCCGATGGGTCGGCATCATGAACGACAACGGAGTAATCATAAGCTCCAAACAGCGCAAGCATTTGGAGCCTATACTGACGCATCAGGACAACGAGGAGTACGCGCTGACGGCAATCACACGGTATAAAACGCGCACCAAGTTTGAGGCCAAGACGGGCAGACTCAGGTACGCGTTTGCAAGATATGAAGGATTGAGCCGGGCGACCATCCCAATGACCAAGAATTTCTACCTGCTGATAACATTGGACAAGGAAGAGAATGATTTTGACGCCATGATCACAAACAGGATCTTTCCGCTGATCCAGAACTACGCTGCAAGGCTGCTAGAGTTTTCAATCGAAAGGCACTCTTCAGCAGAATACGAATCCGGGACGTTCCGGTGTGCTTCGTGCGCGCAGGAATTCATTACAAAAAAGGACGCTGACGAACATTACGCCCAGCACAAAGAAGAATCCGTTCATGCAGGCGAATAGGATTTTTTACTGGATGTCACTGACAGCGATGCGCTCCACTCTGTAGGTCGGCACCAAGTCGCGCCGGATTATGGAATTGGATTTTTCATCGCGATAAAACGTGATCGTAACAAACTCAGACACGACCTGCACGTTAATTGTTTCGCATTGCTGCGGGTCGCCAGCCGCGTCAAATTCCGCCAACTCCTGCCTGCTGTCTACGCTTTTCACGTAACGAATAACGACATCCTGCACCTCTTGCCCGTGGAATTTTATCGTCCTATTCTTGCCTGCCATAGCCAGACTCATCCGTCAGGACATATCCTTGAGCTTTTGCGATCTCTTTTTCGTTGGCAGCGTCGACTGCCGCCTGGCGCCCCTTGACGTGGAGCGATAACGAGGCGACCTTGGAAGGCTCCTTGACTGCATCAGCAGGTGTTTTTCTACCGGCTTTGGCCCACACTGCGACATCAGGTGTGTCAGATATGTCCATTATCTCGCCTTCAGCCTTTGCCATAGCTGATCAATTGCTGCCAGGATATTAAACAGCTTATCTATTGCCCTTCTTCATAGGCTTATTTTTCGTCAGGGCATGCCATCTCGATTTTCATCATCTAAAGCATGACCCGCTGCGATTTCACGGGATCAAAGTCGCTTATCATCTCTCCAAGGAGAGTGGAAATGATTTGCCACGAAAGGCTGCACACCTGTCCTTTAGCCAGCTGCACTGCTCCGTCTTTCCCTTCTCCTCTTGAGAGCTTGCTTTGCTCCGAGTTCGTCTACCTTCTGGTGCATACGAGACGCACCAGAAATGAAACTGCAGTATATGTATATGTGTGTATGAACGTAAAAAAATACTGGCGGCCGTTTATCACCATGAATTGCTGCCCAGCGAGGTTTTAGAGCTCGCAACCATCATGCTGTCTTTTGGTCCGGCCCTGCGTCACTATAGCGGCTCACGGTCACGATCTTGGAATTTTTCCAAGACAGAGACATAAAAAAAGTTGTTGCTGCATCTTTTTTGCTAGGCCGTCGAACCGCAGGAAGGGATGATTTTTTTTCTTTGCGTGATGATTTTGCTCATAGAAGGCCTTGGGCAGGTCTGGTAGAAGGCATATTGCACCTCAAGGGCAGGGTTCAGTCAAACTGTACGAGTTTTTCGAGCTCTGACACTACGTTGGGATATTTCTGGCCTTTTGGTGTGATCTCAAACCTGTTGTCGCTTCTGGTCTTGATAAGGGCGTTGCTCTCTATGACATCCAGATACCATCTTAATTGCGAATACGACAGGCGGCTTTCATAAAGCAGCGTGGTTATGCCGGGATTCTTTTTGCATATCCAGAGAATGCTCTTGACGATATCCGTGCGCGATCGCTTCAATAGCGCTAATGCAAAGCATGGATTCTCCGGCGAACAAGACCGCAATCATGTACAGAGCTCGCCTCAGCTATACACAGCTTGCAGCATACGCCAAGATGTTGATACAAAGGGGCTGATTGCAAACAGAGACATTGGAACTTGGGTCGTCACGGAAAGAGGTAGAGAATACGCCCGCGCCTATGAAGAGATACGAATTTTGCTCGAATCTCCGCCACTGATCCAGGTGCACTGACAGAAATTCGCCGCGGCATGGATCATTTGCTAGCATACCCCATGCCCCGCAGCCGCCTCTATGTTGACAAAAGTTTGTCTATCCTTCGCCGATCAGATACATCGATGTATAACCGGACCTCATCCAAGCCGGCCGCAATGCCCTCTCTCAATGCGCTGTTTTGCCTTGCCGCCGTTGCGACGCTTTCGAATTCTTTCTCTGAATAGTAGCTCAGAGACATCCCGATGCCCTTTCCCATTCCTCTTGCAAAACTTGCGTTTTCCTTGGCGATCTTTAACAGCTTTTGCACCATGTCTTTGTCCAGAAATTCCATTTCAAAACCCAGGCCGCAGCCTATTCCAAAAGCTGCTGACTCGTTGCCCAGCATCCAAGACAGCATGGCGCCCCTCAGCGACCGGCTATGGAACCGGAATGTCTGGGCCATCCCGTACCCCAGCCCTCGTGCAAGCACTCCATCTTTTCTTGCCCTGTCCAGAAATTCCTGCCTGCTATCGCTGTCAAAATAATCAAAGCTGTATCCAAGGCCCCGGCCGAACCCTTCTACGAAATCATCGCCTTCTTTGCCTAACCCCGGATCACTCCTCTGGCGTGTGATGGCAAAGTCAAATCCCTGCCCCTCTCCAAGGCCCATTGCAAATCTGCGGTTCCCCTGCGCAAGACGCGCCACCGTTTCCCTGGCGCCCTCATCCAGATAGCTGTCAGTCAGGCCGATCCCAAGGCCCACATCGTATGCAAACTGGGTATTTTGCCCTGTCAGTGCGGCCGCTGTTTTCCGAAGGGCGCCGGGCAGGTATGAAAAGCTGTATCCAAGGCCGACTCCAAAGCCGGCCGCAAACTCTTGGTTGCCTGCTGCCAGAAGCAATGCCTCTTTCCTGAGCCCTTCCGAGAGGTAGGCGAAAACTTCTCCAAGGCCCATCCCGAGCCCACGCGCAAATTCTGGCTGGCTGTCTGCGCACTTGAACAGCCAGGCATGGTCTTCGACTGGCATGAACTCTATTATGGAGCCAATCCCTGTCCCAAGCCCATCAGAAAACATGACGTCGGATTGCGACTGGACAAAGACATCCCGCTTTGTGGCAGAGGACATACTGAGAAAGGCCATGCCGACTCCGATTCCCAGCCCTCTGGCAAACGCGGGATTCCTTTTTGCATAATTCATCGTCTGGTGGCTGATGCGGAGGGAAAGCTGCGTCACGCTCCAGCCTATTCCCTCGCCGAGGCTCCTGCCAAACTGCACGCTGGCGTCTGCTGCGCGGAAAACTGCTTTTCTTGCTCCGGGCCTGAGCAGCGTTATCCTTTTCCCAATTTCATGGCCAAGGGCGATCTCATAGAACCGCCGGCCCCGCATGTTTCCGGTCATCTTGTCCGGCAAAAATGAAATAAAATCTGCCGCCCTAGCAACATGACAGTTTCTCCCAACGAAAGCGCCGGCCAAGAATGCGTTTTCATCGCTTGATCCAGCAGCAGGATTATTGTTATTGCTGTCCTGTCGGCCAGCGAAAAAAGAAAAAGAAGATACTATTGATGACGACAGCACCTGCCGGATCTCCTTGTCGTCCAACACTATGGATCGCCTTGCAATGTCATGAAGCGAGACCTGGCCGCCGACTGTGTAAACCCACAGCCGGAGCCTCTTCAGGACATCCTTGCCTGGCTTGCTGCCAAACATCTGCTCTTGGCGCTTCAAAAGAGGTTTCAGCTTCCTGTCCAGCCCAAGCTCATAAGATATCTTAGCTGTGTACAGAAACTCTAGGTCAGCACTGCGTTCCCTGTCGCCCTTGAGCGCGCTAAAGCGCCGGCCATAGTCTTCCAGCCGGATGGAGAATTTTTCCACAATGCGCACAGGGGAATCTGGCTCCATTTCTTCAGGTTCGCCTGCTGCAAGTGCCCCAAGGCAGTCAAGGACCGCCTTTGGAGTGGGCTCTGCCTGCCATATCGCTAATGCGAATTCGTCTAGCCTGCTGGCAATGATCGAGTTCATCTTTCTTGAAACCAACTTGGCGGCCGACCGGGACAACATTTTTTTCATGTCCTGCAGGCTGTACAGAATCTGCACCGTCCTTATCCCTAGGCGCTCTATCCCATTCACCCCCTCTCTTTCGACGTACTCCGGATCCAGAGCAAGGATTACGCCAGGTCCCGGATGTCGAGCTATCATCCGAATCGCGAGGTTTGTAATGTGCGGGCTTTTTCTCTCAAGCCCTTCAGGAAAGTCGTCCCAGATGATGGTGCCGTTGTTGTCCCTGCATTCTGCAAGGATGTTGGCAAGAGAGGCACGTTTTACGCTTGCGCCGACGGGGCTTTTTGGATTAACGACATAAAGGTGCATGGGCCTTGCTTTGCCGACAAGCTCCATGGCACACCTTGTCTTGCCGCAGCCGCTGGTGCCATAGAGGGCAAGCCGCCTGCCTTGCCTACCAGTGCGGCACAGGCCTTTTGGCTGGAGGAACGGGCTCTGCGCCTCTGCCTGCAGCTGGAGGTTCAGCGCGACGGCGACTTTGGCCAAAACTTCTCGCCTGTCAGGCCTTCTTTTAAAATCCAACCGAATGTATGGCAAATGGAGCACCCGCTCACTCGGCATGGCTCAATTGCCTGTAGGATACTTATTGATTTTGTGTCTACTTGGTTCATGAATCAGCTTCGCTAATTCTAGTCTATTGCACCGCAGGAAACTTGCGAGTTTTGTAGTGACGCCGTTTCAACCACGCGAAAGGTCAGAAGGGCAGACCAGGGAAGTAATAAGAGGCTTTTCTATAATACGCCGGTGTACTGGCAACCTTTTTCTCACTCGGGCACGCAAAAGCCCTGCCATTGGAGGCTCCAAGTACCCTTTATGTCCCGATGTACGGATGGCCGGTCAGGCGAGTCAATGAGCAGAGGCTTCTTTCTGGCTCTTGGCAGAGGCTCTATGACCTTGCCAGGGCAAACCCGGGGCTAAAGATAGTAATGATACTGAACCCGGACAACGGCGACTTTGGCCTTGGGAATGGGCTCTTGACGCAGGACCAGATGGACACTGTGCAGGCAAACCCGGACATAATGTGGGCCGAGCAACAAATGAAATCTGCCGGAGTCGTCGTGGCAGGGTACATCTATACAAATTACGGGGCCAGGAACGTTGCTGTTACAGAGCAGCGGATCGACCTTTACAAAAAGCTCTACGATGCCAGCGGCATGATGTTTGATCAGATGTCCAACCAGGCAGGAAGTGAGCAGTACTACAGGGCGCTTTCTGCACATTCAAAAACAGCCGCTGGCATGGAGTTTACAATCGGCAACCCTGGCACCGTGATTGCAGAGTCATATGTCGGCTCTGTTGACACGCTCATAATTTATGAAGACCGCGGGCTGCCATCCATTTCAACGCTAAAGGCAAGGACGTTTAATGGTAGGTATGACAAGAACAATTTCGGCGCAATACCCTTTTGCGTGCCGTCGTACGACAGGTCGTGGGTGCTTCAAGCGAGGCCGATGGTGGGACACATTTACGTTACAAGCGCCTGCCTGCCAAATCCATGGGATGCGCTTTCGCCGTTTGCCTCTCTGCTTGCCAGGGACCTGCAGCAGAGCCTTTGACTATAAAGATGGCCGATGCAGATACTGGAACTTGCCTTCTATGCGCTTAAATAGCTAGAAAAGATAGATATCTGGTCTAGATGGCAGACCTGTACGCTATCCTCAGAGGGATGGGAGTAAACGTCGAGGAATTAAAAAATGCCAATCTGGATGAGAAAACTCTTTCGGAACTGGTGAGCAGGTTAAGGCCGATGGTGGAAAGAAAGGGACATTACAGATGGCTGACTCGAGCCTGAGCAGGAAGAGCATATATCTATCTTTAGATGCCTGTTCTGGCGCCGGATGGGTACATGCATACATATATATCGCGGGCATACATGAATCGAATTTTAAGGCGTTAGGACAAACTGCAAAAATAGTATATTCTTCCTTCCTCTACAATTTTAAAAAAAAGGGAAGGAGGAACCCTGTGTGCCCTCATTCTGTCACCGTGAGTTTGCCTTTCATCCACGGATGGACAAAGCAGTAGAAGGGATAGTCGCCTGCGTGCAGGTTTTCTGTCTCGATGTGGGCAAAACCTCCAAGGAACATCAGGCCGGTCTCAAATGCGTTTGCAGCGGTTGGATCCTCTGGCCCTGTTCCCGACGTGACGCTGTGCGGCGCCTCATCCACATTAGAGACTACAATCTTGACGCCCCTCTTGACCGTCAGCTCGGAGGGTTGGTATGGAGCGTTGCCGGGATCCTCTGCACCTTGCGGAATAATTATGGTTGCTTCGCCGGCCTTGTAGAACGCCGTGAGAGTCGTATTTTCGTTGACAGTCAGCGTCCTTATCCTGTCTTTATTCCCGTCGCTCCAGTGGTCAAACACGTGGTTTTCAAAGTTGCCGGCATATACCTTGTATGTGGCCGTGGCGTTTGTCGTTTGTGTTCCGTTGTCGTCGTCATTGTTGGGCTGTATGAGAGTCCACATGTTCAATGTGTCGCTACCCTGCATGGCGCTCACCATCAGGCTTGGCTGTCCGGCAGTCCCGTTAAACTGCAGTGGAGTGAGGCCGGAAACTGAGTTGCCGGCATCATACTGGGCGGTAATGCGCGTTGTGTTCGTGTCAGCCGGCAGAGTGATTGTCCTGTTGCTCTGGGTGCTGCCGTCCTCCCATTGCGCAAATGCAATGCCGTCATAGTTTGCGGCAGTCACTACGTACGTGCCGCCAGGTTCGCCGGGGAAAGTGAGCGGGGTATAGCCGCTGCCGATGTAGGTGCCGTTTGTAAAGCGGATTGACATCCATATTCCATCCATCTCGCTGCCAGATGTGTTGCTTGCAGCAATAGTCAGCTCGTGTGGCTGGAATTCCTGTGCAGTTGCCCTTGGCGCGGCGGGCAAAACCAGCGCCGCGACCATCAGGACAGCAGCCGTGGAAAAAACCGTTGCCGTGACGAAACTCTTGTTCATCTACAGGAAAAACGCGCCGGTGTTATTCAACGCTGTGAAGGGCACGAACAGAAAAAACTCGGTAGGAAAAGCGGCAGGTTCTTGTTGAGGGCGTAGTGTACCAGAAATTTGGCAGGTGGTTTGTACCGCTTGATTTTTCTGGGCACCATGCTAACTCTTATGAAATCTGGTTGCTTAATAAAAGTGTGCCAGAGCAAGAAGCCGACCGCAGCGGGATAATACTTGCAAATCCCTCCCTTTACGTACCAAAGATAATGTTCTTTACAAAGGGAAAGGGGTTACACAAGGACTACCTCACCAGCTTTGAGCTGGCTCTTCGCGACGCGCAGATAGCCGACTTGAACCTAGTGAGCGTTTCCAGCATAAAACCTCCGGGCTGCAGGATTGTCAGTATCCAGGGGGCAGGAAGCACCTCATGCCGGGGCAGGTGGTATTTGCCATTATGGCGCGCTCAGCCACGAACGAACCCAACAGGTTGATCGCGGCATCAATAGGTCTTGCGCGGCCTGTAGACGACGCAAGCCAGTACGGCTACCTCTCGGAGCACCACAGCAGCCCGTCCTGTAGTATGCTGTTATCGTTGTCGGCTTATCTATCGCCAGCGTCCTAATTCTATCCTTGCTTCCGTCTTCCCAGTGGTCAAATACTATTCCAAGATAGTCTGATGCCGTAACTCTGTACGCACTTCCCAAGTAGCCCGTATAGGTGTTGTTGGTAAAGCCAGCCTGCATTTTCGGGCTGTTGATAGGAACGACTGTAGTGAACATCCCGTTCAATACTTTGTTGTTGTTCGTGGCATCAAATGCCACGATGGTCAGGTTGGCAGGGGGAGTCCTGTAGATGGCAGTCAGCGTTGTATCAGAGAATGGGGTTACTGTCCTTACCCTGTCAGTAGTACTGCCGCCGGTGCTGCTGTCGGCCCAGTGGTCAAACACATAGTTGCCGCTATCCTGGGCGGCCACTGTGTATGTGGTGCCGGCAGCCACCGTAAAAGTTGCAGGCGTGAAGGCGCCAGTAGTAGTAGCTACTGCACCGGGGGCCGCGGCTGTTGTTGTTGTCGACGACGACCACAGTCCTCGTATCTCGGTGCCATCAAGAGTGTACGAATCAACGGTCAGGTTCACCAACCCGGGGACTGGCGTTTCTACTACGTGATAGTATGCTGTGAGATAGTAGGCGCTGTTATTTCCCCCAGACAGGTTGATCGTCCTTACAGGATCTTTGGTGCCGCCTTCCCAGTGGTCAAACACCAAATTTTGAAAGCTGCTGGCAGTTATAGTATACGTCTTGCCGCCCTGTCCAAGATATACGACAGGAGTTGCACCTACCTTGACTTCTGTGCCTTCTGTTGCAATGCTTGTCCACATCTGCAATTGCCCACCGCCCTCCGTTAGCGCGTTAACTACAATGCGCGAGTCCATGCTAGGGGTAGAAGGAGTTCGGTAGTGTGTCCTGAGAATTATCGACGAATCAAGCGTGACATTTCTTGCCGGGAGAGTGCTGCCATTGTCCCAGTGATCGAATATGTACGTCTGGTTACTCAGAGCCGTCACCGTGTACTTTGAACCTTCTTTGCCCACATGGGTGAGCGGAGCAGAGGACGATCCTCCTATAATAACTGGGGTTCCAGCAGGGTCTGATATTTTTACAAGGGTCCCGTCCAGTTCGTTTCCAAGCAGATCTGATGCCCGGACTGAGAGGTTCCTCAGGTCATTCTGTCCACCTGGATCAAGCGCTGCAACTACCTCGTCAAAGAAAGCAGGAAAGTCGTCGTATGGAAATGGAAGCCTGTCATCGGTAATGTAAAGGGCCCCGACGTACCTGGCGGATTCTGCAACAAAGTTTTTGTCGATCCAGCTCTGCGTAGGTTATATAGAAAAAGTTGCTTTTGTCATAGTCCATCTGCCACCCTTTGAGCCAGCTTAGCGGAGGCGTCCTGTCTCCCTCTATTGTTCCGATCGAGTCCACCGTGCCTACATAACTGGGAAGCGTGTTTGTTCCCACATTTCCTACAACGAGACTCATGCCTAGGGATTTGGCATAGCCCGAATAGCCAGAGTAGAGCCCTTCTGCGCCGGCAAAACTTACCATCTCGTCAAGCATGATGCCATCTACTTTGTACCATTCCTTGTATTTGCCAATATCCTGCTTGACCAGTTCGGAGTCTTTTTGACTCCAGTAGGTGCTCACGTATCCAAGAACAATAACGTTGTTGGCCTGCAGCTTTTCAATATTCTGTGCATATACAGGATCATATTGTTGCCCTGGCCCATGGGGGGATCTACGATTGCAATCCAGGCAAGCGAGGGATGCGACTGCCTGTAGATCAGCATATTGTCCCATAGCGGCCCCGGCGGCGCAAACAGCGGGAAATAGACGGCAGTACTACTGTTGCTGCCGCTGGCCTGTCCAATGATGCCGTTTGCAGATAAAGAAGAAGGAGTGCGATATGTTGCTGCGATTTCCTGCGAATTGGAGGAGGAAGAGGACTGCATCGTAATCGTCCTCACCGGATCGGTGCTGCCGCTGTCGGCCCAATGGACAAACGTAATTCCGTTAAAGTAGGTCTCTGCCGATATCCTGTATTGCTGGCCGGCAGACCCGACAAATGAGAGGGGCGTAAAGCCGCTCTGAAGCACAGTCCCGTTGGACGAGCTGACAGACACCCACATGCCGGGCATATCGCCACCTGTAGCATTTTGGGAGCGTATGGTCAGAATCGTGGAATTTTCAAGCACATAGTTTGCCGTGTACGTAGTAGTAGTCATCGTTGTGCCGCTTGGAAGGGTACTGATGCTATGTGTCTGTGCTCCGCCGTCTGACCAGGAATCAAAACGATAGAGCTGGCCGTCAGGCGCTCTCTGCTCGGCAGGCGCCTGTATTGTCCGGATAATTCCCGTTACGCCGACAAATGAATGAGGGGTTGATTCCGGTTGGCTGTCAAGATCGATCTGCATACCCGGAGGGTTAGTAGTCACAACGACTGTGGCCTTGTTTGGAATGATGTTGCTTGTCGAGATTTTACTGGTAAGCCCTGTCGAGTCTCTGACCTGCAGACCAATCTCAAACCATACATCAGAACTTGTTTCCATGACTGTAGGTATGGTAAAATTTCCGCTCCTTTGGCCGTTAAATGTCAGGAACGGGTGTGTGTGGGTATTATGATGCAGGGTTACCGTCCAGCTGAAGGCGCTGTCAGGCAGGACGCCATCTTCCGGGTCGGTTGCTGAGCCCTTGAAGAATATGGTATCTCCGGCGTTATACCGCGTGGCGTTTGTAGGCAGGTCAATCGCTGCAACTGGCCGGTTTCCAACCATAATGTCCATTGCCACTGCAGATGACGTTCCGCCTATGCCGTCGTCCACTACCAGCTTGGCAATGTATGAACCTGCAGAACCATAAGTATGAGATATTTTTGGGTCGTTGACTATGCGTTCGCTGGATCCATCCCCAAAGTCCCACGAGTAAGTGAGAGTCTTATCCCCGTCAGGATCGGCTGTTCCAGAGGCGTCAAAGGCTACCGCAAGAGGAGGCGGTCCAGATGCTGGAGTGGCAGTCATTTGGGCAACTGGAGCGGCGTTCTCTTCCGGCCTGACGAACTCCACTTTATGCACTTCGCCATCACTTATTGAAAGATAATACAGACTTCCGTCAGGGCCGATATCAATATCCACAGGAGAGGAGGCGGCATTTTGAAAGTCCATGACCTGGCCGCCGGGCGTAAGCCGTTTGATAAAGCCCTGGACATAATCGCCAAAGAAGTAGCTTCCCCTGTACTCATCATGGAACTGGTTCTTTCCCTCGTAAAATGCGCCACCTGCAATTGCCTTCCCCGTCCCGTTATGGAGATAATAGTAAAGGGGGTCAGTGTATTGAGGAGGTTCACAATAGCCCTCGCAGATTGGCCACCCATAGTTTGCGCCGGACGCTCCTACATCGATCTCCTCGGCCCAGTCATTTCCAACGTCATTGATGTACATCTTGGTTCCGTCTAGCGGAGAAAATGCAAACGTAAACGGGTTACGCAATCCAAGCGCCCATATCTCTTTCATCGCCCCGGGCGTATTGTAAAAGGGATTATCGGCAGGTATGGATCCGTCGGGATTGATGCGCAGTATCTTGCCTAACCGATTTGTTAGCATTTGACCATTTTCAAAATTATAATTGTCTCCAACTCCAACGTACAGTTTACCGTCACCTCCAAAGTGGATGGAGCCTCCATTATGAAAGTTTGGAGCTAATGGTTCTAGGTCAAGAATCGGCTTTTCGCTGTTCGCAAGTGCGGTGTTCCGGTTCGCAGGATCAGCAGTAAGCCTGCTTACCCGGTTATGTACTGGGCTGACGTTAGTTGTATAGTAGACATATACAAACCCATTTGAGGTAAAATTAGGATCTAGGGTAATTCCGAGAAGCCCTCTCACAACACGCAGAGGTTGCTGGAATATTAGCAAACGGCGCATCGAGTTTGCCGTCTTTTATTATGCGCACGTTTCCGTCCAACTCTGTTACGAAAAGACGCCCATCAGGAGCAAACTCCATCGCAGCAGGCATCTTTAGCCCAGCGGCAAATGTAGAGTCCACAAACCTGCCAGCGCTGTCTGCGACGCTCTTTTCCTGCACCTGTGAAAATGCCGCAGAAACAGTCGAGAAATTGGCTATTACGGCCAGAGCCAGAAGCAAAAAAATCGATATTGCAGTCCTTTGGGTGTTAAATCCTTGGGTTATGCGGCAGACTCCTTTAGTTCCAATAGAGAAATACGCTGACAAATGGTTTTCACGGCATTAGCCCAGATATAATATCGCAGGTCGATGTAATCCGGCAAAATCCCATATTGGTATTTTCCCCAAAAGATCAGCTGAAATTAGTAGCCAAGGCGAGCCGTCGCCGGCATCCAAATTAGTAAAATATATGTGTGCTACCAATAAATTTGCCACTAAAATGGAAGGGGCATGAAGCCGGGGTTTGTTTCCATATATATTGGGATAATGCCAGCACAAACTTGTGCACCATATTGTCAAAATGCGCTGGCACATGCAGAAAAACTAACAACTAAAGCATCAAGATATTAATACAGATACTAGCGCCGTTAACATAGGCGGTCATGGTCTAGTGGTTATGACTCGGGCTTCCCAAGCCCGATACCCGGGTTCGAATCCCGGTGACCGCATTTCTTATCATACAAGTTGGAGAGGGCGCACACGCGCTTCGACGATGTCAAAGCAGTCACATCTCTCTCTGGAGGCTTTTGCATCAGGTTAAATACCATAAAAGAGTTACAAGGTAAAGAGAGAATGGCCACGAGCATGGCTGCAAGGCGGCAGGCGCTCTTGCTGGTTTCGGCAGTCATCGTAATTGCCGCATTACTATCCATATCCAGCTACTTGTTCTTCAACGATGCGGCGGGCAGGACGCTTGAGATCGCGGCCAGCGAAGATAGGACGAGCGCCCGCATAATGGCGCACGACCTTGCCAATTCGCTTGCAAACAAGATTGGCGGGATACAGCAGAGCGCAAGAATAATCGCGCAGTCGCCGCCGGTGCAAGACGGTGACGTGGAAGAGGCCAAGGCTTTTCTTGCAACGACGCAGCAGACAAGCAGCGACCTGACCGACTTTGACGGTTGGGCAGGTAAGGACGGCAGGATAATCTGGACGAGCGCCGCAGATGAGGACCCCTCATCTGCGCAATTTGTAGGAGTGGACAGAAGTGACCGGGTGTGGTTCGCAAAAGCAAAAGACACCAGACAGGGCTACGCCAGCTCGGCAATTGAGTCGCTGGACGGCATAGACCGGCTTTTCATCTTGTATCCAGTAATAGGCAAAAGCGGGGACTTTGAGGGTGTGGTATACGCGGGTATACCCCTTGCCAAGATAAACAGCTACCTTGGAAGCCAGCTCTACTCGGCAAAAGAGGCAAGCACGACCCTGATGGATGCAAACGGGGTTATCTTGCAGACACAAAACCCGGATCTGTTGGGATTGAGCTATTTCAGCGATAAATACCAGTCTGCTATGACCGGCGCAGAAAAGCCGGACGACAGCGAGATGTTGCAGAGGTTCGTCAGACAGGCGCTTGACAACCCTTCTTCCTCGGGATCCGGCGTGGCGGACTTTTCTTACGCCGGCCAGCAGGCCAGCGTGGCATATTCCTACGTCGGGATCGGAAGCGTCAACTTTGCAATAGTCTTTACAAAGGTGCCTCATGTTATCGCTGCAGACGTCGAGGCGCTCATCGACCAGCAAAGGCTTGCCAGCGTGGCCAGGATAGCCGTGGTCGGATCCGCTGCCGCATTCATCAGTGTCCTTGTGATCTTTTGGAACAGGAGACTGGAAAAGACCGTCGCAGAGAGGACTCGGGAGCTGGCTGCAAAGACTGGCGAGCTGACGGCTGCAAATGAGCAGCTGAAGCAAAACGAAAAGCTGCAAAAAGAGTTCATAGACGTTGCAGCGCACGAATTGCGTACTCCTATCACCCCCATCCTCACGTCAATTGAGACGGTAGAGCGCATCGCAGGCCCCTGGGGCAGGGAGATGCTCGTGTTTTCAGAAGAGTCGTACCGTATGATCCTGCGAAACGTCAGGAGGCTGGAGCGGCTCTCTTCAGACATTTTGCACGTGGCAAGGATTGAGAGCGGTACGCTGAAACTGGGCAAGGAAAAATTTGATCTCAATAAGCTGATAGGCGACGTGATTGCCGACGCAGGCAGATCGCTGCCTGATTCCAAGAGGGGTGTGCGGCTTGCGTTTGAGCCCGGCTACAGAGGCGAGCTGGTCGTCGACGCTGACCAGACCAAGCTGTACGAGGTCGTGACCAACTTGGTGCAAAACGCCATCAAATTCACGTCGGAGGGCAGGATAACCGCCAGCACGGAAAAACGCGATGGAAAGGTAATAGCCCAGGTCAGCGACACGGGAAGCGGGATTTCGCCGGAAATATTGCCCCGGCTGTTTCAAAAATTTGCCTCGACCTCGTCGTCGCATACGCTGGGAGGCACGGGCCTTGGTCTCTATGTCTCTAAAAGCATCGTAGAGGCACACGGCGGCAGGATCTGGGCGGAAAACAACGCGGATGGAAAGGGCGCCACATTTTCCTTCTCCATTCCCTTATCCAGCGCTAATTAAAAAGTCCATCGTGCCGGCCTTTTGCAGTCGGCCTCTTTCCAGCAAAATTCTCTGCATTCGCCACTGCAGCTGATGACAAAAGGAGAAGAGAGAGTTTGTGATATGTTCGACACAACTCTTCTTCTTTTGTACCCCGGCACAAACACATACACACACCTAACACCTGTCGCCGCAATCTAAACGCAGGCAGTAATAGTAGTAGTCATGGATTAGCCATGCCACGACTCTGCGTACTTGCTCGTCCTGTCCGCAAACCCACCCGGGGCCTGCCTATCGCACAAAGTACGGCCTACCTGTCCGAAACGCTATCGTCCTTGCAGACGACCTGTCACGGGCGCCCCTTTTGTTTGGCTCGACGTTTTGTGACGTACCCCGCTCGTCAACTATTTCCACCCGTACCGCCGCAGAGAATTTTTTCTTTATAGCCCACGCCATCTGCCTTGCCATCCTGATGTCCCCGTCGCCTATTCTCACGATCTTGTGCCGTGAACTTATTCCACCAAGGAGGGCAGATATCTGCTCTACCGCGCTCTGCGGCGACGATTCGACGATACTTGCAATCTCTTCGTGCAAATAGATAACCGAAATTCCGATCCTGTTGCCAGGATCGATGCCTACCGTCAGCTGGTCGTCCATGGAAGAGCCCCTTATGCTCCTCAGTATCCTTGCCTTGGCTATCGCAGGCGAGCCAAGCTCTGTGTCAAGCATCAAGAGTGCCTTGTTGCGGCCCACCTTGTCAGCCTCTGCCTGCGTTGTTATTATCACCTTGGCGTCAGAGCCGGCCGCCTCCTCCGGCGACATCGAGTCGTACCTCATGTCCATGGATTTCAGGGCGCTTGTGATCTCGAAATAAGAGCGCCCGGAGACAGTGGCGACTGCCACCTTGCATTGCAAAAGCTCCTTTGTCAGGGGCGTTTCATCGACAGCTAGATTTTGCAAAAATCACTTTTAAGCTTTACTGGGCAGGCTTGCCTTCAGAGGTATACTTTTTGGGTTTTACCGGCTTTGGCTCCGTCTTTGGGGCTTCCTGTCCAAGCACCGTCTTTACTATGCTCTCGACTGCCTTGTCAAATGAGGCGTCGATGTTCTTTTTTATCGAGGCGAGGTTCTTTTCGGCATCCTTCATGACAGCAGCTGACTCGGCTTCCGCTTCGGCCTTGGCGCTATCAACTATCTTTTTGGCCTCCTCGTTTGCCATGGAGATTATCTGCTGTCTCAATTTCTCGATCTGCTCGTTAGAATGAGCCATCAGGCGCCTCTTCATCTCGTCGACGCGTGCGTTCATGCCGTCAATGTCTGTCTCTAGCTGGGCTAGCGCGCCAATAATGGACTCTACGGCAGAATGAGAAGTGGAAACCGTTGCAGTCTTTTCGTGCTCCAAGCCGTCACTGATGCGTCGGGAGGGTTATTTAAAAGTATGAGGGCTCAGGTAGTCAGCGTCAGGATCGCCTGCGCCATGTCGCCCTTTGCCTCAAGAAGCGCCTGCATCGCCTTTTCCCGCGATACATTTGCCTGCGTCATGACAAGTACTATGTCGTCTTCCTTGAACGTCGGCACCTCGCGCTGCTTTTCCTCGATGTCTGTAGCCACCACCTGAAAGATGGTGCTGTCCTTGCCCTTCATCTCTATCACCTGCGGCTTGACAAGGTAGAATTCCTTGGTGTCGGTCTTGATTATGACCTCCTCGACGTTTGGCATCTCTTTCATGTCGAGACCCATCTTGTCCAACATACGTCTCATTTCGCGGTTGCCGCGCATCATGCCATTTGCCTAGGGCACTCTGCTTTTTAATCCTTCGCGCACCTTGACTGCGACGCCCCTGCCGTAGCGGTTCATGACGGCGTGGCCCATCACAGCGATTCCTACCGCTATGACGCTATTGTTGTTGTCGCCATCTATTATCGCAACGTCAGAGCCTGCGTGGACGTTTACGCCTGACCATTGTACGTGACGGCAGAAAAGCGAGCGGCCCTCGGTAACAAAGGGCACTGCTTCCTGCACAGGTATGACGCAATTTTCCTTGAATTGCGGGCTGTAGTTGACCAGAAATTGCGCGCCAGCCATCGTGAGTGCAAGGCCGCCGTCAGTGCGGAGAGTCGCGGCAAGCTTGCCGCCGATGGCGAAATTCTTTATCCTGCCTGTTTTTCTTGAAAACTCGAACTGCATGTCCTTTGGCAGCGCCTCAGATACTCCCGGGCCAAAGATCGCATCTACATGGCGGCGCACCTTTTCCACCGGGTCGACTGGCAGCGGGTTCAAACGCAAGTGCTGGAGCAAGCTCTCCCACATAAATACAGTGCATGCTTGCACCTCCTCCGATTTCTATATAGTAAGCAAGTAAGCATATATAGAATTGAAGAAAAACATCCTTTCAATGGAAAGCACTGTCGAAGGCGGCAAGACAATGCAGGGAGAAGAGACGCGAAAGCTGCAGTACACCGGCGGATCCTCATACATCGTGTCGCTTCCAAAAAAATGGATACAGGAGCTTGGCCTGAAACAGGGCGACCACGTCGTGATATTGAGGCAGGGCAACTCGACTCTGCAAATAGCGCCGGCGTCAAAGAGAGCGACCAAGGAGCAGAAGGAGGCTACGATAGAGGTCTCCAAGGACCACAACCCCTACTACATCGCCCGCAAGCTGATCGCGCTCTATTTTATCGGTTACAACATCATCAACATCGTCCCAAAGGACGGGCGGCTGCAGGTAGACCAGCGCGAGGTCATAAAGAACATTGCCCGGCGGATCCTGATGGGAACGGAGATAATCGCCGACTCTGCGGGAGGCATTACGCTGCAGGTGCTCATCAACCTGCTTGACCTATCGGTTGACGCGGCATTCAAGCGCATGCTTTTGATCGCCAAATCGATGTATCGCGACACTCTGGCGGCGCTTGCCGAAAACAACATCGAGCTTGCAGATGAGGTAGTCAAATCCGACGATGAGGTCGACAGGTTTAGCTTTTACATCGTACGGCAACTGAAAATCGCAATAAAAAACGAGCACCTGCTCAAAGAGATAGGGCTTGAGGAGCCCCGCAACTGCCTCGGCTACAGGCTTATAGCAAAATCAGTCGAGCGCGTCGCAGACCATGCGGTCCTCATCTCCAAGGACATCATCGAAACGCGGCAGCCAATCAGCAAGGAGGCGGCAGAAAAGATAGAGAGCATGTGCAACTTTGCTCTTGACGTGCTTGATGATGCGTGCCTCTCGATGTTCAAGCGCGACTACGAGGCGGCGGACAGGGCGATTGAAAAGGCGCGCAGGATAGACGAGATGGAAAAAGCCGTGATAAAGTCAGTCACCAAGACTCGCGACACAAGCGAGATGTACAGGATAAAGCTGGTGACTGATAACATCCGGCGCGTCGCCGAGTATGCGTCAGATATCGCCGAGATCGTGCTTAATATGACCGTGCAGCAGACCATCAGAAAGGGCTAAATCAGCTGCCAGCAGTTTACTAGCTACATATGTCATACTGCGAGCTGTGCGGTCGGCCCGCTACCGAGAAAAAGATGGTAGTGGTGGACGGAACCATTTTCAAGGTCTGCATGGCATGCTCAAAGCACGGTAAACCCTATACGCCTGCCGCAGTCGCACCGGCAAAGAAAAAGAAGCCGGCGAGTGCGCAGGTCACAAAGAGGACAATAATAACAATGTCAGACGAGCTGGTACTCGATCCTGAATTTCCAAGACTCGTACGAGAGGCGCGCATGAAAAAGGGGCTGACGCACGAGCAGCTTGGCATGCAGATGAGCGAGAAAGCAAACCTGCTGAGGAGGTTTGAGACCGGCGCTCTAAAGCCGGATGAGCTTATGGCAAAAAAGCTGGAGCGCCATCTTGGCATCAAGCTTTATGTCAGCGCGGATTCCAAGGATGAAAGGTAGTAGTTGTCGCTGCAGCTGAAAAGGGCCATTTTGATAACGTACCCGGACGAGAGGGCGATAGGGGAGGCAGTTGCCCTTGCCGATGCCGCCGGCTACAAGGTGGAAAAGGTGGTGACGCAAAAGCACATCACAAGATCGCGTTTTGGGATAGGCAGAGGCAAGGCCGAGGAGGTAAAGGCGATCGCAGAAGAAATCAAGCCGGAAATGATACTTTTTGACGAGGTGTTAAAGCCAAGCCAGGCATTTAACCTTGCAAGCGTGGTCAAGGTAGAGGTGCGCGACAGGGAGCGCATAATACTGGAGATATTTGAAAGGAGGGCAAGTACGACAGAGTCCAAGACGCAGATCAAGCTGGCGCAGCTGCGCTACGATATGACAAGGGCGCGAGAAAGTGTCAGGCTCGCAAGGGGGAGCGAGCAGCCCGGCTTTTACGGCCTTGGCAAGTACGAAGCAGACGTGTATTTGCTTGACATAAAAAGGCGCGCAAGCACGCTAAAGCAAAAGCTGGAAAAAGAAGTGACGAAAAGGCGGTTGCACAGAAACCAGAGGGCCAAGTCAGGATTGCTCACCGTGTCGCTTGCCGGCTACACCTCTGCAGGCAAGACCACACTTTTCAACGCGCTCACCGGCGAAACGAAAACCACTGCATCAAGTGTCTTTACTACCCTGTCGACATATACCCGCGCCATCGACCTGCAGGGCGACAAGGTGCTACTTTTTGACACCGTCGGCTTTATCAGCAAGCTGCCGGCGTACATGATAGATGCCTTCAAGTCGACGCTTGAAGAGCTGTCGTACGCAAGCCTCGTGCTGCTTGTCATAGACGTGAGCGAACCCATAGACGAAATCGCCCGCAAGCTGAGAAGTTCGCTTGACGTGATAAGGGAGTTTGAGGTCCCCGAAACCAGGATAGTGTATGTGTTGAACAAGGTCGACATGACGACTGTCGAAGACGCGTTTGACAAGGCAGGACAGCTTGGGATACTGGCATCGCGCCGTGTGCTCCCGGTGTCGGCCAAAACAGGCTTTAACATTGATCAATTAAAGAGCATGGCAAGATCGATGCTCTTTGAAACGGAGAAGGTGCAGGATGAAAATAGCGGTGCTTCGGATAGGCCATAGGCTGGTCAGGGACGACCGTGTGACTACGCATGCGGCGCTCGTGTCAAGGGCATTTGGGGCCGAGAAGATCTACATGACTGGCATCGACCAGTCCGTCAAAGAAACGGTCGCGTCAGTCGGCAGGAGATGGGGCGGCGATTTTGCCGTAGAAGTGGTGGACAGCTGGAAGCAGGTCGCGTCCAGCTGGAAAAAGGGCGGCGGCAAGATAGCGCACCTGACAATGTATGGTGTCAATGTCGATGACGTCATTGACAGCGTGCGCAAGGAGGAAAAGATCCTAGTGATAATAGGCGCCGAAAAGGTGCCCCGCGAAGCATATGATATGGCCGACTATAACATCGCAATAGGCAGCCAGCCGCACTCGGAGATAGCGGCGCTTGCCATCTTTCTTGACAGGATAAACGAAGGCAGGCAGCTCAAAAAAGAGTTTGCTGGCGGCAGGATGAAGGTTGTGCCGATGGAAAAGGGCAAAAAAGTGGAAACCCTTTAATCGGCCGGCAGTCGCACCCTTTCGCAGTGATGACACTAACCTGCGCCGATCGCCCATTCAGCGAGATGAGGAAATGCACCTCGACTGACACTGTCAATTAAAAGGAGAAGGAGAGGGGGTGCACATCACTTTTTTCTTCTTTTTTTATCGCTCCCACGCAGGATATGATGCCTTGACTGCGCCATAGCGCTCCTGCCAGTCCGGCAATTTCTCGCCGCCAAGGCGGGCGCCAAGCCTGTCCAGAAAAGCGTACCAGCTGGGTGCAAAACCAAGGGCCGTGCCTCTTGTAAGACGCCGGTGCATCACCGTAAGCACCGTGCCGTCTCGCACAAGCTCCCACCGTATGACAGACTCTGGCTCTCCGTTTGGAAGGTGCTCGTGCGGATCTATCAACCATTCATGCTCAAAGACGCGGGGCGGATCCCACGTCAATATTCTGCCGGTGGTGTGAAAGCCTGACGGCGAGCTGACATAGTCTATTCTGCCGCCGGGCCGGCCATCAATGGTGGCCTTGGTGTTGAACCATGCTGCCAGCTCTTTTGGATCGGTAACGGCTTTCCACACTGCCTCCGGCGGGTGCGGGAGGCGACGCTCGTACCGGAGGGTCGCATAGCCGTCGCCGTCAATTGTTACCGTGCCGTTTTTAGAGTCATTTTTTGTGTTCATTTTTGCCCTTGTCCTCGGATAGGTGCTTCTCCAGCGCATCGAGCTGCTTGGGCCAGAAGGCCTTGTACTTGGCTACCCATGCGTCAAGGTCTGCCAAGGGCTCCGGCCTGAGGCTGTAGATCCTCTGCTGCGCCCTGACCTGTACGCTGACAAGTCCGGCCTCCCTCAGCACCTTCAGGTGCTTTGACACTGCCGGCTGGCTGATTCCTGAAAACGCGCTGACAAAATCGCCGGCTGGCCGCTCGCCTTTGACGAGCAGGTCAAGCATGGCCCTGCGAGTTGGGTCGGCCACTGCAGAAAATGTATCCATAGCATTTGGATAACCTAGTAGTTATATAAATTTATGGATATGCCAGAAAGCCTGAAGAGTCACTGCTTCATCAAAGAGGCTATGGCCATTGCCTCTTCGGACTTGCCAAACAGTAACTCTACCTTCTCCTTCTTTTTCGCAGGGTTCAGCTCCAAGATGTTCAGCTGGCCACCTATCAAGAATTCAATGTGCAACGACTTCCTTATCATGCTGACGTTTCTGATGCCAAAGCGCTTGCCTGCGAGGCTGTTTGGGCTTGACGGGTCAAGCGACGAGAGTCGGCTTGCAGATTCTACAAACAGATCAAGGAGCGCAAACATCGGGTCCGGCTTTTCTCCCACGCCCCACTTTACGCGGCTTTGTGACATCGACGCAAGGCTGTCAAATGCCTTGACGAACTCGCCAAACACCGACTCCATCGTCACGTCAATGACGTTTTTCGTGCGCACGAATTGCGACGTGACCTTCTGGTCGGTGAACGCGACGCCGCGGTACTTGACATAAAGCAGCGGCTGGCCGTACTTGACCACGTTTGTCTCGCAGCCCTCTATCTGCGATACCAATTTTGAAAAATATTCCTTTGATTGGTTGTTACGGGCAGTAGAGTTCATCTTGGATATTATCATCAGCTTTATCAGGTCGCGCACAAAGTCGTCGGCGTATTTTGGATAGTCTTCAAAATCGTACCGGACCTCTTCGACGACCAAGCTACAACAAGGTATGCCATCCCAACAGGATTTAATCCTTGCAATACCGGGCCGGCTTGAACTCTACACCGGCAATTAGTTAAGCAGATTAACCGTATGCGATCCCAGAACATAATTGGCAGGGTTTGCATTTACGCCGCAACAGGAGAGACACCTAACGCAAAGCAACGTTGCGCTGTTCATGAAAAAGCACGGCATTGCAAGCTACAGAGAGCTTGTGGAAAAGGCAAACAGAGACATTGCATGGTACTGGAATGCAATATCTGACGACCTTGGCCTGCAGTGGTTCCGAAAATACGACAGGGTTTACCATTCGCCTGCAGGCATGCCATGGACAAAATGGTTTTTGGGAGGCAGGTGCAACATTGTCGCTAACGCCATCGATAGACACGCGGCCAGCCAGCCGGACAAAACTGCGTACATTTTCGCTGGCGAAAACGGCGCAAAAAAGGTGACGTACGGTCAGCTTGCAGACAGAGTGGGCAGGCTTGCGTCTGCATTAAAGATGGCAGGCATCGGTAGAGGGGATGTTGTAGGCATTTACCTGCCGATGATTGAAGAGGCGTTTTATTCGATTTTTGCCTGTTCCAAGATAGGGGCTGTACACGCCACAATATTTTCCGGCTTTGGGTCATCCGCACTGCATTCGAGGCTGGTCGACTCTGGCGCCAAGATGCTCATTACTGCTGATGCCGCAAAGAGGCGTGGCAAAGAAATTAACTTGAAGGGTAGCTGGGAAAAAGCGATACAGGAAACCAAGGTGGCAAGAGTGGTGACGGTAAACGGCTATGACGATTTTGTAAAGGGCCACGCGACTGCCCCGACAGAGGCGATGGATGCAGAAGACCCGCTGTTCATTCTCTATACCTCTGGCACGACGGGCAAGCCCAAGGGCACGCTGCAGGTGCACGGTGGCTTTACGGTGGTGGCAGGCCAGCAAACAAGATACGTAGTAGACATGAAGCCGTCAGATACGCTGTTCTGGTACGCCGACATCGGGTGGATAACTGGGCAGGTGTGGGTGGTTTACGGCAGCGCCATCATAGGCGGGACGGCGCTTGTATACGAAGAGGCGCTTGACTACCCGGATCCCCAAGCGTGGTGCAGGATTGTACAGGATCACAGGGTGAGCATCCTTGGCATGGCTCCTACCGCCATCAGGCTCTTTATGAAAAACAATGTCGAGCCAGCGAAGTATGACCTGTCGTCGCTCCGGATGCTTGCTTGCACCGGCGAGCCCATAAACCGCGAGGCATGGGAGTGGTATTTTGAAAAGGTCGGGCGCAAAGAGTGTCCAGTCATTAACGTTTCCGGCGGGACGGAGGCAGGAGGCGCAATCCTAGGCGCCGCGCCAGTCATGCGGCTAAAGCCCTGCACTGTGGGGTGCCCCATACCAGGGTTTGACGCAGACGTTGTTAATGAAGAGGGCAGGCCGGCGAAAGAAGGCTATCTTGTCATAAAAAAGCCGTGGCCGTCAATGAGCAGGGGAATAGTAAACGATGACGCGAGATTCATCGACGCCTATTTCTCAAAATACAATGATACCTGGTATCACGGCGACATCGTGTTTGTCGATAGCGACGGCCTGTGGTATATGAGGGGACGCGCAGACGACATTATCAAGGTGGCTGGCCACAGGATCGGGACTGCCGAGGTCGAGGAGGCCGTTTCATCTCATCCCGCAATCGCCGAGGCAGTCGCAGTAGGCAGGCAAGACGAGATAAAGGGCGAGGCGATAGTGGTATGCGCAGTCGTAAGAGACGGCGTCGCCAAGGACGACAGGCTGAAAGCCGAGATAGCAGGCAGAGTAGAGCAGGCAATAGGCAGATTTGCCCGACCACAGGAAGTGAGATTCGTAAGCGAACTGCCAAAGACTAGGACGGGCAAGCTCGTCAGGAGGCTTGTCCGCGCCAAGGTGGCTGGCGAGAACATGGACGTACAGGATCTCTCGGCAGTAGAAAACCCGTCGTCGCTTGAAGGCATTTGAGCATGCTGTGTCTTTAAGAGCAGCCTTACGGCTTTTTTAGCGGCAGTGTGAACGTAAACGTGGCGCCTTTGCCGTCTTTGTTATTCTCAGCCCATATCTTTCCCCCATGGGCCTCGACAATTGATCTAGAGATGTACAGTCCAAGGCCCGTTCCTCCATAATCTGGAGATGCAGCAAACTTTTGGAAGAGCCTCGGCATGATTTCAGGCGCGATGCCCATGCCGCAATCTCTTACCTGTACCACTGCGTCCCGCCCGTCCTCGCTCTTCTTTAGCGTGATCGTTATCCTGCTCTCGTTGCCGGAAAACCTGATCGCATTTCTTGTCAGATTGGACAGGACTTCAAACAGCTTTGACCTGTCGGCTTGCACTGTCAAAGGCTCGACTGAAGGCTCAAAGACAAAATCGACCTTCTTGTCGGACGGAACCAAGATCCTTGCGTCGGATATCACATGTGCCACGTTTCATTCATGTCTATTGCCTCCTTGCAAAGCTCTACCCCTCTTCCTTCAATCCTTGTGACTGTGAGGATGTCATTTGCAAGCCTTTCTAGCCTCTTGGCATTCCTCTCGATCATTTCCGCTTGGCCCTCTGCAAGGATCGTCTGCGATGTGCCGTCAACGCCCTTCACATGGTGTTTAAGGTGAAGGGCAACCAGTATTGGTGTTATAGGAGTGCGAAGCTCGTGCGCCGCGATGTTTATGAATTCCTTCTGCATTTTGTCATTTGCTTTCAGCTGCTCATTTGCTTCTGTCAGTTGCATGTTTGCAGCGGCAAGTTCCCGGGTCCTTGCCGAAACCTCCTTGTCAAGATGGACGTTGAGCCTGACCAGAAATAGCAGGACGAGGGCGAGTGCAGTCAACAATGCAATCCACTGCACGTAGTTCAGTAAATTCTGCGACGCCAGCAGGGCATCAATGTCAGAGTAAATCAGATTTGTGGGATGCCTACTGCGAGAAAATAGACGGGTTTTCCGTTTACCACAATGGGCTGCCCTGTCGCCAGCCTCTCGCCAAACCCGACGTCGAATACAGCGCTTGATGCTTTGCCCGACAAGACCTCGGCATAAAACTTGTTTAGCACTGCGTTGCGCTTGACAAATTCATCTTGGACCTTCTCGTCATAAAAACTCAGGCCCACGACAGAGGGGTTTGGGCTGGCGGCAAAAACAGCCTTTCTGTCAAGTACGTTAATGTACTGCGACGAATTGAAATCGTAAATGTTACCGTACGTGCTAAAGAAAGGCTTTGCTATGACGCTGGCGCCCACGGCGCCAACCATCTTTCCGGTATCCCGATTTATTATTGGATATACCACAGTCACCTTGCTGTTACCGTCTGCGCCGAGGTACCAATTGGAAAATACCGGCGCTCTGCTCTGCGCAAGTTCCATGATATAATCCCTCTGCGAAAAGTCGAGGCCAATGAGCCTTGTGAAATTGCTGTTCCCGCTTGCAACGACAAGGATGTTATTGTTGTCGATTATGAAGGCGCTGTCGACAAAATAGAGTGATTGCAGCTCGCTGAATTTTTCATCCAGCAGAGTAGCAGTAGCGCTTTCCGTAAACAGGCCGTCCTGCAGCTTTTCAGAAGCTGCAAGCTGGCCCAGTCGGGACATTCTAGAGTCCAAGTCGGAAGCAATCTTGCCTGCAATGGTGCGAGTGGTCTTGATTTGCTCGGCCTTGGCCTTTTCAAACAGGCTGTGCCTGATCTCATTTTTTGTGGATTCTTGGATCTGATACAGAATGACAAGTGAGAGCGAGGCACTGACCAGTATCGCCACGATGGAGTAGGCCAACCATCTGGGAAGACCGGTGCTTGATGCCATCCGTTTGAGGACGGGTACAAGCAGTCACCTTTAGCCTTTGCCATGGCTCTGTCTGCCGGCTCCCCTTATGCATACACTTGTAAAACCATGCCCAGATGAGATCGCATTTTTCTGTCCGGACGCAAATATCCCAGCAACCTTTATCCTACCGCTAGGATTTAGCACCGCTCATGCAGGAAGAGACCAGAAAATTTGCCCTGCCCGGCAGCAGGCCACACTATGCCCCTTCGCTTTCCTTCGTGGTGAGCCACATG
>JBDUUM010000018.1:0-66594 GCA_039938615.1 Nitrososphaera sp.
ATCTCCTTCTTTGGCCTGCCCGGCTTTCCCAGCTCCGGGACGACGCCTGTTCTCCTGTATCGTTGCCACAGCTGGTGGACCCACCTTTCAGACACGTTCATCTGCTTTGCTACGTCCCTAACAGGCGTACCTTTCTGCTTCTCACGGATTATCCATGCTACCTTTACAGGGTCTAGTTTTGCAATGACCTGGTAGCGCCTTCCTCTACTCCATCATTACCTGACGATGCAGGTATCGCCTTCTTCATCAGCAGGTACCGTGTCGCCTTCCAGCGATTGGTATGACTCGGGCAAGCAGGTGGCGATTTCAGCATCGGCATCGTCAGGCTACAAGTTCGACAAGTGGTCAGGCTCCGGTTCAGGCTCGTATTCGGGAACAGCCAACCCTGCCACGGTAACAGTAAATGCACCCATAACAGAGACAGCAGCCTTCCAGAAGGCATACACTGTCAGCGTGAAAACACTGGCAACCTATGGAAGTCTTTCGACATCACCGTTGTCAGGACTGAAGGTAAAGATAGGAAGCAGCACAGTCCAGACAGATTCCAATGGCGTGGCATCCTTTGCGCTTCCTGCCGGCACCTATGACATAAGCCTTGTCGATGCATCCGCGACAAAATCGATAAGCAGTGTTGACGTCAGAGGCTTTGCTTTCAAGTGGTGGGACAACCTTTCAACTTTAAATCCAAGGACGATCAGTGTGAACGGACCTTCAACATTGATAGCCTACTACCCAATCACCTGGCAGCAGTACACTTTGAATCCCAATACCTACACTGCTGAGGTTGCTGACCCCTCGCAGACCGACTCTGTTGGAAATCCTGTCCTGAGGTCGGTATCTCTACCATACGCAAAGTCTGCCAGCAACTGGCTGCTTGGGTGGGAGTGGAGCATGGATGTGAGACAGACAGCAAGGGAGCATACTATGGCGCCCATGATTATGCTGCATGGGGGTACACCAAGGCCTTTACAACAAAGTGGAACTCAAAGTTCACCCCTGCAACGCACCCGTATGCGGTAGACAAACTGGCCATAAGCTACTCCGGCTACCTGAATGTAAAGGGCGTAACTTCAGATTCTGATCAGGGACTCAGGTACAGGGACACTTTCAACAATAAAGGAGACACAAGCCCGTCTGTTGACTGGACAAATGCAAAATCGTACAATGGAGTGGTTGGCGCAGCCAGAGTGTTTACTCCAAAGCAGGTGATAGTGGGAGACTTGCTGGTGTCAACATACCAGTGGGCAAGAGGCTCCAATTTCGACATGAGGTTCAGCAATGAGTATGGGTGGACCACGAACAACATGGTAGCTACCCTTTACTTTACATCGACAAATCCATAGTCTGCGAATAATTTGTCAGCAGTCGATATTGCCTGAGTAGGCTTGAATCATTGTAGTAGACGTTTGAGAATTGGTATAGTTTCAAATCAATAGTTACTGCCAGAATAGCTATTGATTTGCTTCAGACTGCCTGCCGTGTTTGGGATAGTCAAGAGTTCTCGTAGGTCGTCGATCTCTATCCTTTCTACCGCGGTATTTGCACCATAAAGATCGACGATGTCAACATTATTCCGCATGCTGAGAATGCGTATGTTCAAATCGCAAAGCATTTTCAATAGAGTCGCTATCTCACGGTTTGACGTGCCTATCCTAACACCCGCGTCAATCACCGATAGAGAATTTGGATCTAGACGTACCAGCCTTTTGATAACCCTGTCTACATCCTCACTTCGGATAAGCTCGAATGCAGGTGCTGAATCCACGTTTGCTCCCATCAGCTTTGCAAGTTTGTAATCCACATCGTTCTCTTGCAATATTCCAGTGGAGAATGGCACGTTGTTGCGAGCGAGAACTCGGAATATCGGGACACCGGTTCCATTTCCTGAAACTACATAGATGTACTGGGCGCGTTCATTTCGGGCCGGGTCATTGCCACAGTCGTTACGGATTAATTCCAGGGCCCCAAAAAGTGGGCTCCATACCGCACTTGACGTGGGGTAGATCTTGCTGACTTCTTTCTCATTTAAAACCGACTCGGGTGTTCCAGCAGTCCTTATCTGCCCTTCGTCAAGTACAAGCACACGGTCAGCAATTCGAAAGGCAAGTTCTATCTCATGCAGCGAGGCAATGATTGCAATCTTTTTAGATTTGGCCAGTGAGCGGATTTTTAACAATATTTCTACCTTGGACTTGGCATCAAGATGTGTTGCCGGCTCGTCAAGAATCAGAACGCGCGGTTCCTGGGCAAGGGCGCGTGCAATGAGGACTTTTTGTTTCTGCCCGTCACTAAGCTCGCTGAATTTTCTTTCAAGGAGGTCTAGAATACCCATCATCTCTGCAGAGTCTTGAATTATTTTCAAGTCTCTTGCATCAAACGTGGAGAGCGGGTTTGTGTATGGGTATCGCCCCAAAGCGATCAGTTCTTCAACTTTCATGTTGAATGGATATACCCTGTCCGAGAGTACGACTGACCTTAACCTCGCTATTTCTGATTCGTGTTTTAGTGTAATGTCAATGTTTTCTATCCACACCTTCCCTTGAGTGGGGGAGAGAAGCTTTGCAATACATCTCAACAATGTAGATTTTCCAGCTCCATTTGGCCCTAGCAGAGCTACAAGCGTTCCACTCTCTACCGAGAGGTTTACACCTTCCAGTATTTGTTTGGCAGCATCATATCCAAATGAGATGTCCTGTGTCCTTATTGCGATAGGCCTTCGCCCTTCCTTTTCAGGAGAATCATTATTACCAAAGGCGCGCCGATGATCGACGTTATGGAGCTTGTCGGTAGGTCGACAGGCGGGATCACTATCCTTGCCAGTATGTCTGCCCCTGCAGTAAGAAGTCCTCCGAAGACTGCAGATAGCGGGATTATCACGCGATGCATACCGGAATGACTCGTCAGCCTTGCCAGATATGGGCCGGCAATGCCGATGAACCCGATTGGACCTGCAATGGCAGTTATGGTCGAAGTCAGTGCACTTGACAAGAGAATGACCCTGTTTCGGAGCTGTCCTGCTTTTACCCCTATGCTTGTTGCATAGCCTTCGCCGAGCAGAGATGCATCTAGGCTTTTTGACATGGCATAGCTTCCGGCCACTGCTAAAGGCACTATGATGTAGAGGTAATTCAACATCTCCCACGTTATGCCTGCAAAGCTCCCGAGAGTCCATGTGTAAAATACCTGAAGGTCTGCGGCTTGTGCCATGACAGCCAAGATACCGATTATAGAGAGCAGTAGCGCATTTATCATCAGGCCTACAAGCAGCAGTGTCGTAGTGTTTGTGACTTTTGGTATTATTGCCATTATTACAAACATGGTGGCAAGCGCGCCTGCAAAGGCAGCAACAAACACCGATTGCACGCCGAATGCATGCACAGGGATGCCGATGCTAATGCCGCCTATGACTAGCAGCGCTACTCCAAGCGAAGCTCCTGATGAAATGCCAAGTATGGATGGACTTGCTAGGGGATTTCTGAACAAAGCCTGAAGCAACGCCCCCGCCGTTGCCAGGCCTGCTCCCCCTACAAGGGCGGCCAAGGTTCTCGGAGCCCTTATTTTCCAGATGATATCTTCCATCACCTTGTCCTGGCAGTTGCCCATAAAGCATGACAGCGTATCTGAAGCACTGTACTTTACAGATCCTAACGCCAGCCCACCAAGAAGCGTAGCCGGCACCAGCATTGCTACTATGGCCGCCATGTAGCGCGCCTTTCTTGTCTTGAACGTAATCATCATGGTCAAACAGTTCTCTCACGTTTGCTATGAGTCACATTGCAGCTTCTTGAACTGCTTTAGCTGATAGTCAGGAAACGCTTCAGGATGCATTATTGTAGCTACGTCGCTTACCGTGTCGTCAAGCTGGTCTAGCGTTTGCCAGTACCATGGCTCAAACGCATATACGCTGCAAGACTTTATTGCAGCCATGCCTGCCAACAACGGCGACTCTCTTGTTATTTCACTTGTACTGTTTGTATTTGTGCTTGAATAGATAAGAACCTCCGCGTTGCTACCTCTGGCCACAAGCTCTTCCATGCTTATCTGCGCAGAACCAGTGCCGGGAAGATCTTCAAACAGGTATTTGCCACCTGTCATCTCTATCAGCTTTCCCACATAGCTCTCAGTCCGAGGCACATACGCAGTGCCTTTGAAGACTCCTGCCCACGCCACATTAGGCTTATCTAGACCCTCAACGCGTTCAGTGATGTCATCCACCTTGGCTTTTACTTCGTCAAAAACCGAAGTGGCTTTTTCTTCATCATCCGTCAACGCTGCAAAGAACTTTATCCACTCAAACCGTGCTACTGGATCACTCTCTAACCACTCGGAATTTACGACGTACCTGATGCCAAGCTCGTCCAGTTTTCTCGCCTTGTCCTCCCACATTCCCGTTCCGCCGACCAGTACAACCAGGTCGGGTTTGAGTGCCACTATTTCGTCGTAGTTGGGGTTGTTGCCTTGACCGACATCCCTTATGCGCCCTGTCTCGAGGCCATCCTTTATACTGTCGATATACCATTCATAACCTCCGCCCCAGGCAACGCCAACGATCCTGTCTGCTATCCCGAGCCTGTCCATCATGGCTGCATGGGTAGACGAAAACACTATGATCCTCTTGGCAGGGATAAGTATCGTATTGTCGTCAGATTCGGCATATGCTGGTGGAACAGCAGCTATCTTGTGGCCGGAATAATCAGCCGCCGGCTGTGTTTCCTCGCTTCTCTGAAGTATTAGCGTCCTGTTGGCACCATCGGTAAGAACCTTCCTGTCGCCGTCGTAATGGACATTGAACAATTTTGCGTATTCGACGTAATCGCCCTGTCCTACAGGCCTGTACTGCTTTACATCTGTAGTCTTGTTGTTTTGAGCGCCGGTTATTGAAACGATTCCAATTCCCAGGACCACCGAGACAAGAGCAACAAGCAGACCAAACTTGGTTATAGTTCCTTTTGCCAAGCTTTTATGCCCCCTTCAATGGAATGCTTTCCTTGATGCCATATTTTGCAAAAAGGCCTTCGTATCTTGCGATCTTTTCGTTGTCCAGTTCACCGTTGGTGTTGTAAATGTTCGTAAAGTACGCTCGCATCTTGTAATCGCCCTTTGAGTCGGCAAACCTCACGCTGTAGTTCATCTTGTTTTCATGACCTTTTTCCTTGACAAACCTTGCCTCTGAAATTTCCGAAATGTTCAGGTGTATGTGCCAAGGGCGGTTCTCATCGCCTATTGTAACCCAGTTTTCAAGTATTCTAAACGGCATCCCTTTTTCAACCTTGGCCTCGCATATTGCGGCTCCACTGCTAACTGTAAGAACGATATCGTCTTGAGAAAGGATATCCTGGATTAGCCGCTCAATTGTTAAGACATGGGGATTGTTATTCATGTGAACCTGCATTCTGACGCATGGATATAAAGGCTTGGATGGTTTATCCAATATGTTGGCTAATCTATCCAACACAATAAATAGCCCCACCATACTACCAAAACGTCATGAGGGCGTTTTTTTCCAAAATAGACGAACAAAAATGGTGTCAATCTGCAGCTGTAGTATGTGCCGTCATTTTGCTTATCCCAAGTGAGTTCAACGGTGGTCCAAATGTTGGAAACATCAGCAGCAACCGCGCCTATGCACAGGAGATGCTCATGGAGATGGACGATGAATACTGGGAAATGATAGTAATCGGTACATGGTATCTGGAATCAAGTACCCGTCAGATGACAGTAGCTGTCACACCTAAAATTGTAATCACCAATGTAACGGACGATACTATCGAAGGCAAGATAGTTGATAGTCGTACCGGCCATCTTCTTGAGATGTATGGAAAAGAGTCAGTCATCATGGCAAAATTTGGAAGGGATAACGGATTCTCTGGTGAATGGTATATCGCAGGTAAACCCGTTAATGGAAAGTTCGTTATTCAAATTCCAGGCGAATATCGAGATGCAGACTATGTCAGGCTTTATGTTAACTCCAACAGCTTTTCTGTGAGCCCCTCTAAAGATGCGCTACTGCCACAAAAAACTACCACCATAACCACAACGAGCGTACAGAATGTCACAGGCATTTCGACTATAAAAGTTGCTAATGCGACAGCTATAATAACAGCTCAAAACGGAAACGCAACTATTACAATAACCGTCACCAATTCAACCGCTACCACTACAATTAAGGTCGTCAATGCGGCGGCTGTCACTACAAATCAAACAGGAACCACTGCCACTGTGACCGTAACCAATGCGACAGACATTACTACTGCCGTAGCGAAAACCACAACCGCCATCAAAAATCAATACTTCGTCGGAGAGATGCTTACAGTCGCGGTTAAAGAAGAAGGGATCAGGCTCTTTGAGATAAAGGGTCCATTGCTATCGATCATGATGCACCGCAAGAGCAAAGTTTCACCGGAACCCATCGTCTACCAGTCGCATATCCGAGTGCGGGTCGACAGCGCCTTTGAGAATTGGAGGCTGCATCCATAATCTCTGTGCCCCGAGGTCGTATTCCTTGCTCATTCATGGTTTAGGAGTGTTGAGAGGCAGGGTCTTAAGCGGTCTCTGTATGTCGCTCATGGCTTAATATGGTGAGGAGTGCTGCATGTTTTGCAGAGAGCTCTGCCGTTATCATATCTTTGTCAGAACTGCCTATAATAATGGCATCCCCTTCTTCAGGTCTTAATCTATCAATCAGCATTCTTCGTATTTCCTGTTCTTTCCTCAAGGAATCTTGGCTACTGGTGGGCATTACCAATTTGTTGTCCTTGAATAGCAGGGTGGTGGCTCCAATGCCGCCCATCTTTATCGCAGCATCTCTTTGCTCAATTCCAGACCTAACGGCGTAGCCGAGTTCCTTCAACAATACAGCTTGATTGAACCTGCCAAGAGCAATGGAGCATTTTGGAAGAGACGTTTCAGCGGGGACAGCAGAAATAATTTCGGAAAAGATGGCCTTTCCCTTGCTAGTCATCTTTGTGCCGCTATTGCTTGTTCTTACAAGGTCACTCATTTTTAGGTGCTTTACCAATGTCTTGATGGCCCCCTCTCCAAGTGCAAGTTCCTTGCATAGCAGAGCTCTGCTGATATGTCCTTTGCTTTCAATAAGCTGTAGTGCCTTGAACACATGCACAACGTCAAAGGAAAGCGGTCTGCTTGGCGCGTATCTGTTTGCAACCTTGGTTAGCGTCCTAACATACATGTGCAAGATAAGGGTCTATCAATAAGACGGGAGCTTGAAAATTTATGCTTTTACATTAATCCATACCATAGTTCGCGGTCGTTTCAGTGGGACTATTGAATACTGTTAATCAAGGGTCTGGCGAACAAACGACTTCGTACCTATAGCATTTGTTGGATGTAGTATCCCTCTAGTCTGATTGCATCTTGTAGAAAATCGGAACATAATTAGTCCCCCCGTCCAGTTCTTTTTTCTTCTTTTTAATTCTCGCCCCCTTTCTAATTAATGCATATGCCCAAAATCGTTTCAAGAACAATGCCCCAAATATTCACTTTTATGGGCAATACTCGCCAGCCTCAGCATCAAGGTCCAAAGTTCAGGGCGGAACCTCTTATAGCTGTTGTAAGTGGAGAAATACTTGACAGGTATGCAGTCGAACAGGCGGTGGTTTATGTCGTTTTGGATAAGAACGACGGGGGCGGCAAAGCAAGATACGTAGTCACTGAACCTACTTTGGACGAAGAAGAGCAGAGGGTCTACTCGCACATAATGGAAGGCCTGTACTTCTCCCTAAAGCCAATAGCCAAGGCCGAAGACCCTTTGCAGTACATAGAGGGTTACATATGGGAAGTGGCAGAAAATCTAGGACTGGTTCAGCAGCTGGAAAAAGCGTATCAAAAGTACAAATACTTTATTGCAAGGGACGCCATTGGGTACGGACCGATAGACGTGCTGATGAAGGATAACGATGTTGAGGAGATATCGTCAGAAGGCTACGACAAACCTGTCGCAGTGATGCACCGGCGCTTTACAGAATACGACTGGATAGATACCAACGTCAGGTTTGCCAGCGAAGACAGCCTTCGTACATACGTGCAGAGGCTGGCCCAGAAAACAGGCAAGAGCGTCACCGTTGCTGTGCCGTTTGCCGACTCTATGACCTCTGACGGTCACAGGGTCGCGGTAACATTTGCCGGCGAAGTCACGCTGCCCGGGAGTTCATTTGACATCAGGAAATTCCCCAAGGAACCACTGAGCATTGCCCATCTCATAAAGTCAAACACAATGTCTGCGCTGATGGCTGCCTACTACTGGTTGCTTGTAGAGTCGAAAGGTTTCGTGATGATTTTGGGCACCATGGGTTCTGGCAAGACTACATCGCTAAACTCGCTGTCAACAATGATAAATCCTTCTGCAAAGATTGCTACGATAGAAGATACACCGGAACTGCGATTGCCACACACCCACTGGCAACGGTTCAAGACAAGGAGGACCTATTCCATTACAGAGTCAAGGTTTGATGTCGACTTGATGGACCTTGTGATCCTCTCTTTAAGGTACAGGCCCGATTACGTCATTCTCGGAGAAGTCAGGGGCGAAGAAATCAGGGCGCTGATACAGGCAGCAGCAATAGGACATTCTGCGCTGTGCACTATGCATGCAGAAAGCCCCGAAGCCGCCCTTGTCAGGATGAGCTCCCCCCCCCCATGGACGTAAGCCTAGGTGGCAGGATGCTGGTCTGGAACTTTCTCATGCTAAACCGGGTCAAAGACAGGCATGGAAAGGTCATCAGAAGAGCAATATCTTCTACTGAAGTCATTCCGAGGGAGAACCTTATGGGATTGAAACACGTATTTGCATGGAATCCTAGGACAGACGCATTTGTTCCCGATGGCGACGATGCTGCAGAATGTTTGGTAAAAGCAAGTTACAGGTTGAAGGAAATTGCAAAGCTCAGAGGCTGGACAGACGACGAATTGATGGTTCAGTTGGAAGAGAGGCGCGCCCTGCTTGCAAGTCTTGTAGAAGAGGACAGGTTATCATACTCTGATGTGTCTGAAGCTATACAATCGTACTATCGTGGCAACATTCAGATGATCTAGGACAACTGATGCATTTTTCGTCTTTCCTTTTTCTTCCTTTTTACTGCTTGGCCGATGATAATCTTGTATGGTCAAGGCGGATTCTAGAATTACCTACCTGATAATTATAGCACTCTTGATAACATGCTCATACATAGGCTTGCACGTCTTTATCCAGTACTCTGCCTCAGGTTTTGTTTACACACAGATAGCCGGAATCATGCTTGCAGGAATTGGTGTGGGTGGTGTGCTGGTACTGCTGACATACGCCATAGAATTATGGAAAAAGCCAGAATATCTGGAATTGAGGCTCTCGTGGCAGCCAAATCCCGTTCTGATGTCTTACATAGCGTCAATCATCGTCCTTTATTTTGGCATTGGAGGGGTGTTTGCACCGACTCCCGTAAATGAAAACTATACAAATTACTGGAAATTCACACCTTCTATCGCAAAGGGTAAGTTAAATGCAGTAAGCAGCCTCCAAGCGCCATCCTAAGCGTATTTTTAACCGTTGTAATAGCCAGTGTGAGGAGTGCCTAGTCAAGAACGTTAGCGTGGAGATACGATTTCAATCCCTGACAGGCTCTTGGAATTTTCCAACGCCTTGACATACTCGTGCTCTGTAAACACGCCTTGCTGCAGATATAGACTCTTGAATTTCCTTCCGTCATCTGCAAATATGCCTACCAGAACCCCCTTCTCCAACCTTTCAGCTACCCTGATCATCGACGACATGACAGAACCTGATGAAGGGCCTACCAAGAGTTTTTCTTTTCTCGAAAGCATTTCCACCGTATCAAAAGATTCCTTGTTTGTGGCGGTAATCCATTCGTCAACAACTCTAACGCGGCGTTTGAAAAGATCTGGCATTGCCGACTCTTCAAAATTAAGACCCCGTAGAAGATGATTCTTCTGTGCTTGCACGGCGATTATTTTAACATCCTTATTTTGCTCTTTTAGATAGGTCGCAGTTCCAGTAATCGTTCAGCCGGTACCGCATCCCGCGATGAAGTGGGTGACTTTACCATCAGTCTGGTTCCATATCTCCGGACCAGTACTTTCATAATGAGCAAGAAAGTTGGCTTCATTCGCGTACTGATTTGGCATGTAGTAAATATCTGGCCGGGGTTTTGCAATCGCTTTTGCAAGGGCAATGCTTTGATCGGTACCTGTTCCAACACGTGGACAAAGGTCATCCGATGTCTCGTGTAACGTGGCCCCCAGGTTTCGAAGTATCGCTTTTGTTTCCTCGCTTGCCTTCTCGGGCACGACCAGCTCGACTTTATATCCAAGTACGCGGGCTATTCCTGCTAAGGCGATACCTGTATTTCCGGAAGCGGGTTCAATAATTGCGCTTTTGGCTTTCTTCAGGATGCCCCTATTTTCAGCATCTTTTATCATCCAGTATGCTGCCCTGTCTTTGACCGAACCGAAAGGACTGCAAAACTCTAATTTTGCATAGAATTTGATATTATTAGTGGAAAAGAAGATAATTCTACTAGAGGTGTGTTACCAATTTTGCGGCCTATGCCTGAATCCATGATCTTCATTCCCTATTGCTCCAGCTATTGTTCGTCGCTTGCATATCCTATATCTAGCAGAAATTTCTTGAACTCATCCGATTCTGTTATCATTAGGTCGATTGATCGAAGAAGCGTTGCGTAAAAGAACTCCATAGCTTCGTGGCTTCTCTGGCAGTTTGGGCAGATGTTGGTCTGTTTTGTTGGCAAGAATTGCTGGAGCTCTTTCTTTGTACTGAAATGGTCGTATGACTCTCGGAGAGCCTTCATTACAGGCTCCCGAATTTCCTCTGTTATCTTTTCATGCAAGCCGCTGACCTTCAGAGCTGCGTCAAATTCCTCATCAATTCCATACTTGCCCCACGTGCTTCTTTCGCATACAAAGCGTTTCCTTCTCTCTCCCCTGCCTTTCTTTTCTCTTGGATAGAGGAAGATGAACTGCAATCGATAAAGCTCTTTGAGTGTGGAATATACCACGCTAGCGGGGATCTTTTCATTTTTTGTGATCTCTTCTGCGGTAATGCCCTTGGCGCCTGCTTGTCTAATGTAGTTCATAATGCGCCAAGTAGTTTCCTTTGAGAGGATGTCCGCTTCAAGATAAGATGTGACTGGAAAATGTGTAAGGTAAGTCTTGATGTTCTTTGCAGTCTGCAACGAAGCCTGTTGCTATTTACGTAGTTTTAAGTTTTACGAAAATCCGCAAATATGGCAATTCCGTATCGCAACATAATTTGTCCCATTATACTTAAAAGCCTCCCATAGAGGAGTCGCTGATGCGATACGGGAGCGCGGTATCTATATTGTTTCAACGCCTTTCGCCGTATTTACGTGACGAGATTTACAAATATTAAAAATTTGCAATTCCGAATTTACGAGAGTTGTGTAACACTTAAATTAGTACTTCTACCGCCCCGAATCATCAGAGCCAGCTTATGACAGGGCAACGGCAGTTGATGGTCTAAGAGGGTAGGGACGACAAGAAAAGTGTCAGAAACAACATTAATCCTTGGCGGAGGCTACTTGATTCTCTTTCAAGCGGCCGCTCTCTCGTTTGTTATGGGCGCGCTTGTGCCGCTTGCCTTTAGGCAGGACAAAAAGACCAGCGTCGCTTCGTTTGCACCTGCCGCCTTGGGCTCGGTCCTGACGATTGCATTTGCAGCGTCGATAGCAATTTCAGGTACAACACTTGAAGTGCCCCTACCCTTTGCCGCTGCCGCGCCTGAGATAGAATTCCAGTTTTACATCGACGGCATGTCCGCGTTTTTCATGCTGATAATAGGTCTTGTGACACTTGCCGTGTCGATATACTCGATAGGCTACAGCAGCGAGTACTATGAAAAGCGCAGCGTAAAGGCACTCGGATTTCTCTTCAACCTCTTCGTGCTTTCCATGATACTTGTCACCGCGTCTGACAACGTGTTTTCATTCCTTGTTTTCTGGGAGGCAATGTCGCTTGCCTCGTTCTTCTTGGTCATATACGAGCATGAAAACGAGGGCAGCATCAGGTCAGGCATGACGTACATTGTGATGACGCACCTTGGGACCGCGTTCATACTCGGCTCGTTTCTTGCGATGTACTTCCAGACGGGGAGCCTGTCTTTTGACTCGTTCCGTAGCCCCGAGTCGCCCATGCCGGCCTACATCAAAGACATCGTGTTTGTACTTGCGCTCGTGGGCTTTGGCACAAAGGCGGGCCTTGTGCCTATGCACGTGTGGCTGCCGCAGGCGCACCCTTCTGCCCCAAGCAACGTGTCTGCGCTGATGTCGGCTGTCATGATAAAGACCGCGATCTACGGCCTTGCACGGGTCACTCTTGATTTTGCTGCTCCAGATTCGCCCGACTCTGCTTGGTGGGGCATGCTGATGGTGGTTGCCGGCTCTGCGTCGGCGCTCATAGGAGTCCTTTATGCTGCAATAGAGAAGGACATCAAGCGCGCGCTTGCGTTTAGCAGCATAGAGAACATCGGCATAATCATACTCGGCCTGGGCCTCTCGGTGGTCTTTATGTCGTTTGGGTTGCAGGCGCTTGCCGCCGTCGCGCTGCTCGCGGCCATGTACCACTCGCTCAACCACGCGGCGTTCAAGAGCCTGCTTTTCATGGGCGCCGGCTCTGTGCTCTTTGGCACGCACACAAAGAACATGGAGCAGCTGGGCGGGCTTGCAAAAAAGATGCCCTGGACTGCGCTTCTTTTCCTGATAGGCGCCATTGCAATATCCGGCCTTCCGCCGCTCAACGGCTTTGCAAGCGAGTGGCTCACGATGCAGGCGCTCTTGTCGTCGTACCAGGTGCCAAACGTCGCGCTGCAAGTGTCGATCAGCTTTGCAAGCATAACCTTTGCGCTCACGGCCGGCGTAGCGCTTGCCACCTTTGTCAGGATGTTTGGCGCCACCTTCCTCTCAAGGCCGCGTTCAAAAGAGGCAGAGCACGCAATGGAGTCGCCAAAAACCATGATAGCTGGCATGGGCATAGCGGCGGGCCTTTGCGTCGTCTTTGGCATCCTGCCTTTTGCGGCGACTTCAATGATAACCTCTTCGTTTGGCATCGACGGAAGCGTCGCTTCCTTTAACATGCTGACAGTGCCTTACAGCGTCAACGGCATAGAAGCAATAAGCAGCATGTCGATGCCTGCAGTTGCAGTCATGATGGGTGCAGTCGCTGCGGCCATAGTCGGCTTTGTGTTTACCTCCGGCTCTAGAAAGACTGCGAGAAAGATATACAGCACCTGGGACTGCGGGTTTGGCGAGCTGAACGAGCGGATGGAGTACACAGCCACCTCGCTCTCACAGCCAATCCGTACCGTGTTCCGGGCGCTTTACAAGCCGCGCATGGCAATCAGCAAGGACCGTTATTCTGACTCCAACCCCTACATGAAAAAATCCATGCGCGTAGAATCAGAAACAAAGGACATCTTTGATGACAGGCTCTACGTGCCTGCAGTCAAGACTACCGTCGCGTTCTTTGACAGGGTGCGCAGGATACAGACTGGCAAGGTCAACGCCTATCTGCTCTACGTCATGATAACACTTGCGCTCTTGCTGCTTCTAGCGAGGGTGATGTCCTGATGGCAGACATTGCAACGATTGCAATAGGCGTGGTGCAGACAGCAGGCATAGTCGCGCTTGCCCCGCTCCTGACAGGCGTTATGAGAAAGGTAAAGGCAAGGACGCAAAAGAGGATGGGCGCAAGCGTGCTCCAGCCGTATTACGATCTTGCCAAGCTCTTGAAAAAGGACGAGGTGGTCTCGGACCAGAGCTCGTGGGTATTCCGCGCAGCGCCGTGGGTGATGATGGTTGCAACCATTACCGCCGCGCTATTCGTGCCGGCGTTCCTGCCGCTCAGCCCCTTTGGCACCGTAGGAGATATACTGGTGGTGCTCGGCCTGTTTGGCCTTGCGCGCTTTTTCACGATGCTTGCCGGGCTTGACGTCGCAAGCTCGTTCGGCGGGCTTGGAACGAGCAGGGAGATGATGATGTCTGCGCTTGCAGAGCCGGCTATGTTCATGACGATATTTGTTGTGTCGCTCACGCTTGGCGGCACGAACCTCTCAAGTCTTGTCGGTGCAGCTGTGCAGTCGGACGGCTTTGTAGCGGTGCCAAGCATGCTCTTTGCCCTGATAGCCTTTTTCATAGTAATACTGGCAGAGACCGGGAGGATTCCGTTTGACAACCCTGCGACGCACTTGGAGCTTACCATGATCCACGAGGCCATGGTGCTGGAATATTCTGGCAAGAGCCTTGCGATGGTCCAGTGGTCGCAGTCGGTAAAGCAGCTGATAATGCTTGCACTTCTCGTGAACCTGTTCTTCCCTGCCGGCATGCCTGCAAGCCTTGACGCCGGCTGGCAGGTCCCTGCCGGCACAGCCGCGTTTGTCGCAAAGGTCGCGCTCGTCGCCATGCTGGTCGCGTTCGTGGAGACACGGGTTGCCAAGTGGAGGCTGTTCAGGGTGCCAGACCTGCTCGTGATGGCTATTGCGAGCTCGATGATAGGAGTGATCTTTTACTACCTATGACAGGACTGGAAATACTGCCGGCAGACATACTGACCATCTCGTCGGCAGGGCTTTTGATAGCCACGTTCGGAGTCGTGGTAAGACGCGGCTTTGCAGACTGGCTGAGCGCCTACCGGTACCAGACTATAGTCCTTGCCGGGGTTACTGCCGTGATAGCGTACTACACTGGCGTATGGGAGATCTATGTGGCTGCCGCGCTCACGCTTGTGATAAAGGCCGTTGTGATCCCAAGGGTGCTTGTCCGGGTCACCAGGAAAATAAAAGACGAGTTCAAGATAGAGGCAAACCCGTACGTCGGCCTGCGGCTGTCCGTCCTCATATCTGCCCTGCTAGTCGCGCTCTCGTACGCCCTGACGCAACAGATGCTCTCGTCGTCCAGCCTGGACGTGGTGGCCATGACGTGCCTGCCGGTGTCAGTGTCGCTATTTTTCATAGGGCTGTTTGTCATCGTGAGCAGGAGGGTGGCGCTCAACCAGGTGGTCGGGCTCTTGATAATAGAAAACGGGCTGTTCCTCTTCACCACCGCGCTCACGCACGGAGTCTCGCTGATAATAGAGATAGGGATATTTGCAGACATACTCGTCGGCGTCGTCATTTCTTCCATACTGCTCTTCAGAATAAGCCAGACCTTTGACACGCTTGACATCGGAAGCCTGGAGAAGCTGAGGGATGACTGAGATGTGGAACGTTCTTGCTGACGCAGCGGCGCTTCCAACCGCGTCAAGCGCACTCTTGATCTCTATGCTCATCGCTCCTGTTGCAGGCGCCATTGCAGTCACAGTTTCGCGCAAAAAGAGGGTCGCAGAGATGGCCACTGCAACGTCCGCGTTTGTGGTGCTTACCCTTGCAATCACCTTGATTGCAGCAGTCATTTCAGAGAAGCAGATCTCTGCCTTTGGAGAACTCTTTTATCTAGATGCCTTTGGCGCAGTCGTCCTTTTGCCTATTGCCGGCGTCGGCTTCATCTCGTCGCTTTATTCGATAAGCTACATGAGCAGGCAGTACGAGCACGACCTGATAGACGACAGGCGCATAATCAGATACTACCAGGGCTTCAACATCTTTCTCCTGACTATGCTGTTTGTCCCGGTGTCAAACAACATGGGGACCATGTGGGTGGCAATAGAGGCCACGACGCTTGTCTCTGTGCTCTTGATAATGCTCTACACAAAAGAGAGCGCCATAGAGGCGGCGTGGAAATACCTGATAATCGCGACCGTCGGCCTGTCGTTTGCGCTCTTTGGCACTGTCTTTTTCTACTACGCAAACGTCACCGCAGGCGCAGACCCCGACTCTGCCATGAACTGGACCGGTATGGTCGCAAATTCCAAATTGCTCGACCCGAACATCATCAAGGTCGCGTTTGTATTCATCCTGGTGGGCCTTGGAACGAAGGCCGGCCTTGCGCCCATGCACACGTGGCTCCCCGACGCGCACAGCGAGGCACCGACGCCTGTCAGCGCGCTGCTGTCCGGCGTGCTACTCAACTGCTCAATATATGGCATCTTGAGGTTCCACATAATAACGTCTGGCACACTGGGCACAGAATTTTCAAGCCAGCTCCTGATGCTGCTTGGGGTAGTTTCGGTGGGGATAGCTGCAGCTTCGATATACTTCCAGAAGGACATGAAGCGCATGCTGGCGTATTCAAGCGTCGAGCACATGGGCATAGTGGCAGTCGCGATGGGCTTTGGAGGGTTTTTCGGGATATACGGCGCGCTCTTGCACATCATAAACCACGCAATAGCCAAGCCGCTCATGTTCTTTGCAAGCGGCTCGATAAGCCACAAGTACGAGACAAAGGCCATGTCTGAAATCCGCGGGATAATCAAGGTCATGCCTGTCACCGCCGCGCTGTTTCTGGTAGGCGGCCTTGCGATAGTCGGCATGCCGCCGTTCAACATCTTTGTCAGCGAGTTTCTGATACTGAGCTCGGGCTTTGACACCGGCCAGTTCCTTGCAAGCTCGCTTGTGATCGCGTTTTTGGTGGTGATATTTGCAGGCTTTATGAGGCACCTTGTCAGGATGGTCTTTGGCAGCCCCAAGGAGCCCGGCAAGAGGCTTCCTGCCGGCGCGGCAAAGGAAGAGGGGGGCAAGCTCGCCATAGTGCCCATGATGATACTTGCAGGGCTCGTCGTGGTGCTCGGGTTCTACGTACCTCAGCCGCTGCAGGAGCTTGCAGGCGACGTGGCGCAGATATTCAGCCAGGGCACCGTCACCGTGGCCGGCCAGGCCGGGGGAGGCGCTCCGGGCCAATGATGTCAGGCGACATAGAACACGCCGGCGCGGCCAAATACAGGGCTGCGGTGCTGCGCAAGCTGGACAGAAAAGCGCTATCTGTGCGCACGCTCAACGGCAACGAGGTCCACGTCACGCTTGCAAGCAAAAAAGACGCGCCGGATGCATGCTACTATGTAAGCGACGAACTGAAGACAAAGCTTGCAACTGTAATATGCACAGACGAGCGCCAGCAGGGCCGCGGCTTTGTGATAAGGTACGTGTTTGGAAAGGAGAACGAAGACGTCTTCATTTTCGTGACTGTAAACATCGAAGCAGCAGGGCAGTCGTTTCCAAGCATAGCGCTTCGCATCCCGGCAGCCGCGCTTTTTGAGAGGGAGATAAACGACATGTTCGGCTTGGTCCCGGAAGGCAATCCAGACATCCGGCTGCTTGTGCTGCACGAGCACTGGCCCGGCGACGTGCACCCCCTCAGGAAAGACTTTGACGGGCGCACAAAGGTGGCGAGGATGGAAGGGCGCGAATATCCATTTGGAAGGGTTGAAGGAGAAGGCGTGTGCGAGATACCTGTGGGTCCAGTGCATGCCGGCATAATAGAACCTGGTCACTTTCGCTTTAGCGTCCTTGGCGAGAACATCGTCAATCTCGAGACTCGCCTTTTCTACACGCACAAAGGAATAGAGAAACTTGCAGAGACGATGAGCCTCGACCAGATCCTGCTCTTGAGCGAGCGGATTTCGGGCGACGAGGCGGTCGCAAACTCGACTGCATACTGCCAAGCGATTGAAAAGGCTGCAAGGACACAGGTGCCAAGAAAAGCGCTCCAGACAAGGGCCGTCTGCGCGGAGATGGAGCGCATCTACAACCACCTCGGGACGCTCGCAGGCATGGTGACTGACGTCGCGTTTTCCTACGGCGCGGCCAGGCTGAACATCTTGAAGGAAAGGATGATGCGCTTAAACGAGCAGGTGGCCGGAAGCAGGCTGCTGTTCGGGGTGAACAGGATAGGCGGCGTAGGCATCGACCTGCAGGGCAAGCAGGATCTTGTGATAAGCACCACAAATTCCGTGCTTGAAGATTTTAACCGCCTGGTCTCTGTCCTGAGGAGCAAGTCGTCTGTAGTGGACAGGCTGAGGAACACCGGCGCAATAGGCAGAAAGGTGGCCGGCGAGCTTGCGCTTGTCGGCGTGGCTGCAAGGTGTGCCGGCATAGACGACGACACGAGGCGCGACCACCCTTACGGCATCTACGGCGAGCTTGCAATCGACAGGCACCACGACACGCCCAAGCACCTGATGGAGTACGAAGTCGAGATGCAAAAGAGGAGGGGGGACGCGCTTTCCCGCTTTGACGTGAGGGCAGAGGAGATAGTCAACTCTGCCGGCATGATAGTCAAAGTCATGAACAGTCTGCACAAAGGCGAGCTTGCAGTTCAAGACGTCCGGGAGCGGCTTGAGCCTTACCGCCACGCCCTCGGATACGCCGAGTCGCACAGGGGCCAGACAATGCACTGGGTGATGATAGGTGAAAACCGCGACTCGCTTTTCCGCTACAAAGTGAGGACCGCGTCGTTTATGAACTGGCCTGCTATAGAGCAGGCGGTCCTAAACGACATAGTGCCCGACTTTCCAATCGCGAACAAGAGCCTGGACCTCTCATATTCGGGGAATGACCTGTGATGGCAGAAAATAAAAGAGACATACTGGGCAACGGCGTCGAGACGTTGCGGGATCCGCTCAAGGCAGACCGGGCGCCGCCAGAGTACCGGGGAAACGTTTCTCTTGCAAACGCGCCGTTTTTGCCAGAATATGGCGATGTCGAAGAGATCTGCGCGCCGCGTGCCATCAAGATAGCAAAAGAAAAGATAACGCTTGACATGGGCAAGTGCATCCTGTGCGGAAGGTGCGAAGAAGCAGCGCCTGACATTTTCAAGATTGGAAGCAAGTATGCGCCGCCAGCAAAGGCAAGGCAGGACCTAGTGGAATCGCTGGGCGATGGGGCTGACAAGTCGTACGAGGCTGTTGGAAAAGAGCTGAAGGAGAAGATAGGCAAGATCCTCAGCAGGTCGCTTGCTATACGCGAAGTCGACGCCGGCTCGTGCAACGGGTGCGAAGTCGAGATAACTGCGCTTAACAACCCGATATACGACATCGAAAGGTTCGGCATACACTTTGTCGCGTCGCCAAGGCACGCAGACGTGCTGCTTGTAACAGGTCCTGCGTCAAGGAACATGGAATTAGCGCTGAAAAGGACGTACGAGGCGACCCCTGACCCCAAGATAGTTGTCGCAGTTGGCGCGTGCGGCTGCAGCGGCGGGATATTTGGAGACACCTACGCGACCACGGGCGGAATAGACAAGGTCGTGCCAGTCGACGTGTACATACCCGGGTGCCCGCCAAGGCCGGAAGCCCTGCTGTACGGGCTTTTGATGGCAGTTGACAGGATAGCCAAGGCCAAAAAGGAGGATTTGGGTGCATGAAAAACTTGACCTTTGGACTTTTCCGGTATCGAATGCGGACTACGAGTCGAAAATGAGTAGACCTATTGCGTAATTAGAAACAGAACACAACCTTCCCTGTCACCATAATCTCTGGCCTATAACGACAGTCCGTTTGCCCGCATTATCCTGAAATTAACCAGCCCTGAAACGATGCTTGAAGCCCTGTCGTAGCGCTTGAGGCGGTTCCTGAACCGGGTCCCCATTATGCCGTACTTTTTGGTCCTTGCAATGGTGTGTTCGACTACGACCCTCTCGCGTGCCACCTTTCTGTTGTACCTCTTCTGCTTCTTTGTGAGCTTCTTCTTTCGCTTCTTCTTGATGGGCAGTACATACCTTACGGTGGGAAAGTCCTTGTCGGCGCCTTTGTACCCAAGGTCAGCCACGTTCTGGACCTGCGGCGGCGTGACAGGGCGTTTGTTCTTGTAAATGGCATAGTCATGCTTCCTACCCTTGTCATGTCCGGTCTGGTGCAGTATCAACCCGAGCTTGTTCACCATGACCTGCTTCTTGACGGTGTGCTTCTTTTTCTTGCCCGAGTAGTAGCTCTTCCTTCTCCTCTTGTCCTTTGGCCGTGGTATCTCCTGTTCCATGGCGTCGATAAACGCCTTGAAGCCGGGGAAGTACTGCTCCACCTCTTCTATAGTACGGAGCCTCCTTGTCTTTCTGTACAGCTTTTCTGGCAACAGCATACACTTTCTCACAAGGGGCTCTAAAACCTGTATGTCCCTGCAGACGTTGCTCTGGTCAAGTCCAAACAGGTATTCAGCCAGAGTGTACGTTATGTACAGCCGGTAGTAAACAAGCAGCATCAGAAACCTGTTTTTCAGGCTCAGCTTGAAGTGCCGCCCGGCACCTACAGCACGTTCCCTCCTTCTTTTTGATAGGCGCTTTGCCTCAAAGGACGGGTACCTGGATTCTATCTCGCAGTAGATGGCGTCAAACTCTTGTACTTCAAGCCCGGTGAAGGACCGGAATATCTGCGGTCTTTTTGACAGGCGTTCGTAATCCATCACGGAACGGTCAGACGACGGTCAAAGCTACCGCCTTATAGCTTTAAGCTTTCAATTATGCAAGAGGTCTAGTCTCGTATTGACTGTATTGTAACGCGTCCCTGAGGCTGGCTCTTCTCGGACGACTTCACATCAGGCAGCGGAGTTGCCGTCACCAAGGAGCGATGAAAATGGGTAAGAGAAAGAAGACCAGCTTCAGAAACATGAACCACACGGTTGCAGGCGTAGATCTTGGAGACACAGAAAGCGTAGCAACAGTACTGTCACCAGCAGGAGACGTGATGGACAGGTTCACGTTCCACATGGACGACGCAGGGTACCTGCATTTTGCAGACAGGGTACCAAAGGACGCGAAGGTTGCCTTTGAAGCGACAGGCATGGCATACCCTGTTCACAGGGCACTTGCGTCCTACGGCTACGACGTGACAGTGGTGCACCCAAAGGAGCTTGCATGGATTGTAAAGAGCAAGAAGAAGAACGACAAGGCCGACAGCCTGAAGATAGCCAAACTCCATATGTCAGGGATGCTCCCTGAATCACACCTGTTGGACCCAGAAGAGCAGGTGAAAAGGGACCTCCTGGTACAGCGTGTGAAGATTGGTAAGGAAATAGGCAGGGTAAAGAACAGCATAATCTCCTACCTGGAGAGGGCATATACCACAGGCTCCCTCCAAGTACCGACAACTTTTCTGACAAGAGGAGGAAGGCCATTGCCGCACTGAAGTTTGGTGACGACAGGGATCTCGTGCTCTCCACCATGATGAACAGGCTCGACTTTCTGGAGAGACAGTGTGCCCCGCTTGAAGACCGGATAAAAAAGTACGCTGTCAAGGACGAAGACGTATGGCTGCTCATGACCATAAACGGCGTTGACTACTACCTGGCATCACTCCTGTCTTCGTACATAGGTGATGTCAACAGGTTCCCGTCAGACGACCACCTGGCCAGCTATTTTGGCATGGTGCTTTCAAACAGGGACAGCGGCAGCGTCACAAGGAGGGGCAGGATGGCAAAGGAAGGACCAGCTGCTGCAAGGTGGGCGCTATCCATAATGGTGGATACGGTTATCAGGCAGAACAAGCCCATCAGGGAGTACTACCAGTCTGTCAAAGCAAGGACCGGCTCTGGAAAGATGGCCCATGTATCTACCTCAAGGAAGCTAATCAGGATGCTCTATCACATGTTAAAGACAAGGCAGCGCTGGAAGTGGGAGAATCCCACGCTCCGCGAGAAAAAGATAGCCCGGCTTGGAGGTGACGCCGACTAGGCTCCGGACATACCGGGATTGGGCAGCAGGCTGAACCACTGATATGCAACTGAGCCTTGGAGCTCTCCAGTTTTGAGTGTGGAGGCCTGCCTCCGCTGAACCATCAGAGTGCACCATCGAGTGCTTATGCGTGTGTGCGGAAAAAGGCACGGCCAAGGTCTGCTGCTACCCCGGGTCTACAGGAGCGCAGTCGTTATAAACAGGGAAGTGGTGGATAGAAGGGAAGAGCCAGCCCACGCGTTACATGCGTGTTGCATATACTATTACTCCCGGTCTGACCGCATCTCCTTATGCAGCAAAATCGAAAGATAATTGTTTGATAAACTGCACCTTTCGAAAATTTAATAATTTACTACTACATTAGATTAAACATGTCCGAAATCAGCCGTTTGAGTTCGGACTCGATACCTGGAGAATCAGGGATCCACCGGGCCCGCTCTTTTGCTATTTCGATGCAACAAGTGCATACACGCCGCCAACCGCATAGGCAGCTGCAATGAGTATCCTTGAGACCATGACGGCAATGTCTTGGTGGGTAGCAAACAATGAGCTGTCGATTGCAAACGCAATGGGCAGAGCGGCAAGCGATATCGACGCCACGAGCAGCTGTTCGCGGTTGTCCTGGCCGCTGTACTTTTTCATCATGACATAGGTCGCCATGTTGCCAAGGCCGATGCCAAGCAGTATGAAATACTGATAAAACGCAGGCGCTATCGCAATGCTGGCAAACGGGCCGGCCCAGCAGATCCCGTTTAGCGCCTTGGCGCCTGTGGACCATTTGACGCTGTTCTTCATTCTGCCCCTTATCGCAGGGACTGCCCTCTTAAAGCGCGGTCCAGCCGCGCCAAACGCGCCTGCAAAACTTGCTATCCATATTATTGCATAGTAGTATGAAGGGTAGCCGCCAAGAAACGCCAGTTCTGACAGGACGGCACCGGCGCCGACTGCAGCCGACACTGCAACAAAGAGCACGCCAAAGGCGCGCCTTGTTTCAAGCGAGTTTTCCAATGTCGTGCGGTAGCATTTATGCTAATTTAAAGCAAATCGGAAAGAAAGGCAGAACGGAGAGAGGGGCCTACTTGGCCTGTCCCGACACCTTGGCCCACTTGGCCAGCGCGCCTGTGGCAGTCACCCACTCGATGACTGAATGATACACGGGCACGTTGGCATTCTCAATACGCTTAGAGATTTCCTCGGTGAACGGGCCTCCCATCGCGCCGACCAGCAAAGGCTTTTTCTTTTGTTTTTGGAACGACGCCAGTACATCGACTATGGTCTCTTCAAGCGGGTCATCCTGGAAGACGAACCATGGCATGATAATGTCGACGTTTGGATCGTCCATGAATGCCTGTATGGCAAACCTATAGTCGTCTGCGTTGGCAGAGCCGGTGATGTCGCAGGGGTTGCCAATCACATACGTCGGCGGATAGTGCTCTTTGAATGCCTTTTTGGTTTGTTCTGAAAGCTCTGCTACCTGCAGCCCAAGGCGCTCAAAGTTGTCAATTGCTGCAATGATAGGGCCGGCGCCATTTGTCACAAGCGCAACGCGTGTACCCTTGGGCGTCGGCTGCCAGTTAAGGGCCTTTAGTGCGCTCGTCAGCTCCTCGTACGAATCGACCGAGATGATGCCTGCCTGCTCTAGTGCGCCTTTGACTACGCCAAACGAGCCTCCAAGCGAGCCGGTGTGCGAAGCGGCCTGCTTGGCTCCTCTTGCGGACCTGCCATTCTTGAACACGACGATGGGCTTGTTCTTTTCCTTTATTACCCTCTTGGCCGTATTCATGAATTTCCTGCCGTCACCAAGACCCTCGACGTAGAGGCCAATAACCTTGGTGTTTGGATCTTCTGCAAGGTACCAGATCATGTCCGCCTCGTCGACATCTGACCTGTTGCCGTACGATATCATCTTGCTCATGCCAAACGCATCTGCAGTCTCCATGAAGGCAATACCGACCGTGCCGGATTGCGACAGGAACGCTACATTGCCGTCCTTTGGTCTAAGCATTCTCTTCTCTCCCTGGAACGCGCAGTCAAGTCTGTTGGCACCATTGAACATGCCGATGCAGTTTGGACCGATGATCCTTATCTTGAGCTCCTGCGACAGCCTCTTGATCTCTGCCTCGATTGCTGCCCGCTCACCTCCAAGTTCCTTTCCACCGCCCGAAATGACGACAAAGTTGTGGTTGCCCTTCTTTGCCGCCTGTTTTAGCAGTTCTGGCACGAATTTCAGGTCTACTGTTACGACGACCAAGTCGACATTTTCGGGGATGTCATCGATGCTCTTGTACGCTTTGATGCCCATTATCTCAGAGTAGCCCTTGGCGTTTACCGGGAATATCTTGCCCTTGTAGCGCTTCAGGCTCTCAAGGACAGAGTTGCCGACCTTGCCTACTTCCGGCGAGGCACCGATGAGAGCGACGGACTTGGGGTTGAAGAACAGGTCCATGCTGGTCGAGTCAGGTTGCGCCTTTGATATGGCGTTTGCATCTATCTGCTGGCGCAGGATTATTTTTGCGTCCACGACATAATAGTCCTTCTCGTAAAAGATGACCGGGTTAAAATCAATGCTCTCATAGTATGCCGCCATGTCGGTTCCGAGGTTGCCGATGCTGACGAGCGCGTTTGCTATCATATCTTTGCTGACTGGCGCTGCGCCCCTGAAACCTTCGAGGATCTTTTTGCCCTTTAGCTCCTCAATCATTGAAAGGGCATCTTCCTTTGTTATCGGCAAAACTCTGAAAGCGACGTCCTTGAAGACTTCGGTATAGATGCCGCCGATGCCGGCCATGATGATTGGTCCAAACTGCGGGTCGTTTTGCAACCCTACAATCAGCTCGGCGCCGGAGGGCACCATCTTTTCCAAAAGCACGCCCTTGACCGTCTTGTATTGTTTTGACAATCGACCATGCATGTCAGAGAACGCCTCCTTGGCCTGCGACTCGTTCTGGATGCCGACTTTGACCCCCTTGACATCGGTCTTGTGCAATATCTCTGGCGACACTATCTTGGCAACGAGCGGAAACCCGATCTGACGGGACTTGCTCTCGGCCTCTGCCTCGCTTGTTACAAGCGCATAGGGGGGCACCTTGACACCATATTCTGTCAAAACCTGTTTAGCTAACTCTTCCGTGATTACTTTTTCCTTGGTTGAGAAAACGTCATCAAAGATTTTCTGGACCTTTTGATTGGCCATTATGATCGAGAAAAAAGGCTTCTCAAGCTTCTTTTATAGTTACCTAACTATCCGTGCGAAATTTCTATAGACTAGTTGACACTTTTTTGCAAGGCTTTCAAAGTCCTGCCTTGGGGCAAGTATGTTCCCCTCGGCCATTTTCTCAGCCTTTACCTCGTTTTCATATTCCTTTATCCATGCCCTTATCAGGCTCTCATCGACTTCGAGGTGAAACTGGATGCCTACGGCACTACCGATTTGAAACGCCTGCGGATAAAGAGACGAGCGCGCAAGGATTGTAGCATTTGGCGGCAGGTCGTACGTGTCGCCATGCCACTGGAATACTTTTATTTCTTTTTCGCTTGCACCTGCGAATATGCTGTTTTGCCCCTGCGGCGTCAGGGACACCATGTGCCAGCCGATCTCTTTGTGCTTTCCTTTGTATACTTTGCCGCCGGCGGCCTGCGCTATCAGCTGCGAGCCAAGGCAGATGCCAAGAGTCGGCACGTTGTTTTTCATTGCGTCTCGGATCAATTCCTGCTCCCTTTGCAGGTACGGAAAATTATCATAAACAGCCATCGGTCCGCCCAGAATTACAATGGCAGAATAGTCAGCCACCTTTGCAGGAATGCCATCCTGCGCGTTCGCAGTCTCTATTTCATAGCCGTCAGCCCGAAATAACCCTTCAAGCGTTCCCAGAGTCTCGCAGGTGATATTCTTGACCGCAAGGACCCTTTTCAATGCTGAAATCCCGCTCAGGTGGTATTTTTATTTGCCGACCGTTCCGTTCCAAAACTGTTAAATCGTTCTCGCGCAAATTAACACCTGTCTGATGGGCTACTACCAGCCGGCCGCAGATGAGCAGGTTATCGAAAAGCTTCGCGGTTTTGTCGACATGCTAAACGAAGAGTGCCAGAAGGGTTCACTCATAGTCGTCGAGGGCAGGCGTGACGCCCAAGCGCTGTCCAGCATCGGCTTTAGGGGCTCGCCGGCCGTGTTCCACAATTTCAAGGGCATTGCCGACTTTGTCGACTGCCACTGCTACATGCAGGGCAAGATAATCCTGCTCTTGGACATGGACAGGACCGGCAAGCACTTGACGAGCAGGCTAGTGTCGCAGCTGCAGTCAAGGCGCAACAGTGTGAGTCTCTTTTACAAGCACGCACTTGCAAAGATAACAAACGGCAAGGTGCGCCATGTTGAGGACTTGGTCACGTACGCGCCTCAAATGTCTGGAATAACAGGGTCGCGCAAAGACCTCTACTTTTACACCTGAAAACGGTGCCTCAGTTCCTACAAAAGCACTTATATTCAAGCAAGCCAGAATTTCAACAGGTAACGGATAAACCAATTACGAGGTATTGAAGAAAAAATTGCCTAGCACAGGAATCGTAAAGTATCACGTTAAGTTAAAGTTTGAAGTTGATGGTTTGGTCGAAAAGGCCGACATAATCGGTGCTATTTTTGGACAGACCGAGGGTCTTCTCGGACCGGAAATGAACCTCAACGAACTGCAAAAAGTCTCAAAGGTTGGACGAATTGAAGTGAACGTCGAAACAAAGGCCAGCTCTGCCAAGGGAGATGCGCTCATCCCGATGAGCACGGACATCTCTACAGCTGCACTGATTGCAGCTGCAATAGAGAGCATTGACAAGGTCGGTCCGTTTCAGGCCAAGTTCCAGCTGATGGGCATTGACGACATTCGCGCTATAAAGAAAAAGGTCATAGTCGACAGGGCCAAGAAAATTGTGCAGGACTGGGCGACAAAGACGATAAGCGAGGGCGAAGAGATGCTCAAAGACGTCTACGACGCAAGCAAGCCCGGCAAGCTTACGTCCTACGGCAAGGCCCAGCTAGCATGCGGAACAGGCGTCTTTGACTCAGAATGGATAATACTCGTGGAGGGTAGGGCAGATGTCATCAATCTGCTCAGGGCAGGCTATGACAATGCAATAGCAATAGAGGGCGCCAAGATTGATGAAACCTTTCTCAACCTCACGCAAGGCAAGAAGGTCATTGCGTTCCTCGACGGCGACAGGGCAGGCGACCTCATACTGAAAGAGCTTGCAGGCGTCGTCAAGATCGACAGGGTATTGAGAGCGCCAGCAGGAAGAGAAGTCGAAGAATGCACTCCGCTAGAGATTTCCGAGATTTTGAAGGAGGTAATATCGCCAGAAGGTGTCCAGGCGACCTTGTCAGAGCAGACGCCAGCCCCCATGCAGGAAGAGAGGGGCCACGACAGGCGCGACCGGGACGACCGCAGGGAACGGGGCGGCTACCGCGACAGAGCAGGCGATCGGGGCGGTTACAGAGGCCGCGGAGGTTACCGTGACCGCGACGACAGAGGATACCGTGGGCGGGGTGGCGATAGAGACCGCGACTACAGAGACAGAAACGAGTACCGCGAAAGAAGCCCGCCACCAGCGCAGCAGGAGTCGTATGTCGAGCAGGCTCAGGAAGAACAGGCACCGGTGACGCCAGGGGTGCCGTCGGCGACGGCGGCAAACGACGCTCCAGAGGTCTTGACTGCGATCCGCGACGTGTACCCGCAGATAAACGAGACGCTTGAGGCGGTGATACTTGATGGCACGATGAAGCACCTGCTCAAGGTTCCGGTATCAGAGGTCATCAAAAGGCTAGATTCTGCCGAAGGCGCCAAGTACCTCGTAATCGATGGCATCGTGACGCAGAGGCTTGTCGACGCTGCAGGCAAGGCTGGCATCGAGTACATCGTGGGCCACAGGACGACGGACGTGAAAAAGTCGGCTGACGTCAAGGTCAGGACCTTCGGCGACGTGGGCATAACCAACTAATGCCGGAAATAAAACTCCAGCACATCCTCACTATGGTGCAGCTCCTATCAAAGGGGGCTCGCCACAATTTTGTCGAGGTGACCACGTCTGACCTTGGCAAGAACATCGGCAGGTCGCAGCAGGCGGCCTCCAAACACCTTTTGGACCTTGAAACTGCTGGCTACGTCGAGCGCACGCGAAGGGGACAGAAATTTGCAGTCAGGGTAACAGATAAAGGATACACCGAGATCCAGAGCCTCTTTGCGTCGCTAAAATCGGCGCTGGAATCCGCGCCGGCCGCAATCGATTTTGAGGGAAGCGTCGTTTCAGGCATGGGCGAGGGTGCCTACTACATGTCCCTTGAAGGCTACAAGAAACAATTCAAGGAAAAGCTGGGCTACGAGCCTTACCCCGGGACGCTCAATGTCCGCCTTACCGACCAATTGTTCATGACTGCCCGCCGGGAGCTTGGGCGTCACCCCTCAATATTCCTTGAAGGATTCAGTGACGGAGCGCGCACGTATGGATGGGTCAAATGCTACAGGGCGACCATAAATGGCGCAGTTGACGCTGCAGTACTAGTCTTGGAGAGGACGCACTATGACGACAGCATGCTTGAAGTCATTGCGCCGGTGTCAATAAAGGACGCGGCAGGTATCAAAAATGGAGACAGGATAAAGGTCCAGGTCCACATTCAGATGCCATAGATGTTGTCGCCAAGCTCCTCCTTCATCTTGGAGCTTTTCGAGCCCGGTATCGGGGTCGAAAGCCTGATTACCTGCACGTTTAGGTTGCGCTTTTTGCAGTTCTCGGCAACATCCTTTTCGCTGTGCGCCTGGTCGTAGCCCAAAGCGATCACGTCAGGCTTGACATATTCTACCGTATCATAGAGCGTGCCTTCCCTGCCTATGAGTGCCATATCGACAAAATTGAGCGACTCGACCAGCTCCTTGCGCAACTTTTCATCGTGGTAAATTTTGCGGTCTTTTTTGATCTTTTGCGCAGTAGCCGTCCTTGCTATTATGACTATGAGCATGTCACCTGCTTCCTTGGCGGCCTTTAGGGTGTGTATGTGGCCGGGGTGTATCAGGTCAAAGACCCCGCCAACCAGCACGACTTTGATGGCATCGCGGCCGATGAACGTCAGCCTGCCTCCCTCTACAAAGCCCTTCTCGACAAGGTGCTGGACCCTTGAATCAAAGAACTTTTTGTCTACAGGCAGACGCGACTTGATCCTGTCGTACGATGTGACAGAAGGGTCAAGCGAGCTTGCATAGAGCGAAGAGAGAATTGCCTTGTCTACCGGATCCAATTGCGGCAGTGGTGGTGTATCCAGCTAACGCTATAAATCATTCGCGCACTATGCAAATAAGTGACTCCTGCGCCAGTTTCCATGTGTCGTCGCCAGCAGAGATCAAGCGCCGCCTTGAGCAGAACTGGATAGAGTTCCTGACTGCCAATTCGCGCTTGTTTTCGATGGATGCTCTTGACGGGTCAAGCCCACCTTCTGTGTTTGTAGGCCGCTACGGCTATCCCAAAGTGAGGGTCGGGCCGATGATACCTCCCTCGCACGGCGACACCACTATCCTCGACAAGACAGAGATGTGGGTCGGCAAGAGCCTGGAAGAGATAGCCAACTACCGCCTGTCGCTTGTGCGTGGAGTCGCCAACGTAAGCGTGGGCGAGGTGACCGGCCGCTACATCGAAAACCTGCAAGAGCTGGCAATGTCTGACCGCCCTGCTGAGAGCGAGGCGACGTTTGAAAAGAAACCGCTTGCTGACACAGACCTTGGAAAGGAGCTCAGGTTAAACACCGAGGCCGCGCCGTTTGGGCCTGCTGCGCCGATAAAGACGTTCAAGACATCATCGTCCCTTTCAGCCGACCAGCGAATTGAAAACGCGTTCTATGATGGCGACTTGAAGGCGTCAGACGCAGTGATGGAGCTGTACAAAAAGGGCGTCGAGACGAGCAGCATCCACCGCGTGCTATCCATCGGAATGCTTGGCCTGAAAAAGAACCGAAAGCTGGTGCCGACCAGATGGAGCATCAGTGCCACTGACGACATGATTTCAAGCCGGCTCGTCAAGCAAACCGAGCAAAATCCAAGCGTTGACCTTTACGAGGTAAGGCAGTATTCTCACCTTGGCAACTATTACTCGGTCATCCTGATCCCCGACAGCGTGTGGAACTTTGAGATGATCGAATCATGGTACGCCGGCGACGGCAGAATGGCAGTCGGCGCTGACTACGAAGATGCCAGAGGTCTGGATCATTACCCTAGCATCGCCGGCGCCTATTTTGCCGCCCGGCTTGCAGTCGCAGAACACCTGCTGCACAGGGGCAAAAAGGCATCGGTGCTAGTCCTGCGCGAAATCCATCCAGAATACGTCATGCCGTTAGGCGTGTGGCAGATAAGGGAAGGCGTAAGGGAAGCCATGAAAAAGCCGGCGCAATCGTTTGACTCAGCAGACAAGGCCATGGCGTTTGCGTGCTCTACCATGTCGCAGTCAAGGTCCGAGATAGTGAGGCATAGCAGACTCTTGCGAACGCAAAGATCGCAAACCAGAATAACCGATTTTGCATGATAAAGAGTCATATACTGCCACGCTGCAAGTGGCAACCATGAGTGACGCTTTACCCGAAGGTGTCAAGCACCTAGTCACAATTAAGCCGGTTGAGAAGGCGCCCAAGCTCACGGACGAGGCCAAGAAGGAGCTGCAGAGCGTGGGCATGATGGACGACAAGGGCAAGCTAAAGCTAAAAGGCGTGAGCCCCAAGATGCTCAAGAGGATGAAGCAAGAGGCAGTTGACTGCCCTGTCCTTGGCAAAGAGGTAGCGTTTGTGCAGTGTTACGTCTGCCGGAACTTTCACAGCCGGGTGACTGGCAAGGTATATTGCAAGGGCGAGCCTCTGTAGACAAAACTTCATAAACCCTCCTCAGTTTTCTGCATCTGTTTGAGTTCCCCTCCAAAGGAAGCCGCCGGCATCACCGTCAAGAAGGGCGACGATTTTAGCGAATGGTATACACAGGTGGTGCTCAAGGCAGGCATGGCAGACTATGCGCCTGTCAAGGGCTTTATCGTACTTCGGCCGTACGGGTATGCGATATGGGAGTCCATCCGCGATCTATTGGACAAGAGGTTCAAGGAGACGGGCCATCAGAACGGCTTTTTGCCTGTGCTCATCCCTGAAAGCCTCCTTTCAAAGGAAGAGGACCATTTCGCAGGGTTTACCCCAGAAGTGTTCTGGGTCACAAAGACAGGCAACAACGACATTGGCGAAAAACTCGCCCTTAGGCCCACGTCAGAGACTCTGGCATATTCCATATTTGCCAAGTGGATTACAAGCTACCGCGACCTACCGCTAAAAATAAACTTCTGGAACAGCGCGCTGCGTGCCGAGATCAAGGCGACCAAGCCCTTTGTGCGCACATCTGAATTTCTGTGGCAGGAAGGCCACACTGTCCATGCGACAGAAGAAGAAGCCGAGCAGGAGGTGATGACGATCCTTGGCATTTACCGCGAATTGATAGAGGATTATTTGGCAGTCCCGGCAGTCAGAGGCTATAAAAGCGACAAGGAAAAGTTTGTCGGCGCCAAGTACACGACGACGCTTGAGGGCATGATGGCAGACGGAAAGGCGCTGCAGATGGGCACGTCGCACCACCTGGCGCAGAACTTTTCAAAGCCCTTTGGGATCAAGTATCTTGGCAAGGACACAAAGGAGCACCTCGCATGGCAGACCTCATGGGGCGTATCGTGGAGGCTGATAGGCGCTCTGATAATGGTGCACGGCGACGACAAGGGCCTTATAATACCGCCCAAAGTTGCGCCCGTACAGGTCATCATAGTTCCAATTCACAAGGACAAGGACGCGCAGGAGGTCAAGGAAAAGGCGCGTAAAATCGCGGCCGAGCTGGGTGCCGCAGGCATAAGGGCGCACGTGGATGACAGAGACGGGTACACTTCTGGATGGAAGTTCAACGAGTGGGAGATGAAGGGCGTGCCCCTGCGGATAAACATCGGCCTTCGAGATATCGAAAAGGGCCAGATAGAGTTTGTCAGGCGCGACAACCGCGAGAAAAAGCAGGACGAGCGCGCAAAACTTGTCGAGAGTACAAAATCATTGCTAGAGAGCATCCAGTCAGAGCTGTTTGCAAGAGCCAAGGCGCTGCTTGACAGTTTCGTGACCAAGCCGTCAAGCTATGACGAATTCAAGGCAGCAATAGAAAACAAGGGTGGCTTTGCAAGGGCAGGGTGGTGCGGCTTGCCAGGATGCGAACTCAAGATAAAAGAAGAGACGGGCGCCGACATCAGAGTCATCCCGTTTGATCAGGCAGAGATGCCACAGAAGTGCATCTATTGTGGCCAGCCGGCGAGCAAGGTCGCCATGTTTGGAAGGGCATACTAATAAAGGCTTGAAAACAAGAGCTAGTCCAGTTGGTGGGTCTTGAAGACCTGTTTCCATTCAGCGAAGAGCTAGGCTACCTGAGCATCCTTCTGATAAGTTTCGTCGGCAGCATCATCGTCTTTGTCCCAGTCCCATATTTCCCTGTCCTCCTTGCAGCCGCGCTTTCGGAAAAGTTTGACCCGCACATGATATCAATCGTCAGCGCGCTTGGTACGGTTATCGCCAAGACCCTCATATTCTTTGCAAGCTATTATGGTCGCAAGATGCTGAGCACCGAGACCAAGAAAAGGATGCTCCCGTTGCAGAGGCTGGTTAGCAGGTACGGGTGGCCAGGCGCGTTTGTCGCGGCGGCTACCCCAATACCGGATGACCTAGTCTACATACCGCTTGGCCTTGCCCGCTACAGCCCCTGGAAATTTGCCCTCGCCACGTTTGCAGGCAAGATTGTAATGAACGAAGCCATAGTATGGGGCACGGTCTACTTTGGCAGACCGATTGCGCAGGATGTCCTTTCAAGTGCGACTGACTATACCACGCTTGCGATAATAGCAGTGGCAAGCGTCGCCGTAATGGGCATCATAATCTATTACTCGCTGAAGATCGACTGGGCCAAGCTTTTGGGCAGGTGGTTTCCATGGGCCGTCAAGGAAGAAAGCGACGACAAGAGCTAGGTCGCCTTTCTGCCCGAGTCTGTGCCCCTCTTTAGCTCGATCTCGACATAATCCTCTTCCATGCCGGCGACGCAGTCTGTGACTACCAATTTCACAGGCTGGAAGTGAATCTTGCCTGGCGGCACCCTGCCGGCCCGTTGCATGTCCTGCAACCTCTTTTCAAGGCCGTCGCGATGATCGTCGCATACCACTGCCACCATGTACTCGCCATCGTGCGACTTGACAGACACTACAAACGTCGGGGGCAGGTTGCACTCTACCCCGTCTACCTTTATCGAGCAGGCCTCTGGCAGGAGCATCCCACCCTTTGTGGGCATGACAGCCAATATAAAACGTAGCGGGGAAATTTATAAAACGGTCCAGTTTCCATGCTTGTATTATATGGGAAGCAGGAGAAGAAAAGCGGCCGCCCGGCCGATGAAAAAGACGGCGATGGTGGACGGGCGCTGTCCCAAGTGCACTACGATTGTAAAGTTCAAGGTATCCGGGCCGGTGGGCGATGAAATCTATGAATGCACCGGCTGCATGTCCAAGTTCCACATAGACGAGCTTTAAGGCGAAAAGAACGCAACTTTGTCTAGTTGCCCTCAGCGGTGCTACTACTGTTATTGTTATTGTTGATCTGAGCTAGAGGCACCTGGCCGGGGTTGCGGTACTTGACCACGTTTGACACGCCCTGCCGGGGATAGACGCCGTAGATGAGTGTCGCCTTGGCTACTGTCGAGTCTTTGAGCGTGACCATTATTATCTGGCTGTTCTGCGAACGCTCTGTCAGTATTTTAGACAGCCTTTCAGTGTTTTGCGCGTCAAGGTGAGCGTCAACCTCATCCATCAGGTAAAACGGCGACGGCTTCAACGACTGCAGCGCCAGCAAGAACACGGTGGCGGTAATCGTCTTTTCGCCGCCTGACAGGGCGGTGGACTCACGTGCCACCTTGCCGGGGAACGCCACCAAAAGCATGACGCCACCTGCAAAGACATCGTCTGGGTTCTCCAGCTCGAGTCGGGCAGTGCCGCCTGTGAGGCTTGAAAAAGTGTTGCGGATGTCGCTGTCAACCTTTGTATAGGCCTCCATGAACATCTCTTTCTTTTCTTTTACAATCTGCTCGATAAACGAAACGATAGAGTTGCGCTCAGTCTCCAGCTGGTTGCGCCTGCTCGACATGCCCCGGTAACCCTCCATAACCTGCACGTACGACTCATCTGCGCGCAGGTTTATCCTCTGCTTGACCGCCTCGTACTCATCGCCAAGCTCCTTTAGTGCAAGATCGACATCCATCGGATCAAGCAGGTTCTTGTAGCCAAGCCAGACGAGGTCATTTGCCAAGCGCGATTCTTGCGCCGTCAGGTCAGAGATGTCCTTGCGCAAAAGCGCCGATTCGCGCTCGATGACATTGTTTTCTTTTGACAGCCTGCGCTCCTCTTCAGACAGTCCCTTTATCTTGCGCTCATATTCCTGAAGCACGCCATAGGCGTTGCCCGATGAGTCGATTATCTGCTGCTCCTGGTCGCGAAGCGCCTTTAGCTCGGTTTCAAGAGTTGCAGACTTTGCCTGCATTTCTTCTGCCTGTTTTTTCTTCTGCACAAGCTCCAGCGAGAGCCTGTCGCGCTCTTCGTCCATCTGACTCAGCTGGCGGCTGTCAAACTCCATCCTGCTTTCAATGCCGCCAAGCGAGTTTGTGATCTGGCTCAGCTCGATAGAGAGTGCGTCCACCTGCTTTAGCACATGGTTGCGGTCAACATTTTTGCCTGCCAGCTCGGCGCGGGCCGACGATTCGTCAATTCCCCGCAATCTGGCCGACACCTTTTCAATAGTCGGCGCGATGAGCTCTAACCGGCGCCTGTGCCTTGCCAGCTCCAGCTCTAACGCTCCTGCCTCTGACAAGAGCGCGCCGATGGTCGATCCAAGCTCGGCGAGCATTTTTTCTTTGGAGCGCGCAACTTCCGTTTCAGATGCAATTTTGTTTGCATTGTTGGCGATGTTTAGTTCCAGCTTTATCTTTTCAGACTCGGACGCAGACAGTCGCTCGGTAGTTTCGCGCAGCTGCGCGTTCTTTTTCTCTACTGTCTTGGCCAGCTTGGACAGCATGTCGCGCAAGCCCTCGACAGAGTCGCCAAGGATTATTGCCTTTGTGAGATCGGAAAAGCGCGACCCAAAGTCAAGCGCCATCGAGCCTCCTGTCGGCTCGAACAGCTCGCCTTCCACCGACACGGCCCTGTAGCCCTGCCGGGCAAGCATGTACGCCGATGACGAGTTTCTGACGACAAGCGTATCAGAGAAGAGGAATTCTGGCAGCTTTTCGTATTCGCAATAAACGAAATCAGCCAAGCTTCCAACCACATTTACGTCGCGCCGGGCGTCGCCTGACGGCCTGGCCTTGTAGCGGCTGACGATGTCAAGAGGGATGACGCGAAGCCGGGGCAGCTTTTTCTCTTTGGCATACGCCGCAATTGCGATCATGGACTTTACATCCTCTACCACAAACGCCTTCATCCATTCCGAGCCTGCCGCAAGCACAGGACGCTCATAGTTTTTGTCCCACTTTAGCAAGTCATGCACGATGCCCTTTATCCCAAACCTCTCCTTCTCCTTGCCCAGCTCGGCTATAGCAAAGTCTTCGTTCATGGCGTGCTTGGCGACGCTTGCCCGCTCTTCAAACTTGGTCGCCATGCTGTCTGCCTTGGCGAGGAGCGCGGCCGACCCTGCGAGCTCTTTCTCAAGCGATGCTCTGCTCTCTGCAAGGCTGTTTATCTGTTGGATCGTTTCCTGCAGGAGCACTCTATCGCGTCCTAGTGATTGATCCAGCTCTGAAATCCTTCTCTTTGTGGCGTCTACCTCTGACTGCAATGATGCGACGGCAGACTCTTGTGCGTCTTTCTTGTAGGCGTTTGTCTTGGCCTTTTCCTCGATACGGGCAGCTGCAAGCTCGATGCTGGCCTTGAGCGACGACAACCGCTTTAGCCGAGATTCCAACTTTTGCCGGGCCACGCTATAGCGCGCGATAATGCCCGTCACCTTTTCAATATCCGCATTGATGCCATCAAGGTCGGTTTTCAGCCTTGCAAGGTCGACCTTTTTCCTGCCGGCAGAAGCGCGCAGTTTCTCCGCCTCTGCCTTCATTTCCTCTGCCCTCTGCACGATAGCCTGCTTGCCGGACTCGATCTGCGGCAGTCTGCGCTCTATCTCGGCTATCCTGCGCTGCGACTCGCCTACCATCGCCTTGGATCTCTCCGACTCGTGGACGGCTGCAGTTATCTTGGTCGATATCTGGGCCTTGGCCCTGTTTGCCGCATCCACCTCCTCCATGAACTTGGCCTTTTCTGTCTCCAGAGTCTCGATCTGCTGGCGTAGTTCGTCTACCCTTGCAGTCAGCTGCGACGACCGCTGGTTGTTGCCATCAAGTATCTGGGTGCTCGTCGCAAGCTTGGACCTGACCGTGCGGATGTTGTTGGACAGCTGCACCGCCTTGAAGCGCTTCAACTCTGCGCCAATCTGCTCATAGCGTAATTGATCGTTGCGCTCCGCCTCCAGCTCGTCGATGCGCTTTCGGATCTCGCCCATCCTTGCAAAGGCGACTTCAAGCCTCCTGTCGGCCTCGTCCAGCTGCTTTAGCGCCTCGGCCTTTTTCTCGTCAAAATATGAAAGTCCTACTATATCCTCTATTATCTTGCGCCTCTCTTCTGAATTGAGCTCGGAAATCCGAGTTATCATGCCCTGCTGTACGATGTTGAGCTTGTTTGGTGCAGACAGCACCACCTCTAGCAGCTCCATTATTGCCGTCTTGGACACCTTTCTTCCGTTCAACAGGTATTGCGATTCGCCAGTCTGACCCTCCATCTCCCTTGTCAGGGTGACCGTGTCCTCGTCCATCGGGATACCTCTATCCAAGTTGTCAAAGCTGACGCTTACCCTGATCAACCTATGACTCGGGTTCTGGGCGTCATGAAACAATGATTGGAATTTGTCCACCCTCATGGCCTTGGGGCTGTTTTCCCCTATGGCAAACATGATGGCATCAAGGATGTTGCTCTTGCCAGAGCCGTTTGGGCCTGTTATCGCCACGAGCCCCTTCTCAAAGTGCACGACGGTGTTGCGGAACCCAAACGACTTGAACCCGTACACCTCGAGCTTTTTGATGTGGACCAAGCGTTCTGGGTCGAGATTTGATCTGGGGATAATTATACGTTGTAGCGACTAATCTGGCTCCTTTTTGTGAAATATTGTTAATCTATCTCTATCGCTCGCGCTTGCCTTCGACAAACTCTAAAAAGTTAGCCTTTGCTACAGAGTAGGGCATCTGGATGGGCGGGTGCTTGAAGCAGTAGGCAGAGATGCTCTCAAGCGGACCGGAGACGCCCCTGTCTATGGCTATCTTGGCGCATCTTGCCGCGTCTATCATCACGCCGGCGCTGTTATAAGCGTCGACTACTTTTAGCTTCAAGTCAAGCTCCACAGGTATACCTCCAAAGTACTGGCCCTTGATAGAGATATAGCAGACCTTGTCGTTTTCAAGGAACGATACAAAGTCAGACGGCCCTATGCGCATAGGAACTTCATACGGCGCCATCGCCGCAACGGCAGATGTCTTGCTGATGCGCTTGTCTTCAAGGCGCTCCTCGTCAAGCATGTTGTAAAAGTCCATATCGCCCCCGATGTTTAGTTGGTATGTCTCGTTGACTTTGACGCCTCTGTCTACGAACAACTTGACAAGCGTCTTGTGGACCACCGTTGCACCCAACTGGCTCATGACATCGTCGCCGGCGCACGCAAGGCCCTTGCCAGCAAACGCCTGCTGCCATTTTGGAGTCGATGCGATAAAGACAGGAATCGCGTTTACAAAAGCGCAGCCTGCATCAAGACATGCTTCGGCGTAATACTGCGTGCCCTTTCTGCTCCCGACTGGCAGATAGTTGAGCAGCATTTCGGCGCCTGCATCCTTTAGCACCTGTGCGACGTTGACGGCAGGGCCGTCGGCTACCTTGATCTTTTGCGCCAGATGGCGACCGATGCCGTCATGCACTTCGCCCTTTTGGACCTTGACGTCCATCCTATCCATGTCCTTGATTATCTTGACTGTGTTGTTAGGCTTGGCAAATATCGCCTCTGAAAGGTCCTTGCCGACCTTGAGAGCGTTTACGTCAAAGGCCGCTACAAACTCGATGTCTGAAGGCTCAAGTCCGCCGAGGTTGTAGGCTGTGAGGCCGATCCAGTCGTTCTCTGGCTTTTTTGCTTCCGAGTTGTCGCGGTAATGGCGCGTTCCCTGTACAAGAGCAGAAGCACAGTTGCCAACGCCAGCAATGGCGACCTTGACCTTTCTACGCATCAGTAATTGGCATTAGAGCCTTCTTAATATATCTAGCCTCAATCTGGCTTTTTGATGACACATACCTGTTTTTTTGTGCGACAGGACAAACCCTGATTTTTTATAGAAGTTGACTAGCCCTTCGCTTTTGAGGGTCTGCAGGAAAAGCGGCATGCTATCTGACTTGGTTTTTTGTTGCGCAAAAGCAAGGATGCTTCTCGCAAGCCCCTCCCCTCGATAGCTGGACAGCGTGCCAAGGCAATACAATCCCGCAAGCCCGCTTTTTCTGTACAGGACTGCGCAGGCTGCGGGTATGTCGTCCCTGTACGACAGCAGCAGCTCCAGTTTCTCAAAATTTGCATCCATTATCCTTTCAACCTCGGTCCTCCATTGCGGCACGTTAAACGATCTGCAAAACACGTCAACCCACCTGACTAGATCCTGACGGCCTACAATCTGTACTACTTTGCCTCGGCTCCTTTTGGACCTGCGCGACACAAGAACATACATTGTATCAAGATGTGGCAGCTTGTTTGGGGAGTGAAAATAGAGATAGCAGTCCATCTCTCTTGCCCAGAATTTTTTGCGACCTGCAATTCTGCGCCAACTGTGCAGCCTTCTACTGCAGCCCTGTTGAAAAAATAATCTCCCTGCAGCTTTTTGTTTACAAGCGCCCTGCCACAGAGTAGCTCTATCTTTTTGGTCCACAAGGAGCAGAAGGACCATTCGTTGTCCTCCATGCTGTCAATATCGAAGCCCAAGTATGCTCGCCATGATTTTCAGATCCCTGCTTTTTGACGTGATCGCTTTACGGATGATTGCCAGCATGGCAGGCGTGTCAAAGTCGTTTTCGAGACAGCGCAGAAAAAATTCCTTCAACCAGGGTTTCCCATTTGCATCATCTCGATGCATCGATATTGCCTCGTCCAGCTCTTCAAAACGTGCAATGTCCTTTTCATCGTAAGCGATCCTGTCTCTATAGTGTCGTGAGAGGAGGTAGAGTCTGATCGCGTTTGAAGTGTGCCTCTTGAGGAGATCCCTTACTGTCACTGCGTTACCAAGTGACTTGCTCATCTTTTCGCCGTTGACATAGACAAGTCCAGTGTGCATCCACAACTTTACCGAGTTGTTGCCGGTAATGGCGCGCAGCTGCGCAAGGTGCGACTCGTGGTGTGGGTAAGCAAGCTCGTTGGCTCCGCCGTGAATATCATATGTTCCCCCGAAATTTGCAATTGCGACTGACGTGTCCTACATGTGCCACCATGGGATGCCACTGCCAAGCACGTCATCGGCAAACGAAAGATCGAAATGCTCGCTTGCGTTCCACAATAAAATGTCAGAGGGCGATTTTTTGCCCGGCGCAATGTCAAGCCGGCAGTCCTCAAGATCTTTTTTGGACATTTTTGACAGGGCACCGATGCGGGTTCTTGACGCGTCCAGGTATACGTTGCCGCAAGCGCAGTACACGACCCCTGCATTGAGCAGGTCACGGATTGCATTCTTTGCAATCTCCACATAATCAGAGACACGGGCAAATGAAAAGCTGTCCATGCCAAGTGCCGATACATCATGCAGCAGTTCGCCGACAAAGCGGTCTGCAATGGCTGAAACCGCCATGCCTTCGTCCCTTGCCCTTGCAAAGACCTTGGGATCAATGTCAGTAATATTGACTATTGCGTTTACCGCAAGCCCCCTGTAGCGAAAATACCGCGCAACGAGGTCGTAAAAGAGCAGCGTGCGTGCGTGGCCAACGTGGAAATAGTCATAGACCGTCGGTCCGCACAGGAAGACCTTGACTGTGTCGGAAGGCCAAAACTGCTTTTTTCTGCCTGCCAGCGTGTCGTAAATTCTCAAACAGGAAACTGGCTGAAAATAGAGTTATAAGAGTTGTCAGACCGCCTGCGCAAGCTCGGGGCTTTTCTGGCTGATCATCTTGCCTAGGCCCCGCATGTAGTTTCTTGCAAACGTCGTTACAGGCTGCGACGAGTACCAGATGCAGCCAAGCACTTCGCAGTCGTGGCAGGTCTTGGCGATATCCCATTGCGGAGCATTCCATATTTCGTCCACTGAATGTTCTAGCAGGCTGTACGTATTTTCAGGGCTGTTGAACTTCCAGCAGGGCACCATCACGGTTCCGTTGCCATTGACAAAGATGCTCTTCCATACGCCGCATTCGTCAAACACTCCCCTGCCGTGGTTGATTATCTGCTGGAAGTATTCTGGCGGGATCATTACCTGCGGGCTTTTGTCGCTTTTGATGTGCTCCAAGATGCTTTTGCATACATTGACCATCGTCTCTCTGTCGGGCAACAGCGAATAGTCAACGTCTGACCTGTCTTCCACAAACGTGAATGAGACCGCGTTTGCGCCTAGCTCTTTTGCGCGGTCAAAGTAGGTCTTGTCTATGAATTCCTGCGTATTGAATTTCGTTATCACGCTGTTGAAATAGTGCGGCACGCCGTGCTCCGTCAGCAGCCTGAGGTTATCCATCACCCTGCGGTACATGTGCGGATTGACGCCGCGCACCTTGCAGTAGGGCTCCTCAAAAGTCGAGTCGATGCTGCAGGTCACGAACTGGATGTACTTTTTCAGCTCGTCAAGGTCAATGGCGTGCAAAAGCGAGCAGTTGGAAATGAGCGTTATAGGCATTTTTAGGCTGTGCAGATATTTCACGAGCTCCATAAAGTCCGGCCTGCTCGTGGGCTCGCCTCCTTCTATTATGGACCATACGCAGTTTTTCGACACTTTGTCAAAGATCGTCTTCCATTGGCCGGTAGTCAGATCCCTGCTCTTGGCAAGCGCGATCTGGCCTTCCTTGTCAGAGTCGCCAAAGGGGCACATCGGGCAATAAAAGTTGCAATAGTGAGTCATGCTGAACACGGCAATGACCGGCCGGCGCCTGCCGATCGCCCTGTTTGCAGACCACTTGCCAAGTTTTTTAAGCGTGAGGATGGTGTCGACCATCGAAGTACAACAAAAACACGGGTCATATTTTTGCATTGTGAAGTTAGTTATTATTAGTCAGCATCTCGCACAGGTGTGTGTCTTGGACGCTCTTGGCTTTGGTATCGAAGTCGTGGCGGTTTCAGCCTCTGGCGTCCTGACCCCCGGTCCGCTGTTTGTTGCAAACGTGCTTTATGGCGGTGGTTGTGGCGGCAACAGCAGACGGGGTGCCGTGTCCGGCATCAAGGTGGCGCACGGACACGCGATCGTAGAAATCATCATAATTTCTGCAATCGCGGCAGGGCTGTTCTCGGCACCTGTGTTTGTGCCCGGTTATACAGGTACAATAGCGCTAGTGGGCGGCGCGGCAATACTCGGCTTTGCAGCCCTGCAGGTGATCGGCATTGCAAGGAATAATGATGTAAAAGAACCCATCCTTGTCAAGCGAAAAAGTCCGTTTGTAATTGGCGTCGCCCTGTCAGCTCTCAATCCGTTTTTCATCATCTGGTGGCTTACTGTAGGGTTGAAGCTGGTCGCCGATTCTGCAATGTTTGGTCTTGTCGCAGGCGTCGTAGTGTTGTTTGCGCTGCACGTATGGATGGACTATGTATGGCTTGCAGCCACAGCATACCTTGCATCCAAGGGCAGCTCGGCGATAAAGTCGAAGTACTATAAAATATTGATGATGGCGCTGTCAGGCGTGCTTGTTTATTACGGTATGCAGTTTTTGATGGCAGGGATATAAAAAGAGAGTAAAAGGTCACTTGGCCCGGGAAATTGGGACCTCAATTGTGGAAACGTTCCTTACCTTGCCATCTTCAGACGTTACCTGCTCTGAGCCCAGCTTTATTGGGCCGATTTTGTAGCCTATCGTATCCATCCTCTTTACTATAATCTGAGCGACATCGACTGCCCTAGTTATGCTCTTGCCCCTGGCCTTTATGAGCACGGTCGGCTCGTTTGCCAGCTGGACCAGCGTGGCTGTGACGTATGTCATGAGTGGTTTTTTGCCGATAAAAATCTCGTTACTTGCCTTTGGCGGCCGTGCAGCAGTGTTAGTGTTAGTATTGGTGTTGGTGCTGGTAGACAATGGTGCAGACTATTCCGCATGGTGGCATATAATGTTTATCGACAAATGATCAGACTCCCGAGTGTTTTTTAAGGATATTTTCAATGTCTGAAGGGTTCTTGATTATCTCGCTCACTGCTGCCTTGTCCTCGACTTCATAGCAGTGGAGCAGGTCCATTTCGTCTTTGTAAAAGAGATACACCTTATCTTCAAAGACGCAGTGGTACAGCTTTTCCTTGTCCATCTTGTCCGTCTTGATTTTGATCCCCTCGCTGCCAATGACCACAGGATAGTCGTCGCCGGACACTGCAAGAGTTGCGACTGTGCTGTATTTATACCACGTTGACACGGACCGCCTTGAGCACCGAAACATCCTGATTCTCTGCGCCTATCATCAGCATGTACTGGCCCGGCTCCACTTCGCTGACAGGAGTCAGGACGAAAGAGACCTGCTTTGAGCCACCTGCGTCCACGCTTATCGATTGCTGGCTGAATATCCCAGTCGAGTTTCCAAGCTGGCCTGTCGGGACGAATGTCGCAGAGGCTATCATGTTGCCTTCAAACGCCTTTTGCGCGGATATGTCGACCTTGACTTCGACATTGCCACCCCTGCTTACCGTGACCTGCTCAGGAGCAGAAACAGAGAATGGCACCTGCGCGCCTGCGTCAACCCTGCCGATCTTGTTCTCGCTCCATTCAGAGAACCAGACCTCGTTCTGCGGGCCGACAGAAAACTGGATCGCGTTTGCGATCCCGCACGTCTGGGCTCCCGGCGGGCAGCTTTCCAGCTTGTTATTTTGCGTAGGTATCCAGTATTCGGTAAGCGTCTGCGACTTTGGATCGAATCTGCCGATCTTGTTTCCTGCATGCTGGTTGAACCAAATGTTGTCGTTGCCGTCGCGCTGCATCCAGTAGGGCCAGCTGACTGCATTTGCTGGGACCGCTCCGCCAAATACCCGCGATGACGGGATCGAAGTGACATACTTTGTTATTTTGCCGTCCGACGCGTCTAGCATGAAAAAGATACTCGTGCCGTGGTCTGTAAGCCACAGGTTGCCTTCCTTGTCAAGGACCGTGCCTACCGGCGAGGCAAGCTCGGACGGAAGGTCAAATATGGTCGTCCTGTTCTGGGCGACATCGTATCTGAAAACCTGGCCTTTTTGCTGGTAGGCAAGGACGGTGCTCCATACCACATTTCTCTCCTTGTCTACTGCGACAGAGCCTGAGGAAACCCGGAAGCTGTCGATGCCGGAAAATGCGTCAAGCGGGAGCTTTATTTCTCTAAAACCATCCATGGTGCCCGGCTTTAGCTGCGAAACATCGGCATAATAGAGCGATTTGGACCTGACGCCTACCAGGTACATGTTACCGTCCTTGTCAAAGTCAAATGATATGGGGCCTACCGCGGGTGACTTGAACATCTCAAACGTTCCGTCCGACTTGTTAAACCGCCAGATCAGGTTTTGCTTGTCGTCTGTAAACCAGACGTTCCCAGAGCCATCGATCTTGGCGGCAAACACCATCGAAAATCCCATCGGGTCAGAGCGGGCCGGCCAAGACGGTATGGCAAATTCCTCCATGTTGCCGTCTGACAGCGAGTAGCTGCCAAGCGTGCCCTGTTTTGTAGAGACGTACCATACCCTGTCGCTGTCGACTGCTATGCCGAGGGGCAGCTCACACTCTGACTTTAGCACGTGCTCGGTTACGTAGGCATTGGAATTGGCCTTGCCTTCCGGCCCGCAGAACTGCTGCTTGAATAGCGCTATCGACTCGTCCTTGGAGTTGTCTGCCAGGTTCTGCGGAGTTGCAGGACGCTGCGAGAGAAAAGTGATTGAAACTGCTGCTACTGCAAGTATGCCAATGACGGCATAAAGGATGATCTTCCTGTTAGAAGATCGGCTCTTGCCGGACAACGAGAGCAGAACTCCGCGCTCCACATATAACCCTTGTCGGGAGCGGGTGGAGGTGCAGAGATAAAATACTCGGAGGGTGCAATCAATGCCTGTTGACAGAGGCGACGCCGCAGCAGCAGAGGCAGCGAGGATACATAGGCTACCTGTCGGTGCTGCTTGCCTCGGCGCTCTTTGGCTCGGTGTTTACGATGGCCAAGATCCCGCTCGGCAGTATCGACCCCCTTGCGCTTTCTGCCGTTATCTACATCGTTTCCGGCTTGTCTCTGGTGCCGTTTGCCAAGGCGTCGTTTCGCCTTGCATCAAGAAAGGAATTTGCGTACATGGTGCTCGTCACCGCGTTTGGCGCAGTAGCCGCTCCGATCCTCCTGCTGTATGGCCTGCAGCAAACGCAGGCGTCTGACGCGTCGATACTGACAAACGGCGAGGTGCTCTTTACAATAATACTTTCCTCCGTGTTTTTCGGCGAGAGGCCAAAGGGCAGGACGGGAGTAGGTGCAGTGTCGCTCGTGGTAGCGGGACTTTTCATGGCGACTACCGACATGAAGGTCTCTGAGACGATAATCCACTTTAACGCAGGAAACGTCATGATACTTGCGTCAATGTTGCTATGGGCAGTCGACAACAATGTCAGCAGAAAGTTGACGATGTTCTCAAGCATCAGCCCGGCCAAGATAGCGATGATAAAGTCGCTCTTTGGAGGGCTCATCATACTCGCATTAGCCATTTCCGCAGGCAGGTGGGCCGCCCTGACTGCAATACCGACGGATCTGTGGCTCATCATAACAGGCATGTCCGTGTCCGGTTTTGGCGGCGCGCTGCTCTTCTTTTTGGAAGGGATAAAGAGGATAGGCACGATAAAGACTATGTCGGTCTTTTCGACTACCCCTATCTTTGGCATAGCGATTGCTGCAATAACGCTTGGTGAGTCGATAAGCGCATTTCAGGCGGTAGCAACCGGGCTTGTGATCGCAGGAATACTGATAATCAGCCGGCGCTAGAGCAGTTTTAGGCTGTTCGTGACCTTGTCGACAAGATCAGAAGGGGCAGGCCCTATCCCTATGCACGTAGTCGTCCCGGGCGGTATCTGAGTCAGGCCGCTGTCGTTTACCTGCACAACAGGAAGCTTCAGACGCTCGGCATGTTTTCTCACTTCCATCAGCTCGTCGAGACTCTGCACCTTTACTACCACCTTTGCCTGGCCGCCCTCAAACCACTCATAGAACCATTCCGGCTTTTTCTCCTTGGCCCTCTCGGCGGCCATCACGGCAGCGTGGGCAACCTGCGCGGCTATCTTGCCGGTTCCCATGCCAAGGTCCCTCCTCACAACCATCACCTGCTTTAATTCCACTGGTCAATAGTTTAATTAGCAGAGCGAGAAATACGTTGCTAGTCTTTCTCTCATGACAGACTTTGACGTCGTCGTGGCAGGCGGGAGCATTTCTGGCCTGCTTGCAGCGCGTGAAGTAGCCCTTGCCGGCCTTTCAGTTGCCGTCCTTGAGGAGGACGCCGAGATTGGCACACCAGAGCACTGCGGCGGGCTCGTGAGCATGGAAGGCATCAAAAACCTCGGCATCATACCTGATTCCATCTCAATAGAGAATGGCAGGGTCAGGAAGGCTCGCATACTGTCGCCTTCAAACGGATTTGAGATATCTGCCGAAAAGCAAAAGGTGGTAGTGCTTGACAGAAGGGCGCTTGACAAGCAGGCAGCATTGCAGGCCCAGCGCGCAGGCGCCGAGATAAGAGTGAAATGCTCGATGCGCTCTTTTTCAAGTGGCGATCCATGCACGATCAAGACATCTGAGGGAGATCTGACGTGCGACTATTTCGTTGATGCAAGAGGCGTTGCCTCGATAATCGGCAGAAACCGCGAAGGCGTGCTTTCGTCGGCGCAGTACGAGGTGTACGCGCCTTGGATAGAGCGCGATACAATCGAAGTCGCGTTTGACAGCGAAAGATATCCGGGCTTTTTTGCGTGGATAATCCCGACAGGCGAGGGGAGGGGCAAGGTAGGTGTGGCAGGCAGGGGCATCAATGCCGCTAGTGCGCTCAAGTCGTACATGGATGCCAAGGGACCCTCATCTGCCGTGCGCAAAGTCTACGCCCCGTTATGGGTCAGCGGACCTGTGGCTGAGTTTGTGTCCGGCAGGACCGTCATAGTGGGGGACGCTGCTGGGCAGACCAAGCCGACGACTGCCGGCGGCATCTATACCTGCGGCATGGGAGGGATTCTGGCAGGCAGGGCGATTGCGGCTGCCAAGAATGACGGCGGCAGGATTGGCATTTACCAGAAGGGATGGGAATCAATGTTCAAGGAAGAGTTTGACAAGATGCTGCTGGCTAGAAAGCTGCTAGAGAGGCTCGACAACAAAGCCATCGATGAGTTGTTTGCTGCAATCCCAAAAGACAAGATAGAGGAAGCAGCAAGTGGCGACTTTGACTTTCACGCCGCTGCATTGTCAAAACTTCTGAGCGCAAGGGGCGCGGCCAGGATGGCAAAGGCGCTCCTTGGCAACGAAATCCGCCGTCTGGTTGACGGATAGATATAAATTCGGATATTTCACTCGGAACCTTATGTCCAAACCGTTGCAGTTGCCGGTCTGCACCTCATGCAGCAGGCCGATCATGCCTAACGATGAATGTGTAAAATACTACTGCCCTAACTGCGGCTATGTCCTCATGTGGCGCTGCGAGTCGTGCAGGGAGTTTGCAAGGCCGTACAAGTGCGTTGGCTGTGGCTTTGAGGGCCCATAGAAATGGCACGCCTTGTCGCAAGGATCAAGATCCTGCCGGCAGATGCCGACATCAACCTTGACAACGTAGTTGATGGCCTGAAAAAGAACATCCCGCAAGGGATGGAGATAAAGGCGCACGCCAAGGAGCCGCTGGCATTTGGGCTGCACGCAGTCGTCGGCGACTTTATGCTCGATGACGCAGAGGGCCAGATGGACAAGCTTGAAGACGCCATAAAGAGTGTCTCTGGCGTGGGCGAGATCGAGGTAATGAGTATCAGCCGTGCGTCCGTCAAGATGAAGTAGTACTAATGTTTCTCATAAACCGGGAGGCTGTGGTTTGAAAAAGGCCAAGGCGGGCAGCGACGAGTCGCCTCAGGTTCAGCTCAGGGTCGCCGAGGCCAAGCACCGCGATGTCGGCAAGCGCAGGGCGAGGCTTGACCCGCATTACATGGAGCAGCTCGGCCTGCAACCTGGAGAGGTTATTGAAATAGCAGGCAAGCGTGCAACCGCAGTCACGGCGTGGCCGGCAGACGACGAGGAAGACGAGAACGACATCATCAGAATCGACGGCCAGACGAGGAAGAACGCCGGCGTCGGCCTCAACGATCTGCTAAATGTCAGAAAGGTCGAGAGCAAGGTTGCCAAGAGCATTACGCTCTCGCCCATAGGCGACAACAACATCACAGTAGACAAGGAATTTTGCGAGTTTGTAAAAAGCCGTCTAAAAGGCTATCCGGTGAGCGAGGGCGACGAAGTATCTGTCGTCATCCTTGGAAACCCGATGGACTTTAAAGTAGAGAAAGTATCGCCCCATGCAATCGTGAGGATAGAGCGGCCAAGCAAGCTATCCATAATGGCCGAGACTACCACTGATCGCAGGCCCCGCGTCACATACGAGGAGATCGGCGGCATGAAGGAGCAGATAAGGCGCTTGCGCGAAATTGTAGAGTTGCCGATGCGCCACCCCGAAGTCTTTGCGAGGCTTGGCATCGAGCCGCACTCGGGTATACTGATGTACGGCCCGCCCGGCACTGGCAAGACATTGATCGCAAAGGCGCTTGCGTCAGAGTCTGAGGCCAACTTTTTCATAATAAACGGCCCTGAGATCATGAACAAGTACTATGGCGAGACGGAGGCAAGGTTGCGGGACATTTTCAAGGAGGCAAAAGAAGGGGCGCCATCAATCATATTCATAGATGAGATAGATGCCATCGCGCCAAAGAGGGAAGAGGCGTTTGGCGACGTGGAAAAACGGGTCGTTGCACAATTACTGGCGTTAATGGACGGCATGTCTGAGCGAGGTCAAGTGATAGTACTTGGCGCAACCAACAGGCCGGAGAGCCTTGACCCTGCGCTGAGACGCCCCGGCAGGTTTGACAGAGAAATAGAGATAGGCGTGCCAAACGCCGAAGGCAGGTTAGAGATACTACAGATACACACGAGAGGCATGCCCCTTGCAGAAGACATTAACCTCCAGGAGCTGGCATCAGAGTTGCATGGCTACACCGGCGCCGATATCAAGGCGCTCTGCCGTGAGGCGGCCATGAGGGCACTTCGGCGCTACCTGCCCGAGATAGACCTTGAAGGCGACAAGATTTCGCCGGAAGTGCTGGAGCAAATGGTAATAACGACCAAGGATTTCAGAGAGGGCATAAAAGAGATCGTGCCTACAGCCATGAGAGAGTTTTACGTCGAAGTCGCCAAGGTGAAGTGGAATGAAGTCGGCGGCCTGTATGACGCCAAGAGGATACTGCACGATAACCTGATCACTGCCATTAAAGAGCCAGAGAGCTTTTCCAAGATGGGGATCAAGCCCCCAAAGGGCGCGCTTTTGTACGGCCCGTCTGGAACTGGAAAAACGTTGATTGCAAAGGCGCTTGCGACAGAGAGCAGTGCCAACATTATCGTAGTCCGAGGCCCAGAGATATTGAGCAAGTGGGTTGGCGAGTCTGAAAAAGCGATCAGAGAGATATTCCGCAAAGCCAAGACATCATCGCCGTGCCTCATTGTCTTTGACGAGCTGGACTCACTCGCAAGGCCAAGGGGGCAGAGCGAGGACTCGTCTGGCAACGAGCGAGTGGTAAGCCAGCTCTTGACAGAGATTGACGATGCCGGCAATTCCGGCGTGATAGTTCTTGGCATCACAAACCGTCCCGACCTCATTGACCCGTCACTTTTGAGGCCTGGCAGACTTGACCTCATCATCTACATCGGCCAACCCGACGAAAAGGCCCGCTACGAGATATTAAAGATAATAACGCAGCCCATGCCACTTGAAAACGACATCGACCTCGCATCGATAGCGCAGAGCACGCGCAACTTTTCCGGCGCCGACCTGCAGTCGCTCTGCAGAGAGGCTGCGGTAAACGCGATGCAGAGAAAATCCCTTAGAGTGTCAAACGCGGACTTTGCAGCCGCTCTTCGGGCGGCGCGGCCGTCGATAACAAAGGAAGTCGAGGAGTGGTACGAGTCTATGAAAAAGAGCCTGACCTTTGCAATGCCAAAGCCAATCGACAAGTCGTTTTACGGTTGAGATCATGAAGTATCCCATAAGAAACCTCATGTATGAAAAGATCCGCCAGGCAGGCACGCTGACAGACGCAGACCTTATGAACGCCCTGTCAAAGGAGGGCGTCACGATGGCCGACGCCGAGTTCAACAAGACCTTGCTGGACCTAGAGATCTATGGCCTTGTGCGCGTATCGTGGGTCACAAAGGAAAAGCGCAGGATCGAGCTAGTCGCCGATCAGCAGCAGAACTAGAACGGTCTGTAATAAAATAGCGCGTCGACCGCCAGAGCGACAAATATCACGACCAGGTACGGCGCAGTCACCTTGTACGCCTTCCACGCAAATTCCGGCGTCGGGTTCTTGGTCAGTTTGTAATGATAGATTAGCATAAGTGAGCCTGAAACTGCCGCTACTATTGTATAGAGCAGACCGAGGCCAAAAAAGTACAGCGAGATCGAATACGGGAGCAGTATTGCAGTATTAGCGAGGATGTAACTTGCAGTCTTTTGGTTGCCGATGAGTACAGGGAGCATGGGAACGCGCACGCTTGCATACTCTTCCCTTGCGCGGATTGCCAGGCACCAAAAGTGTGGAGGCGTCCACATGAATACTATCCACCCGACAAGAAAGCCAAGCAGGTCCATCGAGCCGGTGACTGCTGCCCACCCTGCCATCGAAGCAGCGCTTCCCGCAAAGCCTCCGATGACGATGTTTGAGGCATTGCTCCTCTTGAGCCATGCCGTGTAGATAATGACATAGAAAAAAATGCCGAGCGCTATCATGCCCGTTGCCATCGGGTTTAGCGTAAACCATGCGATCACGACTGAAAGTATGCTGACTCCTATGCCGTACCAAAGCACGCTTCTGGCGGACAGCCGGCCGGCAGGAATCGGCCTTTTTGAGGTCCTATCCATTATCTTGTCAATGTCCCTGTCATAATAGTGGTTAAGGGCGCTTGCGCCCATCGAGGCAAGGGTGCCGGCAAGTGTGAGAAAGCCTAGCTTAAACCAGTCAACATCCCACGCTACTCCAGGTGTCGCGTCAAACCGGGTGGCCGCCAGGTACGAGGTCACAGCCGTGATCACGAGGACCACTACTATGCGTGGCTTTGAAACCTCAATAAAGTCCTGCGCAGTCACAACAGAAGGTGCCTCTCTCAAAGTTGTTCTAGCCGTGCTTGCATTTAATTTATTCGCTAGATGTTCAATCGACAAAATGTTTCAAGTTTGACACCTGCAGCTTGAAAAATGTCAGTACCTTGCGCCTCAATAGTGCGTGTTCGGCATCTGAAAGGCCACAATCGCAATTTTCCTTGTCTATCCTGTGCTTCTCGGCGACGGCATAGACCTGCGCGACTTTGACCCTTGCCTGCTCAAAGTCGTATAGCTTGTTTACCTTTTGGGTTCCTTCCAGCATGTCAAGCAGGTTGACGGTCGTCAGCCAGGCATCCCATACAGTGGCAGAGTCGTCGACTTCAAACAGGTCCGTGACTGACAAGCAGCGGGTGGTGCGCGCATTTGACATTAAATGCGCAGGTCAATAATTTTAGAGGTTCCGCATAGCAGGCACACATACTTCTGTAGTTCACGTTGGACGCCACCAATGCAGGTTAAGGAACTCTGCGTGCAGAGGTTCCCCAGCTTACCTGACGCTTAATATCGCAGACGCCGACTTGCCCGAGGCGTCATGCGCCGAGAGGTTGTGGTCGCCGGCATGTGCCTGTGTCAGGTCTATGATTGCTGAAAAGGTCCCCGAGCCGTCGGCCACAATCCTTGCCGGCGTTGGCTGCGCCGCGCTGCTGTCAAGTGAAAGTGTGATTGGGCTGCCGGGGCTAAAGCCGCTGCCGCTCACCGTGGCCTGGCTGCCGGCCAACGCGGCTATGGGCGTAACTGATATTGTAGCAGGGATCATCACCTGATCTGGCGCGTTTTCCGATAGATCTTGTTCCTTGCCTGCGTTTGGCACGGCCAGGCCACCTGTCTGGGAGGGCGCAGGGTTGTTATCTTGGCCTATGTCAAGTGTGACATTCTGGGGCTGCGGGTACGACGCCACCATCGCCACTGCCGCTATGCCTGCCACTGCGATTGCCGCTATTATCGCGTATTTTCTCGCCCTATCATCCATAATGCACACGCACGCACATACATCTACCTTGACATGTTGCCAAGTTAAGGGATTCTGCGGATAGCAGGTTTCAGGTTATCCTGCCAGGTGCTGCGTCATAGCCGCAGTTTTTTGCTACCAGCAACATATGGAGTAGAGCCGGTAACCTGCACGTATACCCGAAAGGATTAATATCCCAAAAAAGTCCACCATAGCCAGATGACTGACTGGGATCTGCTGACCCCCGGCATTGGTCTCACATCAATCGGTATCACCGGCGTCGGTATTTCGCTCTCTGGCATCGCCAAGACGTTCATCGACGGAATGCATGCAGTTTCCCTTCTCACTATGTTTATCGGCATGATCTTTCTCGCCTCAGGGCTCTTCAAGGATGGATTTCCAAGCTCAGGGCGTGCAAAGTCGGCCACCCTTATCACGCTTGGCTTTCTGGTCACATTTGGCGTAGCGGCCGCAGTGACGGTGAGCACGCAGGTGCCCTCGATATTTGCCTACATCGGCCTGATGACCATCATTGGCATACCGGCGGCGGTCCTTGCGTTTGTTTCTTTCAGAAAGCCCCAGTACCTCAAGGCGATGGCAGTCATATTCATATCAGCAGCCGCAGTCTCTGGTATCACGTTCTATGCGTTTGGCCTAGTCAGCCCCAAGCCGCCGGCAGAAGAGGCACCTGCGCCTGCAGCAGGCGGTAACGCAACGGCCCCGGCACAGCAACCGGCGGCGCCGGCAAACATTGTCAAGGCCAGCATACTTGCGGGCGCGTCGTCACAGGAAAACCCCGACTTTGAGCCCGATCCTGTAGTGGTTGCAAAGGGCGATGGCATAGAGTGGACCAACAACGACAATACCCTGCACACAGTCACCCAAAAGACGGCCGCAGCATCTGACAAGCCTCTGTTTGACTCTGGCGTCATCAAGGCCGGCGCTACCTTTCTACTGAATACAGCGACGTTGGACGAAGGCGACTACCAGTACATCTGCACATTACATCCATTCATGACAGGCTCGATAAGCATCAAGCCCGCAGGCGCAGCACCGGCGGCGCAGGTCGAGGGCAACCAGACATCCTCCGGCAACGTGACTTCGGCTCCGGGCGAAACGCCAGGCAGCAGTAATAGTAATAGTAGTAGCAGCAACAACAATAACACGGCTGGCGCGACGGTCACCGCAGTGTCAATAGTCGCTGGGTCTTCGTCTCCAACAAATGGCCAGTTCTTTGAACCCCAAGATGTCAAGACCACAGTTGGAAGCATGGTCACATGGACCAACGACGACACGACATTCCACACGGTCACATCGGGCAAGGTAGAGGGAAGCACGCCGACTCCGGACAAGGTATTTGATTCCTCGATAATCAAGAGCAAGGGGACGTTCTCGTACGTCTTTGAAAAAGCAGGCGAGTACGACTATTACTGTTCCCTCCACCCGTACATGACCGGCAAGGTCACAGTCAATTAATGCAAGCTCCTGCGACAATCATCCTTTCAGCTAAGCAGATGGACGAGTTGGAAGAGCTTGCGCGTGACTCATTGCCAAGCGAGTCGTGCGCATTTTTGCTTGGCAGAAGCGAAGGAGCAGTCAGGGTCAGAGACATATTGCCGATGAGAAACGCAGACGACTCCCGAATCTCATTTTCCATTCTTCCTGATGAGCTTTTGGCGGCGTACCAGGAAGCAGAGCGCAGGGGGCTGGACATTGTCGGGATCTTTCACTCCCATCCGTCATCGCCGGTGCCTTCCGGGACGGACAGGAGGTTCATGGAAATAAACCCTGTGGTATGGGTTATATTTTCCACAACTGAAAACAGCTTTGGCGCCTGGATATTTGCTGCAGACTCGGTCCAAAAAGTAGAGATCAGGGCGTGAGCCTGTCAGTGTCCCTTGGGTAGAGGACGACATCCCGCACGTTTTGCGAACCGGTCAGGACCATCATCAGCCTGTCAAACCCAAGGCCCCATCCAGAGTGTGGAGGCATCCCCCACTCAAACGCCTTTAGGTGCTCGGAGAAGTTTGCAGGGTTCAAACCCTGCTCGACAAGCCTGGTGCGCAGCTTTTCAGGGTCGTGCAGCCTCCTTCCGCCTGACACTAGCTCCAAGTAGCCATGCTGCAGGTCAAACGACTTTGACAGCCGGGGGTCTTCCTCCTTTTCATGTATGTAGAACGGCTTTAGTTTCAGCGGCCAGTCCATGATAAAGTAGAACCCCTGGTGGATCTCTCCCAGCTTGCGCAACGCCGCATCTGACAGGTCGTCGCCAAACTGCAACTTTTCGCCCTCTTTTGTCAGCTCGTCAAGGCACTGCTGGTACGTCAGCCGGTCTATCTTGGAAAAAGAAATATTATTATCCTGACGGACGCCTGCCAGTTCCAGATCGGCCTTGTTGTTGCCCTGAAATTCCTTGATGACATTGCCGACGACCTTTTCAACCAGATCCATCACGTCTTCATAGTCCATGAACGCCGCTTCCACGTCTATGCTTGTAAATTCTGTCAGGTGGCGCACCGTATGCGAATTTTCGGCCCGGAAATACGGTCCGATCTCAAACACCCTGTCAAGGCCAAGCGTCAGCTGCTCCTTGTAGAGCTGCGGGCTTTGGGCGAGGTATGCTTTTCGCTTGAAGTAGTCAAACCCAAAGAGGTTCGCCCCACCCTCGCTTGCGCTGCCGATGATCTTGGGCGTGTTGACCTCGATGAACCCCTCCTCTCGCAGTGTATCTCGGACGACCTTTAGCCCTGTGGAACGCAGGCGAAATATCGCAGCTATCCGCGGGTTGCGCAGGTCAAGCGCCCTTGCGTCCAGCCTCTTGTCCGCGGCCGATTCGACCCTGCCCGTCGGATCAATGGGGAGTGGATGGACCGCCTTTGTCAGTATGTTAAACTCTGATACCTTGACCTCGACTGCAAAATCCTTGGCCTTACTCTTTTGTACCGTGCCGGCGACAATGACTGCGCTCTGCCTTGGTGCCTGGACGGCCACCTGCACACTGTCGCCAGTCACTATGGCTTGGCACGCGCCGGTGGAATCTCTAATTGTCACAAAAGCGAGCTTGCCTATATCGCGGACATCTTCGATCCAGCCGCCTATCCGGACCTGCGTTCCCACCAGCCTGTCATCCAGCTGGCGGCAATAATGGGTCCTATGGATGTCGACGACCATGTCCGATCTATTTTTGCTCAAACTCGACCAAGAGTTCCATGTTTCTGACGGCCTTGGCTATCTTTTGAATCTTTTCGATGTCGAGCTTTCTCTGGCCGGCCCTGCCTGCTATTATGACCTTGGTCAGCTTGTTGCCGTCGGGCAGCCAGAACTGGTTGACGCTTGCCACCCTTGCAGGGTGAAACAGCCCTTCTACAAATCCTCTCTCTGACGCTTCCGAGTCGAGAAACCACACTTTTTGATCAAACTCTTTCTCTATGCGCTCTGCTAGTGTCGAATTGCTACGCAGTGCGATCACGTCAGAGCCTCTAAGGGCAAGGACAAACTCGCTGTCCACCTTGGCCCCTTTGTTTAACGTGAACTTGTCGACCTCTTGGCTCTTGCTTGCCACTTTTGTCAGACGTACTGCAGCCTCGACATCATCCTTGGTTATCTGGCCAGCGTTGAGCCTCTCCTCGCACTTGGCGCAGAGCACGCCTGTCTTGGCATCAAAGGAGCAAATCGGGGTCTTCACTGCGATAAACTTCACTAATTTTATCGGACGGTAATATAATGCTATGAGAGCGGGCGGAGCAGCTCACAATCCCTTTATCCCACCCTGCTCAATCCTCATTGATGCCAAAGTTCGCCGTTTCTGGCCTAAAGGCGTACTACATCACAGAGAAGGGGCCTGTCCAAGCAGTCGACGGCGTCAATTTTGAACTGGAGGAGGGCGAGTCGCTCGGGATCGTTGGCGAGTCTGCATGTGGCAAGAGCACTCTGGGCTCGGCACTGATGCGCTCGATGCAGGCGCCAGGCAAGATCGTGGGCGGGAGTGCGACCCTGCATGGGCAGGACGTGCTTGCGATGTCCAGTAGCGAGTTTGGAAAAAAAATAAGGTGGAAAAAGATAGCGATGGTCTTTCAGGGCGCAATGAACGTCCTTGACCCCGTTTACACTATCAAGAGCCAGCTTGCTGAGATATTAAAAGAGCACGGCTTTGAGGGCGACGTGGACGCCAAGGTGACAGAGTCGCTGTTGCAGGTCGGCCTCGATCCTTCTGTTGCATCGCGCTACCCGCACGAGCTATCCGGCGGCATGAAGCAGAGGGTGGTGATTGCAATGGCGCTTTTGCTAGAGCCGGACCTCCTGATAGCAGACGAGCCTACGACTGCGCTTGATGTGCTGGTGCAGGCACAGATAATCTCGCTTTTGCAGAAACTGCGAAAAGAAAAGGGCGTGACAGTCATTTTCATAAGTCACGACCTTGCGCTTGTGTCGCAGATTGCAAGCAAGATCGGCATAATGTACGCCGGCCAGCTTGTCGAAGTTGGCGCTACAGAAGCGATATACAAAAACCCGGTCCACCCGTACACGCAGGCGCTCATAGCAGCCGTGCCCCGCCTGCGCTCTAGCGATAAGCGAATTCATTTTATCGCAGGCAATCCGCCAAGCCTGCTCGGTCCTCCGCAGGGCTGCAGGTTCTACCCACGCTGTCCGCATGCAATGGACGTGTGCAAAAAAGACCCGCAGGAATTTCCAACAGACACCGGCTATGTCAGGTGCTGGCTTGCAGACCCAACCTTAAAAAGTACGTAGCGCCAAGGTGCGTTGCATCAGTGTCGATACTCAACTACTTTCCCTTTGAGAGAATGCGCGATAAGCAGCGCGCCGTGCTGCTGGACATCGAGTCTGCGCTCAACTCTGGCTACAAGAACATATTTCTCGAAGCGCCTACAGGATTTGGCAAGACCCCGGTAGCCATAGCCCTTGCCAGATACCTCGGTTCGTCGCATATCTGCACGGCGACTAAGGACCTGCAGGCGCAGTACCGGCGGGATTTTTCATTCGTCTTTGAGGTAAAAGGCCGGGGCAACTTTCCCTGCGTGGTCAAGGAGGACATGGGCCTTGATGAAAGCTGCGAGTACGGGCCGTGTGTCAAAGACGACAGCTATGACTGTGCGTTCAAGACACGCCTGTTGGACTACAAGGTGACAGGAGAAGGGACGCCCGGCGAGCTCGTGCAGCTCGACCCGCTTGCAGAGCGTGAGTACGTCCGTAACCTGAAAAACAGGTCAAAACTCGTCGAGCTTGAATGGAGGCCATGCCACTATTTCCACCAGCGATGGATAGGCGCCAAGGCGAGCCACGCAGTCTACAACTACCGCTATTTCCTGTCTGACATCTTCTATACCGGCACGACCCAGAGGCGCAAGCTCTTGATCCTTGATGAGGCGCACCAGATCGAATCTGAGGTTGGCGACTTTAGAAGTTTTACCGTGCACAAGAATGCCCTGAAATTCCTGCCCAGAGTGCAGATGCCGGAAAACAAGGTTGAGGATATCGAAGTATGGATGGAGTTTTGCTCAAGCCTGCGCGACAAGCTCCTAAAATTCATAGAGCAGGCGACTGACGCAATTGAGCGTGGCAGGATTGCCGAGCCTTATACGGAGCGCAACCTTATCGACGCAATAGCGAGGGAGAAAAACCTCGAAGGGTTGCTCCACGACATGCGCTCAAATAAAAAGAACTGGATAGTGTCCAGCATCCAGCGCGACCCTTCAAACCAGCAGCTGATGCGCGCTACTCTGACCCCGCTTGAAACGTCAGGATACTTTGGCGACATACTGGACAAGGGAACGATAGCGTTTTTCATGAGCGCAACCATACTCAGCAAGGATTACCTCTCCAAAGTCGCCGGATTAAAACCCGATCAGGTCAAGTTCATACAGGTCAGGGATTCCGATTTCCCAGTCAAGAACCGCCCAATACACCTGATGAACGTCGCATGGCTAAACGCCAAGACGATGGCTGAAAACCTGCCAAAGATTGCCAAGGCTGTAGATAACATTATGACCACGCACAAGAACGAAAAGGGCATTATCCATACGACATCGTACGTGCAATTGCAGTACATACGAGACAACATCAGCAGGGAAAACGCGGCACGGCTGATAGAGACGGGCTCGGCGCTTGGCAGGGAAGAGGTGCTTGAAAAGCACTATACGAGCAAGAGGCCCACTGTACTCATCTCGCCTTCGATGCATCAAGGCGTCGATCTAAAAGACGATCTGTCGCGCTTTCAGGTCATTGTCAAGGTGCCATACCCTGACCTTACCGACAGAAAAGTGTCGGCGATGAAAGAGCGCGATCCCAAATGGTACACGTGGTATACTGTGCTGCGGCTGGCACAATCATATGGACGCAGCGTACGCTCGGCAGACGACTTTGCCACGACATACATCCTTGATTCGAGCGTCACGTTTCTGCTAAAGAATGCGCAAGACATGATCCCCAAGTGGTTCATAGAGGCTGTAAAGAGCTCCTAGAACGTTTTTATGTTGTGACGGCATAAAATCGCCAGTTTGGCAGGAAGCAAGGAAGTCCCCGCCGCAGGCACCCAGACGATATTTGGCATGAATGCAAGCATCGCCGTGACCCTTGCGCTTGTCTCGCCGGTGATATTCGTCCTTGTCGTCGACTCCAACTCGTTCAACCTGTCATGGAACGAGGGCAGGGGCGGCTTTCTATTTGCAATGGCTTTCATCGCAGCCGAGCTTATCGGTCTGCGACAGCCAGTCAGCCAGAAAAAATTCGTCATAGTCGCCGCGCTTGCGGCACTGACGATAGGCTATTTTGCCCTTTTGCCCTATGGGCTGCACGACTCGATCCGTGATTCCGGACTGTCGTACGGCATCCGAAAAGAGGTCATTGGCAGCTGGATGTTCATGTGGGACTTTGCCATAATGGCCCTTTTTGTAGGAGCGTCGCTTGCAATCCTCTTTGGGAAAAAATGGTACAAGATAGCGCCTGCCGGCGCCATATACCTGGCAGGCAGCGCAGCCATCCTGTCGCTTGACGCGTTCTTTCCGTACGACACCCTTGGGCCGCTGCAGGTGATTGTACCTGCCTATCTGCAGATAGACCAGGCAGTCATTCGCTTTATCGACACCAGCATTGTAAATGTTGGTCCGGCAAACCCAGACAACCCGTCGTTTCCGGCAAGGGCTCAGGGCAACCTGCTTGTGCTAAACGGCCTGCACGGGCCCTTTGCGCTGCAGGTGTTTTGGCCTTCGGCAGGCGTGCATAGCATGATAATCTACACGCTTGTCATGCTGGCTTTCCTTCTGAAAATGGAGATCCCGCTCAGACGCAAGCTCATCTACTTTGCGATTGGGACGTTTGGGACTGTCATGGTCAACGTTGTGCGCATAATCTCGCTTTCGCTTTACGCGCTAGTCGTCACGACAAACGTCCGCGAGTGGGAGGCGTTCCATTCAGTTGCAGGAGAGATAATGTTCCTGCCGTGGCTTGGAATCTATCTTGCGATCGTCATGTTCACGGAAGGCAGGCGTATCAAAAGGGCGCGCCAGACAGATGCTGCCGCTGCTGCTACTTCTGCATGAAATCAAATAGCGTGCCTTGGCCCTTTGCGTCCTGCAAGTCGGCAGTCCTTACTCCAAGCCTCCTGACGCCTGCAGTGATCGGAATTTCATCTAGGATCGATTTTGCAGTGGAATGCAGAACCTCGTAGCTTTGCGTGTGCGTTTTTAACGTCCTTGACCTAGTCACGTTTTCAAGGTTTTTCAGGACAAGTATGACGCCTACGACCCGAAACGCAAGCCCCTTGCTCAACGTCGTTTGGTACACGTGGCGGCATATCTCGCCAAGGTCGTCTTGCATCTCTACTACTGTCGTAGCGTCTTTTTTCAAAGTCACGATGTGCATTAGCTGCTTGCGCTCACCGGCCGATGCTATCACGGGCTCGTCGTCCAAGCCCTTGGCAGCGTTATGTATGTAGGACCCGGTCTTTTTGCCAAACTCGTCCATTAGCTTGAAGAGGTCATAGTCGGCAAGCTGTCCGGCAGTGGCAATTCCAAGTTCTGCCAGCCTATCACGCGTCTTTGGCCCAATTCCGGGTATCCTGCCCACATCGAGGCCGCCAATGAACGACGTGGCGTTTTCAGGCATGACTATTGTAAGGCCATCAGGCTTTAGATAGTCTGACGCCACCTTGGCGAGCATCTTGTTTGGCGCAACGCCGATGGAACAGGAAAGCTGCAGATGCGATCTCAGCTCTTCCTTTATCCGCCCTGCCAGCCGACCTGCATTGTCAAAATTGCCTGCGGCCTCAGAGACATCAATGTAGCATTCGTCGATCCCCGTATGCTCGAAAACGTCCGCGTGGCTCTTGATGATATCCATCGCGCTTGCCGACACCTGCCTGTAATAATTAATGTCGAGCGGGATCAATAGTGCGTCGTTCACGTCTGTGAGCTTGGACTTGGCGGTCCTTATCGGCATCCCCGATTTTACTCCGTATTTTCTTGCTACATAGTTGGCAGTACTTACGACCCCGCTGTCGTCCGTTCTGCCGGAAAAGACGCATACGACTACTGGTCTGTTTTTTATCTCGGGTCTTCTTATCTCTTCACACTGGGCGAAGAAATAGTCAAAGTCGAGGTGCATCACGATCCGACCTGCAGGCAATGCCCAGCTTGGGGCAGCCTGATTAATTATTATTTATCATCGGCTACTGCGCAGGATAGTACCTGCGATGATTTTATATAGCACACATTGATTTATCTAATCGTTAAGAAACGGCTAAGAGGGTTGCCGGATTGAAATGGGACACAGTTTGGCAACCCCCTTAACGTTCTTGCGCTTCTTTTCACTTATGCGCCGTTATAAACGTACAAGCAAGGTGATTATGTAACATGGCACACTGGTTCTGCAAATATAAGCGGGATTTTCAACAGCTGCAGACTATTCGCCATTTAACACAGAGACGCCCGGCATTTCGTCGCCTGCGAGGTATCTGAGGGTCGCACCGCCACCAGTAGAGACATGGCTCACTTCGTTCTCGTTTACGCCAGACTTTTTCATGGCTTCAAGCGTGTCGCCTCCGCCTATCAGAGTCTTTGTCCCGCGCCAGTAGGCAAGCGCCATGCTTTTGGCGATGTTGACGGTGCCGTTTGCAAATGCCCTTACCTCGAACATGCCCATAGGCCCGTTCCAAAAGATCATGCCAGAGCCGTTTGTGCCTGCCACTTCTGCAGAGTAACGCTCTATTGTCTCGCTTCCAATGTCAAAGCCGGCCATGCCGTCCGGTATGTCACCTTTTACCATGTTTATCGACGTGTCTGCCGGTGACTGCGCCGCCACGTGGTCGCTTGGGAGCATTATCTTGTCCCCGTATGCCGCAAGCGCCTTTGTGACCCAAGGCAGATGCTCGTGGTCGATGAGCGACTTGCCCGTCTTGACCCCCTTGGCTTTCAGGAACGTGTACGCCGCTGCACCTCCAATTATTACCTTGTCTGCCTTTGGCAGCAGGTGTTCCAGCGCGCCGATCTTATCCTTTATTTTGACCCCGCCTACCACCACCTTGAACGGCTTGGGAGGATTTTCACGCATCATTGACAGGTACTCAACTTCCTTTTTCAGGTTAAATCCTGCAAGGCGCGTGTCAAACAGGCGCGCAGCCCCGTAGGTTGATGCGTGCTTTCTGTGCGAAGTGCTGAACGCGTCATTGACATAGATGTCTGCTACTGCCGCAAGTTGTTTGCAAAATTCAGGGTCGTTTGCCTCTTCTTCCTTGTGGAACCGCAGGTTTTCAAGCAACAAAACATCGCCTCTATTCATCTGTGCCACTTGGCTTTCAACAGCGGATCCGACGCAGTCATCTGCAAACCTGACCTTCATCGTCTTGTCAACGATGCCCGAGAGGTGCTTGGCCACCGGTGCCAAAGTGTATTCCTCGTCCCTGCCATCCGGCCTGCCAAGGTGAGAAGCCAGTATGACCTTTGCGCCCCGCTTTGCGAGATATTCTATAGTCGGGAGCGCCATGCGAATGCGATAGTCCTCGCCGACTGTACCGGCGCTGATGCTGACGTTGAAATCAACCCGGATGAGAACGCGCTTGCCATCAAACCTGTTATCGTCAAGATCAGAGAGAGTTCTTATAGCCAAGGGACAAAGCCGGTAAAATGCCGAGGGATTTATTACCCTTTACAAGTCCGGCACTAGAGCGGGAATCCTCTAAAAACATTTAATAAAAATGCGCCATGATCGCTTGTGCGTGAGTAGCTTTGTACCAAAGCGCGTTCTGGGCAAGTTCATGCACGTCACTGACCAGCCACTAAAAAGGCCAGGCGGCAAGTCACTCGTATATTTTATGGGCGCAGGGTTTTGCCCCTTTTGCGCAGCCGAGAGGTGGGCCATCGTAAAGGCGCTGGAACGTTTTGGGAAATGGGAAGGCATAGTAGAGGACAAGAGCGCAGGGCATGATGAAAAATACCTAAACGTCCCTACGTTCAACCTTGCGCGGGCAAAATACTCTAGTGATGCAGTCGAGTTCGCAGGCAAAGAGACTGCGGACCGCAACTTTGAGCCGCTGCAGGAGCTTGACGACAAGGACTATGAGATACTGGATATGTACAATCCCGACCAGATGATACCATTCCTGCTTGTTGACGGCCAGTACATGCAGATCGGCGCCGGCTTTAGCCCCGAGCTGATACAGAACATGAGTCATGACTCGGTGAGGTCAGAGATGGAAAAGCTCGGCTCGCCCATAGGCAAGGCAATCCAGGTAGAGATAGACAACATCACGGCCTTGCTGTGCAAGAGCACGGGCGGAAAGGGAAGTGCCTGCAATACAGAAAGCGTCAAGGCTCTGATTGCAAAGCTGTAGAAAAAAGAAGAGGGTTACTCCTCTTCTACCTTTTTCACTATCGGCTTTAGCGGGGTGACCCTCGTAAGCGTCGGGCAGCCCAGCTTGCTTGATGCGACCTTGAACCCCTCCTTTGCGAGGTTCAGGTTCGCAGCCGTTACGTGGGCCTCAAAGATGACCTGCCCCGGCTTGACCCTCGCCGCAAGGCCAGTTGCCTTGCCAAAGGCCCGGCGCATTCCCTCCTGAAGACGGTCTGCGCCTGCTGTTGCGATCATTTTGTTCTCCCGCAGTATGACGTGCGGGTAGACCCGGAGCATCGAGAAGAATGTCATCTCGCCGACAGTTGCCATCCTCTTGTTGGCAGCAAGCCTTGCTGCTTCAAGGGCGTTGTGGCGGATCTGAAGTTTCTCCGTCACAACGAGTTCCAGCTTGTAATCATAATCGTTGCTTGCCTGGCCGGATGCAAACCTTGCTATCTTTAACTGGGGCTTGCCTGCGATGTATTCACGCCTGACATAAGGCATTCCACGCGTCTCACGATAATTAACTCCCTTCATGTCTATGCACTAAGTTTGAATGTTTAAATGTGGAAGTTTGCTGTGATTTAATCGTTATGTCCTCGCCTGCACAGCCTACTACAGGGCAGGATGCCGGTGAGGTAATCCCGGTCGTCGAGGCGCGGCTTGCAGGCTCTAGAATCGTCGTGGACGAGACTAGGTCGCAGGACGAGCTTCGCACAAAGGGCTTTGGCGAAAAGGAAGGCAAGGAGTATGTGATAAAGCCATACGAGGCGCTATACATGTTGCATACAAAGCACCTCGTGCTTGCAGGAAAAAAGGAGATGATGACGTTTGACAGGCTGCTGGATCTTTTCAACAGGCACGACAGGAATATCATGAGCAAATTCCTAGTCTACCGTGACCTGCGCAGCCGCGGTTATGTGGCAAAGGAGGGCTTTGGGTTTGGCGACGACTTTCGCGTTTACGAAAGGGGCGAGTATGGGAAAAAGCCCGCCAAGTATGTTATTTTCGGCGTAAGCGAGGGTGCAAACGTGACTGCGCGAAATTTCGCAAGCGCAATCGAGCAGATAGAAAAGATGGGCAAGGAGGCGGTAGTGGCGGTAATAGAGAGGCGCGGAGAGGTTATCTACTACAAGGCGTCAAGGACGCGCTTTATACAAAATAGGCACGACGGGGCGATGGCAGGTGGCACGCTTTAAGGAGGTCTATTGCGCTGACTGCCGGCGCGTGCTTGCAAGGTATGCGACGAAATACTTCTCTGATGCAGACATCAATGAGCTTGTGCACATACATTACTCTTCCCATGTAAAGGAAGGCCACGAAGTAGAGACGCGGCTGGTAGACTAAACGATTTATAGCCCTGCCGGCAAGTACGGGACATATGCAGAGCAACCTCTGCGAGAGGGTTATCAAACTTGACAAGAACATACGCTTTGCCGGCATAGTGAATAGCAGCGGCGAGGTAATAGAGGGCGGATTCCAGAAAGGAATACAGCCGCTGCTAAACGGCACGGCAGAGCAGCAGATGTACGTCCAATCGCTCTCCAACGTCGTCACGTTGCGCCAGTTTACCGACAGGCTGGGCGAGTTTCGCTACAGCGTGACTGAACACGACAAGGTAAAGCTCATGACGTTCCCCCTCGACGATGGCATACTGTGCCTTTCCACCACACCCAAGGCCAGAACGGAAAAGATACGCGACAAAGTGACAAGGCTTCTAAAGAGCAAGGGCAAGTCGACGGCGGGCCGGAAGAAGGTTTAATAGCCCACCATCTAAAAGGTTAAATGCATGAGAGCCGCGTCCGAGGTAAGGTTGGCAAAGCGGTTTTGTGAGCACTGCTTTTACCGCGGCGACGAATCTGAATTTCTGGCCGCAGCAGATTTTTGCATGGATTGCATGAGCGTCCACGCCCACTGCCCAAAGTGCAAGTCCAGCTTTCACAGCGTGCACGTGATCGAATAAGATTTTTACCCCCTCTCACATATAACGGAGGTGGGTTGCAGGGTGATGACGAAGTGTACAGTCCCCCTATTATATGCCCCCGTGGGCAAAAAAATGAAGAGACATACCGGACTGCCGAATCTTGCGACTCTCGTTCTTCTTATTAGCTAAAGTTCCACGTATCGTTATATAGATGATTTTTCTACCTAGTAATAAAGAGGTTGGGAGGTGTGGTGACTCTTCAAGTCGCACGATAGCAGGCAGGACAGCCACGGCCTGGATGAGCCAAATCCCTTTTTTGAATTTGAGAGAGCTTCACGCAAGATATACGACCAGGCGTTTGGCGCAAGGGCCATAATCATCAACGAAAGATTCTGGAACAGGCTCAGGGGCAAGCTTCTAGACCTGCTCAAGGACCAAGGCCCGCTTGTCCTCTACCATATGGGAGCAAGCTATGGCTTTGAGATCGGCACCCGCGCCTACAAAGCCAAAAAGGAGGCCATGTCTGCGATCCAGTTTTTGCAGTACTACTTCCTCATGGCAGGGTGGGGCAAGGTAGAGATAGCCGAGCATAAAGCAGGAAGGAAAATCATGACGATCAGGGTGAAGGACAACTTTTTCGCAGAGGCTGCAAAAAGCGACACTGGAAACCCAAGTTGCTTTTTCCTTTCAGGGTTTATGGCAGGGATGGCAGAAAGCCTGTTTGAGCAGGACTGCAGTTGCATAGAAGACAGGTGCATATCTTCCGGCTCTGAGGCTTGCGAGTTTGTGATAAAGCAGATGGCACCCTAGCTGGCGCAGATGATGTCAATCTTTTTAATCCGCGTCAGTCTACAGGTTGTGTACAGTTGTCAGGAGGGGTTAGCTATGACCAGTTTTGCGCGGATGTGGCGAGCCTTGACGACGCTATCGTGGCGGCCTTTGTTATTTCGCACGGTGTCAAGGGGTCGTATTTGAAGCTGAGCGTGCCAGTCCTCAAAAAGGAAGATGCAGGCAGGCTCGCCGAGCAGACAACGACTATCATGGAGATCACTCGCAGTAACGAGAGGCTGTTTGGAGGAGTCGACTTTGTGCTTGTCCGCCATGAGTCAATAGACGGCATGTTCTTTCCGGCAGACGACGATGCGACTATTATCCTCGTCGGGCTTGTCAGGCCTTATGATCAGGACAAGATAGCGTCAAAGATAGAGAGGGCGGCAGGCAGGCTCGTCCAAGGCAAGCAATCCCGTGACTCTATCTAGGCACTGTTTGGCAACATGCAAGCAATTGTACTGTACTTGCAGTAAGAAAAAAGAGTCACACATCATTAAATCACAGCAGATGAGGCAATCAGTTAGAGATGCCGCTTTGGTCCAGTTCTTTTTCCTGCACTCGTTCCTTTCGCAGGCTCATGTAGCGAGCAAACGCCATGTTTGCAAGCGGCTTGGCCACGCTCCCGACGGCTGGCCGCAACGCTTGCTGCACCTTTTCAAGAGTGTCCAAGTCTTCTGCGACTATGCCGTAATAGCGCCTTAGGTACTGCCACAGGCTGACTCTGGCCTCTTCGCCGATCTCGGAGCGCAACACTTCATCAAGGGCATCTTTTAAAGTGCTGCTCATGCGAGCATTCTGCAGTTATGGTTATAATGGGTTTGGGAGGGTCATTCCGGAAAAGTCGCCCTGTTGCACGGGGTCTGGGCCGGGAGGAGTCCCATCCATCCGACCTGACCCGCCACTGGTTGTTGAATGGCACAACCTTGCCAGACGGCCTCAACGCCTTGCAAGCCAACAGCCAATGACGTGCAATCCGCAAGGGATAACGGGATTTGCGGAATGGAATTTTAAAGACTTTGGTAAAGGGAGTAGTGCACCAGCTTGCATCGCAATGCACAAAATTCACGCCGCTAATATGCAAAAGCCTCCATGTGTGAAGTGCCATGAATGCGGTTCCATGCTCCCATGCAAAGACGATGACCTGCTACGCCGATCCGTCAGCCCAAGATTTTTGCAGGGCGTGCCTTGAAGAGATTATGGCGGCATTGTACGACATGGAATCGTGGTGCACGATCGACCTTGCAGACCGGACGGCGTGCAGATGAGTAGATGGATAGCGACACAGGCTCTTCTTCCATCTTGCGGGCAACTGTTTTTATTGGACTAATCAATAGTCTTGCTACTTTGGAACTGGACATCTTCAAGTGTGACGAGTGCGGCCGTGAATTTGAGATAGAATACCAGCTGGAAATGCATACAAAATTCCTGCATAGTAAACCGCAGGGCATCTTTACTTGCGACAAGTGCGGGCAAGAATTTTCACTAAAACATCAGCTTGATTACCACCTGTCCAACGTGAGACATGACGCCAATGAAAAACCGTCAAAGGATTACAGGGGTAACAGGCCAGCACAAGAATCCAGAAAACTGTATTGACGCAACTGGCTCTGGCCTAGGAGTTTGACGGATCACCTGTCCAAGCCAAGGCAAGATCAGGCTAACGCTATAAGCAAAAAGATCCAATGACTATAACTTGCAAACTGCCGTTGTTGTTAAAAGAGTGCTCCGGCCGGGATTTGAACCCGGGATCTCCGCCTTGAGAGGGCGAAATGCTTAACCGGACTACACCACCGGAGCCCG
>JBDUUM010000019.1:0-17095 GCA_039938615.1 Nitrososphaera sp.
TTTCATGCAAGGCGCTGTTGACCGTGCTCTTGAACTGCTGCGCCGAGAAAAGAACGGTGCTCCTTGATTTGCCTGCTATCACGGTACGCATTATCTGCTCAGCCGTGGCCGGCATCATCGTGCCGGGGACTGGCCGGGGCAAAAATCGGTTAATTTCGTCGATGAAGACTAGGACATATTTTGCGCCGGATGCGCCTTTCGATCTCGCCGAGTGCATTTCGTCAACCGCACGCATGATGTCGCCAACTACCAGCGCCTGTTCCTCAAGCGTCGGCAGCTTGGCAATGTCTATGACGCACACATGGCCTGACCTGATACGTGCTATCATCTCTTCTCCAAGGTAGATGCTCGTTTTTCGTTTGTCTACAAACAGGGTAGATTTTCGGAACTTTTGCAGGTGCCCTGCAAAGTGTGCAAGCATCGACCTGTGCGCGACTATTTCCTCCGGGTAGCCCTTGAATCTTGCAAGGTCGCTCCATGTTGAAACGTTGCCTGTGCCGTCCTTGACTGGCCATGACTCGGCGATATAGTTGACGATAGAAAGTATGCTGTCGTAATGCGCGTCAGAGGTGTGGGAGAACAGGAGCTCCAGCCTGTCGTAGATGTCCGCAAGCTCGTACGAGTAGGTCATGCTGTTTTTCGGCACGACTGCAGAATTTGGCCTGCCGTCGCTTCCCCTCGGCAGGTAGTAAGTCACATTGGAAAACGGCCGAGTATCCAGATCCAGCAGGTCGAAAAACTCCCTGTCCTGCCTGCCAAATTTTTTCCAGTCTTCTTTTATGTCGATTTGCAAAAGGTCCTGCTCCTTTGTGTTGAATATGATCAAGCCTGCGCCCTGCCTTGACAGCCGCTGGTACGCCGACTGCAGGAGAAAGAGCAGATAGGTAGTCTTGCGGTTGCCTGAAATGCCAGACGCGTTGACATGCGCCGTGTCCGGCCCTGCCAGGTACGATATGTCAAGCGACACGGGCACCTGCAGGCCGCCTGTCATCTGGATTATCCCTGCAGGGATCGGGTTTGCCATCTTAGGGATGCCAAGCGCAAACACTGCTTCCTTGCTGTTTGCCAGAGATACTTTTTTGCCCGGCAGGACGGGCATGTCTGACAAAAATGATTCATGGGCCAGAATCGCGACCTTGGCAACCAGTATGCCCTTCTCTGAATACGACGTGACGCTATTGCTGCCACCCTCGGGGATGACCTTGAGGTCGTCGACGATGCCGATTATCCTGCCCTCCGGGTTCTTGACGGATACAAAGTCAAACGGCTTGACGGCAGCGCCTTCCTTGACAGCGAACCAAAAGTTATCAATGTCGCTTGCCAGGCTGCCAGAGACTATGGTCGTGCCGATGGCGCCCTTGCTCACGTCCTTACTGGCTGTGGATTTTTTAAAACAGGTACGGGCGCCTGCAGCAACTTTAAAAAAGGATCTGGCGCCATACCTCTTGTCATCTGCATATGTCTGGCGCCAAGAAAAAATTCCTGCTTGCCGCGGCGGCAGGATGCGCCATAATAGTTTTTGCGCTGGTCAAACTAGTCTTTACGCTTGCCGGCCCTTGAAAAGCTCTCTTGCGACATCGACCGTGCCTTTGATGGTATGGTCGCTTGCCTCAAAGTGATCGAGGTTTTTCCTGCGCAGCTCTGCACTCGTAAAGGGGCCTATGGAGATTATCGAGACGCCTGCCAAGTCGGGGTCATGCATTATCTCAAAAAACGACCTGACGTTTGACGCGCTGGTAAACACTATTGCGTCTATTTTTTTCCCTGCAAGTAACCTGCGAAACTCCTGCCATGACGGCGTGGCCCCTGCGTGTGTGCGCACGCCATAGAGCGATATTTCGTCCACGGTCATGCCGAGGTCATGCAGCGCTTTTGTGGCAAACTCGCCTGCCTCGCTGCTCCGGGGTATGATTATCCTCTTGCCTGAAGGGTTTTGCCTGGCGAGCATGTCTACAAGCCCCATTGAAGAGTATCTCTCAGGCATCAAGTCGACTGAAATGCCATGTTTCTCAAGCTCTTGCCTAGTCTTTGGGCCAACTGCTATTACTTTTGTCGTTCCTTTCAGCGCGAGCCGTGCTTCTTCTGCTCCGATGAGGTTGACAAGCACGCCTGCCGCCTGCGCGCTCATAAATGCGCAATAGTCGTGCTTTTTCTTTTTCAAAAGGGCCAGAAATTCCTGCCCTGCCTGCGCTCCCGCTGGAACAATCTGTGTTGCCGGGATTGCTATTGCCCTGCCTCCCTGCTCTTGCACCAAGTCTGAAAACTCGCGTGCTTCCTGCTCGTTTCTCGTTATTGCAATGACGCAGTCACGCAGGTCGTGCACCCTTGCCACCCTTGCCACCCTTGCCACCCTTGAACCAGCCTATCTTGTTGTGGAGCGAGGCGACCTTGCCTACCACTATTACCGCCGGCGGCCTGACGCCTTTCTTGGCTGCCATGCGCGCAATCGTCGCTACCGTCCCGGCGATCACGCGCTGCTTTTCCGTCGTGCCGCTTTCAATTATCGCAGCCGGCGTGTTTTTCTTCATGCCGCTTTTTATCAGGCTGCGGGATATCTGCTCTATCTGGCCGATGCCCATCAGGACGACTATGGTGTCTACGGCGCAGGGCAGCTTTTTCCAGTCCACAGGCGCGCTGCCCTTGTTGTTGTCCTCTCCTTCATGCCCTGTGACTATTGCCACCGACGACGAATGCTGCCTGTGGGTCAGCGGGATGCCTGCATAGGCCGGCGACGCAATCGCAGAAGTGATGCCCGGTATTATCTCAAACTCTATCCCGCGCTCTAGCAAGTATTCCGCCTCCTCTGCACCCCTTCCAAAGATGAACGGGTCGCCGCCCTTTAGCCTGAGCACTGTTTTTCCTTTCTTTGCATAGCGTGCCATCAACTCGTTTGTGCGCTTTTGGTGCGTGGTCGGGTCGCCCACCGCCCTGCCGACGTACACCTTTTCTGCGCTTGCAGGGAACTGGTCGACTATGCCCTGACCGACCAGCCTGTCGTACAGTATCACGTCGCAGGTCCTGACAAGCTCCATCGCCCTGACGGTCATCAACCCCGAGTCGCCCGGCCCGGCGCCGCAGATGTAGACCTTGCCCTTCATGCCTTTTTATTCCACTCCTCCACCGCGTCGCGCCAGCCCTGCGCCAGGTCTGATGCACCTTGCTTTATCAAAATGTCTGCCACCTTGCTTCCCAGCTGCTCTGCCCTGCCGACGCTGCCGATCTTTTTCACCTTGATGTTTCTGGTCCCGTCGGCTGAAAAGACGCTTGCATAGAGCGTCAGCTTGTCGCCTCTTGTGACTGCGACTGCGCCAAGTGGGAACCTGCAGCCTCCCTCTATCTTTTCAATGAGCGCCCTCTCTGCAGAAATCTCGGCGCGTGATTTGCTGTCTTCGATGCGCCTGAGCATTGCGGCAGTCTTTTTGTCGTCCTTCCTGCACACTATCGCTATCGCTCCCTGCCCGGGAGCCGGCACAAAGTCGCGCACGCCAAACCTCTGGGCTATGACGTCCCTCATGCCTATCCTTGACAGGCCAGCTTCGGCGAGCACTATGGCGCCGTACTCGCCTGCTATCACCTTTTTTACCCTCGTCTCGACGTTGCCCCTGATCGGCCTGACCTTGATGTCCGGCCTTGCCCTCACCAGCTGCACCGCCCTGCGCAGGCTGCTCGTGCCCACCACAGACCCTGGCGGCAGGTCTTTTAACTTCATCCCCCTGTCGTTTACCAGCACGTCGTTTGGGCTGGCCCTCTTTGGGATGCACGCGACCATGAGCTCGTCTGACATGTCAGAGGGGACATCCTTGAGGCTGTGCACCGCAAAGTCGACCTCGCCTTTCTTCACAGCCTCATTCACCTCCTTTTCAAAGATGCCTTTTTCGTCCATCGTAAAGAGCGGCCTGCGGTCCACGTCGCCCTTTGTGCTTATCGTCACTATCTCGAAATTTATCCCCGGGTTTGCGCGTCGAAGGGCGGCAAGTGCCAGCTCGGTCTGCGCCACTGCAAGCCTGCTTCCCCTAGTGCCTACCCTGATTGTTGTCTTGTTCATTTTTGTTCCTTTATTTTCTTGAACGCCTCGCCATACGCCTCGACCGTCCTGTCAATGTCTTCTTCGTCGTGCGCGTACGATACAAAGCACGTCTCAAACTGCGACGGCGGTATGAACACGTTGCGCTTCAAAAGTTCGTCAAACATCTTTCTAAAAGTGGCCGCATCCGCCTTTTTCGCAGACGCCTCGTCCCTCACCTTCTCGCTGGTAAAGAACAACTGATACATTGAGCCTATGGAATTTATGGTGCAGTTGATGCCACTACCACTGCCGCTGCTGCTGATATCCTCAAGCTCCTCCTTTATGCCCTCGACTATGCTGTCGCAGGTCCTTGCAACCTGCGGATAGATGGTATCCTTGGCCTCTACAAGCGTGTCAAGCGTCGCAATCGCCGCCGCCACCGAGACGGGGTTGCCCGCAAACGTGCTTGCCTGGTACACCTTGCCCACAGGCGCCATCTGCTGCATTATCTCCCGCCTGCCTGCTATTGCGCCCACTGGAAAGCCATTGCCGAGGGCCTTGGCAAAAGTGGAGAGGTCCGGCGTTATTCCAAAAAACTCGCCGGCGCCGCCAAGCGCGAGGCGAAAGCCCGTGACTACCTCGTCAAATATTAAGACGACATCGTGCTGCTGTGTAATTTTGCGCACGTCGCTCAAATAGTTCTTGTCCGGCAATACGAGGCCAATGTTTGCAAACACGGGCTCGATTATCACGCACGCCGGATCGCTTTTTTCTATCGCACGCTCCAGCGCGGAAGGATCGTTATACGGGACGACGGCTGTTTTTGCCGCAGCCTCTTCAAGCACGCCTTCCGACGCCGGCAGGCTGGCGGCCCCTGACCCTGCTTTTGCCAGAACATAGTCGTGCGCGCCGTGGTATCCGCCGTCAAATTTTATGACGCTCTTTTTCTTTGTAAACGCCCTTGCGAGCCTGATGGCGTTCATGGTAGCTTCAGAGCCGGTGTTGACCGTCCTGACCATCTCTGCGCCCGGCACTATTTTGCATATCGTCTCTGCCAGCTTGACCTCTCTCTCTGTCGGCACGCAATAGAGCGTTCCCTTGTCCAGCTGCGACCTGACTGCGTCAAGGACCGCAGGATAGCCGTGCCCCAATAACATGGCGCCATAAGCCATGCAATAGTCGGTGAGCGTCCTGTGGTCTGCCGTGACCAGCTTGCTGCCCCTCGCAGATACTGCAAAGAACGGGTAGGGCTCGAAAAACCGCACGGGGCTGTTGACTCCGCCGGGCATGACTTTTTTTGCCCTACCGTGCAGCTGCTCCGACTTGGTCGTCATATCCTCTTTTTCTTCCTTTCCCTTGTGCAGGTGCTATAATAATTGTAATGCTAATTAGCCGGAACGGCTCCTCCTGACGTGTCGTGGCAGTAGCGGGGAGAGTGACGTTTTCTGCGCTCATGCAGGAATTCCGAGACAATGTCGCGCAAAACCGCGACGCGTTTTTGTCGATGGCAAAAAAGAATCCACACACGGCCTTCCAAAAGATAAACGAGCTGGCGCTCTTTGTCGGGTCGCGCCACAACGTCAACCTTCAACTGCACTTCCCAGTTCCCGCCCGGCTGTCAGATGTCGACGGGTATGGGACGGAAAACATCGGCCTAGTCGTGGACAAGTTTCGCCGGACCTTTCCAATCCCTCGTGAATTGATAAAACAAAAAGCAATAGAAATGCTGCCCGGCGCCCGTCCGCAGGACGCCTACATGTACGAGGGCAAGGAGGGGGTCAAAGTGGTGATGATGCCTGAAGGGCGGCTGGAAATCCTGCCCGGCTCGATACACCTGTGGTGCAGGATAAATGATCAGGTGCGGTCATATGCTGACTGGCTGATGGAAAACGTCTATTTTATCGCGTCAGCTTGAGAAGCTCATAGCTGTAAAAGGGCCTGTCGTCCTGGTCGTATGTTTCTGCCTTTACAGGCAGAGGCAAGTCCTTTACCACCCATATCTTGCTCGTGTTGTCCTTTAGCTTGTAAGTCAGAACAAACGCGTCAAATGTCCCGGCTGGCGTCTGGACGGCTTCCTTCTCGGTCACCCTCACTATGGTAGAAGTCGAGCCATAAAATATCGTGTTCCACGGGGCGCCGACCACAAGGTACTTGTCTCTTCCGCCGTAATCCATGTCCCTGATTGCGAGTATCGATGCCTCGACCGGCTCCAAAAACGGCCTTGCAGACTCGTCAATTGGCCCCTCCTTTGTCAGCTGCCTGGAAAGCAACATTTCGACCGTGTGCGGCTGGGTCCCTGTCCCGTTGACGATGTTAAAGGCGGTCAGCCAGCTGTCGCCGCTTTTCTTGAAGCTTATCGAAACGTCCGCATTTGCGATTAAAGTCTCGGGTCCCTGTGCCATGGCGGAATAGTATTCCATTGTCATGCCGTCTGTCACCTGCGAGCCTACTCTGTAAATGTCTGCCTCAGACGGCGGGTTAAAGATGCTGCCTGCGCTTCCAGAAAAGCCTCCACCGGACGCGATTATGGCTACGCTGACTCCGACGCCCAGCGCGGAAAATATTGCGACCAATATTGCGACCTGCTGTTTGGGAGACACTGTTAGGCTTCAGTCAGTCTGTCACCCTATTTATAGAATTTCTGCCATCTTCATTATCCTGCTCCACAACCTGTCTGGCACCGGCATAACCGAGAGTCGGGATATCCTGACAAGCTCCCATTCTGCAAAAGCAGGGTCTGTTTTTATCTGGTCAAGCGTCACCGGCCTGCCGAGCCTGCGCGACGGCCTGACATCTACCACGGTGAGCGACTCGTCCTTTGGGTCGGGATAAGGGTCGGAGACAATGTCCATGATGCCGACTGCCTGCCTCTCGTCGCCAGTATGGTAGAACAGGGCCCTGTCGCCTTTCTTGACTGCCCGGAGGTGCTTTAGAGCCAGGTTGTTTGCGACTCCGTCCCACACGGTTTGGCCGTCCTTCTCCAGTTGCTGGTAATTGTAGGTGGACGGTTCCTGCTTGAACAGCCAGTATGCTGCCATGTCTGCCCTATGTGCGTCAGGAGAATATAAGTTACAGAAGGCAGACTAACTAGCACAACGTGTTGGTGGCCGGCGTTCCAAAAATCGACCGTCTCGCAGGGATCGAGTGCTACTGCACCGACTTTGTCGGCATCGGCGGTGCAATCAAGCAGCAAAGCGACGAGTTCAGGGTATCAGAGCTTGTCGACGAGTCGCAGCTTGACGTTTCACCTGCATATGGCACGCACCGTTACCCGCTGTACCTTCTGGAAAAAAAGGGCGTCGACTCTAACCACGCACTGTTTGAAATCTACCGCGAGCACAGGATACGGCTCCGAGTCATGGGCATAAAGGACGCCAAGGCGTCTACCCGCCAGTACGCAGGCGTGCAGCATGCATGGAAAGATCCTCCAAAAGAGCTGTCGACTCGCCGGACAAGGATCACGCTACAGGGCTTTACCCTGCGGCCGATAGGCAGGGAGCTGCTATCTGGCAACGCGTTTGAGATAGCCATCCGGGACGGCAGGGGCGGCGGCGACGTTTCCGACTTTGTCCCGCAGGTTGAAAAGATAGCCAACTTTTACGGCCTGCAGCGGTTCGGAAGTGAGCGGCTCGTCACGCACCTTGTGGGCAGGGCGATTGTAAAGAGGGACTTTGATCTTGCCGTCAAATTATTGTTGTCGTATACGACCGAATACGACACGGATGCAAGTCGTGAGATCCGCAAAAAATGCGAGGACCCTTCCAGTTACCGGCAGGCGCTTGCGATGATGCCAAAGGGGATGGACATTGAGCGGCAGCTACTTGGCGCCCTTGTAGCCGGGAAGGATGCAATATCAGCTCTCAGAGCCGTGCCGATAACAATACGCCGGCTGTTCGTTCAGGCGTACCAGTCGTACCTCTTTAACCTGTGCCTCAGCAGGGCGCTTGCGCACGGGGAGGACATCGTGCATGCAAAACCGGGTGACCTGTGCTTTGAAATGGAAGGCCCTATGACGTTTGGCAGGGTGCTGAAATTTGACCCCGGTTCAAACAAGCAGAGGGTGATGATGATAATGATGGTCCCGGCCGTCAGGATGGCCGGCTATACCTTCCAGCCCGGCAAGGGCCGCTTTGAGGCGATAACAAAAGGGCTGCTGGAGCAGGAAGGCGTCACGCCACGTGATTTTTACATAAAGGAGATGCAGGAGCTGAGCCAGCAGGGCGGCTTTAGGCAGGCGCCGCTTTGGTGCCAAGGTTTTGCGCACCATGGAAATACAGTATCGTTCAGACTGCCAAAGGGATCGTACGCTACTACTCTTTTGCGCGAGCTGATGAAGCCTAGCGATCCTATAGCCGCGGGGTTTTGAAAACGTCGGCCCTGCCCGGGAAGAGGAGTTTTGCCGACCTTGGCAGGGCCAGTGCTTATTTGGGGTTAGCAACTCTGCTATGCAGTTTTCATATTAAAAAGGCTGGCTTAACCATGTTAACCATCTCGTTCTTCACGTTAACATGGTTAATCGAGGTTTAGATACTCTATCGCGCCGGCATAAATTGCTGCTGTGTCCATTGCTCCTGCAATTTGACTCGCGGATCTCATACCGCGAGAGTTTACATAGTAAAGGACGTGATCCTGAAGCTGGTAGAGTACGGCGAGCTGAACCTGACAGCCCTTGTCAGCTTTTGTGGCCTGAACCTGAAAAAACACAGGCCACTCCTCGACGAGCTTGAAAAAAAGGGTCTCATTGGCAGGTCTGAGCGTATGATGGGCAAAAGGACGGTGACGTTTTACCGGCCGACAGAAAAGGGGCTGGAATTTTGCAGGACGATTTTGGAGCCGTATGAAAAAATGTTTCCGCGCAAGGCCGCCTGAGCAGTAACAATGTTACGCAATGCATTATTTACGACTTGCCGTGCAAGGGTACATGATAAACCGATCCGCATTGATCCTGCTCGTCGCAGGATTGGTGGCCGGCTCCGTCGCCGGCGCAGGAGCCATCACGTTTTTCATGCCAGCAAAACAGGCCACGGCGGCATTGCCGCCCGTTGGAGCAGCGGCTCCTGCCGCATCTGCGCCAGCCCAGGCCGCCACACCGGCGACGCTGTCGGCAGTGTTTCGCCAGACCGAAAACTCGGTCGTCCAGATAACAAGCAAGGTCTCAGAGGTAAACAGCAATATCCTAATCAACGGCAACCCACTAGAGAGCCAGTCAAGCAGGCTTGGCTCCGGGTTCGTTTACGACAACCAGGGTCACATAGTCACAAATAATCACGTAGTCGATGGCGCCCAGACGGTGGATGTAACGTTTGTAGATGGCAACACTTATTCTGCCAAGGTGATAGGCAAGGATGCCTTTAGCGACCTTGCGGTGCTAAAGATAACGGACAATGTAGCCGACGAGCATCTGTCGCCGCTTCCCATCGGCAACTCGACCGGGCTTGAGGTCGGCGAGCAGGTGATCGCCATCGGCAACCCGTTTGGCCTCAGCAACACCATGACGTCTGGAATAGTAAGCCAGGTAGGCCGGCTCCTGCCAAACGACGAGGCTGGATTTTCGATACCAAACGTCATCCAGACTGACGCCGCCATAAACCCGGGCAATTCGGGAGGGCCGCTCCTCAACATTAAAGGCGAGGTTGTGGGCGTCAACTCGGCGATAAAATCGAGTACCGGCGACTTTGCAGGTGTGGGCTTTGCCATACCCTCAAGCACCGTCCAGAAAATAGTCCCAGTCCTGATTGAAAAGGGCGAGTACAACCACCCGTGGCTTGGGATAGCCGGCGCAAGCATCGGGCCGGAGCTAGTGCAAAAACTCTCCCTTGCCAAGAATTTCAAAGGCGTGCTCATCAGCTCGACCGTGCCTGACGGCCCTGCAGCCAAGGCCGGCGTGCAGGGGACGATTGTCGACAGGCAGGGCAACGTGTCAAAGAGGGGCGACATCATCACCGCAGTAGACGGGCACATTGTCAAGAGGATAGAAGATGTCATCATGTACATCGAGGAACACAAGTCGGTGGGCGACAGCGTGACGCTCACGCTGGACAGGGGCGGCTCACAGGTCAAAGTCGCCGTGGAGCTTGGCGCAAGGCCGGCTCCCGGCTGAGCGGGCCCTCACCGTTATATATAGCGCCTGACGCCATAGCGTCAGGATGCTTGGAGATCGCAACTTTCGCGGCATGATTGAAAAGGCGTTTGACCGCCTGTACGAGGATCTCCGGGTCAAGATAGACAAGAATAACAGCGACCGCATCCACGCATTGGAGGCGTCGTACTGCACGCGGCTTGCGTATTACGAGCGCAGGGACCCTATAGCCCCTGACAACACGTCCAAGATCTCTATCCTGCTGAGCGACGGCATACGAAAGGCGCTGAGCAACACAAAGGGCGAATACAAGATAGACGCCCTGACTCTTGAAGTCAATGCCGACATGGTGATTGGAAACGAGTTTATTGTGCATTTCGAGATAGTTCCCGAGCTGCCCGCCATGCCGCACCCCCGGCACATGCTGTACCTTAACGCGTGCCTGTTTGCGCTTGACAAGCTCGACGGCTTTCTCATCTACATGACTGCCGACGGCAAGACCGTCGAATTTTCCGTGACCAAGAACAACAGGATGTTTGAGGAAATAGTGCGCAGGGCCCGTGTGCTAAGCACACTCCTGAAGGACAACAAAGTACCTATAGTGGAGCCGTCAGACCTGTGCCTGCGGTGCAGGTACTACTCGCGCTGCTATGCGCGAGAAAAGATCAAGGACGAAAGCACTGACATTTTCGCCGAGCTGTTTGGGAAAGGAAAACAAAAGTAAAAAGGAAGGGATTTTTTACTCCCCGTGAGACGCGTGCGCTGCCGATCCACCGCTGGGCGCGTAACCCGAGCTGTACCTTCTTGCCCTTGCCGCAAAGATCAGCCCGACAAAGAACACGAACACTCCTATCGTCACGCCAAAGATGAAGGCTTCTTCCGCCATATGTGTATGCCGTATATGCGTTTGCCCAAAAGTTATTATCCTTATCGGTCTAGGGCGCGCCCCGGTACGATAATATCATAAAAACTCAGGGAAATGTCACACTGAACTCGTGCTCCTGCGCCGTCGTCTCCAAGTTTGCCGCAGTCAGCCTGTACGAGTACGTGCCGGTCACAGAAAACTTGGCATTTCCTGACACCATCTCGTCCCACGCCTGCGCGTTTTGGACGGTACGCTTGAATACCGTGGCGTCGCTATCTTTCAGCGAGACGGTCGTTCCAGACACAATGACTGTCAGCTGATCAGAGCCGGTGACAAAACCCTCGCCGCTTCCTCCCCAGTCGCCGACGGCCATCTGGACATTGTTGACAGAAACGTCATAGTGGATGGTCTCAAGCACCACCGTCGTGGGGTTTGGATTCTTGACTGCAAAAATCACGCTCATCCTGGCAGTGTCTTCGCTTCCTTCCACCTTCGAGGCAGTGACGTTCTTGAGCGAGATCTCGGGGGCCATGACTGTAAACTGGGGGCGCTGCTCGCCGGGGCCGCCAGGGAGCTTTATGCCAGGACCAAGGAGAAAGAATACTGCAATTGCCGCAGCCGCGATGCCACCGGCAACGGCGGCAGCGACATAAATGATCTTGTTCACGTTCAGGTTTTTGCCCACGCTCCAGTGTTTAAAGCTGTCGATCCTGCACAATGCTTATACTGCCTTGCCGCGCATGAAAAATTCGTGCAGTACCACAAGGCCGCGCACCTTGGCAAGCAGCGGGCGCAAAAGGCGCAGATGAAGCTGTTCGATTATACAGGCTTTGCGATGCTTACCTATACTATCAAGCAATCTGCATCCGGCTTTGAGCCTGTAGGCGAAGAGGAGCTTGCCGGCAAGATGACGAGAGGCGAAGAGGCCATGCTCTTTATCTGCGACAAGGAGGGCTACGCCAAGGCCCAGTCAAAGCCCCTTCCAATCAAGCAGGGCGAAGAGATATTTCGCAAGATGGTGTCAGACGGAATGTCGGAATATGACGGCGAGATCAAGACTGTTTCTTAGAACGTTATGCGCGTCCCTGTCGTCGCCCTGCCTATCGCCGCATTTCTGATTGTCGCAAGGTCGGATTTGATCACGACAGTCGGTATCTTGGATCTCTCTATTACCTTGAGGGCGACAATGTCCATAAGGTCGTAGCCTCCTGCCATCGAGTTCTCGCCACCAAGCAGCTCGCGGCACTGACGCGTGGTTATTTCGTTAAACATCTTGGCGTTCTTGTTTGTCCGGGGATCAGAGTCGTAGATGCCGTCAACGTCGGTGGCATTGATAATTTTTTTTGCGCCCACCTTTTCTGCGATTAACGCTGCAGTGGCATTGGTGCTCTGGCCGGGATGCAGGCCGCCTGTGACTATTACCTTGCCTGACGACGACGATGATGATGCTACTGCAGCGTCGGTTACCTGTTCTAGGTCTTCTGGCACTGATGGGTACGCCTTTCTACCAAGCGCTGCTATCAGCAGCTTGGCGTTGAGCCTTGAAACTTCGATGCCCATGATGTCGAGGCTCGCCTCGTCGAGGCCAAACCCTCTTGCAATATCGATATAGTGCCGGGCCATCTTGCCGCCGCCGGCGACGACGACTGGCTGGACCTTGGCGGACAGCTCGGCAAGCAAACCTGCGTATTTCTTGATGTCTGCTCCCTTATCGTCTCCGGAAAACACCCTGCCGCTGAGCTTGATGACTATTATCGTTCTGTCCTTACTACTGCTGCCTGCCATGTAGTAGCCTGCCCGTTCCCATGTCCATTGGTTGTTCTCCAAGTACCTTTTTAACGGATCGCTCGACCTTGTGTCTGCTCTCGGCGGTAGTGTAGATCCTCAGCATGTCGAAAAACCCCGAGATTGAGTTGACGAGCGGCATTTCAGTCACGGGCACATCGTGGACGACATCTTTTTTGTCTGCAACAAGCACGTGGCGCATCTCCTGCTTGCTTGGCGAAAGGGGCATTGACGACGCTCTTGACGCGTCTGCAAATACGTGCGTCCTGTCGACGCCTGCCTCTTGCGCTATTTCCTGTTCAAGTGCGCACAGCGATTTTCTATTCATGCGCTTGTGCCTGTCGCGCTTGTGCAGGAATTTTTCATAGACGCATTTCAAAAGGCGCCTGTCGCAATAATCCCGGGCAAGCTCGCCTGCCATGCCGCCTGCAGTCATCAAACGCTCCAGCGTCGCCTCGTCCGTGAGCGATAGATAGTTATGGAGGCTGATGTCGGTGAGGGCAAGCCTGTCGTCTGCCTCTATCATCGACCGCAGGAGCATCACCTCTGCGGACCTGACCGTCTTGTGGAAGTATACTGCCTTGAACATCTCGTACCTGGATATCAGCATCGACTCAAGCGAGTTGAGCGCCGACCTGTCAAGCGCCAGCCTGCCCTTTGCAACTGCAAACGAGCTTGTCAAGCGGTTATAGTTGACTTTGCCGTACTCGGCACCCGTAAAGTACGAGTCACGGGGCAAATAGTCCATGATGTCGGCAGAGAGGCTGCCCGAGATTATCTCGTTCAAAAAGCCGATCTTGGACTGGCCAAACGACAGTTTTGATATGTGGTCGGCGCTATATCCGCTCCTTTCGAGAATATCTGCTATCTCGGTTTCTTTGATTATGCGCCTGCCGATCTCTTCATGGCTTGTGCCGCACCTTGTCTCAAGGACCTCTTCGAAGAGGTGCGAAAACGGCCCGTGCCCCACGTCGTGCAAGAGCGCTGCAAGCCTCAGCTCCTGTATCGTCTCGGCGTTGTCGACATAGCCCTTGACAAGCAGGTTCTCACCGGCAAGTCCTGCGATGTGCATCGCGCCAAGCGAGTGTTCAAAGCGCGAGTGCTGGGCGCCTGGATAAACCAGGTGCGCGCCTGCAAGCTGCCTGATGCGCCTCAGGCGCTGAAACGGCGAGCTGTCTATGACATCCTTTTCGACGTGCGAGAATCGTATGTACCGGTGTATGGGGTCGGTTATCTCGCCTGCAAAATCCATGTGGGGACAGAGATGCAAAGGTGCGGGCCGAATTAAACTTTAAGCAGCCTTCTTGACATTTTCAGTATCTCCTGGTGGACCTGGTCCTTGCTCCTGCTTCCGTCAAGTACCTTCCACCCGAACTTTCTCGCATACTTGTTGTAGTTTTTGAATGCTGCTGCGGCAAGCTTTTCGTCGGTCTCAAAGGCATCCTGCACTTCGGCCCTCTTTTTTGAAGTCGCCGGGTTGACGAGGAGGACTATGGTCATGTCCTCCTTTGGCAGGCCCTTGTCGAGGCGCATCAGCCACGCCTCGTCCATGCCGTTAGAGATGCCATAAATGAGGTTTGACTGATAGTAGCGGTTCATGATGACGATGGTGCCGTTTTCGACCATGCTCTCTATCTCTTTCTTTTTCTCCCACCTGTTTGCTGAGAAGAGCAGGTGCTTTACCTCGGAGGAATAATCGCGCTTGTTGTCCAGAAACGCCCTGATTTCCATGCCAATCGGAGTAGTATAATCGGGAAAGTCGATGACTACGCATATCTTGCCAAGCGCCTTGAGGGCTTCCTGCAGCATACGGGACTGAGTCGTCTTGCCTGCCTTGTCCGTTCCCTCTATAACAATGATCTTGCCCTTTGCCACCGCGAGTGTCAAGGGCTGGGTCAATAAAAAGATGTTGAATAATTGATGAGAAAGGAGGTTTGTGAGATTTTGCACCGGCAAATCGCTGAGGATTTTAAACTAAAAAACCAACAAATTAAAATATTATCTGGATTGCTACACACATGCATACACACATTGAGCGTGCAGAGAGGAGGAAGGGGGAGGGAGAATAATATAGCATGAAGGACGCCAAGTCCAACATTGCCATATTTGACACCTTCAAGACCCGCCGGAACAAGTTCACCGGTGAGGCCAAGAGGCAGAGGGGAATTATAGCATACCTTGCGACGGAGCAGAGCCCGGAGCTGAGGACTCGCACGTCTATAGCGCACGCAATAGCCGAACAGCACGGCATACTCTGGCAGAACATTTATTCCGGGATTTTTCGCGACCTTGATGAGGTCCTCATACCTGCCGGCGTGGTAAAGGAAGGCGGCCGCCTCCCGTTGCGCAGAGGGCCAAAGGCACTCCAGCTTGAGGGCGTGCCGTTCTACGAGCTGACGGACACCGGCCTGCTTGTGGCCTCCTCGATAGAGGAGCTTGGCGACAAGCGCATGGGGCTGTTCAGGTCGTACGTCTCGTCGCTCCCATCCCAGGATCCGCAGTGCAAGGCGATGAAGGAAGGGTTGCTGTTGTTGATAGAGAGCGCGCCGTCGTTTATTTCAAAGGTGATAAACGAATACATCTATGCGTACAGCACGGGGCAGATAAACAGCATCGCGCCACTGGAGACGAAAAAATTGCGATCCGTAATAGCCAAGCAGATAGCAGTTGAGCGAGAGCTCGTCGAGGCGTTTGTGGCATTCCAGCCTGACCACAAGGACATTGTCAGGAGCTTTTTCAAGGTGCTGTCCTAGCTCTACTTGCCTTCGTAGCCGCAGGCGTTGCACTTGTATTTCTTGGACTTGCCCTTGCAGCCCTCGCAGCGCCAAATCCTTGCGTTCTTGCACTTGGGGCAGCTGAAACTTTCCGACAGCTCGCCAGGGTGGACCTGCTTGCCGCAAGAATTACAGCTGGGCATATCATAAGAGCCGGCGTACAATACAGGTGATTGAGCGCCGGCCTATTTTTACTTTATCGCAGAGTTTATACTAAACGCGCGTCCATGATCCGGGCAATGGCCGAGATAGCGAAAGGGTTGGAGAACATGTCAAGAGAGTTTTATGAATTCGTGCTGCCGCCAGTAGACATCGCTGAGGATGAGAATAACCATCTGGTCATTACTGCCGATCTGGCAGGATTTGCCAAGGACAGGATTTTTGCCACGGTCAAGGATAACGTGCTGGAGCTGGTCGCAACCAGGGACCAGTCAGCTGCATCTGGCGTCGTGCATTACAGGCACAGGCCGCTGAACATCCGCAAAAAAGTGATCCTGCCTGTGCAGGTGGATGCAGCAAAGAGCAAAGCGACATACGAAAATGGGGTGCTTACTCTGAGGATACCGATCTCTGACACCAGCCGCATAAATATCGCATAAGATTACATGCGCTCCACTATATTTTTCGCAGATATTGCGTGTATACGATAGAATCTTTACGTTCTGCCGGCAAACCTTAAGTATTCTTGTTGGATCATGCCAAATGGCGTGGCATTTGCATTCAGGGGTCAGGTATTACACGCAAATTGCGACCCTTGGGAAGGCCTCTTTATAGAAGTGTCTGGCGCAAACGACGGGTATGAAGGAGTCCGGCTTGCCGCCGTTTATACGGACAGTTCCGGCAGGTTCAGCGTATCGTGCAATGTCGTCAGCGGTTATAACGTGGGTCTTGTCACTGTGTACAGCAATTCTGCCGAGCTTTTCAGCAGCCCCGCAGCATCGATAGACGGATGGGAGAACCTGAACCTGCGCATCGTCCTTGACGGTGGGCCCATTGATGACCCGTACGTGGGCTGCAGCAACAGGGTCCTGAAAAATTTTGTCGAATCTGCTGCTGACACCGTCGACTGGAAGAAGGTAGACCCTTCAAGGTTTGAAGAGCAGCTTTTCGACTTTGTGGACGACTGGATAAGATATGCCGACCCAGATGCGCCTGGCAGGCATGGGCTTCCTGCGACCAAGCTGCCAAAAAATCCCTGTCAAGAAAAGCACAGTCACTTGAAGCGGCGGTCATACAGAAAATACAGGCTGCCAAAAAATCCCGGCCAAGAGGAGCGCAGCCATGCCTGACGATTCGGGTACGGATACGTTTTTGGGGAAAATTTTCGTGCTTGGAAGAAAAGCTCCGCTTTTGCAGCCCCGGCACGAAAAGGCAAAAGACATGCCCTATCCGGAGCAGGTAAAAGACGATGTCGTGGAAAGCGCCGACGTGTGCGTAATTGGCTCCGGCGCAGCCGGCGCAATAATTGCTTCTGAGCTTGCGCGTGCTGACATGAAAGTAGTCTTGCTTGAAAAAGGAGGCTATTACTACACTGAAGACATGAACCAGCGGGAGGTGGACATGATGTCGATGCTGTGGAAGAACGC
>JBDUUM010000020.1:0-8744 GCA_039938615.1 Nitrososphaera sp.
CCTACCCTGCCATCTAGTGTGACGAAAATATGCCCTACTTTTTGTCACGCTTGTAGCAAGGCGCAGTATATATACTCCAAGCACAAGTGTAGCCTATTTACTTGGTTGATATTCGTTACGTATTACCTAGCAGAAATGATTGCAGAGAAGCGGAAAAAGAATTTGCCTCTGATCTATTCTCCTTCAAAACTGGACCCTGCCGAGCTGGTCAGGCATCAAGGAAAATACATTGCAATTTGGGAGAATAAAATCATTGGCTCAGGCGATAATGAACACGAGGCTAGAGCAAGGGCCAGGCAGTTAAATCCAGATGCTATACCCACTGTCTGCGGCATCCCTCCAAAAGAAGGTCTGATTGCGGGGTTACAATTTGCCTGAAGTCAAGTACAACTGGGAATCTTACTCGACAGAGATGGAAAACTCGCGGCCGTCAATGTCGATTTTCTTGTAGTTGACGTTTGGCACCAGCTCTTTTGACAGCACTATTGTCTTTACTCGCACGAGATACATCAGCTCGTCTTTCATCGCCGTCAATGAAGATGTTTCGTCGTCATCGCCAAGCCCGGCGACGTATGCCGCAGACAGGATGTCGGTTGGATTGTACTGGCGCTCTTTTCTCAGCTGTTGCAGGTTCCTCGCAAGGTCGCGAAGTAACCCCTTTGCTATCAGACCCTTGTCACGGGCAGTCGATACGAACACAATGAGGCTCCCCCGCTCTGCCATCGAGTACCCCTCAGTGGCTTTGTATGTGATGTCGACATCAGACGGGGCAAGGTCGACTGATTTTGGTCCGTCATAAGCAAGAGTGTATTTGCCGTCTGACTTTAACCCTGAAACAAGTGCCAGCCTGTCAACGCCTTCAAACGCCTTTACCACGGCGTTAATGTCTGCCTTTACCCTGGGCGCGACGTTCTTCCTCACCAGCGTGACGCTGACTGCGACTGGCATTTTTGCCGCAAGCAGGCTTGACACTCTGTCAAGCTGCGTCCCGGCGGCTATCTGGACAGTATTGTATTTCTCGGCGTTGAGCTGGCTTTTCAGCGACTCTGCCGCCCCTGCGACTTCAAGCGGTTTTAGTTCCGTGTGCGTGCCGCAGATCGTGACATCCTGAATAGGCCAGCGCCTCTTCAGGCCTGCCCGGTTCCGGGCCGCGTTGGCAAGCGACACCACCTCCTTTGCCATGTCATAGGCGTCCTCCACCTTCCTGTTGACGAGTTTCTCGTCCACCTCCGGCCAGCTCTCTAAAAGGACGCTTTTTCTGGCGCCAGAGAAGCACGTGAGGTAAAGGTATTCTGAGATGAAAGGCGACAGCGGGTGCAGCATGATGTCTATTTTCTGAAGCACGTGCCCGAGGACCGCATACACGGCCAGCCGCCTGTCGAGGTTTTCGGCGCTGTCATCCCATATCACGTTTCTGGTCAGCGGGACGTAGGTCTGGCTCAGGTGGTTGATTATGAAACTGTCGATTGCCTTTGCGCCTTCATGGAACCTGCAGCGCTCAAATGCCTGCGTCACTTCGGCCACAAGCCCCTGCATCTTGGAAAGCAGCCAGACTTCTGTGGGTCCAAGCAAGCCGTTGTCGACAGTCCACTTCAGCGTGTGTTTGCCATTGTCGAACTTGTCAAACTCGCTGTTCTGCCGGAAATAGACGTGCAGGTTGTGGAGCGTGCTGAGTATCTGGTACGTCCTGGTCTTCATCTCGTCAAGGCTGAAATTGAGCGCCTCAATGGGCGACGACTTCCACATGAAATACAGCCGGATGAGGTCGACAGGGTTTTCGCTCAGCAGCTTGCGCGCCTCGATGACGTTGCCGAGGCTCTTGCTCATCTTGCCTCCTTTTTCGTCAAGCACGTGGCCCTGGAACAAAAACGACCTGTAGGGGCTTGCGTCCCTCATTATCACGCCTTCCATCAAAAGCGTGTATGCCCATCCCCTGGTCTGGTCGATGCCTTCGGTCAAAAACTCTGCCGGTATCAGCTCCGGGTATTCCTGGTCGTTGAGCGACGCATAGGGCGCAGCGCCGGAATTGTGCCACGTGTCAAGCACAAAAGGCTCGCGCTGCATTTCAGCGCCGCATTTTGCGCACCTGATCCTTATCCTGTCTATCCATGGCCGGTGCAGTTCAAAATCGGGGCCGTCTGGCAACTCCACCGCGTTTTTGACGATCTCTGCCCTGCTGAACAGCGGCTCTTTGTGGCCGCATTTGCCGCAGGACCATATGGGAAGGGGCGTGCCCCACACGCGCTCGCGCGATATGCACCAGGGGTGCTGCTCCTTGATGATCTCTACAAACCTGTTCTTGGGCTGCTCGAAAAAGTAATCGACCTTTTGCGCCGACTCGACAGGCATGTCGCCGAGCCTGTCAATGAGGTAAAAGTATTCCCTCATTGCGAGCCACACTACTTTGTGGTGCGACCGCCAGCACGTCGGGTACTGGTGCTTTAGCCGGCCCATCTTGACAGAGGCACCTGCAGCCTTCATCGCCTCAAAGACCTTGACGTCGGCATCGCGCACAAACAGGTCTTTGAATGCGCCCGCCTTTTCGGTGAAAACTACGCGGTCGTCTATCGGCACGAAGATCGGGACGCTTCGCCTGTGCGCTATCTCGAAATCCTCTTCGCCGTTTGCCGGCGACAGGTGCACAAGCCCGCTGCCTGTCGCCGTGTCCACAAACTCTTCTGCTGCAACGAAGTGTATCGAGCCGGCCTTTGCCAGCTCGTCAAGCCCCGGTATCATGTGCAACAGCGGATGGACGTAATGGCGGCCGTCAAGGTCCTTGCCCTTGACCTCTTTTTCCACCTTGTAGTCTTCAATGCGGAGCTCCTTCATCAGCTCTGCAAGCCTGTCAGAGCCGACTATCCACCGCTCGCCGCCCTTGTTATTATCGTCTCTTGTGACCCACACGTACGAGTAGTTCGCTTCCGGCTTGGCTCCCACCATCTCGTCGGTGACTATGGTAAAGGGCATGGTGGTCCACACTATCAGGTAAGCGTCCTCGTCTGACAGCTTGACCTTGTAATAAAACGACGGATCCTCGACCGTCTCGTACCCCTGGTTGACCTCGGCGTTTGAAAGCGATGTCTGGCATGACGGACAGTATGCAACCACCCTGTACCATTCCGTCATGACGTTTCGCTCCCACGCCTTTTTCAGTATCTGCCATTCCCGTTCGATGTAATCGTCCTTGTAAGTCCAGTACGCCTTTTCATAGTTGAACGACATGCCAAGGAGCCTGTCCATCGCCACCCACTTTTCGTTATACGAGTGGATCAGCTTTTTGCACGTCTCGACGATTTTTTCGATGCCGACCTTGCTGATGTTTTCTGCCTTGCTGCCGGTAAGGCCAAGCTCTTTTTCAGCCGCCAGCTCTACCGGCAAGCCCTGCGTGTCCCACCCTGCGCGGAAAACCACTTTTTTCTTGCGCAGCGTGTTAAAGCGGTACCACAGGTCCTTTATCACCCGGCCCCGGAGGTGGCCTGCGTGTGGCTCGCCGTTCATCGTTGGCGGACCCTCGATATAGCCCACAGGCGGCCTGCCTGCAAGCTCGTTTTCGAGCATCGCCTTCAGGTCGATGCCGTCCAGGTAACTGCGGACCTCGTTTTCGATCGCCTTGGCGTCGAAACGGGCGTTAAACTCCATCTGCAAAATAATATGCGTCTATGCGGCCCGTTTATATCTTACTGGTTTATTTCTTGCTCTTCCGTCGCCTGTTGCTGCTCGGGCTCGTCCTTTTCTTCGCTGTACGAGTGCTCCGGGTCGTCATCCAGGGGCGCGCCGTATTCAAAGCCCTGCTCCTCAAACTCCTCGGTTTTTTCAAACTGCTCGACATCCTGCAGCTCGTCGTTTTCCTCTTTAATCTCTTGCCGCTCTGCGCTGTCTGAGCTCATATATATGCGCATTTTCTTTGTGAAAATAATATTTAGCAGGTATGGAACGCCAAGCCGCAAGATTGTGCTGCTACTGGCATCTGTCTCGCTTGCCAATAGGGTTATATCTTGAATCAATCGCGTTAATGCCGATAAAACTTGGCACTCGTAGACACCCTCAAGGCTGGCAAGAACCCGCCAGAAGAGATCAACGTGGTAATCGAGATCCCAAAAGGGAGCAACATAAAGTACGAAGTCGACGATGAAACGGGCGCGCTTTTCGTGGACAGAAAGCTGTTCACCGCAATGTTTTACCCCTGCAATTACGGCTTTGTGCCGCAGACAAAAGAGAAGGACGGCGATCCTGTCGATGTGCTGGTGCTTGGCAACGATGCAGTCGTGCCGACATCTGTCATCCGGGCAAACCCTGTAGGCGTGCTCATTACCGCAGACGAGGAAGGCGAAGATGCCAAGGTGGTCGCAGTGCCCGTGGCCAAGATAGACCCGACGTTTTCAGATGTCAAGGACATCAACAGCGTGCCGCAATACATCCAGGACCAGATAAAGCACTTTTTTGAGCACTACAAGGAGCTTGAAAAGGGCAAGTACGTCAAGGTCACCGGCTGGCAGAACGCCCAGACGGCCAAGGCCAAGATAAAGGAAGCGATGGAGCGCTACAAAAAGGGCGAAACAAAGAAGTAAGTGGGGCGCAAGCGGCAAAATAATTTTTTCTTTGCGCCCCACCGTCGCATCTCGCTTGTTATTATTATATGTAAAAGGAAAAAGAAGAAAAAGAAAGAAGAAGAGTCAGAGCGCCTTGAACTGGTCGCTCCACCTCATGTATGCTCTTATCATGTCCACGCTGACTGAGGGCTTGCGGATCTTTAATATCTCCTTAAAGTCGCCCGTGCCTATCGGACGCGGGTTTGCGCCTGCCTCCATTGCCTTGCCGCTCTCGAACAGCTCGTTGACGACTCTCAGCTGCACCGACTGGCAGATGTCCTTGATGTCGCTTGCGCTATAGCCTTCTGCGATCTTGGCCAGCTCTTCAGATTTCAGGCTGCCGTCAGTTATCAGCGGCTTGGTGTACTGGTTAAAGAGGTTCGTGCGGGAAGCGTTGTCCGGCAACGTGACGTAGATCCTCTTTTGGAACCTTCGCAGGAACCCTGCTTCAAGGCTCCAGGGCTTGTTCGTTGCGCCTATGACGTAGAGCTGCGAGTCCTTTGACTTGCCGTTTATGCCGTCCATCTCTGTCAGGAACTGGTTCTTTACCCTTACCTCGCCTCCGACCTCGCTGTTCCTCTGGCCAAGGAGCGAGTCGATTTCGTCTATGAACAGGAGCACCGGCACGCCCTCGTTCTCATTGAGCGTGCGGGCCATCTTGAAGAGCTTGGAAATATTTTTCTCTGCCTCGCCAAGCCACTTGCTCATCATCGACGCTGCGTCAACATTGATGAAGTAGCCGTCAATCTCTGCAGCGGCTGCCGCTGCCAGGAGCGTCTTGCCGCACCCCGGCGGGCCGTAGAGCAGTATTCCCCGTGGCCACCCGAGCGGGAACAGGTCGGGTCTCTTCATGGGGTATGAAATGGATTCACGGATAGCGCGCTTGGCGTCGTCAAGGCCGATGACCTCATCCCAGCTGACCTTGGGCTTTTCCTTCATGACCAGGTCGTCAAAATCGGCCTTGAGGGTCTCGACGTTGCCCGACTTGGCCGGCGCGGTGCTGCCCCTGGCATGGCCGTTGCCATTGCCGTTGGCCGGCTCGACCTTGTTCTCGATGGCAGTCGGCCTCTCCTCTTCTTCCTCTATCCCATGCGACATCTGGAGGGCCTTTATCCTGTTCTGGTAGGCATTTGCCCTTTCCATGTACACCTTGTTGAGTTTGTAATCAGGGTATATCTGAACCAGCTTGACCAATGCCTCGATTGCCCTCTGGTATGACTGGATCGCCATTCCCCGGGAGCCCTGCGAATCGAGCCTGATCGCCTCGGCTGCATACTTGCTAGCGCTATTTTCAAGTTCTTGTGGTGCGAGACTCATATAATTTACAGCTCTAGCCAGAATTGGCTCTGCGTTTGAATTACCTTGGTGTAAATCTATGTTGCTCAGCTAGCGAAAAAGTTTGCACCTAGGCAAGCTCGGCTTCCCTCTCGACATCTTGTCCAGAAGAGGCCTGCCGCGCAGCAGGTTTTGATGCCGGTTCTGACTGCTCTGCAGCCGGCGCAACGACAGCGGCAGGTGCGGTTGTTATTATTATCGGTGGCTCTGGCTCAGCTGCAGCCGCCGTTGCTTCATCCAGTATCTTTTTTTGCTGCGCCTCAAGGTGCTCCTGCTCTGCCGACTCGGCAGAGTACAGGCCGCCGGATATCCTCGATATGGCGTCGTGCATCTCTTGCAGCGCGGTCTCGGCGACCGGGACGAGGTTCTCCACGTCGACTTTTATCTCGCTGACTGACGACGCAGCGCTGTCAATTATCGAGATAAACTCTTCCAAAAAGCGCGCCGACTCGATCTTGCCAGACAGTTCATTCAATATCAGTTCGCTGTTCTTTACAAGCTCTAGCACCCTTGTCATCTCGTGGTACTCGCCGCTCTTGCCTGCGTTCTCTGTCATGATAAAGTTGATGCGCGACTCCAGCCGGCTCCTCAGCATGCTCATGGCGTATGCGTTTCGCTGCAGGTTAGCCAGAGCTACGGTGGCCCTCTCCCGTATTGTGCTGCTGTCCTTTTTGAAAAACAAAGGCGTTTACAATGCTGCCGGAAAGACGACGAAAAACAACAGGGTCAAAAGATGTTGGGTAGCAAGCTTGCCGGAGGTGACTGAAGGAGGCTCTGCCTTTTTCCGCCCAGCCAGAGGAGCAGCAGAGAGAGCGGCTAGGCAGCCTTTGGGATCACCGGGAGGTCTGGGATGCCGGGGAACTCCTCCTTCATCTTTTGCTCTGCTGTCTGGGATGCTTCCTCAACTGTCCTTGCGGCCTCCTCGTTTGCCGTCTCGAAGTTGATGGTGTAGCCGCCCACCTGACCAGCATCCACCAGTATGCCTGACAGCAGCTCCGAGATCACGCCCAGTTCCTCTTCCATCTCTGGCACGTACGGCGTCAGAGACGACCTGACGTTTTTGACAACAGCCATGGCGGGGGCAAGTATGATGACGAGGTCTCCAAAGTCGCCGGCAGACGAAAGCCTGGAATGTATCTTCTCAAGGGCCACTTTTGAAATCGCCACGACCCTGCTTACCTGTCGCGCCCTTGCAAGTTCCGCCGAAAGCACCGTAGAGTACTGGGCGTTGCTCTCCTTTATTGCACCCATCAGCTTGCGGAACGTGTCTTCGTCGCGCAGCCTCAGCTCGCCAGAGAGCGCCTCCAGCCTTGCTATCTGGACTTCTATCCTCTTCTGCACTGCCTCAAGCCTCGGCCTCAGGGGCCCGCCCGGCTTTGGCGAAACTGCGGAATCGTTGTTATTAACCACTGATTCTGATTTTACCCACCTTGATGTCATATATGCCACCAACTGCTCCTTGCCCTGCCATAATACGACCGGTGTGCCTAAACGTTTTGTCACTGCGGTAACACGCGTGCGCGGTAACAGCTCAGCATTTTTTCTGGCGTCGGCGCAAAAGCTTTGACCCAGCGTTTTACCTTTTCAGCCAGAAAATAGACGTCGGATGCATTCCGATACTGCTAATAACAATAATAACAACAGCAGTGGTGATCTCCCTTCCAGCCTTGAGGAGTTTGGCCTTTCCAAATATGAGGCTCGCGCCTACCTTACCATGATAGGCCGTGGCTCGCTTGCCGCAAGCGACCTTGCGTATTATGCGAACCTGCCTAGGACCAAGGTGTACCAGACGGTCAAGAAACTGGAGAAAAAGAGGCTCGCAGTCATTTCAAAGCAAAAACCGCTCATCTGCAGCGCCACCCCTCCGGAGGAGGCGTTTGGCGAGATCGTTAACCTACACGAGCGCAGGGTGAAAAACATGCGCAAGATCGTGGAGCGTCTGCAGAAGATAAACGACGAGGGCCCGCGCCCCAGGGGTTCTGAGGAACGCCGGTACTTTATACTCGATCCCGACTCGGCGCTTGCCAAGGTCGGCAGCCTGATCGCCACATCGCGGTCGTCCGTCACTGCAACACTGGACGCGTGGGGACTCAGGCTTGCATCGCAGTGCCGCAGCCAGCTGGTAAAGGCGGTGACAAACGGCGCCAGGGTGCGCTTTATCGTAGACTCGCGATGCGTCGGAAGCGAGAACCTGTTTTCGCTCCCGGAGGACATTGACCTGCGCATGGCCGACGATGTCTCTTCAAACCTCCTGATAATCGACTCGGCGCACATGTTCTCTATCGATTCGAGCAACGGCAAGGCCGCGCTGTTTGCCTCGCCTGACGCGTACGGGACGCTGCAGATCAGGGGCTTTGAGGAGCTGTGGGGCAAGGCGACAGAGCTGAAACACGTCCTTGACGGCCAGCCGGTGGCGATGGCTGCCAGGGCCATAGAGCTTGCGAGGGCCGTCGAAAACGGCCTGTCGGCGCACATGCTTGAATGCGCGATAAACAACGAGGACCCGTCGTCGTCTGAACTGCTGGAAGTCATGGAGAAAAAGTACGGGCTGTCTTTTGCAGGCATCGGCGCGGCAGAGATGCTAGAGCTTGTTGACTCGGCATTAAAGATCAGCTGCCTTGGCGGCGCACGGCACGACAGGGGAAACAACATAGTCAGCCTCCAGTCAAAGGCGGAGGGCAAGCACGTCCTGCCCTGGGCAGTGGTGCTGGCGTCATACTTCCGCAGGTCGGGCAACGAACCTAGGATAATGATGCAGAGGAGCAAGCAGAGCCCGCAGCTCGTCCACGTCCGGCTGGCAAGGCCCATAGCATAAATATA
>JBDUUM010000021.1:0-73314 GCA_039938615.1 Nitrososphaera sp.
TGCCCTGTCTTTCTTTATGACGCCGGTGACAAAATGCGGCTTGCCGCCTCCCCTGCCGTCTGCGCCGGCGACTTCTCGAAATACCTTGTTGCAGTCAAGGTCGACGAGCGTTTCGCTCCTCGCAAACACAAAGTAGGCGCTTTCCGGCCCGACGTTGGCTATTGCCACGACTGCTCCCGGCGACGATATTATCTTTTCGCCGGCAAACTCGATCATCTGGTCTTCTGCAAGGCCGAAAAACACGCCCGAAAACACCAATGTCCTGCCGCCTGTGCGGGGCAAAATCCCCTCTTCCAGTTTTTGCCTGCTGAGTGAGCGCAGTTTGCGCAGGTTTGCCTCCGCGTCAGAGCGCACCTTTTTTGCGGTGGCCTCTACCGTGTTTGGGTTTGCTCCCAGCTCTTCGCACACCTTCATCATTTTTGCAGCCAGCGCGACTGCTGCCTCTTTTGCCTGGCGGCCCACGACAAAATCCACCTCATATTCATTGCCACTCTTCTTTGACAGGCGCGTTGCCAAAAAGAACTCGCACTGGCTCAGGTTTTCCGCATGATCCATCGCGCACGCCGTCACGTCATGATCCTGTATCTCCACCACCCTCACCTCGCCGGCAATCCTCTCCTCGTTTGCCCGCAGGCCGGGGTTACTTGCCCTCGCTGCTTCAAGCGTAGGGTAGATGCGCGTCGCAATTGTACGTCCCTGTGCGATGAGGTCGTTTACCATCATCTCGGCCCTGACCACAGTATCGATGTCAAGGCTTGGAATAGCGATAAAGGCAGTGTTGTTGTTGCCGTCCTTTTTGTGCTCTACCTTGCGCACGCAAAGAGTGCGGCCGAGCAGCTTTTGCAGGGCGCCGATGAACGCGTGCTCTGCCGTGTGCGCTATCCTATTGCTGCTCTCCACAGGCGTATAGTAGGAAACGCCGGCAATAAAAATATGAAATCTAGACCACCTTCACCTTCCGGATGTCAAACGGTCTGGCCTGCGACCAGGCGTGGTCAAAAAGGTCGTTGCACCACTCGACGAAGGCAGGATCAGAGCCTGCAAGCATCGAGCCCATATCAGGCTCTCATTTTGCAGTAGCGGGAAACATGACTGCGGCCTGGACGTCTGATATGTAGAGCGCGATGCTCACGTGGTCCACCATCCTGCTTTTTATCATCTCGGCGCTGCGCAGCTTGTTCAGCGGCGGCATTATCGACTCTATCACCTCCTTTGGAAATACGGTGTTTTTGCCTACAAGCGTCTGCACCTCTGCGCCCTCCGATGCTTTGTGGGCAAGTATCTTGCCCTCCTCCACCCACGCCTGCGACACCATTATCTTGAGCTTTTTATCTGTGCCAGCCTCGAGTTTTTTCAGCCGCTCAAGCACGGGCATGACGCTGCTCACCAGCGTGCAGCCCCGCAGGGCAGCAATCCGTTGCGCAAATTTGTCAGGCAGGCCGTCAAGCGTGTGTTCCTCGAAAAACCGGGCATGGCTTTTCATGAAAAGTAGGCCCTCCGCCTGCCGCGTGGCCATCCTGCCAAACTCTGTCAGGTAAAACACCCCGTCGGCCCTCCTCAGCAATCCGAATTCCGCCATCCTGTTGACGTTTCGGTGGACTTCTTGCACCGTGACGCCAAGATCGCGGGCAAACGTGCTCAGCTTGGCCGGCCTGCCCAGAAGCGACGCGAGGATCGCGCACCGGGTTTCGCTTGCTAGCTCTAAAAACAGCTCTGCCGCAGCCGCGGGTTCAAACGTGCTCATGATACAAAAACGAGCGGGAGTAATTAAGAGTTATAAGCGGCGCAGCTAAAAGCTGAGCAGTGGCGCTAAAGATGCAATATCAACTTACTGCGCCAAAGTATTCCCATGTCAAGTACTACCATGGAAATCAAGGCCAAGTTTGAGGACCTGCAAAGGAAGTACAGGGAACACCTGCCAAAGGTCGACCCTGCACTTTTGGATGACCTGCTTTTGCGGCAGGCGGAAAACCCTGGTGTCGAGCCGGTCTACATTGTCGAGGTGTTCACAAGGGAAGGCCTTGACCCCGAGAAAGGGAGAGAATACATCATAAGCAGGACGGGCATGAGCCCTGCAATATACGACAATGGCACCCATTATGTGACAAACCAAAAGCTGACTCTTCAGGCGCTCAAAGAGATATCTGACTCTGACGACGTGATAGAAGTAACGGGCAACTATACTGGCCACATAGGGGCGTACGGGGCGTCGCACGAACACAAGGAGCGGGACCACGAGCGGCGTGCGCCGGCAGGGAATGCTGCAAAAGAAGGCGTAGAGAAAAGGAAAGGAGGGCATTTCTGGTCATATGTGGCAATAGGCATCGCAGGCGCAATCGTGCTTGCAGCCCTGGCGGCGAGCAGCGGCGGCATGGCGCCCGACGCAAATGTACCTGCCCTCCTACTATCGTCAGGTGAGCCGGGCGCGCTGCATGGATACGTCGCAGGGCCGGAGGGCGTGCCAGCGATAGGCGCAACCGTAGTGGCGGCAGAGCAGTCGTCAGGATACACCGTGAACAGCTTTGTAACGTTGACCGGCCAGTACTACTTTGACCTGCCGGCGGGCCAGTACATAATCATGGTGGCGTTTCCCGATGGGACGAGCAAGACTGTCAGCGGGTTTGAGGTAGAGAGAGGATCGGAGCACAGGCTCGACATCAGCTACTACTAGCAAAAACCAGGCATCCCCCATTTTTTTGAGCAAGAAGGATTTTAACCTCCACTTTCTAAACCATCAATCGTCTTGGCAGGCAAAGCTATTAACACGATGGCGACGCTGGGCTCGCACTGCGCGCTGCAGGTGTTAAAGGGTGCAAAGGACGAGGGTTTCAAGACGCTGCTTGTGTGCGAGAAAAAGCGCGTCAGCCTCTACAAGAGGTTCCCCTTCATAGACAGCATGATAGTGGTTGACAGTTTCCGCGAGATCCTGGAAAAAGGAGTGCAGAAAAAGCTCGCAGGCGCCATCATCGTCCCACATGGCACGCTCATCTCGCAGATGTCAAGCGACGAGATAGAGGGTATAGACGCCAAGATCTTTGGCAACAGATGGATACTGCGGTGGGAGGCGGACAGGGAGATGAAGCAGCGCCTGATGGAAGAAGCGGGGCTAAAGACGCCAAGGCCGGTCAGCTCAAAACACGACATAGCCGGCCTGTGCATAGTCAAGCTGCACGGCGCGGCCGGCGGCAGGGGATATTACCTTGCATGGAACCGCGAGAGCTTTGAAGAGGGCGCAAGGAGGCTGGTGGAGCAGAAAATGATCAAAGGCGAGCAGGACCTCTACATCCAGGAATTCATACGGGGCGTGCCGGCCTACCTGCAGTACTTTTATTCACCTGTCACCAAGTCGCTGGAACTGCTGGGCGTGGACAGGCGCTATGAGTCAGACATTGACGGCATCGGGCGCATACCTGCAAAACAGCAGCTGGGTGCAAGCGCCGAGCCTTCCTATACCGTCGTGGGAAACATACCGCTTGTCCTCAGAGAGTCGCTCCTTGACGAAGTCTACAGGATGGGCGAGGACTTTTGCGCCGCAGCCGAGCGGCTCGTCAAGCCGGGAATGCCAGGGCCGTTTTGCCTCGAAGGCGTCTACGACAGCGAGGGCAAGTTCACGACTTTTGAGTTCTCGGCAAGGATTGTGGCCGGCACGAATCTGTTTGTGGACGGCTCACCCTACTCTTCACTGCTTTACGACGAGTCCATGAGCATGGGCAGGCGCATCGCAAGAGAAGTCAAGGTTGCGAAGAGAAAGGGCAGGCTTGAAGACGTCGTCACCTGAGCCTTCCTGCCAGTTTTGCTATTGCAAGCGCAGCAGTTGCGGCTGACGAAACGACAAACAGCGACGTGGTCACTGAAAGCGCGGCTTCATTGCTCACATAGAGCGTAAAAGCAGTCGCTGCAAGGGAGGCAAGCACGGCTGCCAGAGCGATGGCCACCGGCTTGACGCTTACGCGCTTTTTCGTTGCCGCAGTTACTCCTGCAACTGCGGGCGCGACATAGACTGCGCCTATCAGCGCGCTGGCCGTTGCGCCAGCAAGCACGGCACCAGCATCGTCGTTGCCACCTGCCGCAGAGAACGCCTGTTGCGACACAAGCAGTATGCCAAACAACGGATACAGCCCAGCCTTGACAGTCGACTGGAGCCACGGTTGCTGCCTCTCATAGTCGGCTACCTGCGGGCTGAAAGAGTAGTATATCGTGTTAAAGGCGTCCATAAAGGCCGAGCCAGACTGCGATTTGAGAATATAGTTGTCTCTGAACCCCCGCAACAGCTGCACCTGGGGGGTCAGCTCTGAGCCAAATGCCGCCGTGGCGATAAGGCACCCAGAGGGCTTTTGCGCTGCTGGCGCCGGTGTTGGTGTTGATGCTGGTGCTGCTGCCGACCCCTGCAGGACTACGATATTGCGCTGTGCGCTCTCACCGGAGCCGTTGATGTTCTCTGCCGCAAGCCTGTAGGTCCCGGCCTCTGTAAAAGTATAGTCAAGGGAGAATGTGCCCTGGCCCGACGTCAAGTGCTGGCGGTAAACCTCTTTGCCTGCTTTTTCAAGCACAAAGTCAAATGACGCGTTGCGCACGAGGTCTGCCGTCTTGGGGTCCTGTATGTTCATTACAAACGTGGTGGGCGTGCCTATCTGTATCACTTCCGGGCCCCACGAAAGCTCCCACATGTACTTTTCAGTAGTCGACATTATGTCAAGCGGGAACTTGGGCTTGTCCGCCGGTGCAAGCGCAAAGACCATGCTGTCGCCCTTTACCTTCTGCGCAAGGCTTGACAGCCTGTCGCTGTTGAGCACAAAGTGCACGACTCTTGAATCCTCAAAAGAATAATCGTCGACAAGTATGGCGTCCGCCGGCAAGGCTACGCCGTTTACAGACCCGCTGTAGCCGTTGACCTGTAGCTCCTTGACTGCCTTTGGGAACTGGACTTCCATGTGTACAAGCGGCACCTGCGAGACGTATTCCGGCCTCCAGTCAAATGGCATCGCAAAAGTGAGAGTCCCGTTGTTAAACGCAAGATCAGTCACGTCGGCATAGTAGGTAGTAGTCGACATCTTTTGCGTTCCTTCCGGCGTCTGGACGACGAAATCCTGCTTTTTGGAGATGCTGATGTACAGGTCGAATTTTTTGTCGCCGTCCAGCTGCAGGCCGGGACTTGACTTTTCAAGCGTGATTGCGATGTGGTACAGGCCACCGTCGGACAGGATCTTGCTCGTTATCGTAGCAGGATTATCCCTGCTGACCTCGACCCTACCGTCGCCGCCGGCGGGCTTGCCGTTTACCTGCGCTTCAGACGCGCTGCCGTCTGGCACAAGGTTTGCAATCACAAGGCCGTCGCCAGAGTGGAATTTCTGGTCAAGCAGGACTGCGCCGTTGTGCTCGACCTTGATGTCATAATTGAGGTTGGCTATGGTAGAATTGCTTGAGGGCTCAAACGCTCTTGCGGTAAAGACGGGTTTTGCGCCTGCCACCGCTTCAAGCGAGCTGGGATTGATTGCGGCCTGGACTGTGACCTGCCTGTTGCCTATTGCCACCGGCAGGGACTGGTCTGAGCCAAGGCCATGGCCGTAGGCGGCCGATGACATGGATACAAGTAAAATGGAGGCGACTAGGATAACATGTGCGGCGTGGTAGCGGAGCACAAACTAGTCTTGTCAAAAACTCAAGATAAAGATTTGCAGTTGTTGTTATTGTTGTCGTCGTCATCATCGTCGTCGTTATCATGCATATATTGATTTATCTGCAATCCGGTACCTCAGATCTTATATGCAGGCGAGGAACCACTAATAGTCAGAGACCTTGCACTCTCAGCCATCCCAAGGCGGCAACGCGGATGCGGCTGCCTGGAGGATTGATGTAGTGAAAGGCGTTGACAGGGCGACTGATACTATACTCCAGTTTTTCGCAAGAGCCGACAGGATAGACACCTGCGGGGGTTCGCTGGCCCCGGCGGTGATCGCCCGAGTCGAGCTCTACAAAAAGATTTATTCTGACTTCGAGTGGCAGAAAAATGCGCTTTATCACCGAGATCACAAAAGAGAACCTTGCAGATGCAAAAGGGCTGATGGGCTACGCAGAGGTCCGCCATATGGAAGGCATCAGGGGCAATTTTTCTGCAAGCGACAAGGAGTACCTTGCGATTTCGTCCATAAACAGAGCAGACGACCTGCTGCCACAGATAATCTACAGCAACGCAAAGGAAATAGTCCAGCAGCACCAGTACCTGTTTGAAACGCTCTGGAACAGGGCTAGGCCGGCAGAGCAAAAGATAAGAGAGCTAGAAGAAGGCGCAGAGCCGGAATTCTTTGAAGTGATATACGACAGCGGCAGGGCCAGCGAGCTCTTGCTGTCGCTGTCCCGGTCTGCCAGAAAAGAGGTTCTCCTGATCCTGACAAACGACAGGTCGCTTTTGAGGATAGACAAGCTTGGCCTTATAGACGAGTTCCAGAAGGCGGCTGCGCAGGGGACAAGCGTCAGGATAATCTGCCCTATCACGGATGTCAATTCGCACATCATAAAGCGGCTTGGGCCTGAATCCAGGATCGAGTTTTCCAGAGGGAATGCAAGCCAGTTTGGAGTCATGATAATCGACCCGGCGCGCTTTATCGGTGCCGAGATGGTCAACCCCGGCGCGGAAAAATTCTCTGACGCAATAGGCATCACGATATACTCCAACAGCAGGCGGACTGCTAGCATGCTGCGATCGTTTTTCGAGTCGCTCTGGAGGCAGACGCAGCTTTACGAGCAGCTTGAAAGCGCAAACAAAAAGCTGGAGATGCACGACATGATGCAAAGGGAGTTTGTCAACGTCGCATCGCACGAGCTGCGCACGCCGATAACTCCGATACTCGTTTCCCTGTACCTCGGCAAGCGCGTAAAAAACGACGATGACGACGGCACAATGCAGGTCGTGCTTACAGGAGAGCAGGCAGAGATGATAGAGAGAAATGCCAAGAGGCTTGAAAAGCTCGCCACCGAGATACTGGAAGTAGCAAGGATCGAAAGTAGAGGGATGAGCCTCCAGAAAGAGCGCGTGGACCTCAACCAGAAGGTATGAGGCCGCCGCCGACGCAAAGAGCTTTGTGCCGGCGGACAAAAAGATCGAAATCGCAGTCGAGCTTGCCGGAGAGCCTGTTGTGGCCGACGTGGACAAGATCCGTCTATCCCAGGTGCTTGCAAACCCGATAAAAAACTCGATCAGGTTCATTGACGATGACAGGGGCAGGATAACCATTGCAGTCAAGAAAAACGGCAGGCATGCCACGATAAGCGTCGTTGACGACGGGAGAGGGATAGACCCGGAAATTATGCCAAGGCTGTTCCAGAAATTTGCATCATCGTCTGCCCTTGGAGGCACAGGGCTTGGGCTTTACATATCAAGAGCCATAGTTGAAGTGCATGAAGGCAGGATATGGGCAAAAAACAATGAAGGAAGGGGGGCGACGTTTGCCTTTACGCTGCCCCTCGCCTGCGATTAGCTGCCGTCGTCGTCCATCTTTTTCAGATCAAATGCCTTTTCCAGGTTTTCATGGATCTTGCTGTGCACCAGGATGGTCACGTCGTCGACGTGCTCCTTGTGGCTGATAGCGGTCCGCAGCTCCGCAAGGCCGGCCTTGACTGCTTTCATGTCAGCCTCAGAGCCCTTTGGTGCCAGCTTGTTCAGCTTGGCGTACATGCTTGATGCCTTGGTGGCAAAGGCCTTTGACGACTCGTAGGCGACCTTGTTTGTAATAGTGGCAGAGTGTGTTTCATGGTCGTCACTCATCGCGTGATTGTCGTCCTCGGCGGACATCGACATCGTGTCGTTCATCGTCATCGAGTGCTCGTGGCTTTCAGGGGCGCCGTACGCCTCGTGGTACGCTTCAAGCGCCTCATCGACCAGGCCGGCCATCACCAGCGCCTGAACGGTCCCTGTCGCCTGCTGCTTTTTGTCGACTCTGGCGCTGACTGCCTCGCCAAGGAGGCCGCTTATGACGCTAAATTGCTTTGAGACCTGCACCTTGGGCTTGCCCTCGTGTATCATAGTGCCCAGCTTTTCAAGCGCCGCCGGCAGGTCGGTCGCGACCCGCTTGTTCTTCTCGGCAAGATCCTTGAGAGTGTTTGCATCAAGGTGCATCATGGCGTGCTCTATGTGTTCGTGGGCGATTACAGGGTTGACGCTTGCGTTGCTCTTGGCAAGTGCAAGGTGCACTCTTATGCCCTCTATAAGGACAAGAAAATTGGCGTTCTCATCGGTTGAAAATGTGTGGGCAAAGGCGCGCTGGCCGGCCGAAGCGAGGCCGGCTACCAGCATCCCTGCCAGCATCACTGCCGCTACATTCCTCCTTTTCATATCTCCGGGGTAGGAGAATGTACTAATTAAGTTTCTAGTACATTCATCGAGAGCCGCCAGGCAGCAGCCTGAACCTGCCTATCGCTATTATTGCACCCAGCACAGGCAGGAGCATTAGCAGGGGCAGCGGAAACTCGGGGACTACCTGCAGGTTGTACGCCACCATCAAGTTTGGATGGATCCGGGCGTGGGCGATGTTCATCACATCCTGCGCCGAGGCCTTGCTGTCTATGGCCTTTATAAAGTCGGGGAACGCGCTGTCGAGGTTCTGTGTGGCCGTTTCGGTGCCGTTTATGGCCCGCGCCTTTATCTCTTGGTAAAGTTCCTGCGCTTTTTGCGCAAAGGCGCGCGCGCTCTGGTAGTTTGCGACGCTTACGACTGTCACGTTGCTGTCAGAGCCCATAGACGACATGCCAGTGCTGTTGTTGCCCGTCGAGTGAGAGTCCGACATTGTCATGTTTGACATGTCAGTCATGTTGCCCTCAAAGCCGATGGCCTCGCCATAATGCTCAAGCGCCTCGTTTACCAGGTTTGACACCACCACCGCCTTGACTGTCGAGTTGTCAAGCTGCACCTTCTCGATGCGCACGGTCACTGCCTCATCCAAAAGGTCGCTGAGCGACTTGACGTTCTGGTTCACCTGACTTGCGTCGGCGCCAGAGTCGATCGCCGCATCGAGGCTTTCAAGCGATGCGGGGAGGTCTTTTGCCAGCCTTTCGTTGCGCTCTGCCAGCTCCTTGAGAGTAGAGTTGGTCAGAGCCTCTGCTGCGTGCTCGACGTGGTCCTTGGCAGTGTCCTTGTCGTCAAGGTTGCTTGCGGCTAGAGAAGTCTCGGATTTGATAATCTGCACCATGGTGAGGAACTCGGCGCTGTCGCCTCCCTGGAACGTGTGGGCAAAGGCGCGCTGACCCGAGTACGAAATTAGAACTGTAGAGATTACTGCTGCAAGCAGCAGAGTTGCAAACCTGTTCATGGGTAAAAAAGCGCCGCCGTCATTAATTAGCTTTGTAGTACATCTCGCCTAGAGTTTTCCTCTACTGCGCATATAGATGGCTATGCCGGCTATGGCCGCTGTCGCCGGCGTGACGTAGTAGAGCATCAGCTCGTCAAGCGGGATGCCGGGCGGAAATGCCGAGACGTCAAAGCTGGCCTCAAGGGGCTGCGACTCGTACTTGGGGTCGCCGGGGATCCTAGTCTGGACCGTCAACACATAGTCGCCGGTCTGGTTGAAGCGATAGGGGATAGTTATGTCGCTTATCTCATAGAACCTGTACGGGTCCTGGAATATGACATGTCCGCCCTTCTTTGACGACATCGTGACTGCAGAATAGATATTGTAGACGTTATAGCCGTCCTTAAGCACGCTAAAGTTGAGGGTAGAGTTTGTGCCTATTACGGGCGTCTGCGGGTAGGGCTGAAAGACTATTTGAAAGCCGTCCACCTCCTTTGTCGCGCCAAAAAAGTGGGCATATGCAGGCGTGGCAGAAAACATCGCTGCAGCAATTATTGTTGCCAACGCAGCCGCAAGGTAGCGCAGCACGTACTTTTACACTCAGGCGGTATATTTCAACCATTGGTACAGCCTGCGAATGTACCATACAGCTATAATATGCAAAACGCATGATTGTTATTTAGAGCGACACAGCTAGTCGCCTGTTCATTACACGGGCAGGGGCAAAGGAGCGCCCTTCTCCTACCCGTGTCACGCCTTCCTTCGGCGCTTCATTATCATGACCGCGCCTGCAGCGCCGGCGCCTGCGGCGCCCACCCCTGGCACAAGGACATAAAGGTAGTCATTGGGCCCTGCCACGTTGAAAATGAACGTAAAGGTCAGCGTGTCGCCACTATATGCATAGTCTTTGACGTCTGCATACAGTACGTACCGCCCTGGCTGCAAAAATGTGTAAGGATAGGTATAGTGGCCAAATGGGATCACCAGTGGACCTGCCCTTGTGACTTCGTGACCGTTTTTTTCGATGCGGATAGTGACTGGCAGGTCGACCAAGTCGTCGCCGTTTACGCTTGACACGCGCAGCATTATCTGGCTCACAGCGCCAGACACGGGCGGGTTTGGCTGCAGCGCGATTTCAAAGTTATAGTTGCCGATGCGCTCCTTCTTCATGGCGTTTGTGAGCGGATCTGCTGCGGCAGGCTGTACCATCATCATCAGCAGCAACAATAACGGCAGCAAGACTGCAAAAACGACCGCATGCGTCTTTCGCAACAGAGGTACCTTACAGCTCATCCAGCATTTCAACGTAGTTGTCGACGACCCTGTCGGCAAACGTCGCCCTGTACTTGGCAAGGACTTCTGCCACGAGATCGCGGTTTGACAGGCTATATAGCTGGTACTCGCCGTACCTGACTGAAACCAAGCCGGCGTCCTTTAGCCTCTTTAGGTGCGACGATACTGTCGAGGGCGCCTTTTTGACGTGGTCGACCAGCTCGTTAAAGGTACACATGTCCTGCTGCAGTATGAACGATATTATCTCTCTGGCCGGCTCATGTCTCACAAAGCCCAGAACCTGCGACTCGTGGTCCGGAACGTTTACAGGGTAGTATCTAGTAATCCTTGACTGGCGGTCCACCTTGATCACACTGGCCTTTTCAAGAGCCGACAAATGATATGTAAGCACGCCGTTTACAAGCCCCGTGCGCCTCAAAAGCTCCCGGTAGCGCACTCCCGGCTCGGCGTCTATCAGCTTCAATAGCAATTCAGGCGTGCTCATCTGCTGCTCCATCTCACTTGTTCACCTTGAGCACTCCCAGTCCAAACATGCTGAGCATGGCAAGCAGTATCAGGTGCGACGCCTCGATGTCAAGGCTTGGCACGTTTAATGCCATCAGCAGGCCGGCTGCCTGAAACAGGTAGAACGTCTCTGCGACGCCAAGGGCGGCAAAGCCCAAGGTCATAAAGAGTGTGCGCATGCCGCCGGCGCGCCGGTATGCCATCGTAGAGATGATGGTCAGAAAGGCGGCAATTATGATGCTTGCAATGTGTATAATGACATGGTAGACGACTGAAGTGTGCAGGACGTGAGGTAATACCAGCGGCGCGATTATGCCCACTATTATCGCTGCAGTAAGGCCAAGCAACAGCGGCTTGCTCGCAGCTTCCTGTACAGGGCGGCTACTACTACTGCCTGTCTGCATCCACCATAGAATTGGTTGCTTTCGCCTAATAAACGGATTGGTACAAAGTCAAAAGATAAAGTCTCTGCTGCCTCTTGTCGCAAAAAAAATGAGGGAGAGGTGGGGGGAAGGAGAATCAGCCCTCGTCCTTTTTCTTGCCCCTCCATACAAATACTCCGGCCGCTGCTGTCGCCGCAGCAGGAAGTCCAAGCCAGAGGCCCAAGTCGGTCTGCTTTCCGGCCAGAGGCGCCGAGCTTGCGACCACCGGCGGCTGCGCTCCTTCATAGGCTACCGCCTTTTTCACTTCGGCTTCTGGCGGAAACGCTATGGAATTGATGTCCTGCGTGCAGCCAAACCCGCCAGACCACCCGGGGCTGTTGAACTTGGTCGTGTTGCCGTCATTCGACTTGCAAAACACCACGCTATCTATTGGCACTGATGCGACTCCAAAGTAGCTCACGTTGCCATAGATCCTATAACCGTAGATTCCGGCCTTTTGCACCTGCCGAGCCATGTAGTGCCCAGCATCGCCAAACACCGCCCCGATAGTCGTGCCTTTTGCGACCGAGTCTGCGTCAGCGACGGATTTTGCCTTGTTGAAGGACCGGAGGTCCTTGAAATAGTACCGGTCTGCCTTGAGCATCGCGCCGGTCAGCGGAAGACCGGTTTCCGAGTCGCTCAGCAACACCTCCAGGTTATGCTTGCCGTCGTGAATGCCTGGCTTGGCGCCATACGTTGGCTCGCTGGTGTGCCCTACTACGACCCGTATTTTTTTGCCTGCGACGACTGCGTCCTGAGAGACAGCCAGTTCAGTGTGCGCGTGCGCAAAGGCCTGCTGCGCCAGAAGCGGCGTTGCCACAAGCATTGCCACAATTGCGATGATGTATGCCCTCATCATGTTGTTATTCACCTGTATGCTCAAACCCCAGGCCATCGTTGCCCATGTCGCCGTCGTTGAGGTCAAATACGGGATTGCCGCCTGTCAGGTTGGCAGGTAGTTGTGATGTCCTGTAAGGCGCGTTTGAAATGTTCCCGAGGACCCTCTGGACGTTTACGTCCACCATATCGCCGCCGCTAAAGCTGATGGCCTGGTTGGAATAGTTCACAAGCGCGATGTCAGTGACCCTTGCGGCCCCTCCATTGAGCGGATCGGGTATGTGGGCATGAAACACGCAGCTGTTCGGGCCTGACGCGTGGGATATGTAGTACAGCGGCACCTTGTCCACGTACGTGCCGTGCACGCTCTCATCGATGTGACCCGCGATGACGGTCACCGCCGGGACATGAGTTGCAGGATCGCAGGGCGACCTAAGCAGCAGGTGCCCGGAGATAAAGTTGGGGCTTGCGTCATATACAGGCAGCACGCCACCAGGAGGCAGGGCGAGCCCGTCGAGCCTGACATGTGTGTTATCAGGGATGTTGCTTCCGCTTACGCCTGCCTCAAAGCTATGGCTGGCAAAGACGGCCCCACCGTACGCGGTGGCACCAATTGCCGCAAGGCCGGCGGCAGCGATCAATAGCAGCCGCATATTTGTCAGATGTATCATCATCATACTGATAAGAAAAATTCCACTTAAAATAAGCGGTACGGTTCATTCGTAGAATGAACTAGCGCAGGAAAATCAGATTTTATCAGACGGATACCTTGATGAACAAGGTTAATCATACGATTTATACTTGCGCTTTCCATAATAAACATGGATAGTTGAATACAGGCAATGCAACACGCGTTATTGTTTGCGCCAAAGGTGTCACCCCGCGATAGGGTCTACATAGTCAAGGATTTGATGTTAAAACTGATTGAATACGGCGAATTGAACCAGACGGCGCTCATCAGCTTTTGCGGACTGAACATGAAAAAACACAAACCAATACTCGACGTGATGGAGTCAAACGGGCTTGTGATAAAGACCGTGCAAGCATTTGGAAAACGACACGTCATGGTTTACCGGGCCAGCCCAACAGGGCTGGAATTCTTTAGGGCGATATTGGAGCCGTACGAAAGGATATTCCCAAGAAAAACCGGTGAGGAGGAGACAGGTCCAGGCAAGGCGTTGCGGGCACAAGCCTGATTGCGGCAGAGGAGGCTGTGCTGAATCTTTTTCTTAGGATTACTCGCACAAAGATTGCGGGGCCTGTGCCCGGCTAAGAGACGAGGGAAAAAGGCGATTTCCAGCCCGCCAGTTCTGCAATGCTCTATATCCTGTAGGCTTCGCCTTCTGCAAGAGGTATCAGTTCGACGGCTCTTTGGCAGTCTGGGCAACGTGTTTTGTGTTCAGCCAGACCTATTCCAAAGACTGTCGCGCACCACAGGCAATCCCTGCATAATGCGAAAAAGCAGCGCCTTCCAGAGATGCGTTCAGGGTTTTTCAGATAAATGAGCCCGGCCATTGCCGCGTGTCAGTCCTGCAAGGCAGTGGATAAGCATAGGGTAACTTCGTTAATTAAGCATGTTACGTGCGACGTATATCCTCCGCAGTGGAAATACGGGCAGAAGAAAAATGCTTGCAGGAAAAATGTCAAGCAGGAAAAAAGGCAAAGTAGCTATAGCATGCGCAGGAATGGCAATTCTGGCCACGGCGATCCTGTATTCTGTTTCATCAAGCGCAGGTCGGAGCGGAATGGCGGTCAACCCTCTCGCAGATACGACTTTTCCGCCGCCAATATCATCGGGCGGCCTGTCGGCCCAGCCATCCTATGCCGTGAGTATTTCTGAAAGCACACAATCCCCCGGCTCGGTGTTCAACCCACGCGTGATATCCATACCGGCCGGAATGACCGTGATCTGGTCCAACAACGGCGCAGGACAGCACACGGTGACCACGGTGAGCGGCAACGGCTACACTCCACCGGAGGCCATCAGCTCTAAAGAAATAGCGCCTGACGAAGGCTCGTTCATGCACACTTTTACAAAGCCAGGCATATACAGGTACTCTGACCTCTCTGATCCAAAAGCATCAGGGATAGTGGATGTCGGCAGTGCAGTCCAGACCGGCAAGAACTTTGACATGCAGGTAGGAGGGATGGACAAGCTGCCAAGTCCTCACGGAATCACCCTCAGGTTTATTCCAAACAAAATGAGCATACCTCCGACGACCGCAATCACGTACCAGGTAACAGTCTCTGACGCGACCGGTAAGCTGGTCACCAGAAACTTTGACGACACTGATGGCATACTGGATCTAGAACTGGTTCCGCAGGGTGCCATGCCTATCAATGCTGCCCCGGCGCAACAGTTCGTAACATGGGGCCCCGACTTTGCGGGAGAGGAAGGACACGGCAGCACAGGAACTTTCCACATCCAAGGGCCGTTCATGGACGCAGCAGGCCACCAATACTCTGTCACGGTGACCGCACTGTCCCGTGACAACACGCGCCTTGACAACATCAGCGACACCTTCTCCATAACGCCAAGCTGATGGACTCGGGGGTCCGACCCCTCTTTTTTTGGACACAGCAGAGTATCCACACTTTTTACACGGGGGTCAGGCTACAGCCTATACGTCAAAGTACCATCCGTCTATAGTGCCATGCCAGAATGTCAGCCCATTGTTCTTGTCTGTCGTCTCGACGAAGCTGGAGAACTTGTCAGTCTTGACGTACAGCGCCACGTGATTCACGTCTGCCGCCTTGTGAGGATGGTCAAGGTCGAAAAATACCATCTGCACCTGCCAGTCCTTGGTGTGCGACGACGACTTGATCATGCTTGCTATGACTATGGCCAGGTCCTCGCAGTCGCCTCCAGCCTCCGTAAAGGTCTCAAGCGCCCACCGCGGCTGCTCGCCAATGTCCACCGAGTATGTAGTCATCTGCGACGTGATATACCATAGTTCATAAACAAAGTCCTCGTCGCTTTTGGAATTGGCATAGACTTCGTCGACCACTTTGCGGAACGACCAGTCGTCGACAAATTTCGTGTGATCCCTGACGGTTATGGTAGAGCCGTCGCTTTTTCGCAGGGTCAACATGTCCTGCGGCTGCTGAGACTCGATTACCTGCTTGTAGGTGTCTATGGGCAGCTGCCAGTTGTAGAGGTTGCCCTTGCTATCCTTGAATACCCACTTTATCTGCCTGTCGTGTATCATGGTGTATGGGAGTTTGGGCGCTGCGGCAAGGTTGGTCTCGGCCGACTCGCGCTTGGCCTTTTCCGCCTCTGCCTGCTGCTGTAGCAAGGTTCTGCTGGATTTTAGCGACGTGTTTTCGCCCACCAGCTGCGAGTTCTGGTCCCTGAGAGCGCCAAGGTCCTGTTCCAGCTGAGAGTATTTGCCGCTCAGGTCGCCGTATACCTGCGTCTGGCTCTGGTACTGGTCCTTCCAGTACTGCACGTCCGACTCAAGGCTCTTTTCTTTGCTCGCAAGGGTGGTTATCTGCGAATGCAGGTCAGCAATCCGCGCCTCTTTGTCCTTGACCTTTTGTTCGGCGGCAGAGACCTGTCCGGCTAGGATGCTTGCCTGGTGCGACTGGTAAACGCCAAAAACGGTAGCAGCTACGAGGCTGCTTGCCAGGACGGCGGCAAGGGGGTGGTTCATGAGCCTGCGTGCGCATGGCCGGTATAAAGAAATCCGGAATTCACTGCATTGCAGTGTCATTAAACGCGTTAGGCTGAGACTTTTAGCTCACTTTAGGACGATAAAAAGTTGTTAAACCCACATTCAGTCTGGTTTTGGATAGAATTCTTTTCCGGACATCTTTTCCGCCGTGCGCACGCTGCGCTTCAGGTCAGTGGCGCTCTTGGCATAGAACAGGGCGCTTAGCACTATTCCTGCGGCCACTGCCGGGCCTACCACGTCGGAAAACGCAAAGCCAATGCGTGGCACGGGGCTTGCGGATGGCGGCTGCTGCCCCTGTTGGCCGGCACCAGGCTGCTGTTGCGACGGAGGGCCAGCGGTGACGGTAGCTACGCCAAGTGCCGAGCCTCCCTGCTCGGCAAACCATATCCTGCCCTTGTCGTCAGGCGTTATCCACTGCACGATGGAGCCAGACGTCGGTATCTTGACCTCTGTGCCCTGTCCTGTCCTTGGGTCGATAATCCCTATGCGGTCTATCTCGTGCTGGGCGAACCACAGATTACCAAAGCTGTCCTGTGCCATGCCAAAGGGCAACCCTGCCTCGTTCAGCACGGGGTATTCCCTGAACGTCTCAAAGAGCGTGTTAAACGCAGTCACGGTGTGGCCACCGTGCTCGGCTATGAATATCGTAGAGCCGGAAGGATCAGGGTATACGGCGGTGGGCGTTTCCAGCTTGTTGGCCCCCTTGGGCGCAAACTCGGTGACATTGCCGGTGGCCGGATCTATTCGGGCGATCTTGCCTATCGACTCGGCAACCCATACATTGCCGGCGCGGTCGACCTGCAGGCCGACTGGCACGGCTTCAGGCGTCGGTATCGGGACCTGCGTAAACTTTTCGGTCTTTGGGTCGAACTTGGCGACGCTGTTTGCCTCCCTTATCGGCACCCACAGGTTGCCGTCAAGATCCTGTGCAAGGCCGGTCGGTATGCCCTCAGCAGGCAACATGAATATGCGGGTGGTATTAGAATCAGGGTCATACAACCCCAGCTTGCCTATCTTGGGCGTGCCCTTGGCTATCGGGTCGATGTACCACAGCTTGCCTGAGGGGTCAAGTACCACTTGCGTCACAAGTGTCGTGTTCTGGACGCGGTGGGCGACATAGTTGCCGGTGTTGATGTCAAGCTGCCATATCCTGCCGCTGCCAAGGAGCGAGTCGCCAGACCATATAGACTGCCGTGCAGGATCGAACACTGGAAAGAGCATCTGGCTCCTTGTTGGCGTGCGGTATTCCTTGACGTCAAATGAAAGATCGGCCATGGCAGGGCGCACGTCAAGGCTGGCGCTGGCGACGATGCTTGCAGATTGCGGCCGGGTGCCTTCGACCACCAGGTTCCACGTACCCGGCAGGCCAAACGCCGCATCCGCCGAAAAGACGCCGGGCGACACCTTTTTTGTGTCGATCGCTATTGGCCCGACGTTCTTTTCTACCTGCGTAATCTTTATCGTCGCGCCGCTCACGTCTGACGCAAGCTTGCCGTCAGGGCCGTAGAACGACGCCACAAACTTGTTCTGTCCCACTGCAAAGGGGCCTATGGTGAGATCCACCCTACCGCCTGACGATGCATAGAGGATCTGCCGGTAGTCAGACGACGCAGCACCAGTCTGCGCAAATGCGGACTGCTGCTGCGACAGCTCTTGCTGCGACTGTGGAAACTCGTTTGCGGGAAGCGAGCTGTTGGCCATAAGCGATACTGCCAGCAAGAGCGCGATGCCTATTGCGGCTTCTACCTTCAGGCTCTTTGCAAAGCGCCGGGCGCCTGACGAGTCTGCGGCGCTTGAGCCGTTTGTCAGCGCGACTGCGGCCTTTTTCTGGATGACGAATTGTGAGTATGCGCCCATAGCCACCATGACGCCGGCAAGGCCGAGCTTTACCATCAGGACCTTGCCGTAGGTCGACGCAAGGGTGAGCGACAGGTCGCTCTCTATCAGGTAAAGGAGCAGCGGGCCGGTTATCAGTGCAAGCCCAAGTATCGTAACTACAATGGTCGAAAAGCGCGGTATCAGGATCGAGACTGCCACCGACTTGACCTGCTCGTCTTTCAACGAGAGGATTCTGGGCATGGCGACAAAGCCCATCAGCACAAGGCCACCTATCCAGATGCTGGCAGCCGCATTGTGGAAAAAGTCAAGCAGGATAGCTGCAACCTGTCCCGTGGCGGCGCCATGCGCAATAAGGCTCGACGTTACAAGCACCGCAAGGCCCATGACGAGGATGGCAAGGATTTCGGCCTTGCTTGGCGGCGCGCTGCTCTTTGCCATCTTGCGCCACACATAGATTGCGATTATCATCAGTATCGACGCCTCTATCATGCGCGTCATCCACACGCCGCCAAACTTGGTGGCGATGGCGTCGGCAATGCTCGCCTTGATGTCATATGCCTGGACGGAGATTATCGCCACATTTGACGCAAGTACGAGCGTCGTTCCAATTATCACAAGCAGACTCATCCTCCTGTTAATCGCCAGTCGCTGGGAGGATATCGCGCCGGCAAGCCACGGAATTTTCTCCAGTGGCCTCCACAGCCACAGCGTGCCAAACGCCGCGCCGACCACTATTATCTGGCCGACCATCCCGGGGAACCTTGACGCTGATTCAAGCGGGTAGAGCACCTGCGACGGTGCGCCGGCAGGCCCGCTAGGGCCATTGCCTCCCGGCTTTACTCCGACTCCAAAGGTAAACGCGCTGTCAGTGATGTGGCCGTCAATGGCAGAGAGCGTCCGGCTCGTGACGGTGTATACGCCTTCCCGTAGGCCGGGCTGCAGGGTCACTGCGACAGTCTGCGTGTTTCCATTGACGAAATGCGCGTCGTTGAGGTCGACCCTGCTGCCGTCAGGCCCGAGGACTGTAACGGTGCTGTATGAAAGCTCTACTGGCTCGCTGTACGAGATCTGGACTTCTTTTGGAGAGGCGGCAAGGCTCTGGAAGGGCCTGGGTGAAGAGTTGACGGCGCTGGCGTGCCCGTACGCCGGCGGCAGGACAGCCAGCTGGGAAGCAATGATTGCAAACGCGGCTGCAGCTAGCAGTGCAAGGTGCCAGTGGCGAGCCGCCATGGTGAAATTATGCGCATACCATATTTGACTCTTGCCTGTTTTATAGTACAAACCCCGAACTTGAGCCAAAAGTTATATGCGCTGCAGGAGAATTTGCCGGTGGATGATAAAGAAGTCCATTCTTGCATTCTCGGTGATCCCACTTTTGCTTGTCACAGTTATAGGCCTGAGACCAGCGTATGCCCACAATGAAATCGATGTTGGCAATGTCAAAGTCGAGGTAGGATGGGGCGTAGAGCCTCCTCTCCAGGGCCAGCTTAATACAATCGTGTTCACTGTGACTGACAAGGATGGCAAACCCGTCATCAATGCATTTGCAGATGCCGATATCAGCGTAAAAAAGGGCGGCCTTACCAAGCCACTTAATGTCTTGCCCGTCGAGCACGCCGGAGCTTATGCGGCTCAAATCATCCCTTCTGAACTAGGACAGTATTCCGTGGTGCTTGCAGGCAAGATAGCAGGTCAGGATGCAAATAATACCAAAGTAGTCATTGAAGACGTAGAGGATGTGAGCAAATTAACCTTCCCCGAGGGCGGCTCTGGAAGCCAGGGGCTTCCCAAAGATTTTGTAAATCAGGTGCAGGGCGTCATCACCGACCTTACGTCGCAGGTTGACAGCGCCAAGACATCTGCGCAAACTGCGAGCAGCGCGGCCCAAAATGCCACCGCCTTTGCCAGCGAAACGAGGGGCATGGCCGACAGGGCGTTTCTTGTAGGCATCGTCGGAGTAGGCGTAGGCGTCGCAGGGATTGCAGTTGCCGCCATAGCACTGTCCAAGAGGACCTAGAGCCAGAGTTTTTTCAGCCTGAACACCGCGATTGCGCCGGCCATCACCGCAGCCAGGGCGCCCAATGCACCGACCGGAAACTCGGGCGTCACGTTGACTGAAAACTCGGCAGTCTCAGGGTTTATCGGGTTAAAGAGTATGCCATACATCTCGACCGTTATCTGGTAATTGCCGTTTGGCCCAAATGTAGCCGGTATTGTCACAACGCCCTCGGCAGTATGCAATGGCGGGCTGGCATTTGCAAGGCCTGAAGCGCTAAAAACCTGCTTGCCTGTCGAGTCCTTTATTATGACGTCATAGTCGATGTGCTCCTGCACGGTCGTCGTGTTTGGCTTGAAGAATGATACCTTCAGCTTGGCACTCCCATCCTGCTGCCACTCTGGATCAACGCTGACGTTAAGCGAGCCCCCGCTTGACGGTTTCGTCATGCCCTCTGCGTGCGCAGGGACCGCTGCCAAAACAAGCGCAAGGGCCGCCGCAACAAAAGCAACTGCAAGGTAGGTTTTTGCCATCGTCTAGCAATAGGCGCCCAGGATAAATAAATTATCGCCAGAATCTTCTAAAACGCCAGGCGGCAAGTGCGGAAAACGCAACTGCCGCGACCGGAAAAGCAGAGAACTCGGGAGTGACCTGCACGCCAAATGTTGCGCTTTCACCAAGCCCTTCGATGTTTGATATCACTATTTTGTACGAGCCTTCGCTTCCAAAGCTCATGTTTTGCACAGGCGTGCTCTGGCCCTCCCGGTTCAGGACCAACAACCCCGAGTCAGAATACACGGAAAAGTCGTACGTCACGTCCTCTATTTCCTTGCCGGTTTCCGAGTCGGCAAACGTTATGGCGACTGCGTTGTCCTGCAGCCTGTCCTGCGCAAGCGAGATGCGCACGAGAAACGTCCCTTGGTCGCTTGGCGACTCTATCACCTCTTGCGCCATCGCAGGCGCAATGAGCAAAAACGCTGCCAACGCAAATGCAAGCACGCCATGCATTTTCAGCGACTGTTAATAATAAATATTGAAAAAGGAGGGGAGGGGAGGGAAGGCCCTAGAACCTTCCAAGCCCAAACGAGCTGCCCTTGAAGCGGGCAAAGCCTATCACTGCCACCAGCGATACTGCCAGCACGAGCGCGGCTATGACGCCAAACTCGGGTACGACTGTAGCGCCTGCAATGTTGACGGAGGTTGCGCCGCTTGGCACCGTGAACTTGATCGTCGTGTCGCTTGCGGTGGAGCTGGTCTGCTGGAACTGCACGGTCTTGCCATCAGCCGTGGTTACGGCGTTAATGCCGCTTATCATTGCGTTTGGCAGCGTCAGCTCAACGTCACCGGCACCATCAAAGTCCACTTTTACCATCTTGTCATTTGGCATGATGGTAACCTTGGTGGCATGTCCACCGGCAGACTTGCTTATTACCTTAAAAGCTTCACCACCAGGGCCTGCAACATCTATCGACTTTTCTGTCTCTTCACCGCCATTGTTATCACCGCCACCTTCAGCAGAGACTGACACGGTGCCTACCATGGTCGGGTGAAGCTGGCAAAAGTACGGATATTCGCCGGCATCAGCAAAAGTAAACTGGAACGTCTTGTTTGGCGATATCAGTACCGGGCTACCATCAGCAGTGGTACCAAACTTGTTATCGGGTGTGGAGGCAGAGCCTGAAGTTACAGTGTGAATCGCAGTGTCTTTGTTTGTCCAGACTACGGTGTCACCGGGTTTTGCCTTGATCGGATTGGGCGAGTATGCCTTATCCTGAAGGTTTGCGGCATTCTTGACGATTTCTGCGTTGATGGTTGCTGCAAATGCGGACTGCGTGGGCAGTATTATTGCGGCTGCAAAAACAGCCACCAGCCCTGCAGCTAGTGTGGTGTTTCGGTTCATTGTACAGAACGACCCTTGTAAATTTAAAACAGTTTTGGAGGAACATTCTAAAGTCCGGCTCTTTTCGTCAGGTTTTTAACGGCCGCTCCGGCTTTTTGCCTCATGCGCATAGTCTCGTTCCTCCCAAGCGCCACTGAAACGCTCTACAAGCTTGGGATGGGTGCCTCAATCACAGGCGTCACCCACGAGTGCAATTATCCGGCCGCTGCAAAGAAAAAGCCCCAGATCATACACCCTTCTTTTGACCAGTCAAAAATGTCCGGCAGGGAAATCGACGCCAAGATAGTCGAGCTTGTACGTTCTGGCCGGGACATTTACGCAGTCGACGAAAACTTGCTGAAAAAGGCAGACCCAGACCTCATCATAGCGCAGGGATTATGCGAAGTCTGCTCGCCATTTACCAAAGAGATAGGCAGGGCAGTCAGCCTGCTTGGCGGCAAGCCCGATGTGCTGATACTGGACCCGCACGACCTTGACGATGTGCTTGTAAGCATCATGGACATCGCAGAAAGGGTTGGAAAAGTAAAGGAAGGAACGCGACTGGCTGCGTCGCTGCAAAAGCGCATCGACGCAGTGAGGGCGATCAGGGCAAGGGAAAAGCCAAGGGTAATGTGCGTCGAGTGGGTCGACCCGCTTTTCACTGCCGGCCACTGGGTACCCCAGATGGTCGAGTATGCGGGCGGCGTCAACGGCATCAGCGTCGCAGGCGAGCAGTCGCGCAGGACGGACATCCAAGAAATTTCCAAATTCGATCCCGACATTATCGTGATGATGCCCTGCGGCTTTGGCGTCAAAAGGACAGTAGAGGAGATGAAGAAGGCGCTGAAAAACAACGCGGAATGGAATTCACTTGCGGCCGTGAAAAAGGGCAACGTCTATGCAGTCGAGGCCGGCGCCTACTTTAGCAAGCCAAGCCCTCGCACCATCATCGGCCTTGAGATACTGGCAAAGATAATGCACCCAAAGGAAGCAACCAAGATAAAGGTGCCAGAAAAATCGTTTAAAAAAGTAAAAGGTTAGTTACTGAGTCAGCGAGACTTCGATGTAGACGTCGTCAGGGATCTTTAGACGCATTAATTGTCTGATCGCCCTGTCGTCTGCGCCCACATCGATTACGCGCCGGTGTATCCTCAGCTCGTACTTGTCATATGTGTTTGTGCCCTGGCCGCAAGGAGACTTGCGGGTGACGACCTTCATGCGCTTGGTCGGCAGGGGATGCGGGCCGCGGATCTTGATCCCGCTCTTTTCTCCCATCCCCTTGATCTCGGTGCACACGCCTTCAAGAGTATTGAGGTTCGTGCTTGTTAGCTTTATTCTTGCTGCCTGGGGCATCTAATCTCTCTCACTTGCTCTTGCTTGGGTCGTACTTTTCAGTGATGTTCAGGACGACACCCGCGGCGATGGTAGTTCCCATATCGCGGAGTGCGAACCTGCCGATCTCTGGAAAGTCCTTGAAGGTCTCTATCGGCAGCGGCCTTACCGGCTTTATCTTGACAATTGCTGCGTCGCCTGTTTTTAAGAACTTGGGGTTCTCCTCGGTCGTCGCGCCGGTCCTCGGGTCGATCTTGCTCACGAAATGCGAAATCGTGGCTGCGACTTGGGCGGTATGCGCGTGCAACACCGGGGTGTACCCTGGAGCTATTGCGGTCGGGTGCGAGATAACAATGATGCGCGCCTCAAACTCCTTGGCTACCATCGGCGGGTTGTCTACCGGACCGATAATGTCGCCCCTCTTGATCTGCTTCTTGTCGACGCCCCTGAGGTTGAAGCCGACGTTGTCGCCTGCCTCTGCCGATTCAAGCTGGGTGTGGTGCGTCTCAATTGACTTGATTTCACCGACTGCGCCTGCAGGCATGACTATTACCTTGTCGTTTGGCCTCATGATGCCTGTTTCGACCCTGCCCACTGGCACAGTGCCTACGCCTGTGATAGAGTAAACGTCCTGTATCGGAACTCTCAGCGGCTTGCCAATTGGCTTCTCTGGCGGCTCAAAAGCATCAAGCGCCTCTGCAAGGGTCGGGCCCTTGTACCACGGCATGTTCTCGCTCTTTTTCACGAGGTTATCGCCCTTCCAGCCAGATACCGGCACAAAGTTGACCTTGGCGGTGTTGTAGCCGACTGACTTGAGCATCTTTTCAACAGTATCTCTGACTTCCTTGTAGCGGGCCTCCTGGTATCCTACGTCGTCCATCTTGTTCAGCGCGACCACAATCTGGCCTACGCCGAGCGTCTTTGCTAGAAATGCGTGTTCCCTGCCCTGTCCTCCTGGCTCGATAGATGCTTCGGTCTCACCGGGCTTGACAGAGATGACGAGGATCGCCGCGTCAGCCTCTGAGGCGCCGGTGATCATGTTCTTGATAAAGTCCTTGTGACCAGGAGCATCGATTAGCGTGAAAAAGTACTTGCCTGTCTCGAACTTTTGGAAAGCGAGGTCGATTGTGATACCTCTTTCCCTCTCGTCCTTGATAGAGTCCATCACCCACGCATACTTGAAAGTGTCACCCTTGCCTGTTGCCTCTGATTCCTTTGCATAGGCATCTATGGTTCTCTGGTCGATAGCACCAAGATCAACCAGCAAATGACCTACAGTAGTAGATTTACCATTATCGACGTGTCCTGTAACCACAATGTTAAGGTGTGGCTTTTTGCTAGCGCTCATAGAGCAACAACGCTCCATGGGCTTTATTTATATTTCGCCCTTGGATTTGATAATTTTTCCACGGGTAGAGAGGATCATTGTGAAGATGAGAAACCGAGTCTACTCAGGAGAGGTTCAAGCTTTGGGGCTGCTATGGATTCTGCTCTAGAATTTTGAGCTCAACACTGTTTGAAAAAATCTTGCTCGTTGTATGATAGTGCAATAGATGCTCAATGTGGTACGAGAATGCCGCACTTAGTATTCGCGACCACTTTATGTTAAAATCGTGCCTAAAGAAAAGACATGTCTTGCCATCCTGCTTGTCCAAGTATTTTGACACACTCCTTATTACTCCCCCACGGACTGCAACCTCCTCAAAACTTATCTTTACAATATTTTCGAATGTAAGAGGGATACCTTTTTGCGCAAAGAACGATGGGACAAGGTCCGTTCCCGCTTTTGTCATTTCTTTGACAAATTGCCCTTCATCTGTTTCATTTATGAAAAACTGGAATACATTAGGAGGAACTATCACGACCCCTGTAAGCTCTGCCGTCCTGTAGAAATTGATGTGTTTTCGCAATACATTGCTTACTAGGGCATTAAGGCTTTGACGCGAGTCTTCGGCTTCTTTTCTTATTTCTTTAAAGATGTAGTCGTCCAGCGCGATGGTAACGTTGGTCTTTTTTGTCTTTGCTGTTGCGGACATGTTCATTATCGTTGGGGCCAGACACCGGTGTTTCCTGTCCTATTGTGGAATTTGCGGCACGGCGTCCCATATAGCTTATCAGCGGGCACTTTCATAAGTAAACTTTTTGTATCTATGTACTGAAATTTTTACTAGTAGCGCTCCTGCTGTTACTCAGTCTATACAAATTCTTGTTCGTAAACAAGAGAGTAAGCCCAGAATAAGCCTGTGTCCCCCATCCGCGTTTTTCATATCAGACCAGTGTAATCCAGTGTGCTAACATAATGGCATCTTAAATAATCGAGCCATGCAACTTCGATTAAATGCCATTGGCCGGAAATGAAGCATTTTCTTCGGAGCGATTCATAGTGTCAAAGGAAATTGAATTTTCTGGTTCAGAGTATTATTGCGTGCTATGTGCCGATATGGTAAATTCTACAAGAACTGCAATGCATATCACCGATTCTTCAAAGTTAAGATCCTTTTATGGTAATTTTATAAATTCATTGTCAGAAGTCGCTGACATTTTTTGCTCAAAGGTTATCAAGATCGCAGGCGACAGCATCATTTGCTACTTTCCCGAGACCAAAGGTTGTGATGACATGCGCGTCTTTAGGAAAGTGCTGGAATGCGGCCTTGGAATGATAGACGCACGTTGCAAAATTAATTCAAAGTTACACGCAGAGACCCTGCCTACCGTTAGCTATAGGATAAGCGCTGACTATGGCAGGCACGAAGTCGTCAAGACACTTGGCAGTATTTCCGATGTTAAGGATTTGATCAGCTCGACCATGAACGTGTGCTGCAAGATAAATTCTATGGCAGCGCCTAACAGCATGATGATTGGAGGCGATTTGTACGAGATTGTCAAGTCCTCATGCCCTGATTTTTGTTTTGACAGCGCAGGCCAGTATTTTACAGGGCTAAAGAATGCATACCCAGTATATTCAGTCTCAAGAAGGGCTCAAGCGATCTCCTCAAGGAGTGACTTGGCCTGCGAAGGCAGTCTTGCCGCAGGTTATTGTTAATGTCTAAGTCGCAACCGGTAACGAAATCTTTGCCAGCACGGCAACTGACAGAGATCTAGCAAAAGGCGGCATAAATCTACGTTCAAAAGGAGGATTTCTCTCTTCGCTATATACGTGCACATCATTACCTCCGTCATACCTACTGTTGTACATCATAACAAAGGGGAGACCATTCCCTCAATCAATCCCCGAGAAAGGCTGAGCAATATCTCACCTTGACGTGTGCTTGGACCGTCACGTTTGTTAATCTTGATAATGTGCAATGGCAACTAAATCAGGCGAGAATTACTTTCTAAAGAATCCCATCCTCATCTGCCGGATCTCGCAACTTATTATTGGACCTGCCGGGGAACAGGACAGGCCAGTACCTTTACTCGACATTCTGGATTTTTCTGGCAGGCTTATTCAACTCCACAAACATGCCCTCGATCCCGCAGGGAATTCAAGCGCTCCCTAGATGATACAGACATCCCTCTTAATACACAATAGATCCCATTTATTGCAGAGGATCCTATCGCAAGAGTTTTAAACCAAAGGTCGCGCCTTTCAAAACATGCGAGTTACAATCAGCGCCATAAAAGCCGACATAGGAGGCATAGGAGGCCACACGCGCCCAAGCGACGAGCTTGTGGACGCAGTAAGGAAATTCGTTGCCAAGAACGCAAAGGGGATGCTTATTGACCATTACATCGGTTATACCGGTGACGATATCCACATCATAATGACGCACACGATGGGCGCAGACAACGAAAAGATTCACAAGCTTGCATGGGACGCCTTTACCGTCGGCACGCAGGTAGCAAAGGAGCAGGGGCTCTATGGCGCCGGACAGGATTTGTTAAAAGACTCATTTTCGGGCAACGTCAAGGGCATGGGCCCGGGTGTCGCAGAGATAGAGATGGACGAGCGTCCAAGCGAAGTGTTTTGCATATTTGCCGCAGACAAGACAGAGCCGGGCGCATACAATTTCCCGCTGTGGCGCATGTTCGTAGATGCTCGCAGCAACACAGGTCTTTTGATAAACGAAAAACTGGCAGAGGGCGTTGTGTTCCGCATAATGGACGTGATGTCAGGTAAGGTAGCCGACCTGAAAATGTGGCAGGACAAGGCCGAGCTTGAAGCCGCACTGATGTACCCGGGCAGATACGTGGTCTCAGCAGTGTTTTCAGGCGACATGGAAGAGCAGATCGTATCGGCGTCAACTGACAGGCTGCACAACATCGCCGGCACGTATGTCGGCAAGGACGACCCCATAATGATAATAAGGACGCAAAAGAACTTTCCGGCTACAGAAGAAGCAGGCAGCGCATTTAACGACCCGCACTATGTCGCAGGCAATACGAGGGGCAGCCACCACATGCCGCTGCAGCCGGTAAAGCTGAACTCGCCGGCAAGCCTCAACTATTCCATCCCGATCGTCTCATGTTTGCTGTTCTCGATGCACAATGGCAAGCTGACCGGCCCACACGACGGCTTTGGCACCGTCGACTGGGACCTGCAGAGGATGTGGGCGTCAGAGAGGGCGATGATAATGCGCAACCAAGGCTTTATCCACCCAGCAACGCTCATTCCGGAGGAGCTTGAATATAACAAGGGCTACCAGGCTCGCATGAGCAAGCTAGAGTCCAAGTTCCGCGACATCGAAGGAGAACCAAAGAAGGGCAAAGCTGGCAAGCGTTGAACCGGCCCTTCATCATCAATTTCAAAAATTACGCAGAGGCGTCTGCAGCAAGGACTGTAGAGCTCGCCAGGGCAGCGCAGGACGTTGCGAAAAAGCTGGATGTCGAGATTATAGTCGCGCCTCCGCAGCCCTCGCTGGCGCTTGTCTGCCAGTCAGTCAACATCCCAGTAGTATGCCAGCATGTCGATTCTGAAAAAGAGGGCGCGACGACAGGCTTTTTCGTGCCAGAGGTTGCAAAATCGTACGGCGCGGCAGGCTCGCTTGTGAACCACAGCGAGCACAGGATAGGGATGATGCCGGCTATCAAGGAGATAGTCAAGAGGCTGCGCGGCCTTGGCATGGCGTCCATAGTGTGCGCAAGGACTCCAGACGAGGTCCGGCAGATAGCTGAATTTGCACCAGACTTTATCGCCATCGAGCCGCCAGAGCTGATAGGTAGTGGCAGGGCTGTGTCAAAGGAAAACCCGGCGATCATCACAGACTCGATAAAGGCAGCGGGAGGCAAGTCCAGAGTCATCTGCGGCGCCGGCATAACCGACGGCGAGGACGTTGCCAAGGCTATCCAGCTGGGCTCGCACGGCGTGCTGGTGGCAAGTGGCATCGTAAAGGCAAGCTCGTGGCCCGGCAAGATAGCCGAGCTTGCGTCATCGATGAGAAAGCAGTAAGAATTTCATGTATAACTGTAAGGTAAGTGGCATTATACTGATTTAATATACATCGCAGGGATCTGCCATACCCCATGAGGCTCCAAGTCTTAACTTTAAGAGGCTGTTTGCAAAGGCCAGCGTTTGCAGTCATACTACTATTATCCGCCGTCCTGATGATGACGACCATCGGCACTTCAATGCCGCAGGCCAGTGCAGCCGGCGCAAAGACGGACTTTAATGGCGACGGGTACGCAGACCTTGTTGTTGGCGTGCCGAACGAGGGCATAAACGGAAAGGCAGAAGCGGGCCTTGTCAACGTAATTTACGGCTCTGCATCAGGGCTATCTGCAACTTTTGTGCCTGATCAGAGGTTCTTCCAAGATTATGCCGCGCCAAGTGGCCCCTTCCCCAACATACGCGACTCGTCAGAGACGGGCGACCGCTTTGGCGAGGCCGTTGCCGCCGGCGACTTTAACAAAGACGGATACACGGATCTTGCGGTCGGTGTCCCCGGCGAGGACATTGGTTCCATAGCCGATGCCGGTGCAATAAGCGTCATTTATGGGTCTGCAGCAGGATTGTCAGCCACAACGGCAGCTCCTGTGGCCGACCAGCTGTGGACTGGCAGCAGCCCAGGCATCAGCGACGACCTGCCGGCCGCCTGCCCGGTTCCGATAAGCGGTATAGGCAACCCCGGCGCGCTTGCCAGCGGAGATTTCAACGGCGACGGCTATTCTGACATGGCGTTTGGAGCAGCCACCCACTTTGGCGGCGAGGGCACAACGCCAGTCTGCGGTCACTCTTTTTACGGCTCTAACGGCATAGCCATAGTGATCTATGGTTCGGCATCAGGGCTTGCGATAACGTCTACAAGGGACGACCAAGTGGGCAGGGAGGACAGCATTGCAGACTATGCTGGCACCATTTCAGCAGGCGACTTTAATAATGATGGGCGCGACGACCTTGTCGCCAGCTTTGCAGTGTTTGGCATCGTCGCCCCCGGCGACCTGACCGGCGGAGGGCTTGGGACGGTCAAGATATACCATGGCTCGGCAGCCGGCCTGCCGGAAGGCTCTGACGGGCTCTTGCAGGCAGACCAGAGCTGGGAGCAGGATTCGCCCAGCGTTGAAGGCGACAGCGAAACGCAGGACAACTTTGGGGCGGCAGTCGCTACGGGCGACTTTAACAACGACGGCTATGCAGACATGGCCGTAGGCGTGCCAGGTGAGGAGGCAGGAGTGTCGGGCCCAGGCTCAGTTAACAATGACGACACGGGCGCAGTCAATGTCATCTATGGCTCTGCGGCAGGGCTGTCAGCCACAACGACAGTCGCCGATCAGCTGTGGACGCAGGACAGCGCAAACGTTGAAGACGCATCAGAAATAAGAGACATGTTTGGAACAGCACTTGGATGAGTAAGAGATAGAGAGCATCCCCTACCTGAACCGGTAGGGGCGGGGTTGCTCGACTTGCAAAGGCATATGGGACACTGCCTTTGACTATACATAGTCCACTATCGGACCCTATAAGCAATATGTGTACAACCGCGGAAAATAATTAATTTCATTGCAAGATAATGCTAAGAAGATGCGACTGTCAGATTTTCGGCCGTGGCAGGTTCCAGTTGTATTTCATCGCAGTCATGCGCAATGCTGTTACAGCTATTATGCTCGGTATCGCCGCGATGTTTACGTCGACGCCGGCATAGAGCAGGGCAAAAAATACGACTACACCGATAAAGCTCGCAGTCGCGTACAGTTCCTTGACGAACACTATCGGCACCTCATTTGTAAAGACATCGCGGAGTATGCCGCCCCCCACCGCCGTTATCATGCCGGCAAAGACCATGGCAAGAAAATTCAATCCCGCGACGTTGTACGCTATCGACGCGCCGATGACAGTAAACACGCCAAGCCCTATTGCGTCAAATTTCAAGAACAGCCCTTCGTGCCGCTTGAACGACCGGTAAAGGAAGAATATCGCCACTGCCATCGCTATCGTTATTGCGACATAAAGCGGGTTTGATATTGCCGCCGGCGGTATGCGGCCAAAAGTGATGTCGCGCAGGACGCCGCCGGCCATGCCGGTTATCGCAGCCAGGATTATCACGCCGACGATGTCTGATTTGTGCTCGACCGCTTTGAGCGCGCCGGTGGCTGCAAATGCGGCCGTGCCAAACAGGTCAAGCAGCTGTATCAGCACCGGTATGGGGCCTGAAAATAGGTCTGACAGCGGAACCGCCGCCTCTACAGCTTGGCCTGCATCGATTTGAAATTATCGGTCAGGGCCTTGCTTCAAAGACCCTGTTAAACGGCGTCTGCGTCGCCCTGCGAAAGCGAGTAAACCCCGCCGACTTTATCATTTCCTTGTACTGGCTATCGCTTGCCTGCGCGCCAAGGGCCGGCCCGTTTTCGTTGAGCGACGCCGGCACGCAGATCATCGTAGACGCAGAGTAAAACACCCTGCCTACCGGGTTGAGGTTCTCCTCGACTGTCTCGTTGGCGTACGGCTCGACTATCATCCACGCCCCGTCGGCCTTCAGGGTTTCCCTGACGTGCTTTGCCGCGCCCAGAGGATCGCCCATGTCGTGGAAGCAGTCAAAGAACGCGACCAGGTCATAGTCCCTGCCGGGATAGTCGGTAGAACCGGCCACCTCGAAGCGGCAGTTTTTGACGCCCTCTTTTTGCGCCTGCTTTTGCGCCCACTCTATCGACGGCCGGTGGTAGTCAAAGCCTACAAAGGTAGAGTTTGGAAATGCTTTTGCCATCAAAAGCGTTGATGCGCCGTGGCCGCAGCCAACATCTGCCACTTTTCCTCCCTGCTTTAACCGCGCTTCCATGCCCTCAAGCGCAGGTATCCAGCCCGAAACCAGGTTTCCGACATAGTTTGGCCTAAAGAACCGCTCTGTGCCCTCAAACAGGTGGCGGTTGTGGTCCCCCCATCCCAAGCCCTTGCCGGTGCGCATGGCTTCAATCACCTTGTCTGCATCCTGAAAAACAGAGAGCAGGATCTGGTAGCCGCCCATGATGTACGCAGGGCTGTTCTCGTTTGCAAGCGCAAATTCCTGCTCTGCCGACAGCGAGTATTTGCCGCCTGAGTACGTGACATAGCCCCCTGCCGCCTGCGAAGCAAGCCATTCCCTTATCATGCGCGGATGCGTGCCCGTCTTGGCCGCCAGCTGCTCTGCAGTCAGCGGGCCTGCGCCGGCCATCGCCCTGTAGAGCCCAAGCCTGTCGCCGGCATAGGCGAGCAGCCCGCCCATCGCCGATCCCCAGTCGCCGACGGCCCTTCCGAGGAATTCTTGCAGCTTTCCGTGGTCTATCTCCATTTGCCCCTTCTTGTCTTCCATGGCACGGTATGGGGCGACGTTGCTTAAGAAATTTTTAGAACGTCCTTCCGGACAGGCGCACAACGTTTTAAACCAGCAGTGAGGAAACAATTATTGTTGTTGAGGAAAAATGAGCAGCGCTATCGTCAAGACAATCTATTTCTTTGACGAGGCTGACGGGAACAACAGGGCGCTCCTTGGCGGCAAGGGGGCCGGCATGGCAGAGATGACCAAGCTTGGGTTACCAGTCCCGCCCGGCTTTATCATCACCACGGACATTTGCGAAAAGTTCTACGAGGCGGGCAAGAGGCTGCCCGACGGGCTGATGGATGAAGTCAGAAAATCCATCCGCCGCCTAGAAGCTGCGACTGGCAAAAAATTTGGCGACGGCAGGAACCCGCTCTTGGTGTCAGTAAGATCCGGCGCGCCGGTGTCGATGCCAGGCATGATGGACACCATCCTCAACCTGGGGCTCAACGACCAGACCGTTGAGGGACTTGCGGAGCAGAGTGGCGACGGCAGGTTCGCATGGGACGCCTACAGACGCTTTATCCAGATGTTTGGCAAGACCGCCCTTGGGATAGATGACAGGCAGTTTGAAAAGGCTATGGCTGGAAAGGACCTTGGCGACGAAAATGCGCTGCGCAAGTTAGCTTTTACGTTCAAGTCGCTCTGTACGGCGACTGGCAAAAAGTTCCCCGACGACCCCTACAAGCAGCTGGAACTCGCCATTGATGCCGTTTTCCGTTCGTGGATGGGCAAGCGGGCGGTAGAGTACCGCCGTCAGTACGGCATCACGCCAGATATGGCAAACGGCACCGCCGTGACCATAGTGGCGATGGTGTTTGGCAACATGGGCCAAACCAGCGCGACGGGAGTAGTGTTTACCCGCGATCCCGAAACGGGCGTCAAGAGGCTGTACGGCGACTACCTCGTAAACGCGCAGGGCGAAGATGTCGTCTCCGGCAAGGCGAACCCAAGCCACATCGACCAGCTGCCATCCGAGTTGCCAGATGTCTACCAGCAGCTAAAGCAGGTGTGCGAAAAGCTGGAGAACCACTTTAGGGAATGCCAAGACGTCGAGTTTACCGTGGAAAAAGGCAAGTTATACATTCTGCAGACGAGGACGGCCAAGATGAGCGCGCTTGCAAGCGTCAAGACGTCGGTTGACATGTACCACGAAGGCCTCATCGGCAAGATCGAGGCGCTAAAGCGAATCGACCCGGAAGGACTGGAGCAGATGCTGTACCCGAGGATTGACAGCCACGTCAAGCAAAAACCAATAGCGGCCGGAGTCGCCGCATCGCCTGGAGCCGCAAGTGGAATCGCAGTCTTTGACGTTGCGAGGGCAGAGGCTCTGGGCAGGCGAGGTGAAAAGGTGATCCTGGTGAGGGAGGATACCAAGCCGGACGACGTCCCGGCATTCTTCCAGTCCGCAGGCATCCTGACTACAAGGGGCGGCAAGACGTCGCACGCCGCAGTAGTAGCAAGGGGCATGGGCAAGCCCTGCATAGTGGGCTGCTCGCAGATAGAGATCGACTCTGAATCGTGCAGCTTTGCAGTCTCCGGCAAGACTGTCGTGACAGAAGGTCAGAAGGTGACGATAGACGGCTCCTCAGGCAGGATATACCTCGGCGAAGTGCCGACCGTAGAGCCAGAGATAACGTCCGAGTTCAAGGAAATCCTGCAGTGGGCGGCCGAAATGAAGGGGATCAAGATAAGGGCAAATGCCGACACGCCTGAAAGCGCGACGCTGGCGCGAAAATACGGCGCAGAGGGGATCGGGCTGTGCAGGACGGAGCGCATGTTTAACCAGCACGACAGGATTGCGATTTTTGTCAGGATGATAATGGCAGAGGGCGACGAAGACCGCAAAAAAGCATTGTACGAGCTGGAAATGCTGCAGCGCTCCGACTTTAGGGCGATACTGAAGGAGATGCAGGGACTGCCAGTCACGATAAGACTGCTGGATCCGCCACTGCACGAGTTCCTGCCAAAGGAGGAGGAGCTTATGATGCAGATATTTGAGCTAAAGTCGTCGGGCGGTCCCAAGACCGAATCGGAAATGCTGAGACGGGAAAAAATGCTCCGGCGGGTGCACGAGCTATCCGAGATAAACCCGATGCTTGGGCACAGAGGCGTGAGGGTCGGCCTGACGTTTCCAGAGATATACGAGATGCAGGTGCGCGCCATCTGCGAGGCAGCTGCCGAGCTCGCAAAGGAGGGCGTCAAAGTCGAGCCGCAAATAATGGTGCCTCAGGTGGGCATGGTAAACGAGCTTGCGGCGGTTCGGCACATGTTTGAATCGATAAAGCGCGAGGTGGAACACAGGCACAAGCTAAAGCTGAAGGTAACGTTTGGCAGCATGATAGAGGTTGTGAGGTCGTGCCTCATTGCCGACGAGATAGCGCATGTCGTCGATTTCCTCAGCTTTGGCACAAACGACCTCACGCAGGCCACGTTCAGCTTTAGCCGCGAAGACGCCGAGGCCAAGTTTCTGCCTTTCTATCTCGAAAAGGGCATCATCAGCGCAAACCCATTCCAGACACTGGACCAAAAGGGCGTCGGCAGGTTGATGAAGATGACCATAGAGCTTGCAAGAAAGGTCAAGCGAGACATGGAGATAGGCATCTGCGGCGAGCACGGAGGCGACCCAAGGTCTATTGAGTTCTGCTCCACAGTGGGGCTCGACTATGTAAGTGCCTCATCCCACAGGATACCGATAGCGATTTTGGCAGCCGCGCAGTCGGCTATTCGGAGCAGCAGGGACAGCAAGATCTCCCGCTTTTTGTCAGATTAAAGCTTAAAATGGGGGGCAGACGGCGTCTTTCCTGATGGCTTCGGAAGGTTCCTCGTCAGGCGCAAACGTGATCTATGAGTGTATGCGCTGCGGCACTCCCGTGACGGTCGAAGAGCTGTCACGCCTGCCAGAGATAAAATGCATCTGCGGCTTTCGCGTATTCAGAAAGGCAAGGCCGCCGATTGTAAAGCAGCTAAAGGCAATCTAGCTAGCCCTTCTTTCTTTCGTCCAGCTGTTTGTTGTAAGAGTGATTCCTCTTGGCATGGTCGCGCATTTGCTCCATGCCTTCAAATCCCATGCCACATTCCCTGCACTCGTACAGCCGGCTCCCGTGAGCGATTTGCTGGTGCTGCATCAGCTCCTCTACTTTGCGGAATTTTTTGCCGCACTTGTCGCATTCGTGGTTCTTGAAAAAAATCATTTCATCGCGTTCCTCGAATCCCAGCACTTGCGGCACAGTTGACCTTCCATCTTCCACGCGGGTTTTGGATTATAGCGTACAAATCCCATCTTTGTTCCACACACGGCGCAATAGATCAACTTTTTGTTGTATTCGGCATCCTTTTTGTTAAAGCATGGTTGGCATAAAAGCGACCCGGGCTCCATCTCCCACTGCCACCTCGGCTTGACTGCAATGTCGCCGAGCTCCTCCTTGCACACTGCGCAGTGGTCCGGCTCCTCCGGCTTGGTCGCAAACTCTTTGGTCTTTTCAATGTGGCAGTCGCTGCACATGTAGCCCTCAATTCCCCACTCTTCCTTGGGCTTGTACTTGTGCTTCAGCTCTTTGCCGCAGACGGCGCAGTTGTACGTCTTTCTGCTGAAAAGGTCCACTTCTGCGTGTTTTGTGGCGTTACGGGTACAAAAAGTATGCTCTGACTGCAAGAATTGGCGCCCTGTGCCACCATGACATAATTTATTTCGCCCGTCTACAAAATACTTTAATAAAAGAACGGTCTTATGCCGGAAGGTATCTAAATTATGAAGAAAATCGAGGCCGTCGTCCCTCACGCGCGCCTAGAAAGGGCGTTTGCTGCACTCAAAGAACTTGACCTTGGAGGAATCACATACTTTGAGTCAAAGGGCAGAGGAGAGATCCCACGCCCCAAGATCCACTCTGGCAGGGGCACTGGGACGTACACGCCCGAGTTTAACGTCAACTCGACTATAATGATAGTTGTTCCCGACTCGATGGTCGACAGGGTGGTCGACAAGATACTGGAAAGCACCAGCTCGGGCCTCAAGGGAGAGGGAAAAATATTCATCTCCAACATCGACGAAGTCGTCGACATTGGAACGAAAAAGCGTGGAGAAATGGTTCTATAGGGCTAGTTTGAAGCCAGCTCTTCTATAGCTTGGCTTGCGTTTAACATGCCCTTGCTCTTGGCATACTCTTCAACGACTTTCAGTTGCTCCGGGGTAAAGCACACCGGCATTGTCCTCCTGTCGCTGCTTTCAAATGTTTGCATGGCAGATATTTCCGAGCGCAAGATTATAACTCTTTCTAGAGCGCCGCATCGCCCGTTTCCTTGCTGCCAATGTCGTATGCTTCTGCTACATCATAAACAAAGATCTTGCCGTCAGAGGCCGAGCCGGTGCTAATCTTTTTGATAATGTCTGCCACCATTGCCTTTGCCGTTTCATCGGTGACAAGTACCTCTATTTTCGTGCGAAAGCCAAATTCGGGAACATAGCGCATGACACCCCGGCCGACTGCCACCGGCTCGCGCTTGGCGCGCCCGCGCCCTTTGATATCGTAAAATGACATTCCTCCCACTTTGTGCTCGTGGAGTATCTCGTTTACCTCATCTAGCCGCTCGTGGGGGATAATGATGTCCAGCCTCTTCATGAGGGTGTCATCTACCTCAAACATAATAAGCATTGCGATGTCCCGCAAAATTCAGGAAATTATCACAGTATTCCTAAATTATGCTATATTCATTGCTTTGCCGATACCCCGCCATCTACCATAAGGACGCTGCCTGTAATCCACCGCGCGTCATCAGAACATAGGTAGCTAACGGCGCCAGCAATATCTTCTGGTTCGCCGATCTTGCGCAGAGGAAAAGTTGACTCCAAAACCTTTTTTGCGTTTTCATCCTGCAAGTATGGCTCGATTAGCGAGCTTCTTATCGTAGAAGGACAAACACAATTGCACCGGATTCCATGCGGCCCGTATTCCACTGCAATGCTTTTTGAAAACATTATCACACCAGCCTTTGTCGCGCCATATACAGAGAGTGGCACATTCGGAATCGCCCTAACACCCAACACTGAGGAAATATTGACGATGCTACCACTCTTGTTTTTCACCATTAATGGCAGTGTCGCCTTGGTCATATGGAAAGTACCCAGGAGGTTCGTAGCAATGAGCTCGTTCCACTGATCTTCATTTGTGTCATGGAAGCACAATGGGTCGTTGATCGTTCCTGCATTGTTTACCAAGATGTCTATCCTGTCAAAAGATGAAAGAGTTTGCTCTATCGCGCTCAGCACCTCGGATTCTTTTGTGATATCGGCAATAACTGGAAGCAAGTTTTTCTTGTCGCCTGCCTCGTTGGCTGACTTCATAAGCCGATCCCTATTGCGCCCGACCAGAACCACCTTGCAGCCCTCAGACGCAAGCCTTTTCGTAATGGACTTGCCTACGCCACCTCCAGCGCCTGTTACGATCGCGACCTTGCCCTTTAAACCACTAGTCATAATACTATTGTCATGGTGGAGATGTTCTTTTAAAGTATTTTGACTATCGTCGCTACGCAGGATTGCCATTATTTGTTCAAAATTTTAATGCCTTTACAACTGCTGCTTCAAGCTCGGCTATCACGGCTGCTGTGTCGCCGGGGTTGCTCCTAAAGGTGGCACCGGCGGCATAGTCATGGCCACCTCCTTCTGGCAGGTTCGCAGCAACTTTGCGGCACGACACCTTTTCATTTGACCTTCTTATGCTCACCTTGCCCTTGTTGCTGTAAAACATGGCAAGGTCGGTGCCAGTTGCGGAAAACACTTCTTCTGAGAACAGACTGCTCTGCAGGTAGGGAGAGGCGGGAACAAATGCTACCTTTATTCCATTGAGTGGGCGCACCTGCACCGCAGACATTACCTGCACCCTTGCCTCGTCACGCAACCTGACGTATTTTGCATAGTCGGCGTGCATGTCAACGTCCCACAGGATGCCCTTTGTAGATTTGCGCGCAAGTCCAGACAGCCGCTCGTAAAAATCAGGCAATGTTTGATAGTATTTTATTAGCTCTGTTATCGGCGTTAGGTACTGGTCCTTTGTAAAAAAGTCCATTGTGTGAGCCATGCCTGCAAGCCTGGCCGCCAGCTCGTTTCCCGGCAAGAGTTTTTCAGCCATCAGGTCTGCCGCGCATTTTGCTCCGGACGGATCATGCACCAGCTCGCAGTATTGCCCTGCAGCATCAAGGGCAGCCTGCGACCAGGGATGGTGGTCGACCCACATCAGCTTCCAGCCGTTCAGTGTTGCTTCAGAAAAAATCTGCTGGCAAGTTTCTATTGTGTCATCGTTTAGGCCAAGGTCGGCTATTATGACAAGCCCCCGCTCTTTTGAAAAATGTGTGGCTGAATGGACAAAGTTGCCTATCTTTTGAAAGTTTTCAATGCCATAGCCAAGAAACACGGTCATGGCCTGTGGGTAGCGCATCAGACCTATGGCGGCAGAGTACAGCCCGTCAAGGTCTGCATCGTGAGAAAAGATGAGAACTTTCACTTGCACATCTGTTCCAACGGGCCCTTTAATGAACTTGTTTTTTCAAGAACGCTTTCTGAAGAGATGAGCCCGGCAAAATCCTGTCGCGTCAGAGGTGTATTGTTTAGTACGACAAAACACGGTATGCCCGCGCTGTTTGCAGCCTGCACACCAAGTGGAGCGTTCTCAACCACGACTGCTTCTTTTGTTTTTACGTGCAGCTTTCCAAGTGCAGTGTTAAAGGCAAGCGGGTCCGGCTTGCCCTTTTTCACATCATCGGCAGTAATTATGACATCAAAAAGGTCCTTGCCTATTGCGGCATCAAGTACTGACTCGACGTCGTGTCTGCCAGAGCCGCTCACCACAGCTTTTGCGCACTTTAGTGATTGCACCATCTCCTTTACGCCCTCAAAGGCTTGCGGCTTTTCCATCGACTTGAATATCATGTCCTTTTCTCCTGCTATTTTTTTGACGAGGTCTCTGTCAGAGATGTCGTTCTGAGCAAGTATCTTTTCCACAAGCTCCTCGCCGCGCATGCCTTCCATGACGTAGATTATTTTCCGCTCTACCTTGATTCCTGCGATGTTTGCAAACGCGTCCACCCACGCCTGCGAATGTGACGGCATAGAATTGACGAGCACGCCGTCAAGGTCAAAAATTATCCCTTTCACAGTGCCATGAAAGCGTGTGTGTTATAAATTCCGTGTCAGCGCCATTTTTCCATCCAGTCATCGTTGCGATAGTTCTCTGGATCGAGCCTGAACCCGTGCGATTCTTCAGTCGGCACATCGCTCAGCTTCAAGTTGTATTCCAGCTTTTTCTTTTTGAACTGCCGGTTGAGCCAGATTACAAAGCGATCCTCAATCGTGTTTGCCTCCTGCCGGTCAATGTCAGGATAGATATCAAGAAGCGCTGAGACAAAGTTTGGCTGGAAATAGATGTAAAAGAAATCCCATCCCATGTACTTTTTGCCGACGGACGAGCACTCGACGTCGCTCTTTTCCCGCACGCCCATTTCAAGCGTGTCGATAAACTCCATTATCCTCACTCGCTCTTTCTCAAAGTCGATGCATGAGCCGGAGACCACTATCATGGGCGGCTTGTCGGCAAACTTGCGGTTGACCAAGTCTATGTACTAGTTCCATCCTCGATATATAAAAGAGCTTGGTGCACTACAGGTAGCGCCTAAGTACCTTAGACACCCTGTCGATGCCAAGATCAAGGAAGTAGTTGCCTATCCTAGGGCCTCTCTCAGAATTGAGAAACATCCGGTACAACAAGGTGAACAGCTCCTTTGGTTCCATGTTATGCGACCGGGCAATGTCAAACACTTTGGATTGCAATGCCTTGGCGTTTTCCGGCGTTTCTTGCACTCCCCCAAAGTCTTTCAATACCTCTAGCAGTGCCGTGACAACTTTTTTCTGCTCCTCCGTCAGTTGTACTTCAAATTTCTCTTCCTGTATGTTGTCGTCAGCCCAGTTTGACGCAAGGGCGATCTTTTTCATGATGCTCTCTGCTTTTTCCTTGGCCATGCCATATTTTACTAGACGCGCAAAGACCTTGTCGTGCCTGTCGGCGTCGCCGGGGTATATCGCTGCCTGCTGCACCAGAAATCTATATGGCGAATGCGGCTGCGATTGCTTGGGCGGATTCAGCTTGTTGATGTATTCATAGATGCCCTTTACCTTGGCCAGCTTGGCCAGGTTTTCCTCCTTTTTCTTGCCAAAGTAGAGGTCTTCATATTCGTCGTACTCATCCATCAGTGTCGGTACATCTTCCAACCCTACATGGTGCGTACCGGCGATACGCTTGAAGAGCAAAAGCAGTATCGACTCTGGTGTGCCGTACCTGAGCCACATCTGTGGAGTGAGCACATTGCCGGCAGACTTGCTTATCTTTTTGCCAGACTTGTCAAGAAACATCTCGTACTTGACGTGCAGCGGGTGCGGATAGCCGATTATCTCGTCGCAGACCCAGTCGTTTACCCGGACAGAATCCATTATGTCCTTGCCGTACGCCTCAAAGCGGATGTCAAACGCCTGCCACCGGGCTGCAAACTCGACCTTCCACGCAAGTTTGCCCTCCCCTTTTGAAATATCAGACTCGCCTGCATGGCCGCAGCCCCTGACATCTTGTTTGCCTATCCTGCTCCCCTTGCATGCATAGACTACTTTCTTTTCTTTCGGCAGGTACTTTTCGGCTACGGCAGTATAGAGCCGGCCGCAATTTGCGCATACGGGAAAATACGGAAGAACGCTGACGTACTTGTCCTGGCCAACAAATTCGGCAATTTTCTTGCCAAGGCGAGAGCTGTTTTGCAATATGGTGTCTATCTGTTTTACAAGCTTGCCGGACTTGTAGGCGTCCCTGCCGCTCTGAAAGCGGTATTTTATGCCTGCTCTATCAAGGCCGTCAAGGAGCAGGCTGCTCATATGTGCTCCGTACGACGCGTGGCAGTCACCAAATGGATCGGGAATCTCCGAGACAGGCTGGGCGATGTGCTCCTTGAGCCATTCCGGCAGGCCGGCAGGGATCTTGCGAAGGCCATCCATGTCGTCAGAATAAGCTATCAGTTGTGCCTTGTAGCCAATGTTCTGCAACGCTAGGGCGATGCCGTAGGCTCTCGCCGCGTCACCCATACTGCCGATGTGTGGTATGCCTGACGCGCCAAGGCCGCTCTCCACGTTTATCAAGTCAAGCTTGCGGCCAAGCCTCTGTTCCCTCTTGACCAGGGTGTCTGCGACCTTGTCAAGCCATGTGCCCTTGCCGATTAATGCCTCTTCCATCTAGAGCACCTTTGATACGTACGGCCCGTCTTGGCGGTAGCCAAGTTGCTTTCTATAGTATTCCCTCGTGCCTACTGCGCTTATTACCGATATTTTTCCCACGCCCAGCTCTTCTCTTGCTATCCTTTCAGCCTCCTGCATAAGTTTCATTCCATAGCCCCTGTGCTGGTACGACTCGCCTTCTGCACCATAGCCGACGTTGACCACTTGGCCGTAGACGTGCAGTTCTCTGACGATGGCCGCGTCTTCCAGTTCAGGCCTGTAGGGCGACGCGACTTTGCGCAGGCGCATAAAGCCCAGAAGCGTCTCGCAATTTCTACTTTCATACGACAGGAAAATCTCTTTGCCGCCCGACGCGACATAATCGATCCTCTTTAGCTCGACATCCTGCTCGCTTGGATATTTCCGCTGAAGGCCAGCTTCTCTGCACCTTATGCAACGGCACCTGCGCCCCTGTGTGTGCAGCCGGGCAAGCACTATTTGCCGGAGGTTGCCGCTTTTTGGACCTGCGATGATGTCCTGCGACTCGATTTCGCGCTGGACGCGCATTATCCTGACGTAGGGCGGAACCATCTTTTTCATCTCTACAATCACATTTACCAGATCGTCGTCTGTGTATGCATAGTATTTGCCGGTTTTGTGTAGCTGATAAAGGCCGGTGTTTTCAAGCACAAGCGTCGGGTAAACCTTGAGCATGTCGGGCTTGAAATCCTCGCTACCAAAGAGGAGGCGGAAATCCCCAGTGTCTTTTTCAGGTGTCGAGTAGGGCAGCCCCGGCATCATGTGCGCGACTATTTTGTAACCCGAGTCCCGGGCAACTGAAAATGCCTTTTTGATATCTTGCACTGTGTGGCCCCTGTTGACTGCCTTTAAGACGTTATCCTGAAGTGTTTGGACTCCAATCTCCACTCTCGTGACCCCTAGTTCCAGCATAAGGTTGATGTGAGGTTCTTTGCAGTAATCCGGCTTGGTCTCTACTGTGAACCCGACGCACCTGTTTTGCGCGGTCTCGTTTGCAGCTATCGCCTGCGAAAGGCCTACAGATTTGAAACCGTTGAGCGCGTCATAGCACGACTTGGCAAACTCTCTCTGGTATGATTCGGGCATGAAGGGAAATGTGCCGCCAACTATGACTATCTCTGACTTGCCCGTGTCGTGGCCCCGGGCCTGCAGCTGTGCTATTTTTGTTAAAACCTGCTCATAGGGGTCAAACTCGAACTTTTGCGCGGCCCTTGTAGCTGGTTCTGTGCCGGTGTACGAAAGCGGCGTGTTGAACTCGATGCCGCCGGGGCAATAGATGCACCTGCCGTGCGGGCACTCGTAGGGTTTGGGCATCACCGCGATTACGGCAACGCCGGACGCCGTCTTGGCAGGTTTGACCTTGAGGAGTCTGCGATACCTGCTGCCCAGAGCAAGGTGGCGGATAATGTCCTCGTTTGCAGGCATGGTCGACAGCCGGTATTCAGAAGCGACTTCGCGGATTACCTTGCGCATGTTGCCGGCCGACATTTCTCCCCGCTCCAGCCTCTCTGCTATGGCGGCGCACGCTTCAACATAGGCAGGATCGCTTGTGGCCAGCAATATTTTTCAAAAATACCCCTGTTCGCATATTAATTTTTGGAGTTATAGCTGGTGCATCTTGCCATCCAGCTTGGCTGTCACGCCGGCTCCCTTTTCTATCATGCCGATGACCTTTGCGCCCATTCTATATTTCTTGAAGATCCGGATGGCCTGCTCAGCTTCTGCTTTTGGCACGATTGCGCAAAAGCCTATCCCCATGTTGAACGTGCGATACATCTCGTCCGTATCGACGTTGCCGTCGACCTGTATCTGCCGAAATATGCCGGTTGGAGCAGGCAGGTTATCCAGAACGTATTGCACGCCTTTGTTCAGCCGTGGCATCTTTGTAAAAGAGCCGCCGGTAATGTTGGCAAGGCCATGGACTTTGGCTTTTTTCAAAAGCTCCATGACCGGCTTGACATAGATCCGCGTAGGGGTCAGCAGTTCCTCTCCAACAGTCTGTACCAAGTGTTCGGCGTTGTCGTCAACGGAATATTTTGAGAGCAACACCTTCCTTGCAAGGGTATAGCCGTTAGAATGCAGCCCACTGCTCTCCACGCCTATGATGGCGTCGCCCGGCCTTATCGCACTTCCAAGGAGCGGCTTTTTGACCGTGCCCATGACCATCCCTGCAAGATCAAATGCGTTTTCACCTTCGCCTGAAATGACATCTGGCAGGATGGCAGTCTCGCCGCCCACGATTGCCATCTGCGATTGTCGAGCGCCTTCCACGAGCCCAGCCATTATTCCCTCAAGCAACTTTTCTCCAGGCTGCCTCAGCGCGATATAGTCAATGAACGCCAGTGGCTGCGCGCCCACGCAGATGATGTCGTTTACGTTCATGGCCACGCAGTCGATGCCGACCGTGTCGAATTTGTCCATTAGCTGCGCCACTAGGACCTTGGTCCCCACGCCATCAGAGTGGAGTGCTATGGTCTGCCTGCCGAGCCTGACAAGTCCTGCGTAGTGGCCAAAGCCCGATAACACTCTGCCATTCCGGGGGAATTTGTGTGTCTCCGAGATGATATCACCTATCGACTCTTGAGCGGCACGTATTTTGCCGACGTCGACGCCAGCGTCGCGGTAGGTCAGTGTTTTGCCCAATGCTTGAGGGTGTTGCCGTAAGGTCTTAATTAATTATCATTATTGTTTTGACGGCTAAGCGAACCTAATTTTTTGGCTCCCTTGCACCCTCGCTGGCAAATACTTGCCGACATCGGCAAAATTAATCTTCATATGTATACGTTTAATGTTGTCATTGCTCTCGCGTCCACTGCATTTTTACAATACTGCTTTTTCGCCAGTTGCCTTTGTCCCTATATCGTAAGCTTCTGGAATATCTTTTACGAAAATCTTGCCATCACTTGCCTGCCCAGTGCTAATTTTCGAGAGAATTTCATCAATAATTGACCCTCTCATCTCATCAGGTACTATTACAGACACTAGCGTCCTGCTTCCAAACTCTGGAACATACTTTTTTCCTGTCCTGTAGCGATCAGGACCTACTAGAGTCTCAACTTCTTCTCTTTCTGCACGGCCTCGACCTGTAATCTGTAGAAAATACATGCCCCCGACTTTGTGTTTATGCAGAATTTCGTTCACTTCATTTAACCGCTCATGGGGTACGATAATATCAAGTTGTTTCATGAAGGAATCATCTGAATTTGAATAAATAAGGTTTTGAATAAAATCTCGTTTTATATATTCAATAGCATAGCATTTTGCAGGCACTTATATCAACACATCTTCTTACCAAATGTATTCTCCTTGAATGATAAAGCATAGTCATGTGATACTAGCAAAACGAATCAGATAGATGCTCCTCTTAGTATCATGAACACCAGTAATGAATAATTGCATAATACAACTCGTCCTGAAGCCCTGCAGTATATCAGTCAGCATGGCCGTTTTTGAGAACGTCCTTACAACAAAGACATTTGAAGGAAGTGACTGCTACGTACAGCTGATCCAGTTTCTCGATGAGCAGCTAGGTATGGACAGTCCTGTGCAGGCAACCATCACGGTAAGCAAGTAGCCCAAAAACGCATTTCTAGGTCCTGTTTCCATTATTTTGCGTGAACGCGTTTGACAAGAACCAGAGAGGCTTTGCAGCATGGTGCGAGGACTGCGACTTAGTTTTTGACAACAAATGGGAAACAGAATTTCATACAAAGAATTCAGATCATCATGTCAGGATTACTGAATTCTGGATAATAGGCAGAAAGTAAGTCAGCCCTTTCTAATGCCTGAGAATGGTGCATCTAGTATTAACTTTCTTGTCACTCTGACAGCTTCGAATATGGCGTTGCGGAGTGTGTTCGATGTGTCCCCAAGCATTCTAACCATTACACCTGAATTGCTTGGAAGGATGGTCGCGCCCGCAACAAACTCCTTTGAAATCCCCTGAAGAGTCGAGTTAATCCGGGCGTTCAATTCGACAGCATATTTAGCCGGTGTGAGGATGTACATGTTGCCAACAGTCTCGTACTTTTCCAGAATTCCGAACAGCCGGATGCCACGTTTTTTGGGTTCAAGTATGGCCACATCGGCAAACCTGAGCGTCCCATTTTGGTTGACCGCTAAGACTTTCATATAGCAGACATCGTACTCGAATAGCTCGCCCATTGCAACCCTCCCAGGAGTTATGATCTCCGAATACACAAGTGTTGCATTGTCGTGGACGCGCAGTGTGGCAGCCTGGTAGAATCTCGAGTCACGATAGGGGATTATCTGGTCCGGGATGTACTCGAAGTAGCAACCATCGCCGACGTCAATGTTCACAACCTGTGTTGCAAAATTCTTTTCCATCCGGTAGATCCGGGTCGCGCCCTGGGTCGTGATGTGTGCCATCGCACTTTTTCGGAGCGTGATGTCCATGCGATACCTGTCTCCCTGCAGTATGCCGCCGGAAGGAGAGATGATGTAGAGGTACGCCATCTCTGGCAGTGCCTCTTCAAGATACAGGGCGCGCTGGGTGAACAGCGGCACCTTGGAGTACTGATCCTTCACAGTAGTCTTGTTGTTCTGGGAGTCCTTCTCCAGAACGAGCATTAGCCCGCCAAGCTTTCCGGCTTTTCCCACTCCAAGCTGGTCAAGCTCTGATCCGTAAGTCTGCACTTCTGGTGGAATATATTCAGGGATGTAGTACTCCAGATCGTTTACGGAAGCCCGGTTCATCCGCGGGCAACTGCCTTTGGTGGTGATTCAAAAAGCACATCATGTATAATATGTTCGGCTACCTCTTTTGTCCCTTCTCCAGTTTTGCAGTTAACAAATGCAAATGGTTTATTTGGTCTAACTATTTTTGCGTCTCTTTCCATTATCTTCAAGTCAGCTCCTATGTAGGGAGCCAAGTCTATCTTATTTATCACAAGGAGATCCGCCGTCTCTATCCCAAGACCGCGTTTGCGAGGATACTTGTCTCCGCTGGAAACATCTATTATGTATATGAAATAATCTGCCAAGGCTGGACTGAAGGTGGTCGTTATGTTGTCCCCGCCGCTTTCAATTAGAATAAGATCTAGGTAGGGGTGTTTACTTTCCATTTCTTCCACCACTGCCAAGTTCATTGAGGGATCTTCTCTTACGGCAGTATGCGGGCAACCACCCGTTGCAAGGCCTATAACCAATTCCTCGGGTAAAAGTCCTTGTTCGGTGGCAAGATTCTTTCTCATCCTTTCTGCATCTTCATGAGAAACAACATCGTTGGAGACTATACCTACCTTGTAGCCCTTGGCCGAAAGGTACGGTACTACCCTTTCAATAAGAATTGTTTTACCTGATCCCACAGGTCCTCCGACGCCAACCCGGGGTATTCTTCTTGACTCGGTCATAGGCATGATCTCCGCAGTCAAGTAATAAACATTTTAGTATGCATCTGCTCGTGTGTGATCTGCACAATGTCCATTTGGGGAGCAAACTGCCACATGCCTTCCACCGGTCTGTCGAGATAGGCGGTAACTGCGTTTTCGATTACAGGTTTGAGTTCATGGATTATCTTCTGGCCATCGAAGTGCTGGAACATACCCAGTCTCAGAGCGGCCCCGACCATCCCTACCGAAAAAGAGTACAACATAGCAAGGCCAGACTTCCTCTTTGGGATCGAGAGCGCGTTGCCTGCGACCGCCAGAGCGACAGGATAAGGCCCATATGCTTCTCCCTTCTTTATAGACTCCACATATTCGTTGAGTACATTGTTTTCAGTGACAAAAAAATTGACGCACCGAAGCATCTGCGTGCCTGACCGCGCTGAGGCATTCCGGATCTCATGTACAAGCTTCATGCAATATAATATCCGGTCTATCTTGATTACTCCTGTCACGTTTCCTTTTGCAGCGAATTCGTATGCATTGCCAAGGGCCGTGCAATCCACAGGTCCTATCTGCGACTCGATACACATCTTCACTAGATCTCGAAGCTCTGAAGGTTTGAGTTTTCTTCCGCTGTAAAACAGAGCCTCCAACCCGTTTGAAGTGGTATACATGCCTGTGGGAAAGAACGAGTCAGATAGCTGGAGTATGCTTATGTCAGATGGGTCAGTGCTCGTGGACATTCATACTCTCCTCGGGCTCAAAAACCATTACGTCATCATTGATCTCAATATGGTGCATTAGCGGGCCGAACATTTTACGGAACATATCGATCTCGCTTTCAGCATGTATGGGAAACACAATTCTATCTCCGTCTAGCTTGATAGGGCGGTGCAGGTTCCCAATCGTGTGGCCGATCCTGACCGGCACTCCTATGGCGTCGTCTTCGTGTAGGTGCTTGACCTCAACAACTGCAACTTTTTCTGCCTCCAGCTCCACCATGATCATTCGTTCTTCGGAAAGCAGCACCACATCACCATGACGAAGTTTTGTTCCCGGAGGCAGGGTCATAGCTATGTCTGTCCCTTTGTCCGACATCTTGCGCATCCTCACCCTCTGCGCTTCAAGCCTGTTAATTCGCACGACGTCCACCTGCGACTTAGCAGACATAGCCTTGTGCTTTTCGCCAAGCTCGCTATCGCGATAAATGTTGCCAAGCACCGATTCTACAGTTATCATTTCAGATCACTTTTGGCTCTATCTTTCCCTTTATGGCATTTATCATGTCTGTCAGTCTCTGGGTGTAATCTACCGGTCCATAGTGGCCGTAGGCAGACCTGTCTATGGCGGCAAAGATCAGCCCCGACGCATCCATATGCACCTTTGCCCCCACCACGAACTTTTCCGCAATGACGCACTCGGTCACCTTGTGATCCGGAAAGTCCAAGTTCAGGTGTGATGTAGGGTCTATTAGGCCGGACATTGATTCAATCTTTCCGGCCATAACGACAACGTGGCGGACCTTCTTTGGGTCAATGACTTTCATGTTCTCATCTACATTTGACTCCTCGACGCAGTGCCTGATCCTCATTCACGACCACCGTATTACCGCTTGGTCTCCGATACGGCCTGGGGGCTCAGATCCTCTGCTGCTAGATTCTTGTCAATTCTTAGCACGGACTGGGCTATCTCGCCGGCGGCCTTTAGTGCGGTAGTCTTCACCAATAGGGGGTCGACTATACCGGCTTTCCACATGTCCGCAGGCTCGCCAGTGTTGATATCTATGCCATATGCTGGAGGAGAAACTCTGGCAACCATTACCTTCTCGAGTCCATTAAAGCCAGCATTTGTCAGGATCTGCCGCATGACGCTTTCAAGTGCTGCGGCTACCACCTCGAGTCCCACTTGTTCAAGCCCCTTTAGCTTCTGGCTCTTGACCTTGTCGATAAGATGGAGTTCTGCGGCACCACCCCCAGGAACTATTCCCTTGTTAAGCGCGGCTTCAGCCGCATTTACGCCGTCTATAGCCGCCCTCCATCTTTCAAGTGACGTCTCCTTTGTGCTACCCGATACTATCAACGTCACCATTTTGCGACCTTGGCCGCCTTTAACGTAAATGATAGCGTTGTCTTCGTCCTCGTATATCCTCTCCGCTTTGCCTAGAATGTCTGGTTTTTTTAGGTCGTCAGCCATCCTGACAGGCTTCGCTCCTGTATATCTGCAGAGCGGCTCAATCTCCTCCGTCGCAATCCTTGCTGCAAAGATGCCACGCGCTACCAGCATATCTTCGACCGCTGGATCCACCTCAGGGGATGCGATGAAGACCGTGTTGGCTCCTGTCTTGACCATAGAGTCGACTATTTCTCTTGACTTGGACAATCGGTCATTTTCCATGAGCAGGATCTCCTGATAGTTTTTGTTCTCTTTGATCCAAGCCTCCTTGACTGGCTTTAGGTCAAGCTTTACTATCAGCACACTGGCTTGGTTCATTTCAAGCGGAAGCTCCGGGTCTAGTCGCTGACGTTCCAAGACCATGCCGTTCACCACTTGATCTTCTATGCTGGTTTTACGGATCACCGATATTCCTTTCCCAAAGTCATATTGGCCGTTATACTTTGCGTTCTCACCTACGGTCCGGATAGATGTTATCACAAACTTGGCCAAGCGTTCGCCGTCCAGCTTCGAAGCTAGGGATGTCTTGACTATGTTCTCGAGCCCGACATCATTTATGCAGATGGCCTTTGCATCATTCTCCAATAGCTCGCATGCATGTCTTACTCCGGATTCTATCCCCTCTACCACTTTTGTAGGATGAACTCCAAGCTCCCGGATAAGCCGCTTGCCCTCCTTTATCATCTCGGCCGCCATGACAACTGCTGTAGTGGTACCGTCTCCCACCAGCTGCTCCTGTCTCTCTGCTATCTCTACTATCATGCGAGCAACGGGGTGTATGGCCTTGAGCGAAAGCAGGATGGTCACACCGTCGTTTGAAACGTGCCTGTTCATGGCCTGATCTATCAGAAGCTTATCAAGGCCTTTTGGACCCAAAGTCGTCCTGACTGTGTCGGCCACCGCCATCACGGCATTAGAGTTTGAATCAAGCGCGTTGTACTCCACATTCTCTGCTATTGGACGCCATACTCCAAAGTTCGATGACATAGTATGCGTTGAAGCCCGATAAAGATAAAGATATTTCAACTATGCAGAACACAAGAATTTTCAAAACAAAGCTACAAGAAACTGAAAAAAGAAAGAGATTGTGGTACAGTTTTGTCTCTAAGCCATGAAGAACCTCTGAGCTGAGGACAACTCAGTTGCGGGATCGACAGTCGCTATCTTGCCATCCAGCTTTACCTCATATGTCTCTGGATCTATTGTTATCTTGGGGGTAGCGTTGTTCCACATCATGTCCTTTTTACTGATGGTCCTGCATTTTTGTACCGGCAGCACTATCTTTTCAAGCCCCAGTTTCTTTGGAACCCCTAACTCGATTGCACGTTTTGATGTGAAGGTGTACGATGTGTTCTTGACCGCCTTGCCAATCGCTCCAAACATTGGCCTGTAGTACACAGGCTCCGGCGTAGGCAATGACGCGTTGGGGTCTCCCATTACAGACCACGCGATGAAGCCGCCTTTGAGTACCATCTTCGGTTTTGCCGGGAACATGGCCGTGGGATACATCACGATATCTGCATACTTACCTACCTCAAGGGATCCGAGATATTCGGAAACTCCGTGAGTAATGGCAGGATTGATTGTAGTCTTTGCAATGTATCTCTTTGCCCTAAAGTTGTCATTGTTGCCGGTCTCCTGTGGGTGCTTTCCTTTCATCTTCTTCATCTTGTCGGCTGTCTGCCATGCTCTTATGACGACCTCGCCTATTCTTCCCATTGCCTGGCTGTCAGATGAATACATGCTGAGCACGCCCTCATCGTGCAAAACATCCTCTGCTGCAATGGTTTCCGCCCTGATCCTTGACTCTGCGAAAGCCACATCTTCTGCGACTGCAGGATTTAGGTGGTGGCAGAACATCAACATGTCTAGGTGTTCGTCAACTGTATTCTTTGTATAAGGCCTGGTCGGATTTGTCGAGGACGGTAATGCAAATTGTTCACCGGCGATCTTCATGATGTCCGGTGCATGACCCCCTCCGGCCCCTTCCGTATGGTATGTGTGAAGAGTCCTTCCATCAATTGCGTTAATGGTATCTTCTACGTATGCACACTCATTAATGGAGTCAGTGTGTATGGCGAGCTGGGTGTCAGTCTGGTCGCATGCTCGCAAGGATGCATCAAGAACTGTGGCAGTCGTCCCCCAGTCTTCGTGATCCTTGAGACCACAGGCCCCCGCCTCTATCTGTTCCAGCTGAGTGGCAAGCGATGGATGGGAGTCGTTTCCTTTGCCCAAGAATCCCCAATTCACAGGAATGTCCTCAACTGCTTCTAGCATCCTGCTGATGTTGTAGATGCCAGGAGTACAGGTTGTGGCATTTGTTCCATCGGCAGGTCCCGTTCCTCCGCCGATCATATTGCATATGCCATTGCTTATTCCATCTATGTACTGCTGCGGTGAAATCATATGTATGTGTGTGTCAAAGTGCCCCGGAGTGCATATCGTGTGCTCTCCAGCTGTCGCTTCTGTGCAGGCAGACACAACCATGTCAGGGTTGACTTTATCCATGGTATATGGATTGCCTCCTTTACCTATGCCTGCGATCTTGCCATCTTTGATCCCTATGTCTGCCTTCACGATTCCTAACACCGGATCGATTATTACCGCATTTGTTATCAGAAAATCAAGGGCGCCGTTCTTGTTTGTGATACCCGGCGTCTGTGCAAGGCCATCCCTTAATGTCTTGCCTCCTCCAAAGACACATTCGTCTCCTGGTGTTATCAGATCCTTTTCTATCTCAACGAATAGTTCGGAATCTCCCAACCTCACTTTGTCGCCTTTGGTAGGACCAAAGAGGTCGGTGTATTGCTTGCGTGTCAGTTTGAGAACCATTTCACTCTTATCTCCTATGCTCCATTAAAGCCGAGTTTTTTGGCCTTCTCAACTGCTGTGCGCATGACTACACTTGAATTCAGGCTCCCCATTGTGAGGCCATTGAACCCGTAACAGATCCTTGAACCGCCTATTTCGCACAGCTCGACTTCCTTGCTATCGCCCGGCTCGAACCTTACAGAAGTACCTGCTGGGATATTCAACCGGTACCCAAATGCTTTTTCTCGAGAAAAGTCCAGCGCCCGGTTCACCTCGAAAAAGTGGGTGTGCGAACCTATTTGACAAGGCCTGTCACCTTTGTTTTTCACAGTTATCTTGATCGTGTTTCTGTTTGCATTGCAAACCACGGGTTCAGAAGAAAGAACATACTCACCGGGTATCATTGGACGTTCCTCCTTTTTTTTGAGATTTTGTTTTTTTTATTCATGTTTCTCACCTATTGGACGGGATCATGCACGGTGACCAGCTTTGTTCCGTCCGGGAACGTGGCTTCCACCTGCACCGTGTGTATCAACTCCGGCACTCCTGCCATCACTTCTGCCTTCTTTAGTATGCTCCTTGCTGACTGCATCAGCTCAGCCACACTCTTGCCTTCCCTTGCGCCCTCAACGACATAGTTCGCTATGTAAGCAACTGATTCGGGATAGTTCAACTTTACACCTTTTTTCTTCCTTCCTTCTGCGATCTGGGCTGCCGTCCAGATCCACATTTTTTCCATCTCTCTTGGTGCGAGCATCATTTTTGCATGACCTCGCTAATAGACAGCCTTCTGAGGTATTTTAGACTTTGAAAACGAAGTAATTCAAAAATACCTATGTTCGCATCATTTTGCCGACGTCGGCAAAGTCAATCATGTGTTACCAGTCACATTTATCGGTAGGACAACTGACAACCAAAAGAGTATCTGCTCGTAATTGCCGTTCTTGGTTGCAGGCAGTGTGAAAGAATAGGACTTTTCAGCTGCCCTTACTGATAGAAAATTAGAGACTATTGCTCTCCCAAGCATGTTTGTTATCGTCGTCTCTATCCCTTTGCGGAGTTCTAGTTCTTCGATTTCAGAGTACCAGATGTAGTGGAGCAAACGGTCACTTTTTAGGAGGTCGCTTGGGGTAAAGCTCGCCTGCCTTCTTATGGTTGTAGGATCCATGTTTTTTGTTGTCAGCAGATATGGATATGGAGCCAAGCCGGCCACATATCCTATATCTGAAAACTTGCTCAACAGCCCCTTCTTGCAGACGATGAGCCTTTCCGTTGTGAAATCTAGAGTAAAGTTCCTGGACCAGCCCCCCTTCTCTTCAGAGCTTAGCCGAAGCATGATCTCTTCGATTTTATTCTCCCTGCACCATGCCATGAAGTTCCTCACCTTTTCAGAGTCAGATCTCCCGGAAAGTTTGGATTGTCTTAGGAAACTGTCGAATTGCTCAGGATTCATAGTTGCAAACCATGACCGAAAGTGGAGAGTGGTTCAAGGCACCTTACCCTATGGCCTTGACCACCCAAGCCCAGCAGGTATGTTATTCAGCCCAGACGTTGCCAGTAGGAAGACCCACGCGGTAAACACAAAAGGACCTGTAAGGGCCGGCAGTCCCCACTGCCCGAAGAACCTTTGTAACGCAGGCATCACAAAGCAGCAGCCTATAGTCGCGAAAACTGCCATCATAAAAGACGCCGGCGTAAGCGGGATGAAACTAGTCAGGGCTATCATTACCAGAACCTGGTTGAACCCGTGGAGACCTATTCTTATTTCTGCTGTTGGCAGTTTGGTCAAAATGCCCATTGCTACTCCTATACCCGAACCTAGCAATGCCATCGCACCTCCAAGATACAGAGGTGAAAATTCATTCCATTGTGAGGTGTAAGCATTAGTCCACCACGGTCTATTCTGTACGCCTGTGATGAATGGCGCCAGCTCAAATGCGAGGGTTAGACCAACGACCCAAAAAACACCCGTTTTCCAATTTTCAACAAAAGTCACCTGTGATACTCCTTTCAAAGTGGCTATCATGAACTCCTTTGCCGTCCACTTGAATGATTGGTCTACGGTTATTGGGTTCCCACTGCCCGAAATTATTTCTTCTTTAGGGGCTGGAGGCGGAGCCGGCCATATGTCATGCCCGAATCTCTTGGTAGCGTACATTAGCGCCCACGTCGTAAAGATAAAAGAAGAGGTAAAGCCTGGAATTGCCCATTTTCCGCTCGGTCCCCCAAGTGCGAACATATCACCCATCAAGTGAGAAAATGCCATCCAACTAAATGCAGTAATAGCTGCTCCGAACACAGAGATAAAGAAAGTTGCCTTATTTGCTTTCACAAATGGACCGGACCAGAATGCCATGCCTGTAAGGATCGAGTTGTAACCGAATAGACCAAATGTAACCAGCCCATAATCGGCGCCAGCAAGTATTGCCATACCTGCTCCGATCAGGCCCGCTAATACCATCATGGCACCAGCTTTTCTCGATGCTAGAAAAACACCTGCCAGAATCAATATGCCGTTGATTGGTGAGCTAAAAAGGGGTACTTCAGATATGCCGTTGAATAGAGTGAAGAAAAAGTCTAGCAGTGGATCGCCTGACGAATATGTCGGAATAGCCATTGCACTGAATTGGAGTTAGTTTGGTTTAACAATTAGTTGAAAACCTCAATTTATTAACAAATGTTCACATCATTCTGCCGACGTCGGCAAAACCATTACATTGATTGTCTGCTTGGAAGTGCAAGACACGTTATTAAATTGGAGATATCAACAATGTTAATTTCTAGGATTTTGCCAAGGTCTACTGTTTGATAGAAGTATCTGATGTATTGCTTAAGCCTCTGATTAGTTTGTTTGCGATTCTTGAGAACAACGTCAATTTTGGGGCACCACTTGGAATTCTGCTCCTTGGACTAGTTACTGGTTTGCGTCATTCGATGGAGGCTGACCATTTGGCAGCGGTATCAACCATGGTGGCATCAGGGACTGGGAGTCTCAAGCGCGCATCAATACTGGGTGCCTTATGGGGTGTTGGACACACTTCCGCTCTTTTCATCGCCGGTCTGCTGGTGCTCTTACTAGCCGTAAATATACCCCCGGAATTCAGCGCCCGGTTGGAATTTGGTGTCGGTATAATGTTGGTCTTTCTTGCGACCACAACTATAACTGGACTAGATCTGGCCAAGCTTTTCAGAGGCATGCGCGGAGCAAAAGGTACTCACAGTCACGTTCATAGCCACAGCAACTTTGTTCATGCCCACAATCACACCCATGATGGAGATCACCACCATACCCATAAGTCGCTTGTAATAGGGATAATACATGGTATGGCAGGAAGTGGTGCACTGATGCTCGTTGTTCTATCGACCATTCAGTCGATCCCATTGGGTCTTGCGTACATAGCCATCTTTGGTGCTGGTTCTATGGCGAGCATGGCAGGAATAAGCACGCTAATGGGAATACCGTTTGCGAAGGTTGGAAACTCACTTAGACTGAGGTTTGTCTTACGCTACGCTGCAGGGTTCATGACATTGGCGGTAGGCATCGGCCTCATCTACAACCTAGTCGCGATAGAACGGATTTTCAACTAGGTTACTTCAGAAACACCACCGGAACCGAGGCTCCCTTGAGAACCTTGCCGCTGACACTACCCATCTCGGCTGCATTCCCAAGACCTGTCGTTCCCATGACAATCATACTCGCACCGATCTTACTTGCCACATCCAGTAATTTGGTCGCGGGGTCTCCGATCCTAACAATTCTCACGGAGCTTACAGACTTGCTTGGAAGTACAATGCTGTTTAGTAGAATCCTGCCTTCTCTTTCCATTTTTGTTAGGAGCTCATCATCAAGGTGCTCTTCACCCTCTTCTGGCCACTCTAGTACGTACATAAGGTAAATCTGAGCTGTAATCATGTCATCATGCAGGGAGGTTGCGTAGTTGAGGGCCCTAAGCGATGGCGACGAGCCATCTATGGCCACTAGGATTCTTCTGGTGTGTATGATGTCTGTTGGCGTTTTGTTGTGAGAAGGTGTGTCGTCAAGCTCGCTGACTTTGCGCCACATCATTTGGACTGCCTGTAAAATTCCCACCCTTGACTCCAAAAGGGGCAAAAGAATTATGACAACTGCCGAGGCGGTGATCCACATCACTGCGATCCCGACCCATAGGGTATATGCCGTCTCTGAAAAGACATAGCCAGAAATGTAGAGCGGCAATGGCCAAGCCAGAACCAAGGTGAGCGTTAGAATTATTGCTATCTTGTAACCGGACTTGGATGACCTTTTCAGGTAGTCATCAGAGCCATCCAACCCTCTGAACCTTCCATCTACAAACAATATCCTCTGCTTCATGAGGCTAAAGTCAAAGTATGAAGGTTTGACGATACTTCCGATTATAGTTACGGCTGCACCGGCTCCTATCGCCGTAATGTTACCTGCAAGAAGCGCAAGCATCTGGCCAGTAGAATAGATAGAGACTTCTCCGTAGAAAACGTAGGCAGTCCATATCCATGCAACAAGTCCACACACAAGGCCGCCAAGCGCTCCAGCCGTAGCAGCTACCTTTGATGTCTTCTTCCATACCACGGCAAGAGCTATAGGTGCCACAGCCGAACCTATCATTACACCCATGGCAAGGTACACGTGTTGCAAAGTCATCCCTACCTGCAGCAGCAACAAGGCGAGGACGCCCATTCCTATGCCAAAGCCAAGTATTGAAAGCCGCGATACGCGCATGAGCTCCCTGCCAGTTGAAGATGGCTTGACGTATGTGCGGTAAACATCATAAGTAACTAGCGAGGAAACCGCAACTAGTTCTGCGGAACCTGCTGCAGTCACCGCAGTAAAAAGTATGGTCAATATAAGTATAGCCCCTATGTCGCCAAGAATGCTTGTCGCCGCACTTGGAGCCACCAAACCCATACTGATCTGGTCGGGCGTAAGCTCAAGGTTGATGGCTATGGCAGCAAGCCCAAGAGTGGTGGCAAGTGAGAAAGGGATAGCGAACCAAGCGAGTCCGCCAACTAAGAAACCCTTAAACACAGACCTTGCTCCAGCAGCAACTGCCCTTTGCCAGTAGGCTTGGTCGACGAATACTGTTCCAAAATTTCCGATAATGTTTATCACGCCAAAGATTAGGGCCCCTGTTGAAGCCAACGTAAGGTACGATCCTCCAAAGTTACCTTCGACCGGCCGAAATGTCGCTACATTGCTCAACTTGTTGAACATGCCAGATATGCCACCTATCTGTGGATTAGCGAAATACACCACGCTTACAAACACGAGTACCACGATAAACAAGAAAACTGTGTTCATGTACTCTGCAAGGAAGGTTGCCTTCAGACCACCGAAGAATGTGTAAATTACGACTCCAATAGGTATCAGAAACGCTGCAACGAAGATATTGATGCCGGTAAGTGAGCTAACCGCCGCCGCACCGCCAAGTACAAGCATGGCCGTAACAATAGTGTTGGTCATAAGAGCAAAGAAAAGAAAAACCTTGTGGGAATTCTTGCCAAACCTTGCGAAGATGATCTCTGGGAAGGTGTGGGAAGAAGGTGCTTTGCGCTTCAATTCGGTCGCAATTATCGCGAATAGTACAACTTGAATGCTGGCGCCAGCAGCATACCAGAAAGGCCCGCTTACACCAAACTGATAAGCCACTGTACTGGATTGAAGCAGAGTAGCTGCCCATGTCCATGCCGAGACTACAGAGGACGCCAAAAGTCCGACTTTTATGTTCCTGCCTGCAGTCGAGAACCACTCAAAAGTTTTCCGGGTTCCAAGCCACTTGGTTTCGACCCTGACAAGCAGAGTGACCACCAATGCCATGATCAGTCCTACTCCGAGGAGGATAAAGTACCCTACCTCTTCGGATAGGACCGTCATTTAGCTGATATAGTTCGAGGATTATTTAAAATTATATGTTTTTTTAACGCTGTGGTATATGTGGTTGTAGAAAAGGAGAATTAGCTAAATAGTTATCCAGTTTGCCTGAAAACATCTATTACTTAGAACATCGAATCTGGACTCATTGCCTGATGCTATTGATGAGTTAATTCTGTCTGCGCTTAGCAAAAATGCGAAACAGGATCTCTCAGAAATATGGGACTTCCTAAGAGGACACGGTAACGATCTCACAGAAGACGAGATCGAAAACAGGATAATCAAGATGGAAAGGGAAGGGGTAATAACAGGCTACACGATCTCTGTTGATACCAAGAAGATCCAGCGGAGATTTCTTAGGGTCGTTCTAGTAACATTTAGAACATCACAGCACCTGCCCAAGAGGCTTGAAGGGCTAAAAAAGTACCTCGCTGATGCGCCATTCGTTTTGTTTTCTGGGCGCACCCGCGGTGGATATGACTGGATAAGTGTACAGGCCTTTCCTTCCGAAGAGATGGCGGATGAAGAAAGTGACATCTATAGGAACCTATTTGGAGACATCATACAATCGTATGAAGTCTATGATTTTATCCCCGTGAAGGATCCCTCATTCCACTCGCTAACATACACTCACAAAGAATACAAAAAATTCCTCGATGAATGGATACCGCCGTTCCTTCCAAGATAGGAGCCTAAGTTTTCGACCTAGTACTGTTTCCAAACCTGATGCTTTCGTCTATCATTGAATGAACCTTCATTCGCATGCTCATCAGGAAGTCGATTATCTCTGCTCTCTGATTAGCTTCAACGGTTGTGTGCACCTCGTTTATCAAGTTGTCTAACCGGTTCAATGTTATCTTGAACATTAAGTATGCCTTTTTCGCCATGATGGGTGACTTGTTCTTGCTAGGCATGATTTGCTCGTATTCCTCGTCCTCATTCAGAGCTCTTTTTAGATCTCTTATCTCCCTCACTGTCAGATTGCTGGCAGGCATGTGTGAGACCAGCTTTGATTGCACGTCTCGGGAGGTTTGAGCTATTTCAATGGCTTGACTGACATTCAATGCATTACTGACAATTTTTTTCTTGATGTTGTCAGGGAGTTTCAGCAACTGCATATGATGTGAAATGTATTCCTCGCTTTTACCTATTTTTCTGGCAAGCTCGCTTATGCCTCCCCAACCAAAATCTATTACATACCTCCGGAAGGCTTCAGCTTCTTCAAGTGGATCCATGGTCTTTCTTTGTATATTCTCAGTGAGCTGTATCTCGTACGCTTGTTTGTCCGAAAGATCCCTTATCTTAGCAGAAATGAAACGCCATCGAAGGCTTCGGCAGGCCCGGAATCTCCTGTGACCTGCCACTATTTCGAACCCGTTTTCAAGGGGCCGTAAAAGAATTGGCTGGAGTAACCCATGTTGCCGTATGCTGTTTACGAGCGTATCAAATTCAGGATCACTTCTGTAAAATTTGTCGCGTATGGCAAATTGCGAAGGTCGAATCATTTTCAACTCAATTTGCTCAATAACACTGCAATCGACAAACTCCATCACGGTAAAATCGTCAATGATATACTTATCTTTTCCTAATTCTGTCATAAATCCATAAAATTATGATATATTATTCCTTCATTCATGAGAAAAATGTCACTAATCGGTAAATAGCTGTCAATTTTGCATCTTCAAGATTGATTATACTGATAACTATTCCATGGATTTCCAAGGATATACAAAAAATGACAAATCTGTGTAGAAATTACTAGCTATTATCTCATAACTTAACTAAAATTTACTAAAATGCCCCGTGGTTTAGTATCTTGTGTTATTTCACCGCGTCACCATCCCTTTCCAACATCGGTGTTCAGTGATTTTCTGGTGGTACAGGAAGTTGGTAGCTACTACTCCAACGTAGTGAGGGAAAGATTCTGAAGGCGCTGTTCAATCTTCCGATCATGGTTGATTATGAGGTAATATTTATTACCAGATAACTTGGCTGCGCCTTTGAAATGCATTCAATTGGCTGAAGCCCCTCAGCGTCTGACTATCTTGTGTGCCGCTTTTTGAAGTGAAAAAGCTCTTCCTGCATGAACAGGTCCCTGATCTCTGTAGGGAGTAGATCGGACTCTATTGCCGCTTTGCCAAGGGCTAGATCCCTGAGGAACTCCTCTCCTACAATCCGAGCCAGTCTTTTTACAGGCTCTATGTACATTGTTGTCACCCAGGAAGGCGAGTATGCTTTAGTGTATCTATACTCCGTAAGCTTTTCTGTAAAATACCATGCCAATCCCTCTCTTAGCTGGTAAGGGTGGCTTTCGCTTATTATACTATGTATCAATTCATGCAGGTAATGACCAAATTTTGCAGCATCAAATCTGATCACAATTTCCTTCAAATGATAGTCCGTCATGCCAATGATTTTGACGCCGGCTGGTAGAGACAAGTTTGACCTTTCCTTTCTTGCCAAGACTTGCACTTCCATTTCCCAACTTCCTCTGCAGATGAGTATATCGAACGAAGGGTAAACACCAAAGTAATCATGGATGACTCTGCTAGCTTGCTTTATCAAAAGAGATACGCTTTGCATTTCCTCTGCAGATATTTCTGTTAAAAAAGTTATGGCCGATTTAGGCATTGAGGGCTACTTGCAGTTGAATAACAGCATTTAACGCATAAATATTCTCGTATTTCTTTTTGAATTTTCTCAACCAGCTACTGAATGTTGTTAGTGCTATGTTTTGCATGAGCTTGATTTTTGCTCATCCTGAAGAAAATCAACTTCTTCTTCAAACGAGAGTATTTTGTACTTGGAATTTCGCAGGCAAAGATTCCTGCAACATAAGACGAATTGACATCCCTTGTTGCTCCTGGTACCCTTTCTGCATCTGCTCTTTCTGGTCTATAGCCTCATACTTCTTGGGTTTGGCGTCCGAAGGTGCCTGCATACAAAATTTTTCATGACATATTCTAGATATTCCACTTGCTTTTCTAATCTGCTCTCTTAAAGTGCAAGTTTCTATGCTTCCACTTCTTTCTCCAACTTGACAATCTTGTTCTCTAGCTCTTCAATCTTGTACGAACCTGCCGCACTAAAGTCTCCCTTCATGAACTCCGTTCATACCAGTTCAGCGTCGTGATTGTTTCAGTGGTTGCCTGCAGAGCCAAGCAGCCTGCGTCCTATCATGGCCCCTCGTCTCAAAGTCTACTCTTGCACACATGCAGACTTTTTGAACGAGTTGCATAGGTTGTGGAACTAACTTGTGGCATGGTCTATAGTAGTGGATTTTACACCGAGGTTGAAAAGCCACGTTAATTCAGAACTGTCTATGCAGCCATTCCTATTGAGTGACCTAGGCAAGGTTGCAGCCGTAGTGATCTGTTACTGGCGTATGGAAGAACTACTAATTGCTTAAGGATGCCTTGTATCATTTATCGAAAAGATTTACGAGCATGAGCATCATAGCATGAAGACTTCCTGGTATGTCATTACTCCATTATCATCCACCATTTGCTTGATATCGGGGAGTAATGGCAATAGCTTGTCTGGCTCTTCTATAACTTCAATTACAAGTGGGTAGTTAATTGAAATGCCTTCAATATGCAGGGTAGATCTACCTCTTCTTCCGAAACCATCAACCGCGTTTAACACTGTTGCGCCCAAGATGCCCACTTTGATCATGTAATCAAGGATGGCGCTGTACAGCTTCCGTCCCTTCAGTTGATCATTTTTCTTTATTATTATCGTGAGCCGCCACATCTTTTTTGCTACCATTATTCTAATCCTCCAGATTGACGCCCTCAAATCTCTCCTATTATCCCTCATGGTATGCATTATCGGCGCCTTTTCCAAAAGGGCAGTGTTGACTTGTATTTTCCTTTCAAGCCTAGGCTCATGCCACGGCCTGCATTCTAACATTATCGCGGGTCAAAGATAAAGATTTGTCTTGATTTAGGGCTCTGTTAACTTAACCACCATCCATAGACAGGAACATCATAAACCGTATTCTGTCCATACCTAGATTCAGGTACAGTACGAATAACCGCAGCCAGTTCCATACATGCTGCCTATCGCAATCCGGTTTCCTTCTGCATGGAAAGTGGTCATCAAAACATTCCATCCTGTCCTTGATGTGCTGCTGTATAAACCGCTCCATCAGGTTCTTCCATTCTGTACCATAAACATAATGGGGCAGGCGCAGCCATCTACATGCATCATTGTACCAGTGGGCAGCGTCTGTGAATACCGGTTTTCTGCCGTACCTTCTGCGCAGCTGCTGAAAGAAATGGTAGCAGACGAAAATCGTCCCCTCACTCGGGAGAGATGCATCGACAAACACACACACATCAAGACGCGGTTCGTATGCAATCTACAGCCACCAGTCGTCGCGGCCGTCTATCCTGACTAACGTCTCGTCAACGAATATCTCGCTGACTGCATGTCTATCGGTCCTGAACCTGTCAGCATAACTAGCGTACCGCTGTACCCACTTCTATACCGATACATGACTCCTCCTTATTACAGGCGACAGGCATCTTGCTGCAAATCGAAGGCTCCTAGAATTAAAATACAGGTACACAGTGCATATCTCACCACATCTGGGTGCGTTCTGGTTCTTCTCATGTTGCAATGAAAAGCTGGGACGAACCTAGCTATAACCTTGTCCAAAGTTAACAGCGCCGATTTAGACCTGTCTCCTACTGCTCTAGATTTTTCATTAGCAGAAGCGGTGATAATAATTCTTGCCCCGCTCTTCTTGGACCCCTTCTTTTATTCTGGGCGTGATGCTTGCCTAGTTTGACTGACGCCAACTATTCCATCAATATAGTAGTACTCTAGGGGTAAATCTGAAGTAATTCTTGCCTGCCACCGAAATGCGGTCTTGCATCATTCCCGACAGTAGATTTAGTATAATTTTTAGCGCAAGCTCGTCAGATGGACGCCAGCAACATCGGCCTGCGCAACATCGAAGTGGCAGATACCAAGATCTGCTCCATCGATGGCGAGAACGGCAAGCTCATCTACCGTGGCTTTGACATACTCGACCTTGTAAACCATCCACTTTTGAAGAATCCCGCCATATTGCATGCCCAATCTTCGTGGCAGAGATTAAGCTACCTATCAACTTTTGTGTCAGGGGATCTTGGTCACGTCCACACCGGCGTCTCTGTACGTCATTCCTTTGCGTCTGTTCAATCTCGCCGGTAATTAACGGCGGCTATTATAATAATTACAGATGCACAAAAGTTGCACGGCTATTAGCTCTCGCGATAAGAGGGTTTTGCAAAGCTCTTGCAACATCGTTATTAGTGGAGGTAAGACTCTCCACTTTTCATGACGCGCCTTGCATCATTGAGCGAAAGCATCTCCCTTGCAACCATTATCCTCAAGAGTGTGGACACGACGTTCTCCATGTTATAGGGCATTCTTGGGTCCATGAACAACGTCGGCGAGGGTAGCTCTTCATCCACCTTGAGAGAACCATTCTGTTCTTGATTTTCTCGCAACATGTATTATAATTATAAGTCTGACGTATTTATGTTATACATTTTTATAAGTATACTACGGAACTTTATATAAACAATCCAGAATCAGGCAAAGTAGTTTACGAATAATTATCTTGTAATTCTGTCGCTGATTTATCAATTGCCTTCGTAGAATACTATCACTAGCGATTCGCCGGTTACCCGAGCGAGCAGTGGCATCATGTCTTAGTTCCAAGACCTACTGCTAAAGCACTTCGACAGACATTACACACGGAGCTTAAGATAATTGAACATTTGTCCGTATCGACTATATTTTCTATAATAGCTTGCCCGACTGGTCGAGGGAGGAGGGATCTAGAGCCCTTCCTTTGATGTAAGGAAGATGCGACAATTGTATCTAAAAAAAGAATTCCTTTTTCTGTACAATTAAGAGGAAGTTAGAGTACATTCTTTTGGGATGTCTCCATAGTGGCTATGGACGATGGGGCATAGAGAATAATTATTTGAGAATATCGCTTCCATCAAGCGTCTAATGCACCAAAAACGTTGCATAACTTGTTGTATAGTCATGAACTGTCCAAAAAATCATTGATTCTAAATATCTTGAAGCAAGGAAATTAAGGATAACTAAATATTTTTCCGACTTTATTATCGTTAAAATGTGCTCCTTCAACTATTTAATGTCTGGTATGTAGCATTATTATTTGAGAATAAAGCTGAGCTGCTAGTCACTAGTTATTTGGCGATGCACTTCTCTGCTTCTATCCACATATCCGGCTCTGTCCGTGAAAGCTCTGCTGAAACGGGACCAAGGCAGGTCATGCCACTTGAGATAACTGTATAGTTCTTGCTCACATAGATTGTCAGTCTTAATTCTTTATGCCCTTCGCTCGGATACAGGTCTCTTTCAACAGAGTACGTCACGATCGATGCCCCAAGATCATTGTTGTTTCCTTTTTCAATCCCTGTCAGATTTTCATTGACTGTAACGTTCGCGTTTGGAAACCTTTTTAGAAATTCTCTTACAATCGGCAGTCCCTTCGTAAACGAAATGACATTACTCTGCTTCTGGATTATGGCATGATCTTGGGGACTGGGTATCTGTGACGAGTATATTGAAAAAATTACTACAAACAATATACCAGCCGCAAGACCTCCCACCGCAGGCGATATTATTGCAGACACATAGCAATGCATTTTTTGAATTTAAAGAATGTTGCGGATCAATAATCAGGTTATAGTTGTGTTTCAAATCATGTGATTCAAATATTCTGCTATACTCGGCTAACCCTGTACGTATCTCACAAGTTCAATACGTGACACTGAACCTAAGATTAAAAATTTATGTTATCAAGTTGAGGAAATCTTTTATAGTACTACCCAGAGGAGGCAAATGATGAGAAAAAGTACCCGTATACTGTTACCGTCAATAGCAGCTGCAGTTGCAGCACTCTTGATGGTTGCAGTTTTTGTAAACCAAAAACCCATCACAGCACAGCCATCAACCACTCCCGCACCGATGGGAGACGAAGCGCGATCGGGAGGGCCCCTGACTCCATCACAGTTTCTCGCCTCTGGTGGAAAATCGGCCATTAAGGTTGTACCAGACTCTGACGTAATACAAGGCTCAAGAGGAACCACAGTGAAGGCAACATTCACTCTGTCGCACATTGAAAATGTAACGACACATGGAATACCCCAAGTCTCAGTTGTCGCCAGCGGTATCGGAAATGGAATCATTCTGCCTTCAGCAGCATCGAGTACCACGGAGCAGGAAAGGACGGACTCTGTAAAGGCGACAGGTAAACCAAGTGGCGGAGTTGACCTAAATTCACTTGTCACATTCTCGCCAAAGACGGTAGTTCTGGCTCCCGGAGAATCTCAGAAAGTAGACATGTACATTAGCATACCGGCCGATTGGCCAGATGAACTAGTAGGTCAAGACATATGGTTTGGCGTCATCTTTGGAGCAGGACAGAGCTACGACTATCGTGACGTGTTAATCGACCAGTCTGGCGTGACTTTGCATGTGGTGAGCTAAAAATGAGACCAAAGTATCTGTCTTTAGCGCTTGCTGCCACTGCAATTGTGTTGATGGTAAGCCAGCAAAGCATCAGTGGAGCGTATGCAGTGACAAACCCTTACATTGGCGGGCATCCAGAGTATGCATTGAATAGTATCAATCCATTTGTACAGATTTACGGCTACAATGACTTTAAGGGTTCAACTCCAACCAGCATGACTTCTGATCTGCTAAGTATCATATCCACGTCTGGATGGGTCACAAGTAGTGGTGAGGCCAATGGATACATTTACCAAGGAGCAGTTAGACTCAATAACGACAACAAAGTATATGCCGACCCGCAAGTCTGGTACGCCGGTTCTTCACCTTGGAACTGCTTCCAAATAGGTCAACCAAACTATCCATGTACCGTCCTTGGAACTGGCACTGGAATGGATTACGCATACCAGACCTTCTACTGGGATTCCTCGACAAACCCAACGAAGGTGACATTCTACGAAGAATATCATCCAACTTCTGGCACTATCACATACAAGCTAACCACATATACAAAGCAAGCCTCTGACACTAGCACGGCATTCGCAGCTGGTTATGCATTTAGGACGGCATATGTGAGTGGGACTCTGCAAGATGTATACTTCAAGCTCCTCCAATTCGGTGTAGAGAGTGATGCAAGTACTTCAGCTTGGAAGGTTAAGCAATATGACATGGTCTACTATCCAACAAGTGGTGGCACTGTATCTCTTGCAAACAATGCAGTCTACGAGCAGATAGGCGGCACTGATCTTTCATATGGCTCATTTATAACTTGGAGATACGACGCTGCTCACAACAGAATTGCAGGATGGGTGGCAACGAACCCATACAGTGGTATAAAGGGCGACTATTACAACAACAATAGCCTAATTCCAAAAGGAACCCTCTACACGTATCCGGGAACTCCATCGATTCCGAACGGCGCACGTTTGTGGTAGACTGACTCTAAGGGGTCTCTCACCCTTTTTTGTTTACACTTAGGCTAGAATACTAATTGTTGAATATAATTTGCCTCTAGTCTGACTGCTTCCCGTTATGCACCAGAATAACCCTTTAATTAACACGCCTTGCGACCGAAGGTGAAATTAGTTGTGAAGGATATACGGCTCAGCAAGACGAAAAGGGGAGGCCTAGCGCACCACAAGTACCGGACACGGCGAGTGGTTTATCACCGCGTTGGTGACGCTTCCAACCAGCAGCTTCCTGAACTTGGACTGGCCCCTTGAGCCCATCACGATCAGGTCGACGTCGTTCTCCTCTGCATAGCTAGTTATCACACCCACCTCGTGTGTGCCATCATCGGGCACTATCTCGGTTCTGGCTGACACTCCCTGCCGGTCAGCTGCATCTGTTATTTCAGACATCCACTTTTCCGCAGACTGCCTAAGTACGTTTTGAAATCCCTCAACCAGCTTTACGTTGCCGTACTTGGCCTGAAGCCCTATGGCCCCTCCCTGCTTGACGCCCTCTATCACGTGCAGGAGCACCAGCTTTGCCCCTTCCACCTTGGCAATGTGTATCGCATATTGCGCAGCCTTCTTAGACACTGCAGATCCGTCAAGCGGCATCAGAATTTTCTTGAAAGATGGAAGCTCGCCGGCCATAGACATAATTTTGAGATCGCCTATAAAAGTCTGGCCGATTTAGCTGTAGATTACGTATTATCCCTGCAGGAGGACATAGTCGCGCCCAAACACAAAGCCAGCCCACATGACGGCGCCTTTCTGGAATACTATTGCAAGCTGCGAGATTATCCTTCTCTGAGCGTCCGGCCCTCGTGCAAGCGCGATCTCGTCTGGCTGCGCAAAGAGTGGCATGTTGACAGTCGGCAATCCCTTTTGGCCCCTCATGTGGTTGAGCATTTTTATCACAAGCTCCAAGTCGTGCTTGACCTCAGGGAGCACGATGTTGTCCGTATATGCGCTGTCGCCATCCAGCCGGGCGACTCGGAAAACCGCGGGAGATTTTTTCCACTCTTGATGAAACTCGGAAAACGACATCAGCTCTTGTATTTCATGCTGGAAAGGCGACAAGTCGTCCTTGCTTCCCGGCTTTTGCCTGCTGACGATTCGGTTGATCTCGCGCTTTACATCCTGCGCGTCCCTGACGTGCCTGGCGTTAAAGAGCATCCTTTACAGTGGGTGTGCTTGCTATTCAATTTTGCCGCATAAAGCGGAAAAAATTACTGCGGGTGGTCCTTCTTTTTATGGGCAAATTCCCGCAACTCTGCAGGGCTTTCGACCTTGGCCAAGTTGCGCTCGATTTCTGGCTGGAACTTGCTCTTGGCATACCACGCCGCAGCGGCGCTGCCGCCAAGAATGGCTATGATCGTCAGTACTTCCTCGAACATGCTCTACAGCTGCAGCACTTAGGATATAAATTTTGGTTTTATGATAATACAACAAATGCCGAGTTTTATGATGTACACGTACTTGCATGGTCAAAAGAAAATGCAATAATTGTTGCATATCGGCACCAGAAACTGCATATTTATTGCAATATCAGGCAGCAAGCCGGATCTGTAAACTACGCACGCAATGTCAGAGCGTCAGCACCTTTTTGGCCTCGCTCACCCTGTCCAGCAGCTGCTTTAGGAAAACGTCTGCAAACTGCTCAAACGTGAAAACAGAATACTTTACTCGATATTCCTGCTTGCGCGCGTGGTACTCTTGCTCCAGCCACCTAAAATCCGCCTCTTTTAGCTTGACGATAAAGTTCTGCGACTTGGCCTTTGACTCAAACATGTTGAGCATAAAGTAGCTTGCAAACTGGGTAAAGCTGCTGGCCCTGTATTTGCGGTTGTACTCGTCCTTGTATTTTTCATAATTTTCGTCAAGCCACGTCTTGACGTCTGAGCGTATAGTGAGCGACGTGTAGCGCCCGCCAAAGTCCTCTTTGATGTTGTGCATGTCTACGATATAATAGCCGCGCTTGATCTCATTCATCATGATTATCAGCGCGCTTGGGATGAACATGCCGGGGTAATGCTCGTCGGTTATCTTTTCCAGCCTTGCCAGAATGGCAGGCTTTAGGCCGATGGTGGCGTAACCCTGGCTTGGCATGAAAATTTGAGGCGCCGGCTCGTTAATTAATCTTTAAAAATAAAGGGAGAGGCTACCGACGGGCCGGTTCTATGTATCCCTTCAGATCCTCGCCCCTCACCACGTCTTCTTCCGGCGGCACATAATCAACGACGCCATGCCTCTGCTCTCCGGGATATTTTTTCTGCGTTGCAAGCGCGACTGCTATGAATAGAGCAAACGATATGGGAGGTGGTATCATCGTGTCAAGGCCGGCAAGGTTCGGAGGTATCAAGAAGAACAGTGCCAGGCGGATTGCAGAGCCGACTATGAGCGACGTGAGCGCGGCCGGCATGTTTGCCTTTTTCCAGAACAGGCCAAGCGTCAGCGGAGCCCATGCGCCTGCAAAGACAATGTCAAACGCCAGCACGAGGTAGATGCCCGGCTGCGGCAGCGCGTAGCCGAGTATAAACGCGGCAACCATCATTGGTATCGTAAAGATGCGCGTCGTCGTCAGCAGCTTTTTGTCCTCCATCCCAGGTCTCTTCAATAACCTGCGCAAAATGTCGCGCTGGATGATGTTTCTGGACATAACAGCCGAGATGGCAAGTAGCCCGCCGTTAGCGGTAGACATCGAGGCTCCAAGAATCCCCATGAGGAGCGCAGCGCCAATCGCAAAGGGCATGTGGTTTATCGCAAGGTTGGGGTACGCCGTGAATGGGTTGACAAGGCCCGGTAATATCGTGAGGGCGACAATCCCCATCATGCTTGTCGGTATCACGGTCAGGAGCGTGATGCCGCCGCCCATGAACGCGCCCTTTTGCACAGTCTTGCCGTCCTTGGCCGCAAAGACCCGCTCCATAAAGTCTAGCGCGACGATGTCGCCAAGGCCAAGCGCCAGTATGGTAGCCCAGTTGGTGTACGCGCCACTTCCAGCATCAGTCAGCCCAGACAGGTCGAGGTATCCCGGAGGCGCGTTGCCAAGTATCGTCCCGAAATCGACCCCTGAAAAGCCGCCTGCAAAAAATATGAACGCAGCCCAGAACGCAATGACTGCAAGGTAGATCTGGAAAATGTCGGTGTATGCGGATGAAAAGAGCCCGCCTGCAAAAGTGTAGACAAGCACGATTATAGCTGCTATCAGCATTCCCCAGAAAAAGTCGATCCCAAACACGGCCTGGAGGATAAAGCCGCTGGCAGCAAAGTTGCCCGCAACGAGCACGATAAAGCTTATCATCATCAGCACGCCAGAGATGCCCTCGGCGCCGTTGCCGTACCGGCGAAAGTAAAAGTCAGGAAGCGTCAGCATGGACATCTTGTTAAGCTTTTTGCCGTATATGACACCGGTGAGCACTAGGCAAACTGCAAGCCCTATCGGTATCGTGGCGCCGGCCCAGAAACCAAACTGGTAGACCAGCGAAACGTTGCCAAGGGAAGAGTTGCCGTCAATTGACTGGGCTGCAAGCATCGTGCCCACGAAAAAGAGCGGCAGGCTTTTCCCTGCGACCATGTAGCGCTTGCTGCTTTTCTTTACCATCCTCGAAGTCAGCGTCCCAACCACGAGCGACAGCGCTAAAAAGCCCCCGATAGCTATTCCGTACTCAAATCCAGCCATACCCTTATCATATATATTTAGTAAATATATAAAAGTTGCTCGGACAAGAGTTCGACTGTCGAACGCGGCGCGGACCTAGGTGCTCTTGCAGATGCCAAGCATGTTCAGAATATGGAAGGAGAGGCGGATGTCCGTCTTGCTGATCTCTGGGACCGGCTCGCCGGCCTCGTGCTTTAGGTCCTGCAGAAAGTCATAGATCTCGTCCACCGTCACAGGTGCGTTTTCAAAGTCGGCCTTCTCGTTCACCGTGTTGTACATGGAGATATAATAGCTAAGGAAGGTGGTCTTCATCAAAGTCTTTTCCATCTCCGGCGTCTCCCGGAGGACTCTGTACGCGCTTCCTTTCATGATTGAAAGGTTCCTATGTGCGATATAAGGATTGGCGAAAAAGCAGTAAACTACGTATTTGAGAGCGTTATGCAGTGCGTATAATACAGCTTGGCCGAATTACAAGTCCTAAAATACACAATCCCGGCAATTTTGCAGCGCACAATGCGCAGAAATTATAAATACGTAGATTACTAATAACATGCAACGATGCAGGTAAAGAATATCCCGGTTAGCATGATAGACATTGCCGACGAAAACGTCAGGAAGGACCATTCTTTTGGCGAAGATGACAAGGACAGGATGATAAAGGACCACCTTTCTAAGTTTGACCTCTTGCAGCCTGTCGTTGTGAGGTTTGACGACAGGAGCAAGCGCTATAAGCTCTTGATTGGGCGCAGACGCTTTTTTGCTCTCAGCGCCAAGGGCGAGACCCAGATCCCAGCAGTTGTAACAGAGCTGGAAGGTGCTGAAGCTGAGGCTGCATCGCTCTTTGAAAACCTCATCCGAAAGGACCTCTCGCCACTCGAAAAAGCCAGGATGGTCAGGAGGCTTGTCGACACGACCAAGTCTGGCATCACAGGCGTTTCTGGAAAATACGGCCTGCCAAAGAGTACGATAAGTGAGTGGCTCAGCATACTGGACCTGCCCCAGGCGCTGCAGGACAACATCGAGCAGAACAAGATAACGACTTATGAGGCCATACGGATCGCAAGAAAGCCCAAAGCAGTTCAGCAAAGACTCGTTCAAGCAGCTGCCGAAGGCAGGCTGCAGGAAGAGATGGCTCAGGCAGGAGTCAAGAGGGGCGCGCCAAAAGGGCTGCTCACGGTCAGGCTGGTATTTGACCCGCGCAAAAAGTCAGATAAACAGATTTGGGAGAGGCTGAGCGAGAAGGCTCGGGGAAACGGCCTAGACGTAACTGGCTATGCTTGGAACGTTTTGGCAAAGCATGCGCAACAGGCCTAGGTTTCTTGCATCAGGTGAACCTTGAGGAAACGTAAATTACTTAGCAATATTTTTAAAATACTTTGTAATTATAAATATGGATAAGATATGGGAATGGAATTTTACGGCGACTCGTACAAAGGAAATGACGAACCGATCTTCGTGGGGATACCGACCTTCCTAAAGCTCCCTTGGGTGAAGAGCAAGGCCGAGCTGGACAAGGTCAAGCCAGACGTCGCAATAATAGGTGAGCCGTTTGACTTTGGCACCACCATCCGCCCCGGTGCAAGGTACGGCCCAAGGGCGATACGTGCCGCCTCCACGGTGCCGTCGCCACCTTATGAGCACTTCAACATCGAGACGGGCGTCGACCCGTTTGGTGTTTTCAGAACAGTAGACTATGGCGACGTCAACATCTCCCCCGGCGACGTGGTAGAGTCGCACAGGCGCATGACCGACAAGGTTAAGGAGGTGCTTGACATTGATGGCATCCCGGTGATGCTTGGCGGCGACCACTCGATCACGTTTGCCAACGTGCGGGCGTTTGCGAAAAAATACAAGAACATTGGCATGATCCACATCGACACCCACGCCGACTGCGCGCCGCAGGGCCTCACCGGCTTCAAGTACGACCACGGCGCCCACATACGCAGGATAATGGAGCTTGGCTGCTTGAAGGGCAAGAACTATACGCTCATCGGGCCGAGGGGCTACTGGCCCGGCCCGGATCTCTACAAGTGGATGGCCGACCAAGACTTTCAGTGGTTCACGATGCTCGATGTCGAAGAGCTTGGAATAGACAAGATTGCAAAAGAGGCGGCAGACAGGGCAAATGACAACGTCGACGCAGTCTATATCAGCTGGGACATTGACACTTTTGACCCCGCGTATGCGCCGGGGACAGGCGAGCCGGAGCCAAACGGCCTCACCTCGAGAGAGGGAATGCGTCTGATGAGGCTGCTATCGACATCATTTGATCCTGACAGGTTTGCGTTTGACCTAGTCGAAGTCGCGCCAAACTATGATGTAAGCGACGGAAGCTCTTACAACGGCGGCATCACGTCGGGTCTTGCAAACAGGCTCATAGTAGAGCTTTTGGCCGGGCTATCGCTGACAAAGAAGGGGAAGACAGAGGGCAAGCCGGTGCGCCCACACCAGTACAGGGGCAAGGGACACACGTACGACTTTGGCAATGGGCCCAAGGCAAAGGTGCCTAAGAGGCAGCCGCTGAGCTATGGGCCCAGGACAAAGTAGAGGGCAGACAAGACGTGATCTACATCAGGGCCACGGCATATGGGGAGCCTGACGCGTCTCCCCTTGTCAAGGTCTACCAGTACAGCGACAGCGGCGACGAACTCATACTGGAGCACTCTGCCGCCATGGTGCAGGAAAAGCTCGGCAAGGGAATGAAGGTAAATGTCAACGAAGCGATGCTCCTGTACTGTCACCATGTTGCAAGCGCTATGCGCGCAAAAAAGGTCGCAGAGGCAATTGAAAAAAGCGCCAAAAGAGTCCTTGCACCAGAGCAGGTGATGGTAGGCGTACCAGAAACGTTAAGAACCATCTCGCTTGACGCCATAGTTGACGGCCGGCGCGCCCTGATTAGGCTAGACGAGCTGATTCCATCCGCCGGCTATATAATGACCAGAAGATAGGAGAGAGAAAAATGGTCCTAGAGATCTTTGACATCATGTTGCAGCCGATATTCTCGGCATTCCAGTCCGTTGAAGGCAGCATAGATGCTGCGGCGCCGGCAGGCATCCTGCTTCTTGGCCTGCTCACCGGCTTGAGGCATTCAATGGAGGCCGACCACATCGCAGCGGTCTCGACAGCGATCGCGACATCTGGCAAAAGTCTGCGCAATGCGCCAATCATTGGCGCCATGTGGGGCATAGGCCATACTGCGACGCTCTTTGTAGCAGGGCTGCTGGTTTTGCTGCTTGCGGTGCACATACCAGAGAGCGTAAGTGTCAGGATGGAATTTGGCGTTGGCATAATGCTCCTGTTCCTTGCAATAACGACGTTTACAGGCTTTAATGCTGGCAGGTTCTTTCGCGGCATCTTTGGTAGACATGGTCATCATACGCATGTGCACGCCCACCCAGAGCACGGCCTTGTACATGACCACGGGCACAATCACCAAGGTGCCCACGGCCATGGCCACAAATCCATCATAATTGGCATGGTTCACGGCATAGCAGGGAGCGGCGCCCTCATGCTAGTCGTACTGTCTTCCATCCACTCTGTGCCCCTCGGCCTTGCGTACATTGCCATCTTTAGCGCAGGCTCGATAGCCAGCATGGCAGGCATCAGCGCGCTCATTGGACTTCCATTCGCAAGGGCCAGAAACGCGGCCAGGCTGACGATGGCGCTAAAGTACACCGCAGCTGCAGTGGCATTCGTAATAGGCGCAGGTCTTGTCTACGAGCTTGGGGTAGTACAGCAGGTATTGTTTTTGGTAATACGTAACGAATATCAACCAAGTAAATAGGCTACACTTGTGCTTGGAGTATATATACTGCGCCTTGCTACAAGCGTGACAAAAAGTAGGGCATATTTTCGTCACACTAGATGGCAGGGTAGG
>JBDUUM010000022.1:0-78155 GCA_039938615.1 Nitrososphaera sp.
CTTCTGGACAAAAGAGGTGCCAGATCTGCGAGATATTCATCAAGTGGGACGGCCTCTGGTGTCCATGCTGCGGCTACAGGCTTCGTACAAAGCCCAGGAATCTGAAGTACAAGGCAAAGCTGCGCGCTAGGACAAAGAAGTTGAGTGTCGCCAAGCCAATAGCCATACGCTCAAGGTAAACGAGCAAGACTGGCAATGGAGAAGAGCGGAACAGGACCTTACCAGAGCAGGGTAGTCCATTCCGAAAGCGGAAGAAATTTCCTGCTCGAGACGACTTTTTATTCTAACGGCTCTTTTGTATCAATAGCGGAAGGAGACAGGAGGCTTGGGGCGATCTCTGTCGCCATCAGTTCCCAGAATAACACAAACGCGGCCAAGGTAATTCCAAGCAAGCATGATCCCGTCTTTGTCAACACGGTGGCCGAAAAGGTGGCATCCATGATAAACGGCATATGCATAACGTCATTTCACGCAAAGAGCCAGCTGGGGCTTGACGACATGAAAGCAATTATGGGAGAGGTTATGAACATCGTTCAGGCGAGGAAGGACAGTGTCAAATAGCGTCGATCTACGCAGTTACCTTGCAGTTTTAGAAAAGGAAAAAGAGCTTGTTCATGTGAAAAAGCAGGTCAACCCCAAATATGAGCTTGCGGCGGTTACATCGAAACTCGACTCCAGAGAGGCAGTGGTTTTTGATAAAGTGCAAGGAAGCAAGATGGCAGTCGCAAGCAACATCTGCGGCACGCCAAGGAGGTTCTACCTCGCAATCGCCGGCAAGGGCTGGCCTCCTCCTGCTAGGAACGTCGTCAAGCAGGCGATACATTCCAGGATAACGCAGGCGCTTGGCAACCTGTCTGCGCCCTTGACTGCAAAGGGGATGTTTGAACAGAACCATTCCAAAAGCCTGATGGATCTCCCCATAGTCACGCATTTTGAAAAGGACGCAGGTGCATTCATCACTGCGTCAATAGTGTTTGCCAAGGACCAAGAGACGGGACACCAGAATTCATCCACCCACAGGCTTCTGTGGCTCGACGAGCGGCACATGGCCATTCGGATGGTCGAGGGCAGGCACCTGCACAAATGCTACACCTATGCCAAGGACAGGGGAGAGGACCTAAAGGTCGCAATAGCCATCGGCGTCCACCCGGCAGTCAGCATCGCGGCCGCGTACCAGGCGGCATACGGCGTGGATGAAATGTTGATCGCAAACTCGCTCCTTGATGGCCGCCTTATGATGGCAAGGACAAGCTATTCGCAGGTGCAAGTGCCTAGCCATGCCGAGATAATACTTGAAGGCAGGATACTGCACGACAGGGTGCAGGAGGAGTGGATGGTCGAGATGCTGCGCACCTATGATTTCAGGCGCAAGCAGCCAGTGTTTGAGCTGGAAAAGATAAGCTACCGCGACAACGCGATTTACCACGACATCCTGCCCGGCTATGCAGAGCACCGGCTGCTGATGGGCCTGCCTGTTGAGGCCAAGATGTACGATTACGTCAAGAGCGTGGTGCCCACCACGCAGGCGGTGCACCTGACAGACGGCGGAAGCAACTGGCTCTCGGCCGTCATCCAGATAAAAAAGCGCCTTGAAGGAGAACCCAAGAACGCGATTTTGGCCGCGTTTGCGGCGCATCCATCGTTAAAGATGGCGACTGTAGTTGACGACGACATTGACCCGACAGACGCAATAGCAGTCGAGTATGCAATAACGACGCGCTGCCAGGCAGACAGAGGGTTTGTGATGATTCCAAATGCAAAAGGCTCTAGCCTCGATCCGTCAAGCGACCAGTCAAACCTGCTGACGACCAAGGTCGGCATCGATGCGACTGCCACCCTGCTAAAGGCAAAGGAGAGGTTCGAGATCGCAAGGATCCCCGGCGAGGATCAGACCGATCTTGGAAGCTATTTGCGGAGCAGGGATTAAATAGCCTTCACGGGTAAGGATGTGGAGCCATGAAAGCTAACAATTATGCGATGAAAGATTGGCACCTTGAACACGTCGAAAAAGTAATTGTGCGCTTTGTAAAGGGCGTGGCCCCCGACGCTTCTTCGTTTGAAAAACGAAACTACAAGAAATACAGCACCGTCTCCAGTTGCGCCAAGCAAATAGAGTACGACATCAAGCATGGCGTGACTCATGATGAGGTCATGATGGTCGTGAAGAAGGTGCGTCACGACAAGTCTTTCAAGGAGCTGCAAAAGATCCCTGACGCGCTGACGCGCCTTGACGAGCTTGAAAGGCAGATTTGTGCTCCGAGAAAAGTCGTCGCGTCGTTTTTCTGAAATAGTTTTATATTGGTGACAGTCGGGCAGACAACTGCCCGATGTCAGAATACCGCTTTACGGACGGCAACTTGCTCGTCCTTTACGCAGTCCACAAAGGCAAGTCGCAGGACGGCGGGCTGCCTGATTACGTCAAAGAGCGCGTGGCGCTTGCGCTTGAAACCTACCACACCATAATGAAGTCAAGGCCGGACAAGAACAAGACAATGGTGTTGATAGTCGGCGACCAGTCTTCTGCGGAAAAGGCAAAAGACGCCATGATAAAGGGAGGAGTCAAGCCAGAGATAATTGCCATCGACTCTAGCTCGCACGGGATCGCGCAGACGCTTGGCTACATCTATGACATGGTGAGCAAAAAGCCAAACCCGCCGTTCATCTACTTTATCGCCTCTGTCTGGCTGCACAATACGTTTAATGCGACCGTCGTATCGATAATGAAGAACATACGGGTCCAGTTTTATGGCGCGCTGGATCATCGGCCGGTGCACGAAGTAGAGGCAGAAAAAGCCACCGACGCGCCCAAGAAAGGCACTGAATATTACAAGCGCAAGATAACGAACAAGGCCGTCGATACCGTTTTGAACATCATTTTTCCCGATTGAAAGATTTAATACCCTTTCCGGGTTCGCTAGTGCAAGTGCGGTCATCGTCTAGTTTGGTCTAGGACGCTGGCCTTCCAAGCCCGCGACCCGGGACCCATTCTTTTTTGACGTAGAGTGGGCGGGAGTTCGAATCCCGGTGACCGCACTTTTTTTCTCTAAATCTCGCTGCTAAACTTCTTCTCGTTCTGTATCAGCGTCGAGTCGATGCTTGCTGTGCCAGTCGCCTTCCACTTGATGCTTGCGGGATTGTCGCGGATCTTGGCGAAAATGTCGGCGTTTGCGGACTCGTCGACTACGAACGGATCTCCAAGGTGTTGCTTGATGTTCACGGATCCCTGAGAAAAGATCGCCGGCCTGCCGTTTAGTGGCACGTCCTCAAAGGAGAGCACCTTTGTCCCAAGCGATACGCCGTCAGCAAACAATTCATACTCGATCTTGGAAGTCGTTATCGTCTGGTCCGTCGGGTTTGCGATCGTAAACACAGGCTGGAGCTTTATCTTGCCCTCTTCGACGCTCATTATCGTCACGTTAGCGAGCCTCACATCCACAAGGTCAAAGTTTGGCGCAGTCACGGTAAATATCAATGGGATCAGGATGATGGTCAGCGCGACTGCGGCAATGGCGCCGATCAGGACGGCTCTGCGCGGCCCTATGAACACGGCGTTAGCTGGACCGGGTGCGCATTAAAACCTTTCTCGCAGCATCGATAATATACTGCTCAGGTGTGATCGTCCCGATGGCTGTTGTCGACGGCCTTGTCACGTGGGTGCACCTGATATGCGCCTCCATATGGGTCGGCGGCTCGATCTTTATCGCAGCAGTAGCAGTGCCAGTGCTCCGGTCGCATTTCAAGTCGATGGACGAGCGCGTAGGATTCATGGTCAAGGTCGGCAGGCAGTTCAACAAGATAACGATGCCGGCGTTCGCAGTGCTCGTGGCTACAGGCATATACAACGCGCGCATGTTTGCGGCGGATCCAAGCGCGCTCACTGAATCTACGTACGGCATACTGCTTTTGATCAAGATAATACTTGTGCTTGCCACCGCCGGCACGTACGTCGTCCACGTCAAGGTGCTAAACGCCGAGATGGAGCGCAGGATACTCTCCGGCACCGCAGGCAGCGTTTACATCCAGTCGGTGAGATCAAAGATAATCCACCTTGGCAGGATAATCGTCGTGCTTTCGATAGCGATATTGCTGCTGGCAGCAATGCTTGACAGCGGGATCTAATCTAGGCGCCCTCTACAGTCACCAAGTAATTGTTGTCTGAAATTTTTTTTATCTCGTGTTTGCTGCCAGTCAGCAGGGCTGCGACCTGAAGGTTCGTGCGCAGGTGCTCCGTCACTTTTGCGACTCTGTACTGCGACGTGCCCTTGCCTAGGCACGCGGGGATCACCATCATGTCTGACAGGAACGGGTCGACTGCGGCGCTTGCGTGCGCGCTCTCTAAAAATCGCCCTGCTGCCTCCTGCCCCACCTGCTCGGCGCGCTTGCCCACCTCGCCGATAGAGTCGCCTCCAATGTATGGGCCGCCAAAATCAGAGGCAGAGTAGACAATTATTGACGTGCCAGGCGAGGCGGCGGTTTCAAACGACGCAGTATAGTTTTTGCACGTAACGCCACCCTTTTCAAGCGCAAGCAATGCGGCCGAGATCTGCCGCTCTGCGACGTGCTTGGGCAGCTGGCTGCAGACACTCGCTATCTTGGGCGACACTTGGCGACCGTTTAAAAGCTCTATTGGAGATGGCGACCGGCACGCATCTATCGTAGTTTTTATAATGCCCCCACCTTTTGGGTAATACCCTCGCCTCTGCACTTGTACTGCGAACTTTATCCCGGCGCTCCTGTACGCCTCGGCCACCACGTATCGCAGATAATCGATAGTGGGGCTAGCCTTGACGTCGGTCCCGCCGGTTATCTCTATTTCCAAGGTATTGCCGGAAAGCGCGACTGCCGGCACGATTGTCATGAGCGCAAGTGGTATGCTGCCAGCCGTTCCAATGTCGACTTTGACAGAGCCACATTCAAACCTGCCGGATGGCGAAAACCTTACCCATGTGGAGCCGACCTGCAGGTTTTCGACATGAGCGCCAAAGAGATCTGCAACGACCTTGACGGCGGCCAGGTGCGAAGGCCGCAGGCCGGGGTTTGGCCTCTTTGACCTGATGTTTGTTATCTCAACGGGCTTTTGCAGGATCGCTGCAAGCGATATTGAGGTGCGCAGTATCTGTCCGCCGCCCTCGCCCTGCGAACCGTCGATCCTTACTGGCTCCATGCGACACACAAAGAAAGCCCTGCCTGTATATTTTAGTTCAGCACTATCTTACGCGCTATGGATGGCGACGTGGTATTTCTCCCTTAAGTGCAAGAGACCTAAAAGAAGGTCACTGACCTCTACGGGCGACAGGCTCTCTACAAGCTCGTCGCTCACCCCAAGCGCCTTTAATTCTGCAAGATCCTCGTCATTCTTTATGGGCATGTGTGTTTGTGCGGCTCTTTGTGGCAAGGCCGCATTATTTAGTTCGCAGGGTACAGGCTGCGATAATTTTGAATGTTCTTGCATTGCAATAATTTTGCACTTTCCACCGGCTTGTACACGTACTTCTTTTAACTGCGTGCGCATACATGCTCTCGTAAAGGAGGAAAAAAGCCCCTTCTTTGCAAGTCAACAGCCCCCGTCCCTGCCTGGTTCATGGCCCGGGCAGGGGCATCATCATTATATTATGATCAAAATGCCTTAATTAGCGCCTGCGCGACCATCCTGTGTTATGACCACCGTCGGCCTTTTCATCGGGCGCTTCCAGCCGTTCCACAAGGGTCATCTAGAGACGGTCAGGTTTGCGCTCAAGTCGGTCGACACGCTCGTGATTGTTATTGGCAGCGCCCAAAAGAGCCATGAAGTCAGAAACCCGTTTACGGCGGGCGAGCGCATATCCATGATAAGGCCGGCGCTTGACGCAGCTAAAATTGACGCAACGAGAGTGCTTTTGATACCAGTCCCCGACGTCGAAGTGCATGCGTTATGGACGCGACAGGTGGACATGCTCGTCCCAAGATACGATGTCGTGTTTGCTAATGACCCCTTTACTTTGCTGCTGTTCCGGGAAAGAAACGTCAAGACGGTTGAGGCGCCGCTGCACGACAGGAACAGGATGATGGGGACTGAGGTGAGGCGCAGGATGGCACACGAAGAAGACTGGGAAGAGCTGGTGCCGGTTCCCGTCGCAAAAATAATCAGAGAAATACAGGGCGTGCAGCGCGTAAGGGCGATTGCCATGCACGAACGCCATCACCACTGAAAGTATATTTTCCTCTATTGCGTAATTGCACCGTTGCAAGGCAGCAGCAGTAATAGTCCACCACCGGCCAACAACCAGCTGTGGTATGCAGACATGTGCAAGCTGTCAAACGACGAGCTGATGCGCATGTACAACATGATAAAGGACGGCCGCTACGAGTTTGCCAAGAACGCGTGGTACGTGCCCATAGGCGGCGACCAGCGGTGCCCTATAATGGTCGCCAAGGGCTACAGGTCGCCTGACACGCTTGCCAAGATGGCCGAGTTTCAGGACACCGCAAAGGCCATGGAAGATGAGTACCGCCACTTTATCGATGCATGGGACTTTGGCTACATCACGACCAGAGACATCGAACAGGCTATCCTCAAGATCCTTGAGGAGCGCAACATCGAGATCTCGGAGCGCCAGTAGCTTTCTTGTGTATCAGAACATCAGTCGCATAATGCCCAAAACCATTTAAAATACAGCAGATTATGTTATGCGTGACTCCTGTGGCTTTTGGCACAAGCCCCTGTCCCATAGAGGACGGTGCGGCAAACAATATTAGAACGCAAGTGCCACTGTTACATGTCTCTTGCTTTATTATGCCTGCGGAGGACGAAAATGACTAGGGCAGGCGAGCTTTTAAGGCGATCTGACAGGCAGCACCTGATGCTCCTTTATGACGACGAGCATGACAGAAATTCCGCCGAGATAGAGTGCATAAACCATGCTCTGAAGGCAGGACAGTTCTGCGTGTATGCCACCGTTGACGCGCACCGTCAGGGGTTTGCCAACAGCCTGGCAGAAAAGATTGACGGCTACAAAAGACATGTTGATAATGGCGACCTGCTGATCGTCGATTTCATGCCTTTTTACGAGTCTGCCCTTGCAGGCAATTTCGATAATTTCAACCGCCTAAAGGCAAAGGTCGAGTCCGCCCTGAACGACAGGGCGTCAAAAGGCAGAGTAGCAAAGGCGCTCTTGGTCGCCGACGCGGCGTGCAACATGTCAAGGCACGGCCAGTTTGACCAGTGCGTCACGCTTGAGCGCTGGTGGCAGGATACCTACGGCGAATGGATGCGCAACAACCTGGACGTCACCATCATCTGCGCCCACCCGGCCTCTGCCCTGCACGGCGCGGCGAGGCAAAAGGTGCGCATCTCCCATGAACACTCGCTGACGCTTGACCTAAAGGATGCAAGGCCGATGCGCGTACTTGTGGCCGAGCCGGAGCAGGACATGCAGACCGTCTACAAGTGGTACCTCGGCTCGCAGGCAATCGAGGTCGTGGCGGTCGGCACTGGCGGCGAATGCTACCAGAGGATTGCTGCAGGCGAAAGATTCGACTTGGTAATCATCGACACCCACTTGAAGGACGCAGAGGGGCACGAGATAGCAGAAAGGATCCTGCACGAAAATCCGGCCCAAAAGATCGTGTTTACGACGACACATGACCAGAACTATTTGCGATCAAAGCTCGAAGACCTGCTGCCTGGTAGCGCAAGCCACCAGATAATAATAATGGTCAAGCCCTTTGATTTTTCTCAGCTGCAAAGCCTGATGCCTGCAAAATCCAAATAATATCATCTCAGAGGTCAGGGGGATTTAGCCGCCGGCCCATGGTAGCGACGCAATCCAGCCTGATCCCGTCATCTTGGTTGTGCCATTGATTTGCGAAGGCAATGAGTTAGCCTTCGCTGTAAAGAAAACAACTGTCTCTTAAGAACGGCGCGTGTACAGAGCAATAATCTCAATCATATGGTTGCAGACACATGCCGCCGCGCTGACTCTAATAAAATGGATTGGAATTAGACATGTCACTGGCCGTGATTTGCAAGGGACTAGGACTGGGTTGTGCCTTCCTTCCCGGAATTGCCAGAAGGAATGGCCGGTGGCAGTCGGTTGCCGGGCATCTGCCTGACAGCTGCGCCCGGCGCCGGCTCTAATAAGCAGCGGCCAGGATTTAGGCGTTATCATGCAGATTAATATAGCAATGCATTGGATTGATTTTTGGTTCATTGTCAGGTAGCGGCTACAGGGGCGCAGGGTTAGAACTGCTCTCAAAGCATGGCATTTCCGTCGGCGACAGCGTCTTGATTAAGGTAAAAGAAGACGCCGAGATGGCAGGCGTGGTGATGCCCCGCTACGAGTCTGCGAGTGAGGACTATATCGTAATCAAGCTAAAGAGCGGCTATAACACCGGGATCCACGTATCCAAGATAGAGTCAATAACCCAGCTGGCTGCCGCTGCAAGTGCAAGCGCGCCTGCGCCGTCGGCTCCTCCTCCTTCTTCCCCGCCGCCGCAAGTTTCCCAGAACGTCGCATTGCCGCAGGTGTCGCTCATCAGCACCGGAGGCACGATAGCAAGCAAGATAGACTACCGCACAGGAGGGGTAAGGGCGGCGCTTTCTGCGTCAGAGCTGTATGCGTCAGTGCCCGAGCTTGCAAGCCACGCGTCCGTTGACCCGGAGGTACTTATGAGCGAGTACAGCGAGAACCTCACCCCGACCCACTGGACCAAGATAGCAGAAAAGGTTGCAGAAAAAGTCAGGTCCGGAAAATATGCAGGCATCATAGTGTCGCATGGAACCGATACGATGCATTACACTGCGGCAGCATTATCGTTTGCGCTGCAGGACCTGCCAATCCCTGTTGTCTTGGTGGGCGCACAACGTTCCTCCGACAGGCCGTCGTCTGACGCGGCGCTGAACCTGCTTGGCGCAACCATATTTGCTGCAAACTCGGGCGTCGCTGGCGTGTTTGTGGCGATGCACGCTGGCACTTCTGATGACGCGGTGGCGATCCACATCGGCACCAGAGTGCGCAAGAATCACACGAGCAGGCGCGACGCATTTGAGTCGATAGACGCCACGCCGGTCGCAATCGTGAAAAACAACACAATAGAGATGCAGGAGAAAAGCGGCGTGACGCTCGTACCAAGGGCAAAGCGAGAACTCAGGCTGTCGCCGTATTTTGACAGCAGGGTCGCGCTCGTGAAATACCACCCCGGCTTTGATCCGACGCTCGTCTACTGGCTCATCTCCAAAGGGTATGGCGCCATAGTGTTTGAGGGCACAGGCCTTGGGCACGTAAACCGCGACCTGTTTGGCGTCCTGAAAGAAGCTGCCGAAAAGGGCGTGCACATGTTCATGACGTCGCAATGCATATGGGGCAGGGTGAGCATGACAGTCTACGACACGGGCAGAGACCTTCTCGACATTGGCGTCGTTCCGCTGTCAGACATGATATCAGAGACTGCAACCGTCAAGGCGATGTGGGCGCTTGCCAACGCAAAGGATGTCAAGAAAGCGATGCAGGAAAATGTGGCAAACGAGATATCATCGGCAATTCCAATCTAGTAGTATTATATATTCATCAATGGCATTTTGGTTTTGATCGCCTTATACATACACACATACACACATACATATTCCATCTCTATATGCATCCATACCATCATTATATTGGCAGTGCGGCAGGCAAGGCTTAATACGTGCACGCACAATTTTTCATGCGTTGGCAATAGACCTGGCGGCTCTTGACCTCAAGGTGGGCTTTGAGATCCACCAGCAGCTGGCAACAAAGAGCAAGCTCTTTTGCAACTGCAGCTGCAAAGAGGCTGAGAAATACGACCGCACGTTCATGCGCAGGCTGCGTCCGACGCAAAGCGAGCTTGGAGCCTACGATCCTGCTGCGATGTTTGAGGCAAGCAAGATGAGGGTTGTCGAGTACTACGCAGAGGCAGGCACTAGCTGTCTTGTAGAAGCCGACGAGGAGCCGCCCCACGAGGTCAACCCCGAAGCGTTAGAGACGGCACTTGTGTTTTCGCTTGCATTGAAATCGCGCGTGGTGGACGAGGTCCACGTGATGCGCAAGCTTGTAATAGACGGCTCTAACACGAGTGGATTTCAGCGCACGATGCTCGTGGCATCCGGAGGCAACATCGATGTCGGCGGGAAAAAGGTGGGCGTGCAGAGCATCTGCCTTGAAGAGGATGCCTCAAAGGCTATAGGCGACGACAGGCAGGCCAGAAAATACGGTCTTGACAGGCTGGGAGTGCCGCTGGTGGAAATCGCGCTAGAGCCGGTGACGGGCAGCAGGCCAGAAGATATAATGCAAGTCGCCCTCACCTTGGGCAGGCTCCTTAGGGCAAGCAAAAGGGTTGCAAGGGGCCTTGGCAGCATCAGGCAGGATGTCAACGTGTCGATCCTCGGTGGCGCGGTAGTGGAGGTCAAAGGCGTACAGCAGCTGGACCAGCTGGTCAAGGTGATCGAACACGAGGCGACTCGCCAGCACGGCCTTGTGCTTATTTCTGAAAAGCTAAAGGAAAAAGGTGTCAGCGCAGACGCGATAGGCAACAAAATACAAGACGTTGCTGACATCATGGGCAAGTCTGCGTCAAAGGTCGTCGGCAAGATAGCCGAGTCTCCCGGCTCTATATTTCGCGCAATCCGCCTTCCCGGCTTTGCAGGCATGATTGGGTTTGAGCCGTATCCCGGCATCAGGCTTGGCAAGGAGCTGGGCGAGCTGGTGCGGTTCTACGATCTGGGGGGCGTTTTCCACTCGGACGAGCTGCCAAATTACGGCATAACAAAAGAGGAGGTTGATGCGGTCAGGAGCAGGCTGGAACTTGACCCCCAAGACGGGTTTGTCATCATTGGAGGACCAAAAGAGAAAGTAGGATTTGCCGCCGAGGCGATAATCAGGAGGCTAAAGGCCGCGTTCGTAGGCGTGCCGGCAGAGACTCGCGCCGCCACGCTTGAAGGCAAGACGGTATTCAGCAGGCCACGTCCGGGCGCTGCGAGGATGTATCCTGAAACAGACATACCCACCATACCTGTCAGAGATGAAACGCTGGCATCGCTTGCAGACAAGATACCAAGGCCTTGGGACGAGCTTATCGAAACAATGAGCAAGAAATATGGGATAAACGCCAAGCTTGCAGGCCAGATCTTTGACTCGGACTATTTACAGGTCTTTGAGCAACTGGCAGCGGCTACCAAGGTGCAGCCGACGTTCATAGCTTCAAAGCTCACTGAGGATATCACCAGCCTGCAGAGGCAGGGGCTTGACTCGTCGGTCCTGACAGACGAGCTGATCGCAGACGTTTTCGGAAGGCTTGACGCAGGCAAAATAGCCAAAGAGTCAGTCGCGCTCATATTTGAAACGCTGATGAAAAAGGATGCCAGAAATGTCGACGACGCGGTAAAGGTGCTTGGACTGACATCGATGGGTGATGCCGAGCTTTCGCAGGTGCTTGACAGGATAATTCAGGAAAACATGGCGGCAGTCAAGGAAAAAGGGATGGGCGCGCTCTCTACGATGATGGGCAGGGCGATGGCACAGCTGCGCGGCAAGGCCGACGGGCAAAAGATAAACGCGATGCTCAAAGAGAAATTGCAAAAGAAGCTGGTGCAATGATGCACAGGCCAAAGCCAGTCAGAGACCATTACACCGAGTCGCTCCAGATAAATTCAGAAAACATGGCAAGACAGCTGGTCGAGGCGTCAGTGCCACAAGAAGAAACCACAAGGATACTTGGAGAGATATCGTTACTCTACATGGCAGAGGTCGACAAAATAGTCGCCGAGTGCGAGCGGGACATGATGGCGCTTGAAAAGGTACCCGCCCCGCTAAAGCTCTTTGTCGAGTGCATCGCGCAGGTCAACTCAGGGTCGCCGCCGGCGGCTGCAAGGCAGTTGCTGGAGAAATATGTTGCTGCCTGGGAAGACTGGATGTAGCAGCAGGAAACGTTCTTTAGCGCGTCGCAATTGTTGTGCCCTGTGGAGAGCAGCAGGTTTGCAGACGAGCGGGCCGACTTTAATCCCCGCACGTGGCTGAGAAGGTTTCGCAAAAACTCGGTCGGCTACCTCGCCAAGATGTTGCTCTTTTACCACGGGATCGGCATCGCGCTTTTGCTTGCTGGCATGGCCATACTGAGCCTGATCATCCCAAACTATGAAGAGCCGTCGATACCTCACTCGCTCATCGGCGTCCTTGCGGCAGGTCCGATCGAAGAAACGGTCTTTTTTGGCATCCCCTTTTACGCGCTTGGCAGCTCGCACGCAGTCATTGTGACTGGCGCGCTGTGGGCCGTCCTTCATATCTTTAATACGCCAAACTTGGAGGTGGCGCGGCTGGCGTTTGGTAACTGGCTTTTCGTCATACCCTCGCTGTTCTTTAGCCTGCGGACGTGGGCCAGCGGCAAGGGGTGGTTCTCTGTCGCCGTCCATTCTGCATGGAACGGCGTGTTTTTTGGCGCCGGCTGCTACATGGGCGAGATAAAATGCTCGGTGCTTGAGCCAGACATGCTGTATAACGCCGGCACGGTTGCACTGTCGGCTGCTCTTCTTGGCGGCACGTACGTGCTGTACAGGTGGCGCCAAAAGAAAGAGCGGCAGAATTAATACATATATTCGGCTGCAGGTTTTACGACGGCGTGAGCGACCAGAATGTCAGCGTCAGCGTGACTGTGGGCGATGTCAAGGTCCAGTTCTCCGGCTCTGCCGAGTCCGTCATGGCTTCGGTCTTTAACTTTCTTGGGAAGCAGGTCCCGTCGATGGACCTTGCGAAAAAGATCTCGCTAAATTACGAGGTAAACGAGCTTGTTGCAAAATACGCAAGCCTGGTCAAGGTGACGCCAGAGGGACCCCGCGTCATCCCGGACGGCGACGTGAAACTGTCAGACAAAGACATGGTCGCACTGCAGCTTGTCGCAGGGAGGATAGCAAAAGACATAGGCAAGGCGCAGGACGACGCGATGCAAGTATCAGAAATCCAGTCGGCTACTGCGCTCAACCCCAAGTCGATAAGCTCGCGCATCTCTGAAATGGTCAAGGCCGGCCACGTTGCCCGCGACGAAAAGGAGCAGGGAAAATACAGGATAACGACTGCAGGCATACACTGGCTGAACTCACTCATCGACAAAAAGGTCAGCCGGCCGTAGTTTCGCCCGGCGGCCTCTTCTGTACGTAGCGGTAGTTGCGCATCGTACCGACCCTTGTAAGAATAGTCTCTCGCACCATGTCTGTGAGCGAATGCGACACGGCGGTCCTGTCATAGTTGTAGCCCCGCCTTGACAGCTCTTCATGCACGTCGCCAAGGGACCGCTCGCTTGCAAAGTAGCCTTCAAGCCACAGCGTTTCAAGCAAGCCCCTGCAGGTCATGCCGCCTTTTACCACGACTTTTTGCTCGCCGTTTGCAAGCCTTTCAACGGGCCTTGATTTCAGTGCCTCGATTTCCCGCCGCAGCTCGTCGATCTGTCCTTGAACAGCAGAGTTTGCAAACTTGGCGGAATCTAGGCTTGAGAGGACGGTTTCGACCACTTGGCGGACCTTGCTTTCAAGGCAGGTTATTTCGACCTCCCACTCGCCATGCTTTAGCCTGATTTTTACCTCATCTGGCGTGAGGGCCTCACTCACAGCCTGTTTCGCCTGCAAGCTATTGATAAACTTGCTGTTGTCCATATTGTTCATGTTGCGCAATATTAATATAATTGTGCCCGCATTTATTGTTGACCAACATGGCCACGCAATTGAATCCGCCTGCAAGCATCAGCATGGGAGACTTTGGCATTATCGAGTCGGTGAGCAAGTGCCTCGCGCCAAAACTTGAGCAGTTGAGAGGGAAGAAGATAGTGTTCAGCTCTGAAGACAAGAGCCTAGTCCCGGTTGACGGATGGGGGATGAAGCCGTCGCCTTATTGCGCAACAACAATAACCACCATACAGCCCCTGAGGGAGAATACAGTTGTCGCTGCGATTGACTCTAGCAGCATCAAGCTTGCAGAAACAGAGGAAGGGGCACTCTATGCGATCAAGTGCGGAATTGCGATGGCGTACGGCGGAGCGGCGCTCATGCATTTCAAGATAGGCCCCATGTTGTTTTATTTGAGCGAGAGCACCGTCTATGACTCGGAGCTTGACGACAGGCTTGCCCGGCTGGTCCTATCAGACAGCGACGTTGCGCGTCGGCTTGTGAGGGTGAGGGCAGAGCGTGCCATACAGTACGAACTTGCAAGTCATTTTAGAAATTCGATAATTCTCGTAGACGGGTCGCTTCGCACGTCAGCATTTGAGGACAGAAACAGGAGCATGGCCAAGATAGCAGAAAATTGCGTGCTTTACCGCAACCTCCTTGCCGGCATCAGCAAGAACACGAAACTGAAAATCCTTGAAAGGGCAGCCGCACCGCTTGCCAAGGTGCCCGGGCCGGCATACATCGAAGTCGACATGATCATAAAGAGCCTCGTCAAGGGCTCAGTCGGAAACAGCCTGATGGCAAGGCTTGACAGGGATACGCCGGTGCTGCGGGTCGATGTCATAGGCGACAGAAACCAGACGCTTGGCAGGCTGCTTGGCAACGACCCCATTGCTTGCGGCTATCCGGAAACATTGAGGCTTGCTCACCATATCTCCACCTTTACGGGCACAGAAGTCACATGCCTGCGCAGCCATGTGCTGAACAGCTATGACGTGACAGAGCTCGCGGCGGATGACATCAGGCGGACGCTTCTGGGGTCGATAATGGTATGAAGATCCTGGCAAAGAACGGAAGCGAACTCTTGCTGCTTGCGATGAAGGGCGACGCGGCTACAAAAGGCGATTACCTGCTCATTGAAGACAAGGGCAAGAGCATGGTTGTGCAAGTATATGATGAAGAATATCTCTCATCGCAGGCGCTGATAGAGGACATGGTAAAAGAGGAAGTGGTAAACGCGTCAAGTGCGGAGAACCTCCACGACCCGCTCAACATAGGCAGTTTGTCGCGCTTGGTAAGGGACGCCCGCATATTCAAGGCCAAGATAAGGGCGGCCGTTTCAGAGGGCAGGCTCACAAGCGACGTAACATGGCTACCTTCAAGGGTAGAGTCCAAGGTCCGGCGGCTGAAAATGAAGGAGCTGGACGCGCTTTTGGGCAGAAATGGCGTATATCCAATACCGCTTGGCAGGGCAGGCGATGGCGAGGACTTTGAGATTTATGCAGAGGACCTTGACGGCAAGCTCACGATAATAACCGGCAAGAAAGAGTCTGGCAAGTCGCACCTGTCAAAACTGCTGGTAAAGACGCTGGTGCAGCACGGCGCCTTTGTTGTCGTGTTTGACCTGAACAACGAGTACGGCGGCCTTGCGTGGAACCGCGACGGCACGCCATCATCCATACACGACAGGGTGGTGGCTCTGCAGCCCGGCAAAGGTTTGAGGTTTTCGCTTGACTATTGCGGCAAGGCCGCAGTGTCTGGGATGCTGAAAAACGCACTGGACATGCCTGCCGCGTCCTTGCGCGAGTTTTTCAGGATCTGGGACTGGCTGGAGAACAAAAAGACGCTTGGCATCGAGGCGATAGGCAACGCGATAAACACGTGGAACATCAACGAGCTTGTGCGCGACGCCCTGGTGTCCAGGTACCACTCTATCCACTCTTCAAGGCTCTTTACCGATTCTGGCGACGGCTTTCGATTCGAGGACGCCATGAAGGGCAGCAGAGGCATGGCGATGATAGTCAACATGGGCGAGTCGTCTGGCGCAGTCAGGCGCATGACGGTAGAGCTTGTGCTTAGCAAGATTGTTGACCTATTGGAGCGAAAGGTGATCCCGCCCATATTCCTCTTTGCCGAGGAGGCGCATCTCTACATCCGAGAGACGTACTGGGAGGACCTGATTACCAGGATGCGCCACTTTGGCGTCTATACGACGTTTGTGACAAACCAGCCCGACGCCATAAACGACGGCATTTACAGGCAGGTGGACAACATTTTCCTGTTCAACTTTACAAACGACTCCGATCTCGACAAGATAGCCAAGGTATCATTAGCGGACAGCGATACGATACGGTCCATAGTCAGGACGCTGCCCCAGAGGCAGTGCCTGGCAATTGGCAGGGCCGTCTGTGACCTGCCGGTAGTCGTGAGAGTCGCCACTGCAGAAGTGCTCATGCTTGGGGAGACGAAAAGGTTCTTCAAGAAATAGGTCGGTCAATCAGTCAGACTACGTTGCTCTGGCTGCGCTTTTTTGTCCCGATATCGACTGCCTCGCCGACCGTAGAGACGAATATCTTGCCGTCGCCTGCCGAGCCTGTGCTTGCGGCATCCAGTATCGCGCGCACTGCCTTGTCGACTTCAGCATCGTCAACCACCGTAATAACGTTGGCCCTTGAGGAAAACTCTGCCGTGTGCGCCGAAGTCCCCCTGCCGCCGGCAACCCGTGGCTTTTCGCCCTTGCCTCTGCCTTTTGCGTCCAGAATGGTTGCGCCGCTGATGCCCGCCTTCTTGAGAGCGTCATTTACGGCATCGACCTTTTGACTGGCAATTATCGCCTCTATACGCTTCATGGCTCGTTCTAAATGAGGTTACAATATAAGGTTTTCAAATAATTTGTCTGGGCAAGTTCAAAATTACCCGAAAGCGCGAATTGGGTGCAATTATCATAAAATTAACAAAAAAAATACTATCTCACTGCCTCAGCAGTGTTTCCTTGCCCAGTCCTGCCCAGCAAACTCGCTTGTTGCGCACTGGCGGCTGTCTGCTCCCACTATGCCGGCGTCAAGGAGTTGCTGGTTGAGGTTCTGCGAGTTGCAGTACACGACGCCCATTATGGTCTTGCCCTTGCCAGGCTGCTTGTCGTCTTGGTCTACGAGTGCGTTGTTGCCAAGGCACAGTGCTTGTGTCACTGTCCTGTCGCTCTTGCCGGTCGCCTTTGTGAGCGAGAGGTCGACTTTATAGATCTCGCTTCCCTTCTGGACGTAGACGGTGTCGGCGTCTGCCACCCTGACGACTTTGCCCTCTATGCACATAGCAGCGCCTGCGCACTGGCCGCTTGCGTTTGTGGACTGCGCCGAGGGGGTAGCAGCGACCTCGCTCCCGGCCTGCTTGCCCTTGTAGGTCGCAGGTTCGTTCGGTCTATTCTTTGTGCCTTCCATGAACTTCCACTGGCTCCCGCCGTCAGGCACCCTCTGCCATGTGCGCGAGTCGTCGCTCCTGTCTACAAGTGACGGCGTCCTATCGATGACCACCTGGCCGGAAGTGTCTGCAAGCGTAAGTGAGTCGGCATTTGCCAAGACCTGGCCCTGCACTGCAAGGACATAGAATTGGCCTGCGCCCACCACTGCGCCCGCAGGTATCGGGATCGTGACAGAGCGGAATGTGGTTATCACCTTGTAATCGCCAATGTTGACATCGGCACCTGTCGGATTGTAGAGCTCAATCCACTCGTTGCCGGCGTCCTGCCCCTTTGGGTTCAGCTCGATTTCGTTAATGATGACGACGCCGGTGGCGGCGCCCTGCGCATTTGCGCTCCGCAGGCCGGCGGCGCCGGCAAATACTACTACTGCCAACAACAACAGCGATGCCGCCGTCATCAAAACAACACCAATGCCACTACTGCCCCCCATCGATGACATTAATTCGTGCTGCAATTCCAAACCCGCTGGTGTATATTAATAGTTGTGAATTCAGTCTCTAGGGGTAGTCACTGGAGCTTGCTGCGCAGGTAGGCGCGCTTGAGGCGGCTCATCCCAAAGGCGAGAAGGGCGACAGAGGCAATGGCTATCACCGCCTGCGCGGCCGAGATTGCAATGCGAGAGCTTCCCGCAAGCAGGGTGTCGATTGGCGCAACTGCCACTATGAGAAACGCTGCCACTGCAAGCACCATCGCCCACAACCCGGCTATAAACAGAAACAGGCTCATTTTAATCCCCCTCCAAGGAAAAAGTACTGGATTGCAATGGTGGCAAACGCAAGCAGAGCCGACACTACTGCGAGCCGAAATATCCTGTTGCCTATTTCCTTCTCGGTGAGTGGGCCGTCAGCCAGTATGAGCCGTACAAGCGTCGCAGGTGCGCCGGTGTCCTTGGATGCGGCGAGGCGATAATCGTCCATAAGGATTGTCGGGCGTGACTTTATCTGCCTGTGCTCGACCACCCTCTTTACGCTAGAGAGGAACAAAAATGAGTTCATCACGGCAGGGAGCAGGGCGACTACTCCTATTATCTCGGCTCTCCCGGCTATTGCAAGGGCGCCGTACATTGCGCCAAGGAGCAGCGTGCCAGAGTCGCCTGGAAATATCCTGCTGGGGTACTTGTGATACTGGAAAAATGCGATAGAGACAAAGAACAGCGGGAGAGCCGCAAGCAATATGTCCATGCTGCCAAACAGCGCGATTGCCGCAAGAAGCGGGATCGTCGCTATTATCATAAAGCCACTGGCCACGCCGTTTAGCACGTCTATAGAGTTGACAGTATTGCCTGCCACTGGCATCAGCACAAAGACCAGCGCGACGTAGAGGAGCGGTATGAACGCGCTGCCAAACACCAAGTTGAGATGGTCGTCCTGCACGTGCAGGGCCACAAGCGGCACGGCTGCGAGCAAGAGCGCGGCAGGCTTGAACCATCCTGGCATAACCTTCTTGTCGTCGACGTATCCTACGGCAAACGCAATTGCCGTCGCTGCCAAGATAGCAAGCACCGCCGGATTCATCGTAAGCACATACAGCACAAGCTCTGCTGCCGCAATTCCGGCCATGATCACCGGGCCGGCTGGCCGGGGCACTGGCGGCTTGCCGGGCTTGTGGTAGTCCTGCACGACCTTGCCCTTTGCAACCAGGTACTTTATCGCCGCAGGCATCAGGAAATAAACAGAGAGAAACGATATTGCCGAAACAATTGCGCCATATACTGCGACTTCTGTGCCGTTCACTGTCGCTGACTGTGCAGCTTGCTCCCTACTTGAGCTTTTAGCTTTTCAGCCACAGACGGACCTATCTTGGGCACCGCCGCAAGGTGGGCCTGCGGCGCTTTTGCTATCCTAGCCACGTCCGTAAAGCCGGCGCCATAGAGCGCCCTTGCGCGCACCCGGCCTATGCCTTCAAGTGCCACAAGCGGGATCAACTCCTCCTTTATGCCATAGCGTATGCGCGTCCTTAACGCGTATAGTTCTGGGAGAAGGTCGTTTCTGCCGACAAGTTTTGCCACTTCGTAGAGTGCAAAGGCAAGCCACGCCCCGGTCTCGACCATCCTGTGCATGTCTCCCGGTTCGACTCCCATCCTGTCGCCCATCGCCTTTTCGCCGGTCTCCTCGATCCACTCGGCAAGCGCCCAGAAGCTTCGGGAGCACTCGTACTCGCTTACGTCGCGCAGCATCTCGTGCCTGCGGCCCTGCAGGAGCAGACTTACCTCATCGACATCCTTTTTGCGGAGCGACATCCTGGGGTAAAAGTCGGGACTTTCGGAAATCAGATGCAGAAAGCCTAGTGTATGCCTGCGGACATCCTGCTCTGCCTGCTTTAACGCCTCTCTGAACCCAACGGCAGTCTGCGGGTCGATGTACAGAAGCGACGTTTTCTTGCCAAAGTCGGTTGCAATGTACCTGTCGTTCTTTGATTTGACAAGCTCCTCCGATTCAAGATATTCGAGGGCCGACTCGACTTTGAACTCGACAGTCGCGCTCCGGTATTGACGGGCAAATAGCGTGCTTGCAAAGACATCGTGTATGCCGGGCTTTTTCATGCCCGGCACCGACGCTATCGTTGACAAGAGATGAAAGCGCACGGCCCTGTCGCTTGCCATCTGCGAGCGCAAAGGTTCGGGGGTCCCGAGGACATAATGATCGTAGATCTCGTCGCCATTTGCTGCCGACTCGGCGACGATTATCGCCTCGCCAAAGTCGTCGTATTTTGGCCTGCCCGCTCTGCCGCACAGTTGCTTGTATTCCATGACGCTTATCGGGACGTTCCCGCCGTACTCTCCGTCGTAGCGCAGTATGCTTGCCACCACCACGCGTCTGGCAGGCAGGTTGACGCCCGCCGCAAGCGTAGGCGTCGCAGTCAGCAGCTTGACTACGCCTTTTTTGAACGACTCTTCTACTATCTGCCGGCTTGATGGACTGAGACCGGCATGGTGGAAGGCCACTCCCTTGCCCACAAGCTGCGCAAGCGCCCTTGTCACCTCCGCATCATCGCCCCTATCCAGTATTTGCGCAGACGCCCTGGCCGCAAGGTCGCGGGCGTCCCTATCAAGCCGCTTGTAAACACCTTCTGCAGCCTTTGCCGCAAGCGACGCGGCGCGCTTGCGCGTCTCTGCAAATATCAGCGCCTGGCCGCCACCGTCCAGCGAGTCGATTGCAATGTCTACAGGAGCAGACGCGCCGCCGGCCTGGACAGAAAAGCGCCTGCCGTCGCTCATGCGCACCAAGCCATATTCATAGACGCCTTCGACCAGCTTGGTCGGCCGCCACCGGCTCTCCACCAGTGTGCAGCCAAGCCAGTCTGCGATTTCGTCGGCGTTTGACACGGTGGCAGAGAGCGCGACTATCTGCGCCTCAGGGTATAATTTGCGGATGCGAGTGAGCATCATTTCAAGGGTCGGCCCCCGTTCCCTGTCGCCTATAAGGTGGACCTCGTCTGACACAAAGAGCCCTACTTCTCCAAGCCATTCGGCGCCGTGCCGGAATAGCGTGTCCATCTTTTCATTTGTAAGCACGATTGCATCTGCGCCGGCCAGTTCTTTGCCGGTAGAATCATAGTCGCTTGTTGACATGACCACCTTTGGCTTTCTGCCTATGCCAAGGTCAACCTCTTCAAGCGCCTTTAGGTCAGAGTATTTCTCGCTTGCAAGTGCCCTGAGTGGGGTAAGATAAACGGCCTTTTTGCCCTTCATCATCGTCTTGGCGATTGCCATCATGGCGGCAAGCGTCTTGCCGGACGCAGTCGGGGTCGTGACAAGTACGTTCTTGCCGTCAAGTATACCGGCGGCCAGCGCTTTTTCCTGCGGCGGATACAGTGTTGAATAGCCCAGGCTTGCGATTATGGCGGCAACTGTGCTGTCCACAGGGTTAAACAAAGCCTGCCCCGTGTTTTTAGTGTTTTAGCCTGAGAAGCTGACCTGACAGCCACTTTATGTACCTCCCGTTGTTGTTTGTCTTTCGCACTTCGATTGCCTGTGCGCACAATTCCCTGACAGACGCTCTGTGCCGCAGCCACCGCTCGCGGTGCCAGTGGCGCAAAAGGTAGTATGGCTGCTCGTCAAGCATCCCTTCTGGCAATCGCGCAACTGCCCAGATGTCGCACGCCTTTTCACCATGCGGCACGCCATTTTTCCCCTGCAGCAGGTGCGTCAGCTCGTGCGCGATGGTGGTGTTGCCGACGTTTTGCTGCAACGCGATCTGTTGTTTCCAGCTGCGCGCCGTTCCTGCCACGTGCGCGCCTCTGCGGATAAAGCCGCACGTTATCGCCTTGTCCTGCAGTTCTGGAAAAAGCAAGTAGACGCGCAATATGCGCTCTTTGAATTGGGGATTGAACTGCGCGTCTGCAACGCTTGTGAAATGAATTGTCAAGCCTTGGCCCAAAAGCCCGGCTTGGTCTCATATATCCTGCCTTCCCGGGAGAACTTGTTTATCTGCGTGCGCGCCTCTTCCTCTGAGAACCTGCCTGTCTTGGTCAGCTCTGTCACCAAGTTCTTGTCCTCTACAGGATTGTTGTCGCTGCCAGAGAGCCCGTTAAATACCTCCATGAAGAGCTTTTGCTTTGACACCTCTGACTGGGGCTTGCCGTACAGGACGCCGACATCCATCTTGCCGGTGTTGACATCTACGCCGGCCGTCTTGAGCATCTGGTCTACTAGGTATATTGCCCTCTTGGCGTCATCTGCGTCTACCTTCTCCTTCAGGAGGAGCCTCGCCCGGGCAGTCGCAAGCCTTACCAGACCCTCCAGCTGCCTTGGCGTGACCGTTATCATTCCCTCCGACTCGGCGCGCCTCATGTCCATATAGTAGCTCCTGATGATGTCAATTGCGTCCTGCGTCAGCACCGGCTCTTTGTTCTTGGAGTACGCAAGGTACTTGCTAAAGAGGTCGATTTCAATCGCAGGCTTGGCAGCATGGTCGACATCCCGGTGTATTTCCAAGATGTGGCTGGCTATCAGGTTGTCCTTGTCCTTCTCCGGCACGTCGCGGACTATGAATATCAAGTCAAACCTTGTCAACAGCGGCACCGGCAGGTTGACGTTTTCTGTGATGTTTTTGTATGGATCATACTTGCCGTACATCGGGTTTGCAGCTGAAAGAATTGAAGTCCTTGCGTTCAGCGTCGCCACTATACCACCCTTTGCCACCGAGCAGGTCTGCTGCTCCATCACCTCGTGTAGCGCCGAGCGATCCTCAGGTTTTATCTTGTCAAACTCATCTATACAGACCAGGCCTTGATCGCCCAAAACCACGGCTCCAGCTTCGAGCATCATGATTCCGGACTTGTCCCGGATTACAGCCGCAGTAAGACCTGCGGCAGTTGATCCTCTGCCCGAAGTGTAGAGCCCCCTTGGCGCGATTTTTGCGGCAAACTTTAGCATCTCGGATTTGGCGGTTCCCGGATCACCGACAAGCAGCACGTTGATGTCGCCCCTGCGAGTCGAGCCATCCTCCAGCTTTTTTGTGACTGAGCCGACTATGAGCAAAAGGATTGATTCCTTGATTACCTCTTGGCCGTAGATATGGGGCGCAAAGGATGCGATCAGTTTTTCATAGGCGTCTGGCTTGCTTGCAATGGCCATTATCTGCTTCTCATCTTCCGTGCTGATGGCGATGCGCTCGACCGTCCTTGTGTCCTTGCTGCCCGCCCTCCCGCCCAGGTACTCGATGTTATTGCCCTCCATCCTGAGCCTGAACAGGCTGGTCTTTACCTGCGGCGCCAGCTGCTCCGCCTCTATCCTGATTATGCCGGTGAGCATTATCCTGTCGCCGGGCCTGCACTGGTCCACGAGGTCGCCCATGACCGTCACTTCGACATAATGTGGCAGCTGCCCCGCAGGCAGGTCCTCCGGCAGCTCTTGCAGGCGTACCATCTGGAAATCGATGAATATGCTGTTTTCCGGATCCATCTCCAGCTCTTTTTCGCCGCAGGCAGAGCACTTGCCCGGCTTTTTCAGCACGAGACCCTTTAGCAGGGATTCCGTGACGACCCCGCAGTTGGTGCACTTGTACGCCACTTTTTTCGCCAGCGGCTTTACCTCTGATGACCTGACTGCCATGCCTGACACGCTGACAAGCTTGTCTATCAGCTCGGCGTTGATGTCGCGCAGGCCCTTCTGGACGGAATAGTTGCCTATTCTGACTTTTATCTTGTCATGGATTTCCTGCTCATAGTCGGGGTGGATCTCGCGCAAGATAGCAAGCGTTGCTTCGTTGAACGCCTCAAGCATCTCGTCGGGCTTGTGCGTGAGTCTCTTGCCAAGCTCGGGATCAAACGAGTCAAAGTCAAGGTAGTCGACTACAAGCGATTGAGAGCCGGACGCCATCATGTTGTTTATGCGGTCAAAGTAGCGATGGTTGCCATCCCTGTCCTTGAACGCCTGCAGAAACTCTTTGAGCCTGTCTGCAAGCGCAGCCGTAGTTATCTGCTCAGCCAGGACGCTTTAGCACCCCTTTTTTGAATTTCACCGACGCAGCATGGATGACATTGTAAAGCTCCCGCTCTTCTGCGGCCAGCTTGGCTTCAAGATCGGCTGATAGAGGAGAAGCGGCTGCAAGTTTTGATATCTTTTCAAGCCGCGACACGACAAAAGTGTTGAGCGAAACAAGCAGGCTTTCGCGCTCCCGCTCCTTGAGTGTTTCAAGGTAGTCGTTGACTCGGACGTAAAAGTCTACATCGACGCCCGACAGATCATGAGGCCGTGCGATCCTTTCGCGGTTTAGCGTCCGAGAAACATAACCGGCCGTGTCGCTTGGCTGGATCTCGACTGCGCCCTGCTCTGCAAGTATCTTGGCAACCCATCTTGGAAGCGAGGACATGTCACCTTCCTTGGCGTCAACTGCGATATTGCCGACTGCCATCTTGACGTCCTTTTTATAAGATATCCGGACATCTTCGCTCATGTAGCCGATGAGGTATGCGCTCTGCACAGCTTCGATCTTGGGCTCTGAGGAAGAGTCGGTCATCATAGGCAAATAATTGTAAGGACCCGGTTTGCATTATTTGTTTCGTCCGGTCAGCTTCAACCAAGCTGCAAGCTCGATACTTTGAGCTATGGTAAGAGACAAGCTTTTACCCAATAGCAATCTATTAATTCACTGGCAATGGTGAAAGCAGGCGTGTCTGCAACCAAAAAAGCCGATCTTGCAAACCTGATGTGGACTGAAAAGTACAGGCCGCAAAAGCTGGAGGAGATCGTAAACCAGAAAGAAATAGTCAGCAGCATATCCAATTTGATAAAGAATGCAGACATGCCTCACATGTTGTTTTCCGGTCCAGCCGGCGTCGGCAAGACAACTGCGGCCTTGTGCATAGCCAAAGAAGTGCTGAAGGACCAGTGGGAGAAGGATACACTTAGCCTAAACGCGTCTGACGAGCGAGGCATCAAGATGGTCCGCGAAAGAGTAAAAATATTTGCAGAAGCTAGCAGCGTTGCATCTTCTACCTTCAAGATAATTATCCTGGATGAGGCCGACGAGATGACGTCGGAGGCGCAGACTGCGTTACGCAGGATGATGGAAGACTATTCCAAATCTACTCGCTTTATCATAATCTGCAACTACCTGTCGCAGATAATCGAGCCGATACAGAGCAGGTGTGTAGTGTTCCGGTTTGTGCGGTTGCCAAAGGACGATGTCATTGGACACCTGCAATCGATCTGCAAAAAAGAAGGCGCAAAATACGACGAAAGGGCTCTTGACGCCATATACGAGTCGACCGGCGGCGACATTCGCCATTCTATAAACGTACTTCAGGCTGCGGCAGGCATGGGGGCAGTCAATGTCGCAAATGTCTCTGCAGCTATAGGGCTGTCAGGCAGGTCAAAGGTTGGCGAGGTATTGAAGATGGCCATGTCGGGCAAGTTCAACGAAGCGCGGGCAAAACTGCTGGAACTGACGCAGGTGTATGGCATGTCGGAAGGCGACTTTATGAAATACGCAAACCAGGAGGCATACGACATGAAGCTTGAACGGCCAGACGAGTTTGCAGCGCTCATGGCAGAGTACGATTACAGGCTTGCGTCCGGCGCGCATCCGGAAATCCAGCTTGCGGCGCTTTTGGCGCAGCTGGGCAAGATCGGCGCAAAAAAGAACTAGTACTCGTCCTCGGATTCTTCTCCTGACTCTTCTTCTTCTACTTCCTCGAAGTCTTCTTCGAGCTCCTCGCGCTCGTCTGCGCTCTTGTATGGAAGGTCGGCTTCGCCGGGGGCGCCGCACACCGGGCACTTGAATTCTATCGTCTGACCTTCAAGGTCGAGCGGGAACTCTTTCTGGAACACCTCGTCGCACTTTGAGCAAACAAGGGTCGTCTGTATGCTGTCTTGGCTGAACTTGTGGGCCTGTACCCGAAACGAGGTGTTTACCAAATTCGGCTTTGTATAGGAAGTCACCTTCATTATAAGCGTTAGCCATGCTCGGTAAGCCCTCACTTATCAGATAAGGTTGCAATAAGCAACCAAGTAAGTAATTACTACTATGCTTAAATACCATACCATGTATATAATATTATAGTATGAAAAATCGTTCAGTTTCAAGGATCATAGACAGTGAAGAGACGATGGAGGGCGAGGGGTTCCTTGTCCACAGGGTATTTCCGACCCATGCGATCAACCAGTTCGATCCGTTCCTGCTTTTAGACGAGATGGGGCCAAAGGATCTGGCGGCAGGAGAGGCCAAGGGGGCGCCCGACCACCCGCACAGGGGGTTTGAGACAGTGACTTATATGCTGGCGGGCAAGTTTGAGCATAGAGATTCGCATGGCCATTCCGGCAGGCTGGCCGCCGGCGACGTGCAGTGGATGACTGCAGGAGCAGGCGTCATACATTCAGAGATGCCTGAAAAGGAGTTTGCAAAAAAGGGCGGCATGTTGCATGGGTTTCAGCTGTGGGTCAACCTGCCAAGGCGGGACAAGATGATGCAGCCTCGCTATCAGGATGTGCCTTCTGCCAAGATTCCAGTAGCGCACAAGGGCGATGTCACGGTGCGCGTCATCGCCGGCGAGTCGCTTGGCGCAAGGGCAGTCATTGACACTCGCACGCCGATAATGTACCTCCACTTTACGCTAAAAGCGGGCGCAAAAGTCACGCAGCCAGTTCCGCCAGAGTACAACACCTTTGCGTATGTGGTCAAGGGCGACGGCGTGCTTGGCGGCAGGCAGGCAAAGAGAGGGCAGGCAGCCATGTTTGCAAGGGACGGCGACGCAGTGTCGATTGAAGCGTGGACAGACGACATGGACGTGCTCCTGATAGGAGGCGTGCCGCTTGGCGAGCCTGTGGCCCGCTATGGGCCGTTTGTGATGAACACTCGGGACGAGGTCTTGCAGGCGATAGAAGATTACCGGTCAGGCAGGATGGGGAGCATCAACAGCAACAGCAACATCAGCCAGTCCGCTCCCTGAGCACCTTTTCGGCCTCTGCCTCGCCCTGCCTTATCAGCTCTTTTATCGTGGCAATTGAAAAATCCGCATCTTCAAAAAGAAACGGGACGTCCTCCTTGCGCTCTATCTTCACGACCTCTTCGATTATCGCGCCCCGCTGGTTTGCAAGCTTGTTGTACTCTAACTCCATCTTGGCAAACTGTTCTTTTGAATGTTCGTCAAGGGGCACTTTCTTCAAGAGGTCATGCATCTCGTTTAGCAGCTTCAGGTAGCGCTTGATCACCCTTGACATCTGGATGTTGTGGTCGGTCCTGTCGGTGTGCATGATGTCCCGGGCCCGGTGCCACGAGTCTGACAGGCTCTCTGGAAGTTTCTCCTGGTTCTTTGGGAACAGGTTGACAATGTAGACCCGCTTGTCGTTCCGTGGAGAGGCGCTTATGACCTCCCTGAGGGGCGTATTGCTCATCAGGCTTCCGTCCCAGAGGTAGTGCCCGTTTATCTTGGTCCACGAGATGCCGTAAAATGGAAAGCCGGCGCACGCAACTAGGTGGTCGGCCGTTATCCGTTCGCAGTAGCTGTCAAAAAGCACAGACTCGCTTTTCTGTATGTCAGTCGACGTGACGATCAGCCGGGGGTTGTGTCCCGGCGCCAGCTTTTCAAAATCGATATAATTTGCTATCGTCTTTTTCAGCGGCGACAGGTCGTAGAGGTGCGGCGAGCCATACATGCCTCCAATAGAGTTATGCCATGTCGGCGTAAAGACGCGAGGATTACCCCAGACTGCGCCGTACATCCATGCCGTAGCGCTCCTGAGCGCATGAGGTATTTCAAAAGGCGTGACTGTCTCGGCGATATCGAGCCAGAAATTCTCAAGCGTATTTGCAGGATCGCCTTTTGCGCCTGCGACGATGCCGGCGTTGATTGCGCCAATAGAGGTGCCGGAGACGATGTCGAATTTTATGCCGCGCTTTTGGAGGGCTTTGTAGACGCCGCATTCAAAAGCGCCGAGTGAGCCTCCGCCCTGCATGACAAGGACGGTCTCAAACTTGGGCGAATCCTGCAACGCCATTTATGCGCGCTTGCGCTATTAAAGCGCTAGTGGTCCTCAATGTCGACATTGGCCTTGCCTGCGCCCTCGAGGTCGGCCCTCGACTTGCGTGCGGAGGCGACTGCCTTTTGGCGCTTGGGCTGTATGATCAGCACGTATGCCGAGCCGGCCAGGTAGACGGCAGTCAGCACGAGCTGTGCTACTGCCGTTTCAAGGGTCGGGTGGATGCCAGTCATCGCCGCAGTGTTGATGTCAAGGCGCGGGATTGTTGCAACGTGCGTCGTAGGGATGTAGCCGACTTCCTGAAATTCCCGAACAGCGTTGCCCATGAAAGCGACTGACATGTAAGCGCCAATGCCCATAGTAAGCGCAAAGAGCACGCGCAGCGGCAGTTTCTTGCCAAACCTGCGGACCACAAACGTTACTCCTGCGATTATGCCAAGGCCAAGCACAAGACCGGCGGCTACGTACCACTCCATGTACTTGGCAAACGACAGCATTGCCTGGTAAAACAGGACGGTTTCAAAGCCTTCCCGGTATATAGTAAAGAACGACAACATGACAAAGACCATGACGCTTCCGGTGGTAGTGGCCTTCCACACCTTGGCCTTGACAAACTCGATCCACTTTTTCGTCTCCACCTTGTTCAAGATCCAAAAGCTGACCCAGAACAGCACGCCTACGGCCGAGACGCCGGCTATGGCCTCTATCATTGACTTGCTGACGCCCGATATCTCTATCAAGTATTGCGCTGCGAACCACGTGGCGGCGGTGCCGGCAAACGCAAGGACGATGCCATAATAGACGTGCCTCTTGAAGCGCTCGTTCCTTGACGCTTCAAGGTAAGTCAGGATGGCGCCGATTATTAGCGCCGATTCTAGGCCTTCTCTGAACACTATGGAAAACGACGTTGAAAACGCGATCGCAGGGGCAAACGAGCCTGTGCCAGTCACGAGGCGCTCCGACTCGTCAAGGCCCCGCCTTATTTCCACCACCTTGCCGGCTACCTGATCATAGGGCGCGCCTTCCTGCATCAGGTTTCGAAGCTCTGCAAACTTGATCTCCATCTCCAGCGTAAAATCGGGGTTTATCGGCCGAAGAGGCAGCTCTATGTTTTCATAGCTGTCAAGGTATGCCGACCTCGACGCCTGGATGGCGCCTTGCGTGTCACCTGTCTGATAGATGTGCAAAGTCTCGTCAAGCTTTGTCCTTATCTGGTCAATGTTCAGCCGGACTTGCTCCTTGGCTTGGTCGGCCGCGTCGCCCCTCTCTTTCTTTGGTCCGCTATAAGCGCCAAAGCCCTGGCTCAACCCTTCAATGTCTGCAAATGAATTGTGAGAGGCAGCAGTAGTAGTATTAGTAGCTGTGTAGCCGGGATCATCCTTCAGCATGCCTTCGGCCTTGTCCAAGTCTGCCAAGATGACGTTTACGAACGACTCTATAGACGACGGCGACTGGCGGGCCTTGATCTTTTCCCGCAGGTCGACGCGCATCGCAATCTCCATCGAGTTCTTTAGCCCCGCGTCATGCTTTTCGAGAGGCGCTTCAAGGTATTCAAAGTTGTCAAGGTAGGCAGAAATGCCGCTTTGCTCTGCCGCCGTATAGTCGCCGGCCTTTACCTGGCTTATCAGCTGTGAGTAAAGCGCCCGAATGGTGGAAAAGTATTGCGAGTAGCCGCCCGATCCTCCTTCGCCCTGCGAGAGGTTCTCTGCCAGATCGTGCTCTACCGCCGAGACGAGCCTAGAGAGCGAGTCTGGGCTTGACTTTAACGCAAGCGACGATGTAATGTCTGAGAAGAACGAGTCGACTTCGGCTTTCCTGCTCGCCTCTATCGAGCCTGCTACAGACAGGTATTTTTCATGTGCCAGGTCGGCGAGGCCAACTGCGTTTTCATAATCGACTTTTTGCGAGCCGGAAGAATAGAGCCTGTATGATTGCAGAGAATCGCGGAGCAAAAGCACGGTCACCTGCGAAATTGTTGTTTTGTCAGACGCAATGCCAGTCTTGGCTGCAAGATCGTCCATAGTTGCCTGTATCTCGGCTGCCTGCTGGCGCGCCTGATCTGCCGATAGGCTGCCGTCCTTTATCATGAATGCCAAGTCGGCAAGCATTGATTCGAGCTTGGTCGCGGACTGCCCGTCCAAGGATTCAAGGTTATCCTTGACGGATGGAAAGATGGCGGCATGCGAAATGAATGCGTGCGCAAAGGCGCTCTCCCTATCGCCATGATCAAGGCTCTTTTGCGCCAGCTGCACCTGAGCCCTTATCCTTTCAAGGTTGGCGACGGCAGCAAGCTGGCCGGCATAAACAGGATCTTCATTATGCTCTTGCGCCCATGCAGGACGATAATAGAGGCTGGCGACTAGGAGGAGTACGAGCAATGATGAGATTATCAGGTTCTTGTTCATTTCGACAGCCAACACGTCGCGTCAGAGACGCAATTAGGTAAGCCTAACTCCCCACTATATTTAAACCATGTTTGGATGATGTAAAAAGGAAGAAAGGGTGCGCACAGGCTTCTTAACGTGAAGCCATTGCTATTCTTTCTTGCTCGTTCTTTTTCTTGACGGCGTGACTTGCCATGTCGTTGTTGGAAGCCAGGATTATCTCTTTTGCCAGAGCCTCTTCAATAGTCTGCGGGTTGCCGTACGTTGATTCCCTGACACCTTCTGCGATGAATCGCAGCGCGAGGTCGACTCGGCGCAGCGGCGCGACATCGACTGACACGTGGTAGACGACGCCACCGTAGACGATGCGGGTCGTGTCTTCGTTTGGAGAAGAGTTTTCGATCGCCTTTACCAAGAGTTCGACAGGGTTCTTGCCCGTTTCGAGGTGTATGATGTCAAAGGCGGTGCGCACCATGTTTAGCGATCGCGCTTTTTTGCCGCCCATACGGCCAGTGTTCTTGGCATATTTCTTGCCAAAATGCATCATCTTGTTTGCGAGGCGCTCGACGATGTTGACGTCTGCCTTTTTCAGCCTCTGGTGCTCGTGTCTGCCAAATGTGTTAGGAAGCACAGCCGGCTTGAGCGAGATCGCAGTCTTTAGACCCGGGTCTGTGATGCCAATCTCAGACGTCTCCCACTTGTTGAAAAGTAGTATGTTTACCTGCTCTTTGCCACTCATCTTCTCGGCTTCTCCTTTTTGCCTCTAACCAGCTGATCCAGCGAAACGCCGTTTACTTTGAATACCTGCCACCTGACGCCGGGGATGTCGCCCATTGCGCCGCCCATGGAGCCACCAATGCCTCCGATGATAACTTCATCGTGCTCATCGACAAAGTTGAGCGCGCCGTCCTTTGGAAGGAACGCCGTCACGGACTTGCCGTTTTTGATCAGCTGCACTCTGACGCACTTGCGCACGGCAGAGTTTGGCTGCTTGGATTCAATGCCTACCTTTTCCAGTACAATGCCCCTTGCCTGCGGCGCGCCCTCGAGAGGGTTGGCCTTCTTGTCAAGCATGAGCATGCGCCTCTTGTAATACTTGTCTGCCCACCGGGCGCGGCTCTTTTTGTTGCGGAGCACGCCGCCGGCAAACAATCCTAGTGGAGATTTACCCATTATCCATATTCACCCTGTTTGTTATCTGCTGTTCCGGGCTTACGATCAGAACATTGGATATATTGAAGTATCGCTTTGCAAGGAGCCTCGCCTTCTCGGCGTTCCTGCCCTCCCTGCCCACGACCGCGCCTTTCTTGCGAGCATCGACAGTCACAATGGCCTGCTTGCTTCCATCCATCCTCTCGTTCATTCTGACATCGCTCACCATCTCGGCGTTGAGCATGTTGCGGATAAAATCGACGGGGTTATCTGAAAACTCTACCAGCTCGACCTTCCTGCCTACTACCTGCTGCAGCTGTTTGATTGTGGCGCCGCCCTTGCCTATTGCAAGGCCCATCTGACCCTTGTTGACGACGAATATGACCCGGTCCATCCTGTCGTCAACGATGCAATCTCGAGCAGTCGCGGAAGTCACACTTGAAAAGAGCGATATAAGCCGCAGTTCGTCAGAAGTCAGCTTGATCTCGGTCATCTAGAGTGCACCTCTGGCGTTTCTCACAGCATACAACAATGAAACATGCTCAGATTGCAAGAGCAATTTAAGTCTGACGCCTTCCTGGAACAAAAAGAGGGAAGAGCCCTACTTGGACCCCTTTTCAGCCATGACGGCCTGGATTTCTGCGTCCGAAGTCCCCTTGAGAGCGATGGCAGTCACACGGAAGGGCTTGTTGCACAGCTTGCCTAGTTGCACCGAGTTGCCGTCAAATTCATAGACGGCGACATTTGCAGACTTGGCCTGCTCGTCCAGCTTGGCTCTATCCTCTGCGCCCATCGACTTTGAAACTATTACCAGCTTGGAACTCTTGGCAGAGGAAAGCACTTCCCTCGCCCCGCTCTTGTACTTGTTTGCCGCCACGGCGTCCTTGATTACCTTTTCAAGCGTCTTCATTTCTCTTTCTCCTTGTCTTCCTTGACCTGCATGTACAGGTCCACCATTCCGGTGCCGACGGGTACCGTGGCACCTACTATAACGTTTTCTGTCACGCCCTTGAGCGTCTCAACCTGGCCTTCGAGTGACGCCCTCGCTATAGTGGGAACGGTAATTTCAAATGCCGCCCTTGCGAGCACGGAGGTCTTGGTTCCCGCAATGCCGTGCCTTCCTATCTGCTGGAGGTAACCCTTGGATGTCATCAGATCGGCCACAAGCATAATGTGACGGACATCAACTTCAAGGCCCTGCTCTTCAAGTGTGTTTGTGATCTCTTTTACCAGCGCGGTGCGAGCAGCTTCGATGCCAAGCGTCTGCCAGATCTCGTAGACATTGTTTGTCGTTATGCGGGTAGTGTCGATGCCGTCGACCATCACCACCTTGGCAAGGTTAGAGCCGGCAGTCTGTATGACCCACTCCTCGTCCTGCTTGACGATAGTTACACGTTCTATATCTGGCACGCCCTTGACTCTGGTGTTCAGGAGCTTGTTCTTGAGCGTCAGCAATGTCTGCGCGTCGGGCTCGTCTGGAACCGTGACCTTGATCGAGCGCTTGCTTTCGCTCATCTTGACCTCGTTCTTTTTCTTGGTCCCTTCAAGCACCGCGTTCACCTCTTCAAGCGTGCATCCGCGCTCGGCCAGCTTGGCTTCCGAGAAGTAGAAGGTCAAAATGCCAGAGTAATCAGTCTCGCTCTTTTCTATCAGGTCGCCTACCTGCGTAAATAGGATCTCGCGTGCGACCTCAAGGGCCTTTTCACGCGATCCCCTGTGCGCCTCGTCCAGATAGATGTCCATGGTCGGCGTAACCGGCTTTTTCCTAGCATCCACAAGCTCGATGAGCCTCGGCAGGCCAAGCGTCACGTTGCGCTCCTTGACTCCTGCAAAGTGGAATGTCCTGAGCGTCATCTGGGTCCCAGGCTCACCTATTGATTGAGCCGTAACGACGCCAATTGCTTCTCCCGGCTCGGCAAGCGCCCTGTCTATCAGGTCAAGGACCTTCTTGACTACCTTTTCGACTCCGTCCTTGGACAGCTTGTTGTCAAGTAATGCCTTTTCCAGGTTTGCGCGCATCTTTGGGTTGAGGTTTGTGCCATATTCTTCGATTATCTTTTTGATCTGCTCGTCCGTGGCTTTGCGGCCCTCGTCGACTATTGCTTCTGCCTCGATGAGCCTTGAGAGGTTTGCCGCTTCTCCATGGTCGCTCTTGGCAGGGTCAACTCCGTCTTCGCCGTAGAGGAACTGGACGATGTTGCCGTGTGGGTCCCTGACAGTCTGGTCGTACTCGATCTTTAGGTGCTCTAGCGCATTGATGAGCCTTCTTTGCATGTAGCCGGACTGTTGCGTGCGCACTGCAGTGTCTACAAGGCCTTCCCTTCCGCCCATTGCATGGAAAAAGAATTCCAGTGGCGACAGGCCGTCGCGGTAGTTTGATTTCACAAACCCCCTTGCATCCGGGTTGGTCTCGCCGGGTACATAGTGCGGAAGCGCCCTGTTCCTGTATCCCTTTTGGATGCGCTTGCCCCGGATCGACTGCTGGCCAAGTGCCGCAGTCATTTGGCCTATGTTGAGGGTTGATCCCCTTGCGCCGGTTGACGCCATGATGACACCCGAGTTGTCGTCGGGGAACGCCCTGTCTGCAGTCCTGCCTGCGCGGTCGCGTGCGCGTGAAAGCTCGTTTACGACGTACAGCTCTAGGGCCTCTTCGGCCGCAAGCCCTCTCGTGAGCGGGAGCGTGCCGTCGCGGTACTGCTGTATGAGCTCGTTGACCTTGTTGTATGTTTTCTGAATGATATCAAAGATCTCTTGTCTGGTTTCTGGGGACAGCCACAGGTCAGAGTAGCCGTAGGTAAAGCCCCTGTGCGTGATGTACGTCTTTAACATGATTAGGATCGAGTCGAGGAACTTTCTTGCCACGTCGGTGCCATAGTCCTTCGCTATCCTGTGAAGCACCGAGTCGGGCTCCTCCGCGCCTATTGACGCCTTGTCAATTACGCCGCTTATGAGCTGTCCATTCTTGATGACGACGTCTTTGCCCTCGCCCTTGGCCGCCTTGTTCCACTTGCTAGTGATGACAAAGTTAAAGTCCTTTGGCAGGAACAGCGAAAAGAGCTGCCTGCCGCTGTACATTTTAACGCCGTCTTTTGTTGTCACCGCCGGCTCTGGTAGCGGCCCCTTGTAGCCGCCGACAAGTGCCATGTTGGCAAACTCGTCCCGCGAGAGCACGGTCTCGTCGCGCGTCAGCATGAAGGCGCCAGTGATAAAGTCGCGGATGCCCCCGATGATAGGTCCGCCATACCTGGGCGAGATCAGCTGGTCTTGGACGCGCATCAAAAGCGTGGCTTCCGCCCTTGCCTCTTCGCTCTGCGGCACATGGAGGTTCATCTCGTCTCCGTCAAAGTCCGCGTTGTATGGCGGGCATACTGCAGGGTGCAGCCGGAACGTGCGGTATGGCAGCACAACTACATAGTGGGCCATAATGGACATCCTGTGCAGCGATGGCTGGCGGTTAAAGATCACGATATCGCCGTCTGAAAGGTGGCGTTCGACGATATAGCCGGTCGCCAGCGAGTCGGCGATAGTCTTTCTGTCTGTGACATAGTCAAGTCTGATCTTTACCCCGTCCGGCCTGATGATATAGTTGGCGCCAGGATAGGTGTTGGGGCCGTTTGTCACAAGTGCTTTTAGTTTTTCAAGGTTCCACTGCGACACGGTTTCAGGGATTGTAAGTTTCTTGGCGACGTCTACAGGCACGCCGACGTTTGATATCGCAAGGTTTGGATCCGGCGAGATGACGGTCCTGCTGGAAAAGTCGACACGCTTGCCAGAGAGTGAGCCCCTGAAGCGGCCTTCCTTGCCCTTTAGCCTCTGCGTAAGCGTCTTTAGCGGCCTGCCCGACCTGTGGTGGGCCTGCGGGATGCCTGACACCTCGTTGTCAAAGTACGTCGTGACGTGGTACTGCAGGAGGTCTACCAAGTCCTGAACTATGAGCGGAGGCGTTCCGGCCTCCTTGCTCTCCTTGAGGCGCTGGTTGACGCGTATAATGTCGACAAGCTTGTGAGTAAGATCGTCCTCTGACCTGATGCCTGTTTCAAGTATGATGGACGGTCTTACGGTCACCGGTGGCACCGGCAGCACCTGCAGCACGAACCACTCTGGCCGCGCAGTCGTCGGGTCGTAGCCAAGGAGCATAAGGTCCTCGTCAGGAATGTGGCTGAGGCGCTCGCGGATAGTAATCGGCAGAAGCCTGTTTTCGCCGGCTTCGGTCCTCTCTACGAATATGGTGGGCTTTGTAAATATCAAATCATATTGCTCTTTGCTGCAGTGCGGGCAGTTTTTGATCTTCTTTGCCTTCTCGATTATCTCATCTTTGATGTTCTCAAGCGTAATGATGGCATATGGCGCCTTGCTGTCGCGGATGCCCTTGTAGTATGCAAGGTCTTCCGGATCTAGCTTGATCCTATTGCACGACCTGCACGTAGTGAGCAGCAGTTTATGTACGTCGTCCACAAACGCGATGTGGAGCACGGGCTCGGCAAGTTCGATGTGCCCAAAGTGGCCGGGGCACTTGGCAGACGTGTTGCCGCACGTCGCGCATTTCTGTCCAGGCTCTAGCGTGCCGAGACGGTTGTCCATAAGCCCGCCCTGCACCGGCATGCCGTCTTCATCGTACGTCTCTGGCGCGGTCACCTCTGCGACAGAGAACTTGCGTACCTCTGTTGGAGACCAGACGCTGAACTTTATACCACCGAGGATCTTGGCAGATTCTTCCATCATCGAAATCCCTCTCCTTCTACACCTTCTCCTTGGCTATCAGCCTAGGAGCGACGTTGAGGCTCATCATTTCTTGCAACAGCAGCTTGAATGCGTATGCGATCACGACTGACGAGATCTTGGCCTTTTCTCCGCAGACCCGGCAGACATAGCGACGTTGCTTTACATCATAGTAGGCGAGCAGCCCACAGCGCTCGCACACATGCACTTCGGCCTTGTCCGATTCTTCAAGGAGCCTGTCCTTGAGCATCATGGACGCGCCGTATGCGATAAGACAATCGCGCTCCATCTCGCCAAAACGAAGGCCGCCGCCACGGGCCCTGCCCTCGGTAGGCTGCTTGGTCAGCATCTGGACCTGTCCGCGTGCGCGGCTGTGGATCTTGTCTGCGACCATGTGATGCAATTTTTGATAGTAGACTACTCCGACATAGACATCTGCGGGGAAGCGCTTGCCTGTCCTGCCATCGTACATTATCTCCTTGCCCGTGTACTTGAAGCCGTACTGCTCCATAGCGCCCTTGATGTCGTCGAGTTTCTCGCCAAGGAACGCCGAGCCGTCGACAATCTTGCCACGGAGCGATGCGGCCTTGCCGCCAAGCGACTCCATGAACATGCCGACAGTCATCCTAGAGGGGAATGCATGTGGGTTGATCATGACATCGGGCACCATGCCGTCCTCCGTGTACGGCACGTCTTCCTGGTTGACCAGCATGCCGACGACGCCTTTCTGGCCGTGACGGGATGCAAACTTGTCGCCGATCTCTGGTATGCGCATGTCTCGTACCCTGATCTTGTACATCTTACCGCCCTCGACTGACTGGGTGATTATGACAGTGTCGACTACGCCGTTTTCCGACGGCCTGACGCCGACGGAGGTGTCGCGTCTGTAGGGACCTTTGACCTCGAATTCCTTGTATTCTTCCATGAACCTTGGCGGCGAAGTCCTGCCGATCAGTATGTCGCCTCCGTTCACCACCGCCTCGTGCATGATGGCGCCGTCGGCTTCAAGCAACCGGTATGCCTTTTCGCCCCGGTACCCGCGGATATTGGCGTCTGCCTGCGGAACCTCAAAACTGTCCTTCATGCCACCGGGGTATTGCTTTGCCTCGGCTTCGTAGATGCGGTAAAAGAACGTGCGTCCAAGACCGCGGTCTACGGACGACTTGTTGAATACGACTGCGTCTTCGATGTTATAGCCTTCAAACGGAAGCACCGCGACTACGCAGTTTTGGCCCGTCGGGCGGTCTTCAAGGCCAAGCAGGTTTATTGCCTTCGTGCTGACCACAGGTATCTGCGGGTATAGCATAAAGTGCTGCCGGACGTATGTGCTTGCGTTCATCAGAGGGGTCGAAAAGCCCAGCGACTGCTTGGCCATCGCGCTCTCGTAAGTATTCCTTGGCGACTGGTTGTGCTCTGGGTACGGTATGATTGAAGCGCCGACGCCGAGTATCGCAGACGGGAATATTTCCAAGTGAGTATGTGCCGGCTCGATCTTTTTCGGATCGATTGCGACATACGAGTTTTCTTCCTCGTTTGCATCCACAAGCTCGACCACACCCATGTAGAGCAGGTCCATCCACGATAGGAACTTCTTTGACACCTTTTCAATGACTTCTGGAGTGACGAGTGGCTTTGCATCCTTCAGCACAACAAGCGGGCGCAGGACGCGGCCGGCGTTGCAGCTGATGTAAAGGCGCTTGGTCGCATTCTCATTTTGCGAGCTGTAGAGATAGATGCCGACGTGCGGGTGTACCTTGCCCGACCGCCTCATCGACCTGAGCGTTTCTACGAGCCCTTCGCCCTTTTCGGCATATCCGATGAGCCTGCCGTCGACGAACACGCGGGTGCCTCCGGCCCTGAGCTTCTCGTTTGCCTCGTCAACGTTTTGCACGCCCAGTTCATACAGTTTCTCGGTGACTTCGGCCGAGAGTACGTTTACCGAAATGATTGCAGACAGCGCCAAGTTCTTGACCAGCCCGCAGTTGGAGCCTTCAGGGGTCTCGGCGGGGCAGATCCTGCCAAAGTGCGTAGCGTGCAGGTCGCGGGCCTCAAAGTTTGGCTGGCTTCGGCTCAGCGGGCTTTGGATCCTGCGGAGGTGGCTGATGGTGGACATGTAGTTTGTCCTGTCCAGCAGCTGCGTCACGCCGACGCGTCCGCGGCCCCAGTTGCCGGTTGCGATCGCGTTGTTAAGCTTGTCGGAGACGATGCCCGGTCTAACGGCTGCTGCGACTGCGTTTATGCCCCTCTTTTGGCCTGAGCGCTCTAACTGGTATTTCATGTCGCGGATGAGGTTTCTAAAAGCGGTCCTGAACAGGTCTGCAAGCATCTGGCCTGCGAATTTTATGACCTTGTTGCCATAGTGATCCTTGTCGTCTGCCTCTATCCAGCCCAGCTTTAATTCGACGAGCTTGCATGCAGCCTCGCCCAAGAACAGCGCCTTTTCGTGTCTGTTCTCAGGGTTCTTGCCAATGTGCGGCAGGAGGCCCCAGTCAAGCAGTGTCTCTGCTCTCTTGATTTGGAATTCTTCGAGCATGCCGGGCGCAATCCTCTTTGAAATGTAGACGATGGCGTCCCTGCTGGAAGTGACATCGCCGGCTTTTTCAAACGAAGGTTCCAGCTCGTCCTGTATCTGCTCGCTCAGCGAAACAGAATCTGCAATGTCCTTGTCTGCTTCAAGACCAAGCGCGCGGATGAGAGTGATGAGCGGAATGTCGACAGGCGAGCCGGGGATCTTGGTCACTATCGAGCCGTCAGGACGCATAATAAGTTCCAGCTTGGCGCGGTATCCTACTATTGAAGAATAGACCTTGGCCTTGTACAATAGAGTACCAGTAGTCTCTTCCGTGTCGACGATTATCTTGTTGTACGACAGGTCTTCAAGGCCTACTATGACACGCTCAGATCCATTGATTACAAAGTATCCGCCCGGATCGCGGGGATCCTCGCCAAACTCGACCAGCTTCATTTCCGGCAGGTTATGGAGCAGGCAAGTGTTTGACTTGACCATCACTGGCATGTCGCCGATGTGGATAAAGCGGGATTCGAGGATCTTGCCATCCTCGACTACGGAACATTCGAGCATTATCGGCGATGCATACGTAAGGTTGCGCAGGCGCGCCTCCATCGGGGCGACGTGCGTGATAGAGCCGTCCAGCTCCATTATCCTTGGCTGCTGCAGTTTCACCTTACCAAGCTTGATCTTGTACGGATATTCGGCGGTTTCAATCTCTATCTCGCCGACCTCGTCGATTATACTCTGCAGGCCCCGTTCCATGAATTCGTTGTATGAATTTAGGTGCTGCCTTGCGACGCCTTCCCTTCTCAAAATGTCATTGATAATTGGCCACATTTCGATAGAATTCTCTATCATTGCCTACTCTCACCCTTCCACAACGTAGCGGTAATATACACTTTGACCTGCGGTGGGGCTCTTCCTCGTGATCTTGATCACGTCGCCTGGCCTGACATCAAGATCCTCTATCGCCTTGTCGCTCATGAGGATGTACGGCAGCTGGCCCGGCTTGGCGTTGTATTTCTTTAAAACTTCCTCAGCCTCGGCTTTTGGCATGATTTCGTGCTTTGGCTGGTACGCGTGGTTTGTTATCTTGACAACTTTCTTTTCAGACAACTGGTGGCACCTCCACAGAAGACAATAGCTTGTGCTCGATGGAAAACATCAAAGTCAGATTGAATAAAAAAATAGCACATATAAGTATTGTGAATTTTTGGAGGTAAAACCCAATTTTATTTAGAAAATTCCGCGACGACATTTCTCATGGTTATCTGAAATGAGTTGTGATGTTAGAGTTTCTGCGCAAAAAGGATAAATAGTAACGGAAATATAGCGTCTTAGGTGTGCATGAGGGATAATGGAGTATAAAGCGTACGCACTAATGGCAATATTGCTGACATCGGTGGGGGCCATAGGCACACTAGGCGCGGCCTATGCACAGACCGGCCTCACCGTGGCGACAGACAAAACAGACTACACCACAGGCGATGAAATCAAAATCTCCGGGAACGTCGGAACGGTGACGGCAGGTCAGCCAGTCTTGCTGAGGGTTGATAATCCAAACGGCGCAGTATACAGGATTGACCAGATTCCTGCTGCGGACGTTGGTGCTGATGGATCATACAGCTACACACTCAAAGTAGGGGGCAAAATCGGTATTTCTGGCGAGTACATCGTTAAAGTCACCTACAACGGCGTGACCCGTGAAACAACATTCAACTTCACTTCGAATGAACAACCAGGCACGGGCACTGGCGGCTGGAAGACTGCCAAGATGGTAATCACTGCAAGCGATGGCTCAACAGCTGAACACGACATAAAGTACAAGATCTCCGGTGGCACCTTGAACAACCTGACTGGTGTGCAAGATGATGCAACGCTCACCGCAATGATCACTGCAACAGCAGACGGCCAGCTGACACTTCAGCTTCCAAGAAACATAATGGACTCGAAGAATGGCACTGACGACAGCGACTACGTCGTGTTCGTCGACGAAGTAGAAGACTTTGCCGATGATGACAGGGGCGCAGATGTCAGGACAGTCACCATCAACTTCTCCAAGGGAGCTGAGCAGATCGACGTTGTAGGCACGTTCATGATCCCAGAGTTCGGCACAATTGCAGCAATCGTGCTAGCAGTCGCAATCGTGGGCATCATCGTAGCCACAACAAGATACAGCAAGTTCAGTTTCTTCCCCAAGATGTAAAGTAGGCTCGCAGAGCCTCTTTTTCCTTTTTCTTTTAATTTCCAAGTCCTACCGTGCACGGTATTTTGCGAGTGAAATTTGATGGGGCCTTCGGAGGGATTTGAACCCTCCTCAAGCGGTGTCTGCCCAAAAACTTGGAACGTCCACAGCCGCCTATACTGACCAGGCTATACTACGAAGGCCGCCATTGCAACTGCATAAAGCACATTATATAATCGTTAGATCATTTCTTGCCCGCAATCAACCCTATCCTTATGCATTCAACACCAATTTCTTCTAGCCGGTCTGCAAGCGCGTTGAGCCCAAGCGAGTCGCCTGCGAGGTGACCCAGCACCACCAGATTCCCTTTCAGATTTTCCTCCCGCATCTTGGTCAGGTCGCCGTAATCGACATGCAGATAGATGACCGTGTCGACGCCATGCTCGAAATACGCTTTTGCGACAGAGTAGCCGCCGTTCGTGCCTGCAGCTATTACGAGCGCCCAGTGCCCGGCCATGTTCTTTTCGCTTCCGTACCTGACGCGCACCTTGGTGGCGGCGTGGCGGAATTCCGATATCTGACTTACCGACCTGATAATGTCAGACACATATTTTGTCCTGCCTGACTGGATCTTTTCAAATATTGTCCGTCGCATGTATTCATCGCAGGGCTGGTGGATGTTTACAAGGGGCATCTTTAACGCCCGCGCCGCGCCCACCACATCGTCATAAATATCTGCGTGCGTCCGAGTTTCTACGCGCTCAATGAGCCTGCCCACTGCTTTTTTTGCGACGTTCCTTGGCACACCATGCTCCACCAAATAATCGACGTGCCTGCCAAACACCTTGTAAAAGTTGACCGCCGCTACCCCGATCGGGTGATGCGCTATCACCGCGTCGCATCCAAGGCTCTTTGCCATCAAGAGCTCAGCCGTGCCTACGTCGACTGCTATCATTACTTTTCTGATGTCCCTGCCCCTTACATGCACCATGCTATCTGCAGGCATCTTTTTCCATCCGGCCAGGTCCAGACCTACTTTCATTATTTGCTCAGTGTCAACGCCCATATATGCTCCCATGCGGCAGGGTGCAAAATTTAAATCTGATCCGCGCCCTTTGCAAGACAGGATGAGCTGCTCTGACGAGTATGTCTCGCACTCGACAGTGGACGACCTGATCCAGATAACGCCACCTGTATTGGCCAAGCTGAAAAAGGCCAAATATGGAGTCTACAACCATTCGGCGACAGAGCTGTGCCACTGGACGAAAAAGTCGTTTGCAAATGAGGGCAGCAGCTGCTACAAGCACAAATTCTATGGCATCTCTACGCACCAGTGCATGGAGATGACACCGACTGCCATGAACTGCGAAAACAGGTGCATCTACTGCTGGCGGCCGGTCGAGTTTTTCGACACGCTAAAGATGCCAGAGGAGCTCGTCGACGAGCCTGACGTAATAGTCCACCAGTTGATGGCCGAGCGGAAAAAGCTGATAAACGGGTTTTATGGCAACCCCAAGAACGACAAGAAAAAACTTGATGAATCGCTGCTGCCAGCACATTACGCCATCTCGCTTTCAGGCGAGCCGACGATGTACCCCAAGTTGCCCCAGCTGATAAAATACTTGAAGACGCTAAAGGCTACCAAGTCGATATTCCTCGTGACAAACGGGCAAGAGCCGGACATGCTCCGGCGGCTTGCAAGCGAGGACGCGCTTCCCACTCAGATCTATTTATCGACTAACGCATCGAACAAGAAAATGTTCCACCAGATAAACAGGCCTATGCACAAGGACGCGTGGGAGAGGTGGTGGGACAGCCTGCGCTTTCTGGCGACCGTCGACACAAGGACTGTCCTGCGCATGACGATAATACGGGGCTACAACGATGGCAGGGAATTTGCAGAGGAGTTTGCGCAAATAATGTCGCAGGGCGACCCGCACTTTATCGAGTTGAAATCATACATGCACGTTGGCATGTCTACCAACAGGCTGGAACATGGCGACATGCTCTCGATGGAAGAAGTGCGGAACTTTGCAAACAGGCTGTGCGAGAAGATGCCGGCCTTTTCGGTGATGGACGAAAGCGAGGTGTCGCGCATTGTAGTTTTGCAGAACCAAAAGCGTTACACCGACCGGTGGATAAGGGAATACCTAGCGTAGGCACCATTCTGCAAACTTTGCAAGCGCCCTTTTCCTGTGGGAGTAGTCGTTCTTGTTGTAGGCAAGCTCGGCAAACGTCGCTTCGGCGCCCTTTGGCACAAAGATCGGGTCATAGCCCCATCCGCCTTTGGCCATGCTTGCAGGTGTTACTATTACTATCTGGCCTTCGACCCGCCCTTCAAACGTCTGCAGGTCTTTGCCATCAAAATACGCGATTATTGAGCAGAAATAAGCTGACCGGTCATCTTCCCCCTCCAGCAATTTCAGCACGCCGGCGTTGCCAATAGTCTTGAAGGCGTGGGATGAATAAGGGCCGGGAAACCCCTTTAGCGCATTGATGTAGAGGCCGTCGTCTTCCACGATCACGGGCCTTGCGACCTTTGCATATGCGCTTTTGGCCTTTTCCCTTGCAATCTCTGCAAGCGAATCGGACTGGATCTCTAGCAGGTCGCCGGCCTGCTCAAAGTCGACACTTATGCCACAGGGCAAGAGTATCGACTGCACTTCCCGAAACTTGTTCTGGTTTGTGCTTGCAAAGGTTACGGACTGCAAACGGCTTTCTCTCTCTTCTATGGCGACTGAGGATAATTATGTTACGTTACCCTTGCGTAGCGCCCGCGCTGTTCGATCTCTTTGACGTTTGCCAAGATCCTGTCGGTGTTGTTTTTGCCTGCGATGCTTGCATATCCTCTGCAAAAGCTCGCAAACGCGCCCCTTAGCGAGATGTGGGCACTTGAAAATATCTCTTTTATCAGGCGCACGTCGACTGCCTTGTCCTCCATCCTCTCAGAATAGTATGACAGCCCAAAGTCGATGAACACCAGACGACGGCCGCCGGCAGCGGCGATAAAGTTTGAAGTGGCAAGGTCTCCATGCACTATGTTGGCCTTGTGCAAGAGCGCTGCATAGCGGCCCATCTGCCTGCACAATGACAGGTCAAGCACATCTCTGGCGACATCCCCTTCCACCTGCTCCATGATTATTTCAGCCCTCTCGGGGTCAACAAAATAGACGTAGGGCGTCTGCACTCCTGCGACCTTTGCAGCCGATAACAGGCTTGCCTCGTGTATAGTACGCTGCCGCCGGACTGAAGCGTCAAGTGCGGGATGCCGGTAGGACTTGGGCGTTCGCACCTTGGCGATCGCCTGCCTGCCGTACCAGTCTGCAAGATAATAGATGTCTGCCTCGGCACCCTTTTTCATCAGCTGCAATAGTAATATAGCCTCCGGCGTGGAGATAAAAATGTGAGTTTCAAGCCGCAGGAAGGGGAAAAGGTCCTGCTTACGGAGGACTGCTCCGAGGACAAGCTGAGAAGTGGCGTCCTCATCCTTACCAACAAGCGCATCCTGTTCCAAAAGACTGAGGGGCGCATGGCAACCCTTTCAAAAAAGGAAGGTGCAGTCATACTCGACATACCCCTAGCCCAGATCACGACGTTTCGCTCAGAAGGATTTTTGGTAAAGAAATTCGTCATCGTAGCCGGCACGCAGGTCTACAAGTTTGGCGTGTTTTCCACCGGCCAGTGGGAAAAGCAGGTCAGGCAGGCAGCGTACGGCGCCAGCTGACGTCTACCGTATCAAGGCGCCACGATTGTGTCACCGACGCGTCTTTAATCGCCACCGCCTTCTTTTTGGTCGCCTCATATTCTTTTATCGCGGTCCACGCAATCTGGGCGCCATTGTCGCCTGCGAATTTTATTGGGCAGGCGTAAAACTTGCTTTCCTGCCTCTTGCATGCGGCCTGCAGCATTTCTGCCAGACGGCGGTTTGCCGAGACCCCGCCCACTATCATCATCTCTTTTTTACCCGTAAACGACAGCGCACGTTCGACAGTCTCGGCAAGCATGGCAAAGGCAGTTTCCTGGAGCGAGTAGCAGACCGCAGGCATCATCCCTTTTGTTCCTGCAAGTTTTATGGCGGCAGTCAGCAGGCCAGAAAACGACACGTCGTTGCCCTTGACGACGTATGGCAATTGCGTATAGTCGCTTGAAGAGCGTGCAAGCTCCTCTATCCTGCCACCGCAGGGCGACGCAAAGCCCATAGCGCGCCCAAACTGGTCAAGGAGCTGCCCTATTGTGATGTCAAGCGTCTCGCCAAACACGCGCCATCGCCTGCCTGAAAACGCGAGGATCATCGTGTGGCCGCCTGACACCAGCAGAGTCAGCGGGTCAGATGCCCCGGTGAGCATTGCCCCAAGCTCGATATGCCCTAGTGCATGGTTTACCGGCACAAGTGGCTTTTTGTTAAAGCCGGCCACCGTACGGGCTACTACTGCACCTACCCGCAGGCAGGGACCCAGTCCAGGTCCTGCGGCATAGCCTACGATGTCAATGTCCTTTTTCATTGAAACGCCGGCAGATGCAAGCGCCTCGTGCAGCACTTTGGACGACTCCTCGATGTGGTGCCTTGATGCCTCACGCGGATGTATGCCCTTGCCCTCCGGCGCCCTGTACACTGCGCGCTCATCGGATAGCACCCTGCCGTTGCCGTCGACGACTGCGCACCCAAATGTGTGCGCCGTACTTTCAATCCCAAGGCACAGCATGGCCCTCTATCCTCTGCTTGCGGCAGACACGATCTTGATCACGTCGCCGCTCTTTAGCTTGTGGTCTGCGCCTATCCTCTGCTTTGTCCTCGCATCGATAGCATAGAGGAACCCCTTTGCCAGATCCGCATGAACGGTTGCTGCGAGGTCTTTGGCAGTCGAGCCTTCAGGCAGCAATCTCACATCTGGAAGGACGTTTCCATTTTTATCAGACAGGCGCAATTCATCTTCTACTGGATAGACAGGCACCAAGCGCAGCAATTGAAAGCAGGCGATGTTGATGGCTTCTTGCACGCCTGTAGAGCCGTACTTTGCCATCAGCGCATGGACGATGTCAAGCGCTTTTTTCTGCGCGTCGTTGAGCGCTACGCCGGGTTTGACCTCAAACGAGTTATCGCCAGGCAGATAATGCAGTATGCCCTTTTTGGATGCCTTTTTCAGCATCGCCTCGGCCTCTGAAGCGCATGGCACGACTGCCAGTCCGGCATCCTTCATTTTTGCGATATTGGGTTCAGCGGAAGGCAGGTCGGCCTTGTTTGCAGCCACTACAAACGGCTTGGCCTTTACCCTCAGCAGACGGCAAAAGTACCCGATATCGTCGTCGCTCCACTGCGTCGGCTTTCTCAGTGACAACCCTGACTCGTGTACCGTTGCAGAAATGAGGTGCTCAGGTATAGCAAGGCCGGAGAACCTCTTGGCAAGCATCTGCTCCAGTTTTTGGCCTTGGTTCTCTGCTTCCCGCGCAGTCTTGCTCCAGTCACGCGACAAGATGGCAGACAGCCACAAATCGAATTCCTCCTCTACAAACCGGATGTCAAACATGGGATCGCCTGTGCCCGCAGGCACGGCCTTGCCCGCGCTATCTGTAGAGCCTGACGCGTCCACTACATGGATTAGCGCGTCGGCCTGCCTTGCATCGTCAAGGAACTTGTTGCCAAGCCCCTTGCCGGCGTGCGCACCCGGGACGAGCCCGGCCACGTCTATTAATTTCACAGGGATGAACCGGTTGCCATCGATGCACATTGAGTGGACGGGGTTGTCCTGCACGCCAAACTCGCGGCAGGCACACTTTACTCTGGCATAGGCGACGCCCACGTTTGGCTCTATAGTCGTGAAAGGATAGTTTGCGGCAGGCACGGCAAGCTCTGTTGCAGCGTTAAAGAACGTGGATTTGCCGACGTTGGCCTTGCCAATGAGCCCGATTATCATCCACAGACACGCGCGCCTATCCTGCATTAATGTTTTTCAAGCTGCGGCCGCATATATGGTCTGGTAGTTGAAGAGTGCAAAATACTGGATAGACAAGCTGTGCCTTCAGAGACACCAAGAGGGAGGCTATTTCCGCGAGGTTTTCCGATCGCAGATGCAATTTGACATTGAGGGCCGGGGCATGCGCAATGCGGCAAGCTCGATCTATTACCTGCTGGAAAAGGGCCAGTTTTCAGCATTTCACAGGGTGCAGTCTGACGAGATCTGGAACTTTTACACCGGAAGCCCGCTTGCCATTCATGTCATAGACAGCGGCAAGCTGGGCAAGATAATACTGGGCATTGACAAGATGCAGACAGCGATAAAAGCAGGATGCTGGTTTGCGGCATCTGCAGACAAAGGATATGCATTAGTGGGATGCACCGTCTCGCCAGGGTTTGACTATGCAGACTGGGAGATGGCCAAGAGAAAAGAGCTAGTCAAGGAATATCCGCAGTACAAAAAGATAATTGAAAAGTACACCAGATAGCTACTGATATTAGTCGCCCACCATAACGCATCTGCCGTGAAGCGGCCCATGGCAGGAGCAGTGTGCATCGCAAGCGGCGGTCTTGACTCGGTATGCTTTGCAGCGACGCTTGCGCAGAACCATGACATTTACATGATTACATTTTCCTACGGCCAGCGGGCCAAGCGCGAGATCGATTCTGCAAGGTACTTTGCCAAGGTACTTGGGGCAAAGGAGCACAAGGTAATTGACATCGGCTTTATGAAGTCACTTTACGGCAGGAGCAACGCGCTAACCGACAAGAGCCAAAAGCTGTCGGTCGATTTTTCGCAAAGCCTGGTCGTGCCGATAAGAAACGCCGTATTTATCACGATAGCAAGCGCGTGGGCGATGAGCATCAATGCAAAGACGGTGGCATACGGCGCGCACACTGGCGACATACCGCACTATGCAGACTGCCGACCCGAGTTTGCGCAGGCCATCAGCCACGCGCTGGACATGGCAGATGCTGATGGCATTTCGCAGGGCCGCCGACAACCAATAGAGGTCATCTCGCCTGCCGTGCAAGGGTTGAGCAAGTCTGCACTTTTGCGCCTAGGCTACGCAGTCCTAGGCGACAGGCTGTTTCGGACGTGGAGTTGCTATTCTGGCGAAGACAGACATTGCGGTCGATGCGAATCGTGTATAAATAGGAAGAAGGCATTTACCGACGCTCAAATAGATGACAGGACACGCTATGCGGCATAGGCAGGCCAAGGTAAAGCTCTCCGAGATCTTTACGAGCATCGAAGGCGAGGGAGTGCTTTTTGGCACGAAAACGATGTTCGTGAGGCTGGCAGGCTGCCCTCTGAAATGCTACTGGTGTGACACGCCTTACGCAATACCGATGGACAGCGGCGGCAGCTTTTCAGCAGAGAAAGTCAAACAGATGATTGCAGACGAGCTGATGCCAAATACATACAAGGTCAACTTTACTGGAGGCGAACCCCTTGTCCAGCACGAAGCGGTGATAGAGCTTGCAAAGTTTGTCAGAGAAAGAGGCGTCAGGACATACTTGGAATCTGCCTGTTATGATTCGGCAAGATTTGCCAAGGTCCTGCCCTACATAGACATACCAAAGATCGAGTTCAAGCTGCGCGATTCCAGAGTAGTAGATGAAAAGGCCTACCCGATGCTTTTGAAAAACGAGCTGGAATGCTTCAGGATGGCAGTTGCCGCTGGAAAAAAGCCCTACATCAAAGTAGTGGTGACAAATTCCTCAAATCTAAAGGAGTTTGAGAGCCTAGTAAAGGACGTGCGCACGATAGCCAAACCTGAGGACATAGCAGGATTTATAATACAGCCAAGCCATAAAGTAGACGAGCCCGTGTTGGACAGGCTTTTTGCCTTTTACGACGCAGTCTATCCTTATTACGATCAAGTGCGCGTAATACCTCAGTTGCACAAGATCATAGGAGCCAGGTAACCAAAGCCCATGAAAAAGGACGGCAGGATAAACAAGAAAAAGGTTGCCAAGCTGCTGAGGCAACTTTTGATAGAGCTTGGCGAGAACCCTGACAGAGAGGGCCTCATAGGCACGCCGGCGCGCATGGCCGACATGTACGAGGAGATATTTGGCGGCTACAACATGGACGCCGAGCTGGACGTGACGTTCAGTGACGAGACGGATGTCATTGTGGCAAGAGACATCAAGTTCTACAGCATGTGCGAGCATCACATGCTACCCTTCTTTGGCAAGATCCACGTCGCGTACGTCCCTGCAGGCAGGGTGTTTGGCGTCTCTAAACTTGTGAGGCTTGTCGAAAAGCACTCGCGCCGCCTCCAGATACAGGAGCGCATAACGAAAGAGATTGCAGACGAGCTGATGAGGATGGGAGTGAAGGGCGCCATGGTGATAGCAGAAGGCGAGCACCTGTGTATGAAGATGAGGGGCGTGAGAAACGACAGCTCCATCATGACTATAGCGTACAGGGGGTTAATGGATCAGAAGGACCTGCGCGAGCACGTGCTTGCCATGATACGCAACCCAAAGACCGTCAATAGTTAAATAAGCATAACCAGAGTTTTATCACAATGAGCGGCAAGGACGAGTCGATTTTTTCCAAAGAGGCGCTGATGGGGACGCAGGCCGGCAAGGATATCATGAAGCAGGGCCTGCTCCGGAGCAAGGGCTACAAGCAGTTCAACCAGTACAAGGAAAAGACTGAGCAGGAATTTGGCTCGTTTGCCAGGAGGTTTGTCGAGTCACTCCACCAGATGATGGAATCTGACCCGACTCCGGCGCTCACGATTCAAAAGTTTGCAGACGAAGTTGGCACCACAGAGCTTGTGCTTGGACCCTCGGTGCTGCCCGACGTTAAAACGCGCCTGTCAAAACCGGACGTGCTGCAGGACAGGGTGGCGCGCATACTGAATTCAAATTTTGTAAAGATGACGTTTCCGGTATTTAACGCGCTGTATGACGGGGCAACGGAATATTTTGGCGACTCGCCGGATCAGGACAAGCGCAACGCCGTAATCGACGGCCACATTATTGCGATTGATTTGTCAGAGCCGATGGACAGGATAGTCGACAGAGACGAAGACCTCGAGTACCTGGACGACTACAAGTTCATGTGCCCCTACATCCTCGCGATTGCCCGGCAAAAAATTGCGCAGGGCGGAGATGACGTGCTAAACGCATTTGAGGACGGGTTCAGAGACGCAAGGATTGGGCAATACGTTGATGTCAGGCTAAAGATCAAGCCGTCGTCCATAAACGACGAGAAAATGAACGAATGCTACAAGAAATACCGAGCAGTGATGGGGACGGCAGGCAGGAACATGGCGCTAAATCGACGGCCGCTGAGCGACATCTTTTACTTGGGCATGGCAAAAGCCGGCGAGGGCGTCGGCTGCGGCAACGAGATCGAAGACGCCATAAAGAACGGCGCCATCAAGATACCGTCGTGGCCACTCTATTATTCCATAAACACAGGCGATGTCAGGCGAGGCTTTGAGCTCACGATGAAAAAGAGTGAGCTGTACCTGAAGGAAGCCGAGCTGGCGCTTGACATGCTGCCGGATAAATTCTCTCTTCGGCCGTTTCTGGAGTTCCTGTTCCTGACAGTCAGGCACTATAACCAGTACTGGTATAACGAGCTAAACAAGAAGGCACCCTTTGACGATTTTGCAAGCACGATGCAGGCTACGGTGAATAAGAAATAGACATGCCACCAAGCTCCGCCCTCATGTGGTCCGAAGTCCACAGGCCCCAGAGGGTGGAGCAGATGGTCGGCAACGAAGCGGCGAGGCTCGCAATGGTAAAGTGGCTTGCGGGGTGGGTCAGCGGTGCAAAACCATTGTTGCTGGTAGGGCCACCGGGCACCGGCAAGACGACTGTCGTCCACGCGCTTGCAAGGCAATACGGCTATGACCTTATCGAAATGAACGCAAGCGACGTGAGAAACCGCGAGAGCATCGAAGCTCGCATCAGGCCAGCCATGGGCAACGTCAGCCTGTTTGGCAAAAAGACGATGCTCTTTTTGGATGAGGTAGATGGCATATCCGGCAGGGAAGACAGCGGCGGCCTTGACACGCTTGTGGACATGATGAAGGAGCCGACCGTGCCGGTGATAATGGCTGCAAATGAGAAATCGGCCAAGATAAAGGAACTCGGCAAGGTCTGCAAGACGATAGAGTTTGGCCCCGTGCCGCCAAGGCTCCTCCTCATGTTCCTTGATAATGTTCTTGCGAGCGAGAAGGTCAAGCTTGGCCCCGGCGACAGGATTTCACTTGTCAACAACAGCCATGGCGACATCAGGGCGCTCTTAAACGGCGCCCAGGCAAGGGCGGCAGGATACGCGACTGCGCCAAAGGAGGGCGTTGAAATAGACATTGCAGATGCCATCAACGGCTATTTTGCCGCGTCAAGCAGGCAAGATGCGGCAAGAATAATTGCAAGTGCCGATGCAACGTTTCCCGACCCCCGGTACCAGGGCATGGACGCAGAAGGTCGGCGAAAGGACATGGTAGCCGCGCTCTATTCGTCGATAGTGTCGTCGCATGTTGACAGCGACGCACTTGCAGCCATGCTGGACGCCCTTTCAAAAATAGACATCGTCGTGGGCAGGGTCAGCAAGGGGAGGCAGTGGGGTCTCTTGCGCTACGTGAGGGACATGGTCGCCCATGGGATGTACGAGCCGTCGCGTGGCAAGGGGATAAGATACAGCCAGTATTCTATGCCTTGGCCCATTATGGGGCCGGCGTTTGCAAGGGGCCAGACGACCAGAAAGATATCCTCTGCAATCGCGCCTGCGGTCCACGTTTCAAGGCGGACGTTTGGCGCGTTCGTGCTGCCATATCTGGTCAGGGCAATGATCGACGAAAAGGTCGACCCGACCGAGTTTGCAATCCACAATTTCAACGACGAGTCGCTGGGCGAGTCGATCGCAAAGGAAATAGAGAAGGCCAAAAAGAGATGAGCGACAGAGAGTTCTGGATAAAGCTGCTGGTAAAATACAAGGGCAAGTGCGCCGTATGCGGCAAAGAGATACCGGCTGGCGAGTATGCATTGTGGTCGAGATCGTCAAAGGCGATCAAGCATGAAAAGTGTGAGACGGCGCACGCAGAGCCGGCCGCAGCAGTAGCAGCGGCTGTTGCCGACGAATTAAAATGCTTTATTTGCGGCAACAAAAATGCAGGTTGCGCAGCCTGCGTGTTTGAAGCCGACTGCAACAGGGCGGCTGCGGAGGCGTGCATATGCGAGCAGTGCTTTTCTGAAAAGGACGCGTACCAGAACTACCAGCAGGCATTTTTGGCCAAGATGGCAAAAGTTAAAATGTAAAGGGAGAGGGAGTTAAAGCAGATGTCGAGCGAATACGAGCATAACGTGGGCCAGCTTTTGGCTGAAAAGAGGGAGCAGCTTGACCTGCTGCAAAAAGACCCGGAGGCCAACAGGAGCAAGATAGGCAAGCTTTTGCTCGAGATCGACGCGCTTGAAAGCATGTTTGAGAACTATAACCTAGGCATGAATGTCTTTCGCAGGGCGCAGGGCGGAAGGGCCGGTCTAAGAGATTAAACACCGGTCAGAAAATATCACCCAAATGTTGTAATGAATTTATATAGCCAGCAGCTGGCATTACCTATACTCCCATGCATGAAGAAAAAGTAAAACGCCTAGCCACAATGAAAAAATCCGCCGAAACAGGCGGTGGCAACGACCGCGTTGAGGCCCAGCATGCCAAGGGCAAGCTTACTGCACGTGAGAGAATAGCATTACTGCTCGACGAAGGAAGCTTTGTCGAGATAGACAAGTACGTCACCCACAGAGGCGACGACCCCACCGTCCAGAAATTCTATGGCGACGGGGCCGTGACAGGTTTTGGAACAGTAAACGGCAGGCAGATCTTTGTCTTTGCCTACGATTTCACGGTCCTTGGCGGGTCTCTTGGCGAGATGACGAGCAAGAAAATAACCAAGGTGATGGACCATGCCATGAAGGTCGGCTGCCCGATAGTTGGCATCATCGACTCGGGCGGCGCAAGGATACAGGAAGGCGTCAACAGCCTAGACGGCTATGGTGATATATTTTTCAGAAACACGATGGCCTCCGGCGTTATCCCGCAGATAACGGCGAGCATTGGCCCATGCGCAGGTGGCGCAGTGTATTCGCCGGCTATGACTGACTTTGTCATCATGGTGGAAAACATTGGCCAGATGTTCGTCACCGGGCCCGACGTAGTCAAGGAAGTGCTGAGCGAGGAAGTATCGTTCGACGAGCTGGGCGGCGCGATGGCGCACGGGACCAAGTCCGGCGTGGCACACTTTGTGGCCAAGAACGAGTACGACTGCTTTGACAAGATAAAGAAACTGCTTTCATTCATACCGCAAAACAACGCGGAGGAGCCGCCTGTGGTAGAGAGCACGGACGATGTAAACAGGGTCGACCCCAACCTCATCAACATGTTACCCGAGAACCCCTACCAGCAGTACGACATGAAGGACATCATCAGGTCTATAATCGACAACGGCGACTTTTTCGAGGTGCACGAGCTTTTTGCGGGCAACATCATCGTGGGCTTTGCTAGGATGGGCGGCAGGCCCGTCGGCATCGTTGCAAACCAGCCGATGCTCCTTGCAGGGTCGCTTGACATCGACTCGGCAAACAAGGCAGCACGGTTTATCCGCTTTTGCGACTCGTTCAACATCCCGATTGTGACGCTTGTTGATACGCCCGGCTATTTGCCCGGAGCAAACCAAGAACACAACGGTATCATCAGGCATGGAAGCAAGATGCTCTATGCATATTGCGAGGCTACCGTGCCCAAGGTGACCTGCATCATTGGCAAGGCATACGGAGGCGCCTATATCGCAATGGGAAGCAAGAATCTGCGCGCTGATGTAAATTATGCATGGCCCACCGCAGAAATCGCGGTGCTCGGACCGGAGGCCGCAGTTACGATCATACACAGAAAAGAGCTAAAGAACGCACCGGATGCGGCTGCGACCAAGAAAAAGCTGGCAAAAGACTATCGCGACAAGTTTGCCAACCCCTACCTTGCAGCAGAACGTGGCATCATCGACGCAGTCATTGACCCGATGGAAACAAGGCCCATGATAATCAGGGCGCTCCAGGCGCTTGCAAACAAGAAGGAGTCGAGGCCTTGGAAAAAACACGGCAACATAAACTTGTGATTGTACTATGACCAAGATCAAGAGCATCCTGATAGCAAATAGGGGCGAGATAGCCCTCAGGGTAGTCCGAGCGTGCAAAGAGCTCAGGATAAAATCGGTTGCGATATACTCTGACGAGGACGTACGGGCGGTCCATGTCAAGAGGGCGGACAAGGCGTACCACATAGGTCCGGCCGTCCCGGCGCAAAGCTACCTGAACATGGACAAGATAATCGACACTGCCAAGGAGGCAGGAGTCGATGCCATCCATCCGGGATACGGTTTTCTGTCGGAGAACGAGGTCTTTTCAGAGACCTGCGAAAAGAACGGCATCATATTCATAGGCCCAAGATCCAAGGCGATGGAAATAACCGGCGACAAGATGAAGTGCAAGGCCGTGATGAAAAAGGCCAAAGTGCCCACTGTTCCGGGAAGCGATGGCATCATCGAAGACGTCGACAAGGCCGCCAACATTGCGCATGAAGCAGGATACCCCGTATTGCTAAAATCTGCATTTGGGGGAGGCGGCAGGGGCATCAGGCTTGCAAATGACGAAAAACAGCTGCGGCAGGAATTTGAGATGGCGTCCGCAGAGTCAAGGGCAGCGTTTGGCAAGGCGGCACTGTTTGTAGAGAAATACCTCCAGCAGATCAGGCACATCGAGTTTCAATTGATACGCGATTCGCACGGCAATGGCCGGCACCTGTTTGAGCGCGAATGCTCCATACAGCGCAGACACCAAAAGCTGATCGAGATGTCTCCGTCACCTGTAGTTGACCAGAAAACCAGGGACAGGATAGGCGAGATAGCAGTAAGGGCAGCAGATGCGGTAGACTATCTCAATGCAGGCACTGCAGAGTTCCTGCGCGATCCAGAGGGCAACTTTTACTTTATCGAGATAAACTCCCGCCTGCAGGTAGAGCACCCGGTGACAGAGCTTGTCACCGGGATGGACATGGTGAAACTCCAGATCCACGTGGCAGAGGGAGGCGAACTGCAGTTCAAACAGGAAGATTTGAAGATAAACGGCTGCGCCATAGAGTGCCGCATCAATGCAGAGGATCCCTTTTACGATTTTGCGCCTTCGACAGGCATCGTGCCAAACTGCAACATCCCCTATGGGCCAGGCATCAGGTGCGACACGTACCTGTATCCGGGGTGCAACGTCTCTGGCTACTACGACTCGCTCACCGCAAAACTGCTTTCATGGGGCAGAAACTTTGACGAGGCGAGGGTCAGGATGAGAAACGCCCTTGACGAGTTTACGATAGAGGGCATCAACACAACCATTCCGCTGTACAAGACCATAATGGATGAGCCGCACTTTATCAATGGCGAGCTGTCTACCGACTATCTTGACCGCTTCAAGATATTCGACAGGATGAACGAGGAGATGAAAAAAGAGGTTGCAAAGGATGCCGATGCGGCAGTCGCGGCGGCGCTTCTTGGAAGCGAACTGATCAGGAAGGGAGCGGCTCAGGCGGCAAACAGCATGTCAAAGTGGAAGATGAGGGGGCCGGCCTGATGGAATTCAAAATTGGAGACTTGGCGCAGACGACAAGTGGGGAAGTCGTGCGCACGGCCGACAACAGCTCTGTCATTGTCAACATTGGCGGCAAGCAGCAGACCCTTCGGTTGCTAAAGAGCGGAAATAACGAGTTTGAGTTCATGCTGGACAACAAGTTCCACCACGCCAAGATACTCTCGTCTACAAGCGCAGAAGTCAAGATGCTCCTTGACGGCCGTCCGATCACGCTCAAAAAGCATTCCAAGCTTACCGAAGTGCTTGAAAAGGCGTCGGCGCTCGGCGGCGCAGGCGGAGGCGACCGCAACCTTTCAAGCCAGATCCCCGGCAGGGTGGTCAACATCGCTGCCAAGCCTGGCACCCCTGTCAAAAAGGGAGACGTCGTTGTCGTGCTGGAATCAATGAAGATGCAGGTAGCGGTCAAGGCGCACAAGGACGGCAATGTCAAAGAGATAAAGGTAAAGCAGGGAGCAGTAGTCGCAAGAAACGATGTCTTGGCAGTAATAGAATAACAATAAAATAATCAGAGCTCTCTACTGCCCGGTTATTTCATTTGGCTCTGCCACTTCGGGCTCTTCCTTTATCGCCCCTTGCTTTTCACAATTTACCATAGCCATAGTGTTATTGTTATTGTTGCTGCTGCCCGTCTTGTCGTAGCATGCATCATCCTGCCCATCGCCTCCGTCAAGCGCGTCGTCGCCGGCGCCGCCGTGCAGCCTGTCGTTGCCAATGTCACCTGCAAGCCTGTCATTTCCTTCCCTGCCGGCGATGCTGTCGTTGCCCTGGTTGCCGTTGATAACGTCGTTGCCAGGGCCGCCCACAAGAATGTCGCTGCCAGTGCCGCCGCTCACGGTATCGTTGTCGGCCCCGGCATACACCCTGTCGTTGTTGGCGCCACCATCGATGGCATCGTTGCCCTTGCCTCCCCACACCCAGTCGCTTCCTGCTTCGCCATAAATCGAGTCATTGCCGTCCCTCCCGGAAATCCTGTCGTTTCCAGTGCCGCCGTAGGGGACATCGTCGCCGGCTTGGCCAAATATCGTGTCATCCCCGCCGCCTCCAAGTATGCAGTCGTTGCCTGCGCCACCCCGGATCTTGTCATTTCCTTCAAACCCCCTGATGAGGTCGTCCTTGTCTGTGCCGTTCAACACGTCGTTGCCTGCCGTGCCATCGATGACATTGTAACTGCCAACTGGCCTGCCGCAATATTGCTCGCCTCCGCGTGTCACTCGGACAGAGACATTGTCGCCAAAGCCCAGTTTGTCCTGCCCCATTGCAGGCAGGGCGGATCCAAGAATTATTGCAGCCATGGCTGCTACTACTACCGGGATTAGCAAAAAGAAGGGGGGGGGAGGAGGCGTTATGCACAGGAGTGTATCCTTTACCTGCGCATTTTCTATATAATTATTGTGTGTGCATAAAAAACGCACACACAGGATCAGTTCTTTTGCAAGAACTCTTTTATCTCGGCATAGTTTGGCTCGACCAGCGGATTGTCAGACACCCACCTGTAGCGCACCTTGCCGTCCTCATCCAAGATGAACACGGATCTCTTGGCCGCGTTATAGTCCGGCATCGTGGCCAGCTTTTTCATTACAATGCCGTACTTTTTGATGACCTTTCGGCCATAGTCTGACAGCACTGGAAAGTTCAGGTGGTGGTTATTGGCAAAGGCCTTGTTCACAAATGGACCGTCGACCGAGATACCGACTACGTTTGCGCCATAGTCGCGCAGCTCGTCAAGCGAGTCTCTGAACGCGCACATTTCGGCTGTGCAGACCGATGACTCGGCGGCTGGAAAGAACGCAAGTATCGTTTTTTTGCCCCGAAACTCGCTCAGCTTGCGGTGCTTCAGGTCTTGGTCGGGAAGTTCAAACTCGGGGGCTTTTTGGCCCACCCTCGGGACGGATGACTTTGCTGCCATGAGAGAGGCGTGCCTTCCGCGGCATAAAAAGATTTTCAAATCAGGCGTATTTTGACTTGAAAGGCGAAAGCGAGCGCAATTCCTGCACCACCTCTGACAGTATCTCGACGGTCCTGTCGATCTCCTCTTTACTGTTCTGCGCCGACAGGCTCAGCCTGAGCGAGCCGGTTATCTCTTCATAGGAAAATCCCATTGCCTTTAACACGTGAGAAGGCTTTTGTTTTTTGACAGAGCAGGCTGAGCCGGTAGACGCTGCAATGCCATTTTCATCCAGTTTTATTATCAGGTCCTCGCCGCTGACGCCAAAGAATGTGAAATGGGCGTTTGCAGGAAGCCGGTGAGTCATCGACCCGTTGACCCTGCTGTGCGGTATTATTTCTTTTACTCGCTTGATAAGATAATCCCGAAGCTCGGTCACCTGTCGGCAGTACTCTGGCAGTCGAGCGGCCGCAAGCTCGCACGCTTTGCCAAACCCCACGATGCCGTGCACATTTTCGGTGCCTGACCTCATCTCTGACTCCTGCCCGCCGCCGTGGATTATTGGCAGGATGTCAAGCCCGTCCCTGATATAGAGCGCGCCTGCCCCCTTGGGGCCGTTTATCTTGTGCGATGACATGGATAGCAGGTCCACGCCCAGATCGTTGACGTCGACCGGGATCTTGCCCGCCGCCTGCACAGCGTCCGTGTGAAACAGCGCGCCTGCGGCATGCGCGATCCTGGCAAGCTCTTTTACAGGCTGGATGGTGCCCACCTCATTGTTTGCAAGCATGATGCTTACAAGCGCCGTATCTGGCGTCAGCGCGGCCTGCAGGTCAGATGGCCTGATTGTACCTTCCGGCGTCACGGGCAGATACGTAACCCTGTAGCCAAGCCTTTCTAGTTCGCGGCAGGGCTCGATAACCGCGTCGTGCTCGATGTAGCTTGTGATGACATGGTTCTTCTTCTTTGTTGTTGTCGTCGTTGTCGACAGCGATGACGATTTGACGAAACCAGACGCGCCCTTGATGGCGAGGTTGTCGGCCTCCGTCCCACCGGAGGTAAACGTGATCTCTGACGGCTTGGCGCCGATAAGCGCAGCAACGCGCTTTCTTGCCAGCTGTATCGCTCTGGTGGTCTCACGCCCAAAGTAATGTATCGACGAGGGATTGCCAAAATGTTGCTTCAGGTAGGGGATCATCTCCTGTATCACTTCGCCAGCCACAGGGGTGGAAGCTGCGTTGTCAAGGTAGATGCGCTCAGGCGCTTCCGTCCACCACCGCAAGTTTGCCCGGCCTATAGCCGGCGACGTCTATTGCCACAAACGGAAATCCCAGCTCTTTCAGCTTGGCGTCCAGTATCGCAAGTTTTTCTGCGTCAAACATTTTTGCAAGCTCGTCTTTGCCCACCTCTATTCTGGCGACATCGCCGTGGTCCCGGACTCGCACCTGTCTGACTGCAAAGATCGACTTGACCGTTATTTCCGCACTTTCGATCTTGCGCAGCTTTTCGTACGTCACCTCCATACCCGTAGGGATCCTAGAAGCGAGGCAAGCGTTTGACGGCTTGTCATATACTGACAACCCGTGCTCTTTGGCGATTGCCCGCACTTCAGCCTTTGAAATCCCCAGCTCTACCATCGGGCTTTTTACGCCGTTTTCACGCAGGGCCCGTATGCCGGGCCTATAGTCAGAGAGGTCATCAAGGTTCGTACCGTCCACTATGATGGACACGCCCAGCTTTTTTGCTTCCTGCGCCAAGTGGCCGCCAAGCTCGGTCCGGCAGTGGTAGCAGCGCATGCTATCATTTTTGACAAACTCTGTATTTTCAAGTTCGTCATACTCTATTACCATGTGCCTGATGCCGATTTCCCTTGCGACTCTAGCAGCTGTTGTGAGCTCTTCTTCTGCAAGCGTCTTGTAGTCAGCAGTTATCGCAATCGCATTGTCGCCAAGCGCCTGTTTGGCTGCAAGCGCGACCACCGCGCTGTCGACGCCTCCTGACAGGGCGACTATTGCCCTGTCGCCATTTGACTGAAACCACCTCACAAGATGGTCAAAGCGAGTCATTTCATTTCACCCGTCTTTTGCGCCACCTGCGCGCCCACCAGCTCGGCGACCCGCCGGGCAGGCATGTTGCATCTTGCCGCGATTATCTTTATGTCCTCAAATTCGGGCTTGGCGCTTGTGACTCTGCCAGAGCCGTCCTTGGCTATCTTTACATGCACGCTGAACGTGTTGCCGTTTATCGTCACCGGGACGATCACAACCGCCCGTGAAAGGACGAACCGCTCTACCTGCTGGACGCGTGCCCCAAGCGTGCCGGATTCGGCAAACAGCATGTCAAGCAGGGTATTCAAGAGCGAGTTGTCGCACATCACCCTGACAAGGTATGTTGGCCTGCCCTTCTTGGCTGTGCCGGATACCACAGTCACGTCTTTTGCTCCCGCATCGGTCAGCCTGTCGATGAGGTTTCCCATCACCTCGCCCGTTGCGTCGTCGACGTTTGTCTCTATCAGGCAGACCGTGTCCTTGGCTACAGGCAATGGCGAGCTACCTATCAGCAGGCGCGTCAGGTTTGCAAAACCCTCAAACTGCTTGTTGCCTGTGCCGTAGCCGGCCTTTTCCGGGATCATGGCAGGATAATAGTCGACGCACTTTGATGCCAAGTTGACGAGCATGGCCGCCCCTGTGGGAGTCGTCAGTTCGCCCTTTTCCGGGCCTCCTGCAATCACAAACTGTTTTCCCTGCAATATCCTGACCACGGCGTCCGCAGGGTTTGGCACGGTGCCATGCGAAAAGGTCAGAGTGCCTCCGCCCACGGCAACGGCAGTAGAATAGATGTCGGCTCCAAGCAGACCCAGGTCTTGCAATGCCGTGGCGCATCCCACCAGGTCTGCAAGCGTGTCTACGCTTGATGCCTCGTGGAGGTGGACCTTGTCAAAATCCTCGCCATGGATCGCGGCCTCGGCCGAGATTATCGTCTTTAGCGACTCGTGCGCAAACGTCCTTGCGCGCTGATCCATGCCAAGCGAGTCGCAAGCCCTTGATAGGGCGCGCAGCATTTCAGAGCCTTGGCGCTCGTGCGCAGGGTCGCTGCAGAGCATCTGCAGCCGTGTCGCGGAAAAGCCGTGCGTGACGGTCTTGTCAAAAGAGACTTTTCTGATCTTGCTCCCCGGCAGGAATTGCGGGCAGGCCATTATCGCCTCTCGCACCTTGCTCTGGCTGGCACCGGCATCTACCATCGCGGACAGCAGCATGTCGCCTGCAATGCCGGCGACTTGGCAATCTATGACCACTATCCTCCTGCCCATGTGCCTAGATGGAGTTTTTGCTTTATATCACGTTTGTGCTTTTCTTCTTCTTTTTTTATGTCAGCCCGCCAAAGTCGTACGTCGGGATTTCAGACGGCAGATTGCCGTATACAAGGACTATTTGCTTTTGCGATTCAAGCGGTATGCCCCTGTAATCCTGCACCTGAGTGCCGTTGACGTATGCAGTCACGGTCTTGTTGGCGACCGAGTCAAACAGCGCCTTGGAACCTGCGTGCGTCTGGCTCCAGATGTCAAGGAACTGGCCCAGCGTGAATTCTTTCTTTATTGGCGACTCGACGTGGATCACGCCGTCTGCGCTATGGGTATGAAGCCAAAAGAGACAGTATGGCGACGAGAGTATACCTATCTGCGCCGGGACTTCCTGCCTTTGCCCGTCGACAAACAGGTCAAGGTGCGAATGAATGTGGTAGCTGGTCGCTTCGCTGCTGTGGCACTCTACCCCGCTCACTGCCAGCGCCGGCGCGGGCTTGTATAATATAGCACCAACTGCGCCTGCAGCTGCGACTGCAATGATAACCGGTATTATTATCATCATATACTTTTTGCGCTTCCTCCGATCAGCCGCAAAATAGCTGTCGTCGCGCTTGCCGCCGCCCTTGTTCTCTGGCATGCCTTTGTGGCAGGCAGATGCGCAATTTAAAGTTGTTTCAGCTTTGTAGGTTTATAAGTAATCCAGCTTGCTAGCACCTCAAATGACAATAACGATAATCGGTTCTGGCAAGGTCGGCGCCTCGGCCGCTCTCAACTGCGCTCTGAGGGAGCTTGACGACGTGCTTCTTCTGGACATCGTGCAGGGGCTGCCGCAGGGCGAGGCGATGGACATCAACCACCAGCTGTCAGAGAGGGGCTCTGACGCCATTGCAAGGGGATCCAACAACTATGAAGACATGAGAGGATCTGACTATGTCGTGCTGGTAGCCGGTGTAGGCCGCAAGCCGGGCATGACCAGGATGGATCTTTTGAAAATAAACGCCGGCATCGTCAAGGACGTCGCAGGCAAGATAGCCACTTATGCCAAGGACGCAAAGATCATCGTCGTCACGAACCCTCTTGACCCGATGACCTACCTTGCGATGAGGGCGATAGGCGCAAACAAGAAGCAAAATGTGATGGGCATGGGCGGGATGCTGGACCTGTCAAGGTTCAAGAGCTTTATCGAAGAAGCGACGGGGGTGTCAAGAGAGTCGATACAGGCAATGGTGATATCGGAGCACGGAGAGAACATGCTTCCGCTCACGAGGTTTTCGTCGCTTGGCGGGATACCGCTGCACGACTTTATATCAAAGGAAAAAGCGGCCGAGATATTTGAGAAGACGAGAAAGGTTGCCGCCGAGGTAATCGCGCTAAAGGGAGCAACAGTGTATGCGCCAGGCAACGCCGTTGCGACAATGATAGAGTCGATGGTCAAGGACAAAAAGATGGTCATACCGGTATCTGCATACCTTGAAGGCCAGTACGGCGTGTCTGACCTTTGCATCGGCGTTCCGGCGGTGATTGGCGCAGGCGGCGTGGAAAAGATCGTCGAGCTAAAGCTGGACAGCTTTGAGCAGGACGTCTTTAACAAGGGAGTCGCAAGCGTCAGGGAAGCGATAAAGGCGCTCCCCCTCTGAATTTTTTTTGGAAACCTTTTATCCGGTTTTTTCCTGATATACTACTCGTCTGCATTGGATCTGCGCACCATCCTTGACAAGTTTGCCCGGGGCGCACTCTCGTACGACGAGGTGCAAAAAGAGATCGCCATCCACGCGGTAGAGCACGTTGGAGACAACATCGCCAAGCTGGATGTGGGCAGAGAGGCACGCAGGGGGCTTCCAGAAATAGTGTTCGCAGAGCGCAAGGAATATGCAGACATTATCCGTATCGCGCAGGCAGCGGTAAAGCGAAACGGCCAAGTGGTGATAAGCAGGATAAGAAAACGCGACGTAAAGAAACTTGTTGGCGCGCTCGAAAAACGCGGATTGCAGGTGGAACTGGGCAAAAATAGCACTACACTTTTGGCATACGACCAGCGCCGGCGACAGGAGGACTTGGGAAGGGTCGGAGTCGTTGCGGCAGGCACCTCGGACATTGGGATTGCAGAAGAGGCAAGACTAGTCGCCGAGGCGATGGGATGTACGGTGACGACGAGTTACGATATAGGCATTGCAGGGATGCACAGGCTCTTCCCTGCATTGAAGAAAATGCTGGCGCAAAAGGTGGATGCAATCGTGGTTGTGGCAGGCATGGAAGGCGCCCTCGCCTCCGTGGTGGCGTCGATGGTCGACGTGCCAGTCATCGGCGTTCCGGCGTCTGTAGGATATGGCTTTGGAGGCAATGGCGTTGCGGCACTGGCATCGATGCTCCAGAGCTGCACGCTGGGGCTTGCAGTAGTCAACATTGACAACGGAGTTGGCGCTGGAGCATTTGCGGCATCCATTGCGAAAAAGTCCAATCGGAAGACCCGTTAACGTTTATAAGTGCTATAGAATCGTTGCATCCCTAATCGTACAAAAAATGGTGAGTATTGCTAGTTGACTTATGTCCGTACACTAAAAAGGATTAGAAGTGACAAGACCAATTATCGCAAGAGGGCCGCAGTCATCATCGGCAGGCACTCGTTTGTCACTGTCAAGGTAACCGACCAGAACGTCGCAGCGCAGATGCTAAAGCCCACTCCTACGGGCGATCTGGTCATTGCATCGGTCCATAGCCGCGAGCTGGCCAAGCAGGGCTGGAAAGGCTCTATGAACAACCTGCCGGCATGCTACCTCACGGGCCTGCTCCTTGGCAAAAAGGCACAGGAGAAAGGCACAAACAAGGCGATTCTATACAGTGGCAAAGACCACTTTACCACCAGAGTCGCCGCGTGCGTCAAGGGTATCGCAGACTCGGGCGTCAACATCCCGATGTCGGAAGAGTCGTTCCCCGACGCCGACAGGATATCCGGCCAGCACATTGCAGACTATGCAAACGTGCTCAAGGCAAACCAGGAAGAATACAACTCTCGCTTTTCTGCCATACTAAAGAACGGTCTAAAGCCTGAAGATTATCCTTCCCACTTTGAGGAGATAAGGTTCAAGATCTCTGGCAAGGCGGCAGAGCCAAAGCCCAAGAAGGAAAAGAAGGAAGCAACAGCCGCGGCAAAAGAGGAAAAGTCTTCAAAGGAAAAGAAAGAAAAGGCGCCCAAGAAGGAAGCAGCCAAAGAAGAAGGCAAGAAACAAGATAAAGGAGCTAAAAAGAAATGAGTCGTTACTCACCGTCAAGGCAAGAACAGCAGGTAGAATGGAAGCCTCGCACCACGCTCGGACAGATGGTGCTCGCAGGCAAGATAAATTCGATGGACCAGATCTATGAAAACGGCCTCAGGATACAGGAATCAGAGATTGTAAAGCACCTCCTGCCCGACATCAAGAGCCAGGTTGTCCACGTCGGCATCGTCCAGAAGCAGACCGACGCAGGCGAGATGACTCGCTTCAACGCGCTAGTCGCAGTGGGCAATGAGGCGGGATGGTTTGGCATTGGCAAGGGCAAGGCTACCCAGATGAGGTCGGCAATCGACAAGGCGACAAATGCCGCTTATCTCAATGTAATCCCCGTGAAACTGGGTTGTGGCAGCTGGGAGTGCAAGTGCAGCCAGCTCCACTCGGTCCCGTTCAAGGTGAGGGGCAAGGGCGGGAGCGTCACGATAGAGATAATCCCGGGTCCAAGGGGCCTCGGCATAGTCGCAGGCGAGAACATCCGCAACTTGCTAAAGCTGGCGGGGCTCAAGGACTCGTGGACCAAGACGTTTGGCTCTACAAACACAATGTCGTCAACCACAAAAGCGATCTTTGACGCCCTGAGAAGCACCTACAGTGTGGGTTGATGGTTAGTATATGGCATATCTCGTAGTCAGAATAAAAGGAACGGTCAACATCCCGGCGTGGGCAAGGACCACGCTTGACGGCCTCAACCTCGACAGGCGCTTTCGCGCGACGCTCGTGCCAGAGACTGCTGAGTCGCTTGGCATGCTGAGGAAGGTCAAAGAAGTGGTCGCGTGGACCAAGGCCGACACAGGCATAGTAAAAGAGTTGCTAGAGAAGCGCGGAAGGAAGGAAGGATACAAGCCGCTGACCAAGGCAGACCTGCCGAAGGAATACAAGAGCATCGACGAGCTTGCTGAAGCGATCGCTGAAAACAAGATCGCCATGTCAAAAGTAGAGGGCATCAAGCCGTGGTTTGCGCTGTCGCCACCAAAGGGCGGGTTCAAGAGAAAGACAAAGCAGCAGTACGCGCAGGCAGGTGTTCTCGGCGACGACAAGGAACTCGTCGAGATCGTAAAGCGGATGCTCTAACTTCTTTCTTTCTTTTTCCCTCTTTTTAAAACCAATGTTTGATTTTTATTGGCAAGCATGACGTGCTCTCGCCATCGATGCCGATCTTTTTGAGACAGAAGATCCCGCACAGGGTGCGCATCGTTTCGATTTACGGCGTATATATATACATTTGACAGGCTGTCTGTGTGTATATATTTTATATCCAAAACCAGGATTAGGCCTCAGGTATTATGAGACTGCAAGGCAGGTTTCAGAACCGGTAGCCTGCTCGCAGCGAGGATAAAAAACCCGATCCGGGAGTATAAAGGCCACCAGAACGGTGCAGAGCGAGATTTTCAGTGCTGAGAATATCTGCAGAAAAGTTCTTGGATTTAGCGCCCATTGAGCCACAAGCTAAATCTCACAAGCCATGTCAACGTCCACTGTATGCTGGGAAAAAATCACCGAAGAGGTTATACCCTGATATTGAGGCTTGAGCTGAAACAGCATGATACTTTTTTGATGTCCATCTCATGCATGCATACATGCATACATGCATACAAAAAGATACCTGCTTCACAGTCCCAGCAAGCCTTGCCCTGAGTGCAACCTTTTGGCGCGCCTCAGCAACCAGAGCCATCTTGCATGGCGGCGGACGTTTTAGGGCAGGCAAGCCTTGGCTCTAGTAAGACTTAATTAAGGTTATAGCAGAACGTGAATCCATTAAATCATAGTGATAATTAATGGCTACCAGATTTAGAAAAAGCAGAAGACAGAGGGGAAGCAGGTACTGCGGCTGGGGCCAGATAGGCCAGCACAGACAGGCGGGAAGCAGGGGAGGCATCGGCGGTGCTGGCAAGCACAAACACTTTTTCGTGAGAACAGTCATCGAGGAGCCAGATCATTTTGGCCACGACGCTTTCAACTCATTCAACCGCAACCTCGTCAACAGATGGGTCAACGTCCGCGATCTGGACTCGGTCTTTGCCAAGCATGGCAAGGCCGACGCCTCGGGCAAGGTCGTCCTCGACCTGACATCGCTGGGCTACGACAAGCTTCTCGGCGGAGGCAAGATAAGCGGCGCTTACAGTATCAAGGTAGCCAAGGTGTCCGAGAAGGCCAAGGCAAAGGTCGAGGCGTCAGGTGGCGAGGTTATTTCGGATGAGCACGACGCAGAATGAGAGTGGCCTCAGGCGCATCATAAGGTCCGCGTCTGCCTACGTCCCGCAAGTTCCAAAGCCCAAGAAAAAGATTTCACTAACAGAGAAGTTCGTCTGGACAGGCATAGCCCTGCTATGCTATCTCGTGATGGGCCAGATCCCGCTCTATGGCGTGACTCAGGACCCGCGCTTTGACTTCCTTGCATTTGCGAGAGTTATCTTTGCAGCCCAGCAGGGAACGCTGATGGAGCTTGGCATTGGACCCATAGTCACGGCAGGGCTGCTCATGCAGCTGCTGAAAGGCTCCGACCTCATCAGGCTGGACTTCAAGAACCCGGACGACAGGTCACTCTTTACATCTGCGACCAAGATAGTCACGATAATCGTAATAGTTGCAGAGGGCTCGCTCTATGGCATCTCTGTCTATGGCCCGCTCGTAGGCGGCCCGCAGATAATAGCCGCAGTCGTGGCGCAGCTCATCATCGCCTCAATACTGGTCATGCTGATGGACGAGCTGGTGCAAAAAGGGTGGGGCATTGGCTCCGGCCTGTCGTTATTCATCATGGCAGGCATCGCCCAGACGATACTGTGGAGCACGTTCAGCCCGCTGCCGGTAAACTCGACTACGGGCGAGCCCATCGGCATTGCGCCGTTTACCGTCGAGGCTCTCATCAACGGCCATGGCCAAGATGCCATCTTCCGCACCGGCCAGCTGCCAAGCATCTTTGGGCTTTCACTCACTGTTGGGGTCATACTCGTGCTCGTGTATATCGAGGGCATACACGTCGACATACCCATTGTATCGACCAAGTACAGGGGCTTTACCGCCGTCTACCCCATCAAGCTGCTGTATACATCAGTCATCCCCGTCATCCTCACGTCGGCGCTTATCGCCAACGCGGTATTCATGGGCCAGATGATGTGGGCCAACTACAACCCAAACAACAACAACCCCGCGTTCAACTGGATAGCCACGTTTGACCAAAAGAGCTCCCAGACGCCGACCGGCGGCATACTCTACTACGTGACGTCGCCAAGGAGCCTCGACCACGTGGTCCAGGACCCGGCGAGGGCCGTTGTCTATGTCATATTCTTTACCGCCGCAGTCACAGTGTTCTCTAGGCTGTGGGTCGAACTGGGCGGCCTGTCTGCCAAGACTGCGGCCCGCAACCTGCTTGATGCAGACGTGCAGGTGCCCGGTTTCAGGCGGTCGGAAGGCTCAGTCGAAGGTCTGCTCAATCGCTACATCCCGGCGCTCACAATAATTAGCGGTGTTATCATCGGCCTGCTTGCGTCGCTTTCAGACATACTCAATGTCTTTGGCTCCGGCACAGGCATACTGCTCATGGTAAACATCATGGTGAGCTACTACCAGACACTGGTCAAAGAGCAGGTCGACACATACATGCCCAAACTGGCGGCTCTCCTTGGCAGGAAATAAGCGCGCAATAATCGTGGGCATCCCCGGCGTGGGCAAGACCACGGTCATCACCCGCGCGGCAGAGATATTGTTGTCGCAAAAGCACAAGAAGGTCACCATCGTCACATACGGCACGCTGATGTTTGACGAGGCGCAAAAGATGGGCGTAAAGAACCGCGACGAGATGCGCAGGCTGCCTGTGGAGCAGCAAAAAAGGCTGCAAGAGTCGGCTGCAAAGCGCATCGCCGAGATGAACGATGATGTCGTCATAGTCGACACCCACCTTTTCATAAGCACTGGAGAGGGGTATTACCCCGGCCTGCCGATGCGGCTGCTCACAATAATGAACCCGACAAACCTCGTGATGGTTGCGGCAGACCCGCAAGAGATAGCCGACAGGAGAAAGAACGACCCGACGCGCCTCAGAGACGAGGCGGCGCCGCAAGCCATTAAAAACGACCTAGACATATCCAAGATGATGCTGGCTTCATGCTCCATACTCACCGGCGCGCCCTTTGCAATAGTGCTAAATGACAACGGCAAGGTCGACGAGGCGGCGGCAGGCATAGCAAAGATCTTGGCAGGAGAGTCGCCGAAATGATGGTAGACTGGGGCTCGCTGATCCTGCAGCTGTTCAACCCGCAGTACACGCGCCACCCCATATTCCCAGACTATTTGTCGGCGACAGTGGTGGCCCTCATGATATCGGTGGGCATGAGCTTTGCGTTTGCGATGCTCCGCAAAAAGACCACCGACATTGAAAGGACCAACAGGATAATGAAGGAGACAAACGAGTGGCGAAAAGCGTACACCGAAGCAGTCAAAAAACAGGACAAAGAGCGCGTAGAGGAGCTAAAGAAAAAGCAGGCATACATCAACAAGATGGCCCTTGAAGTGCAACAGCAGCAGATGCGCCCGATGTTCATCTACATGATACCGTCTTTCCTGATATGGATATTCGTCTTCCCGGCGATATTTGGGCAGGTCGTGGCGCTATCGCCGATATACCTCCCGTTTGTCACCTGTAGCGACAGCGACGTCGCAAACCACACCCAGGTTGACGCAAACGGCAACCCCAAGGGCGCCTGCACGGTCCCTGCCGAAGTGTACCTGTGGGGATGGTTCCTGCTCACCTCGTTTGCGTTTTCCGGCATAATAGCAAAGGTCACCAAGACGGGCATGGCAACTGGCATCTGACATGGCGGCCGGCGAGAGATTCAGCATAGTCATTTCCGGCTGGCCGGCAGTCGGCAAGACCACTATAGCGCACGAGCTTGCCAAAGAGTTTGGGCTGTCGCACTACAACGGAGGCGACATCCTGAAGATGCTTGCCGCCGAAAAAGGGTATTCCACCGACACGTTCAAGAGCGACTGGTGGGACACTCCAGAGGCCAAGAAATTCATGGCCGAGCGCAAGCGCGACCCCACGTTTGACAAAAAGGTAGACAGGAGGCTTGAAAAGATACTGAAAACAGAGAGTGCCGTCATTACAAGCTATACCATCCCATGGCTGGTCGGCGACGACGAGCGGATAATAAAATTCTGGCTAAAAGGCTCGCCCCACAACAGGGCCCGTCGCATGGCAAACCGCGACAGGATACCTGCCGCAGAGGCAGCAAGGGTCGTCAAGATGAGAGACGAGGAGAACAAGAGAATCTACCGCAAGTTGTACGGCTTTAGCTTTGGAGACGACCTGTCGGTGTTTGACTATGCGCTCAACACGGACAGGCTTGGCCTTGACTCGCTAATCGAGATCGCCAAGATAATCGTGATGCGCCACACAGGCAGATGATGGCCATGCTACCTCAGCTTGCCAACCTTGTCAACGTTGACGAAGACATCACAAACGACAAGTACGGTCATTATTACGACAAGAGGCCAATCCAGGATTTGCTGAACTACGGTCTAGTGCTTGTGGACAAGCCTGCGGGGCCTACAAGCCATGAGGTGGTGGCGTGGGTCAAGCGCATACTGGAGATAGAAAAGGCTGGACACTCTGGCACTCTGGACCCGGGCGCCACGGGCCTGCTCCCAATCGGGCTTGGGGAGGGCACCAAGGCGCTTGGCGTGCTGCTCTTGGGTCCAAAAGAGTATTACGCGCTTGCACGCCTGCATGCGCACGTGTCTGCAGACAGGGTCAGAAACGTGATGAAAGAGTTTACGGGTGAGATATACCAGCGCCCACCGCAGAGGTCTGCAGTCAAGCGCGTCACTCGCGTAAGGACTGTCTACGAGTTTGACTACGTCGAGGACTATGACAGGCTGATATTAATGCGCATCCTGTGCCAGGCCGGCACGTACATACGCAAGATAATCTATGACATTGGCGAGGTGCTGTCGCCGGGCGCGACGATGGTGGAACTGCGGCGCACGCAGGTCAGCAACCTCTATGAAAAGGACGGGCTCGTCCGGCTCCACGACCTGGCAGACGCGTACCAGCGCTTCAAGGAGACCGGCGGCGAGGAAAAGCTGCGCCGGCTAATCATCCCAATTGAACGCTGCCTTGAGGGCATACGCGGGATTACCGTCAGGGACACCGCGGTAGATGCGCTGTGCCACGGGGCGCCGCTGGCAGTGCCGGGCGTCATTGCCGTGCCTTCCGACCTGCGAGCCGGCGAGCTTGTTGGCGTCTACACCCTAAAAGGCGAAGTGGTAGGCCTTGCAGAGGCGTCAATGACCCGGGACCAGATAGAGGAGAGTGCCAAGGGCGTGGCGTTTGTGATGAAGAGGCTGATAATGAGGCCAGACACGTATCCAAAGGCGTGGAGGTCCAAGGGCGAGCAGGCCGTGGCAGCGGCGCCGGCTGCGGCTGGCAGCGAAGTCGACCTTGCCAAGCTGGAAAGTGACGAATCCTAGCCAAAAAAGGAAAGGATTATCAATGCGTAACCATCTTTTCTGCCAATGGCAGCCAGCATTCCAGACGACGATTGCAAAAAGCTGGAAGTGGCGTTTCTGTCTGCGGCAAGCATGGCGACTCGGCGGTAGAGGCGCTCGTCTTTGTCCTCAAGGAAAGGTACAGCATAAAGCTTGGCGGCCGCAGCCCATGCTCCTCGATTGAGGAGATAGAGGCCGCCCTTGTGGACATCTCGGGCACGGCAGCTGAAATACTGATCATGAGAATGCGGGCGCACCTTGGAAAATAATAACCTACTCAGGCAGACTTAAGTGCGCCGGCGCTAGCAAGATATAGGATGCCGGCAGTCACATGGGAGTTATGCGAAGAGTTTTTGGCCCTTGACAAGGGCATCAGGTTTGTAGGTGCCGCAGACAGGATGGGCAAAATTATAGCGTACGCATACAGGCAGGGCCTGCAGTCGCTTTTGACAAAGGAAGAATCAGAGTTATCGGCCACTCAGTCGATCCTGCGCATGGGGACGCGGAAAACGATGGAGAAAAAGCTGGGCAAGACCATCTATGCTTTTGCGATGTACGAAAAGGTCAAGCGCGCTACAATCCCGATTGAGGACGATGGCATCCTCATGGTGTCGTTTGACAACGACGTCGATCACGAGCCCATCATCAACAACAAAATCGTGCCGAGGCTAAAGGCTAGATAGTCTCGCCGATCCCCGGGCGCTTGCGGTCCAGCTTGGCAATGTTCCTTGCCAGGCTCTCCATCGTGCCGGGAATGTGGCACTTGCACATGCAGTCGTTGCAGTCGATGTGGTTTCCACCTTTGCAGTTGTCAGAAAGTCCCTGGTTGCTCAAAAACTAGCAATAATTCAGACGATCCTCAATTTCTATCTTTGCAAGCGCGTTTTTGATACATATATAAAATGAAAAGCTGGAACGGTGAGATAGGTTGCCGGGGTCGCCTAGCCCGGGAGGGCGCAAGCCTGGAAATTATCGCTCCAGCGAGCTTGTGACCCGTAAGGGTCCCGAGGGTTCAAATCCCTCTCCCGGCGCCTTTCTTCTCTTCCCTCTCTAGCAGCGCGCCGGCCAGTATGCCGAGCGTGAACCAGAAAGCAGTCATTCCGGCGGCGCTTGCCGACCTCCATGCGGCAAGTATGGCAGACGGCACCACGTCTGACTGCGGGTAGTTGGGAAAGGCGAAAAACAGCCCTGCCGTTATGGCCAGGTACACACCTGCAGCCCCGATGTACCAGTTCTTTCTCTTTGTCCTTGCAAACACGATGGCAGTGCCAAGTGCGGCAAGTCCAGATATCGCCGCATACGCGGCAAAAAGCGTGGCATAGCTTGTCGCAGCTTCAGGATTGTAGAGAGTGTCTGAGTTGTACGGGTATTTTATAGCAGGCATGACAAACAGCGAAAACCATGCCACGCCGGCCACGACGAGTGCGACCTTGAACGCGTTCTTGCCAGTGGCTTGTACATAAGCGATTGCGACAAGCGCGCCGCCGGCAATGCCCATCACCATCGGAAACGCAGCCTGCCAGAAATAGAGAGACTGGAGCGACGAGTCAAACTCTTCTTCCACCAAGTCGCCCTGCGACATCAGGGCGTCAAAATAGATGTTTGTCATCTTGTCAATGTGCGGGCCGGCGACAAACATGTTCATAGCGATGAGCAGCGCGCCTGCTGCAATGCCGGACCCTATAGAGAGCGCAAATATCCTGCCCGCCTTCAACCTACAGCTCCTCGTCAAGCTCGCCAATTGCAGCCGCTTTTGATATTTCGTGCAACCGCATCGCCACCATCCGGTGGTACTCCCTTTCGTTTATGACTCCCTTTTCGCCAAGCATCTCTACAAGCGTCGTGAGCCTTGCGCTCAGCTCTTCAATCTCTGATAACTCTTTGCCCGTGACTTTTTTTGGCTCTACCAGATCATCGTCTTGCGCGCGGCCCCTGCGCCTCTTCTTTGGCATCAGCGTACGAGTTCAAGTATCCTGCTTATTATCCTGTCGTGAGCGGCGGCGCGCTCTATTGATATGAGCAAAACGTTGTCGCCCTGCAACGGAAAGGTCCCTATCTTTATGCGCTCCCGCTCTGATATCGTGTATTTCGTCCTGCCAAACTCGTCATTAAACTCGTTGCGCATCGCGTTTCTAAGCGCAAACTCGACATAGAGTCGGTCCATGTCCTTTATAGATTCAAGTGGGGCAAGGCCTTCCCTCATCCCGCCGGCCACCAGCCGTCCCATCCTGTCAATGACGCCTGCAAAGCGCACTGCGCTGTCGATCTCAAAGACCTGCTTGCACAGCTGCGCCCAGTCCATGCCCCCTTCCTGCAACGTTGCATATAGAAGAAAACTTGCTTAATAAGCTACTTTTTCTTGGGGAACTCGCCAAGCTCAGTCCCGGCGCAGCGCTGGCACACTTTGGGTTCTGCGTCGGCGAGGTAGCTGACGTAAAAACACTTGACGCACTGCATCCGCGTCATTTTGGCCGCCGAAAGCAGGTCGCCTTGCTGCACAAGGACGCGCATCGAGAGGAGGTCGCTTATGACTGGCGCAAGGCTCTCGTCCAGCTTTTGAGGATCATAGCCCCGGTAGCGGAGGTAGAGCGTCACCATCTCGCCTGCCAGAGTACTCCTTGCAAGCTGCGTCCTGCCCTTGCCGGCCTGGCGGAAAAAGTGGTCCCTGAGGTACCATTCCAGCTCCCTTGGCGTGTCCATCGGCATCATTTTATTTTGCGGCGTGGATAAATAAAAACGGTACACACACATACATACATACATACCGCGCAAGCTTGATATGAACTTCAGGCAGGTTCTAGCCTGTGGCTCTTGAGCTGGAGAGCAGGAAAAAGTGGACGGTAAACGGCACGTCTAGGATCAGGCCTGCCCAGGAGACCTTGCAAAAGGTCATACCGTTGTCAAAAAAGATAGGGGTCACAAGGCTTGCAGATATTACCGACATGGACGTGCTTGGCATACCCAATTACTCTGCAGTCCTGCCGGGGACGGAGGACTATATCTGGGTCTATAGTGGCAAGGGCCCGACGAAGGAGCATGCGATGGCAAGCGCGCTGATGGAGAGCATCGAGCGCTATTCGTCGCTGCCGTCAGGCGGGCCGCGCAAGTTTGTCAGGGCGAGCTATGGCGAGCTCGCCAGAAAACACAAAGTCCTGCACCCTGACGACATCGTCGAGCCGGTGCGCTTTGAATACAGAAACGACATGCAGATGGACTTTATGCCCGGCTTTGACATCGCCGGCAATAACCAAGAAATAATAATGGTGCCGGCGTCAATAGCGCTTTTTCGCTACAACCCGCAGCCGCCGGCCGTAAACCCGTTTTCGTATTTCCACACAAACGGCCTTGCCTCTGGAAACGTGATAGAAGAGGCGGTATGCCACTCGCTCTGCGAGGTGATAGAGCGCGACGCCATGAGCATAGCAGAGTTGCGGGCAAGCGCAATCCCATTCCACGTCCTGCGCACCATCGTGCATTCGCTAAATTCCGCAGGCGTCAAGGTCCCGCCAATACAGTCTGACAGGTTCGTAGACGACCCCGGCATCTTTCCCGAAGTCGACATATCCGACGTCGATTTTGAGCCAGTGCGAAAACTCCTGTCGCGCTTTGAAAAGGCTGGCATCCCGCTGATAATTAAAGACATCACGTCTGACATAGGCGTGCCTACGTTTAACGCAAGCAGCATCGAGTGGGTGACGCACGACTATGGCTACCTCGCAGAGGGGCACGGCACGCACCCTGACGCTCGCATAGCGCTTTTGCGCGCAATAACAGAGGTGTCGCAGACGAGGGCGGCAAACATACAGGGGGCCAGGGACGACCTGCGCAAGATTCGCTACGGCGAGAACAACACCGACGACAGGCGGGCGTGGCAGTTCATGCCATCGAAGAAAAAGATCAAGTTTTCTGAAGTCAAGACTTACTTTAACGAAGACATACTGGACGACATCAAGTTCATCCTTGGCAGGCTAAAGACAGTCGGCCTTGGCAGGGCGATCATAGTAGACCTCACAAACCCCGACCTTGGCATCCCGGTGGTAAGGGCGATAGTGCCGGGGCTTGAAACCTTCAAGATAACCAAGTCGGTGATGGGCATGCGCGCAAGGGCGTGTTTCAGGCAATGGCAAGGCCAGTGATATTCCTTGGCCCGTCGCTCAGCCACGAGCGGGCCCGACAGATATTCCCAGACGCCGAGTACAGGCCGCCGGCGAAAAAGGGCGATCTCTTGCGGCTGGCGGCAGACCCGGAGGTCAGGATGGTCGGCCTTGTCGACGGTGTGTTCTTGCAGGACTATCCGCCGACGCCCATCGAGGTATACCAGCTGGCTAGCAAAAAAGACACGATAATCGCCGGGGCGGCAAGCCTTGGCGCGCTGCGGGCAGTCGAGCTTGAAAAATTCGGCATGGTCGGGATAGGCAGGATCTTTGCCCTCTACAAAAGCGGCAAGATAGACGCCGACGACGAAGTCGCAGTCACGTTTGGCGACTCGGACTACCGGCTCCAGTCCGAGGCGATGATAGACATACGCTACAACCTGTACCTCGCCTACAAAAAAGGCGTCATAAGCAGGGAGGAAAAAAAGGCGATAGCAAGGGTAGCCAAGGGTATCTACTTTCCGTACCGTAACTATACAGACATTGTCGAAGAGACAAAGAGGCGGTACCCGCAGCTGCAGGGCGTTGATGCCTTTGCATCCTACATAAAATCAGCAAGAAAAAGCTTGAAAGAGATGGACGCAATAGAGCTTGTCAGATTCTTCAAGGAAAGGTCAGGCAAGTCTTAAAAATCACCTCTGCAGCCTTTAGATGGCGTGAAGATATACACGAGGACTGGCGACAGTGGCGAGACCGGCCTCATTGGCGGCAAGCGCGTGAGCAAGGCAGACCTGCGGATAATCGCCTATGGCGCAGTCGACGAGCTCAACTCCTCCATCGGCATGGCCGTCTGCACGCTTGGCGCAGACGGAACATCATTTGCAGACCTTGTAAACGTCCTTACAAACGTCCAGAACGACCTTTTCGTGGTCGGTTCGGACCTGGCGGATCCTGATTACCCCGGCAAAAACACCACGCCCCGCGCTACCGGCGGCATGGCGGCTGCGCTGGAGCCGGTCATTGACAGGCTGGAAGGCGAACTTGTACCAATTACTTTTTTCATCCTACCCGGCGGAAGCAACCAGGCGTCGATGCTCCATGTCTGCAGGAGCGTGGCAAGGCGCGCCGAGAGTGCGGTGGTAGCGCTTGCAAGATCCGAGCAGATAAACCCGGCGATCATTGTGTACCTGAACAGGCTTGCAGACCTGCTCTTTGTCGCGGCAAGGGTCGCAAACAGGCGCCTAGGCGTCAGCGACGTTGCGTGGAAAAAACCTCAAGGTTAACCTTTTATGCCGCGCCATTGGCAGCAGCACTGCCATGAGCCAGATGCGCAACGTGCTGCTCATAATCGCGATTGCGGCAGGGATGGCGATTGCCACCGTTGCCATCAGTTACCTCTTTGACATGCTGCCAATCGGCGCAAAAGCGATAAGGGCCGCCGAGCCTGTGGCGGCCGCGCTGGTGAAATGATGGCCAAAGACCTGTCCCCGTTTCTTGACGCAGTTCTTGCGCTAAAGACTGTAAGGCGGGCAGGATGGGTCGCAAAAGCGGGCATCAAGGATGCCGAGTCCGTGGCCGACCATACCTTTTCCATGTGCGCAATAGGCATGGCGCTGTCAGACATCATGGGGCTTGACACGGAAAGGGCGATAAGGATGATACTTTTGCACGACCTAGCAGAGTCAGTTGTGGGCGACTATATGCCCGGCCAGGTTGCTGCCGAGAAAAAGATGCAGCAGGAAAGCGAGGCAATGAAATCCATACTTGCCTGCCTCCCGCCAAAGGTGCGCGCTGACTACCAGAAGGTGTGGCAAGAATTCCTTGCAGGCAAGAGCAGGACGGCACGCTTTGTGCACCGCCTAGACAGGCTTGAGATGGCGTTGCAGGCGCGCAAATACGGAAACGACGGTCATGACAAAAAGTTGCTGGCGCAGTTCCTGCAATCCGCGCAAAAGGTAGTGGGCAGAGAAGGCGATCTCTTGTCTGACATTATTGGGTCAATAAAGTAAAACCCTGCCCCGGTCATTCCAGCCAGAATATACACACGTGCGTGCTTCTGCGGGGCAGGGCCTGTCGTTATGAAGCCGTCGCTTGTTTTTCGGCGGCGCGCTATAAAAGACTCGATTAACAGTGTTCTTGCAGAGGCCGGCAAAGCGTTAAAGGTCGGCGTTTTGGAAGAAAATCTCATATATGCAGTATTTCACGGCTCTAAAGATGGGTGAAAAGCGCGTCAAGCTGGCGCAGGAGCTGCTGACAAAATATGCAGGTCACGCCATGCCGGCACTTGCGCTGCGCGACAACAAGAGCAACAACTGGGAGCCTGTAGGAGAGGAGAACCTCTACGCCGTTGTAAAGGAGGATAACGGCTACATGATAGCGCTGTGCGACAGCAAGGGAATTGCCAAGGCGCTTGCGCAGTGGTTTTCAGAGGATGTCAAAAACGATCTTGTTGCCAAGTTAAAGGCAGAGAACATGCAGGAATATTTTGGCAAGCTGTCGCTGCCGATATAACTTTATTAGCTGATCTGGATTATTACCGTGAATAGCTTGGCGGGCAAGTTCGAGCAGGAAATCGAGGTCAAGGGCCACCTCATCGATTCAATGATACTTACCAGGATTTTTGACCACATAATGGATTTGAAGGGCGACTTTCAGGTCCTGGAATTTTCAGTCGGCAAGAAAAAGAAGGATCCAAGCCATGCCCGGCTGCTCGTCAGGGGAAAAGACGCTGACCACATCGAGCGGATACTGGAGGCAGTATACAGGGAGGGCGCGCAGCCTGTTTCCGTCCAGCAGGTGCAGCTTGCGGCTTGCCCCAAGGACTGCGTGATGCCTGACGACTTTTACAGCACGACCAACAACCCGACACAGGTGTTCTACAAGAACAAATGGATAGCCGTGCAGAACATGATGATGGACAAGTGCATCGTCGTAGACACCAAGAACATGACTGCCGAGTGCAAGATGATCCGCGATTTATCCAAGGGCGACATGGTGGTGGTAGGCGAGCGCGGAGTGAAAATCACGCCGCAGGAGAGGCCAAGGGAAGGCGTTGACATTTTCCAGTTTATGTCCAGCTCCAGCTCGTCGGAGCGGCCGACGCAGCACATCGCCCGCAAGGTGGCAAGCGACATTTACAACACCAAAAAGGAAGGCGGCAAGATCATCGTCGTGTCCGGGCCCGTGCTCGTCCACTCGGGTGCCTCTGAGGCACTTGCGCGGCTTATCAGGATGGGGTACATTGACGGCCTACTTGCAGGAAACGCGATTGCTGTCCACGATGTCGAAAACGCGCTGCTTGGCACGTCCCTTGGAATGCACGTAAAGGACGGCACGCTTGCGGTGAGGGGGCACCGGAACCACATGGAGGCGATAAACGAAGTCTTCAAGTCCGGCGGACTGAGGGCGATGGTCGAGAAGAAGATCCTCAAATCCGGCGTGATGTACGAGTGCATAAAACACAACGTCCCGTTCGTGCTTGCAGGTTCCATCCGCGACGATGGTCCGCTACCGGATGTGGTGACGGACATCGTGGAGGCGCAGCGCAAGTACAAGCAGGTGCTAAAGGGCGCCAGGATGGTGCTGATGTTCTCCACCATGCTGCATTCGATAGCGGTCGGCAACATGCTGCCATCGTCTGTCAAGGTCGTGGCAGTTGACATCAGCCAGCCGGTCGTCACAAAGCTGGTCGACAGGGGCACGGCGCAGGCAGTAGGCATAGTGACGGACGTGGGCGCGTTTTTGCCCATCGTAGCCGACCACCTTGAAAAGCTCGCCAAGAGGAAGTAACTCTATAGATCGTAGAGATCACCGGTAGAATCCCTATATCCCCGATTGTCTATATACCATACGGATGTCGTCATCATCATCTACAAGACAGTTCTTTAATTTCGACAGGCTGGTGAGCCAGAAGGGTTCTGGGTCGCATGTAATAGCAGGGCTTATCGTCCTGATCGTGGGCGTCGCGTTTGGGTTTGCAATAGGGAGCGAGCCGGTGGC
>JBDUUM010000023.1:0-23460 GCA_039938615.1 Nitrososphaera sp.
CCCCCCTTCTCCTTAAGAAAATATACGCTAAAAAAGAGTCTCTCTGCCGCCCTTGGTTACCTTTATTTTAATTCAGAAACGTCAGAGGCGTGTATATGCATATACATACGTACGTCCATGCATGCAAAGCTTATTAGCTTGAGCTAATTTAGCTCTGCTCGGGATGGCGGGAAACAATACCCGGAGGACAAGAGGCATAACAACGCGGAGAGCGACGCTTTCAAGAAATACGGCGGCGTTTATGGAAATTTGCGATAGTCTGTTTATCCAAGACATGGAAGTCTACAAGGCCTAACCTGACAGGGCGGTTTCAGTTTCATTTTCATTTTGTGGCGGACACGTATATCACTTCATTTTCAAAAGTTATCCTTCCATTAGCGTCCGCAAATTTCTTTGAAGCATCCACTACTTTTCCCCAGATTTCCTGCTGCCTTGCAGCTGGCAGGTCCTTCATCATGGCGGTAAGGGGAGCAGCCGTACTTTTGACAAAATCCACATACCCCTCAGCCGAGGGCAGCCTAAAGGTCACATTACCGCTTTCGACTGCAATTTGCTGAAATCCAGCCTGCCTGAACCTTTCTTGCAGGAGGTTTGTATCAGCCAGACTGAAAGGCCCCGGTGCGCCGGGCGGTGGCGGCGGAGATCCGGTCTCTCGCATCACTACTTCAAAAGGCATTACAAAAGCAGGAACCTTTTGGGGAGTCGACCAGACTGCTGCAGCTATTCGCCCATTTTGAACAAGTGCTTCTCTCATGGTCCTTAATGCATTTGGAAGGTCGGGCAGAAACATTAGCCCAAACCTAGAGATAATAGCGTTGAATTTCAAAGGAGGAAGTTGAAACGTTTCTGCGTCTCCTTCCTGAAAGTCAATGACGTTCGACAGGCCATTTTCTTTTGCTCTTTCTCTTGCGATGGCAAGCATTCCGGAGGAGAGGTCCATTGCAGTCACTTTTCCGTTTGGACCGACCCTTCTTGCAGCGGTTACTGCGGGCTCTCCAATCCCTGTTGCAATATCCAGCACCTTGTCACCCTGCCGGATCTTTGCAAGATCGACCAGCCTGTCAGATACAACCTGCGCGCCCTCTTCAATTGTCGCCCACCACTTTTTCCAGCCTTCAGCAACGCTGTCCCAGCCCTGACGCTGCGCCGACTTGAACTTTTGGGAATCAAATGCGCTACTCACAAGTGTGGTAGCAGCGTCATTGTATAAAAAATGTCGCTCGATGCTCACCAATAGAAAGTATCAGTTCGATTGAATAAAGCAGGTCTGGTGAAATATGCTCTCTAGAGTACTTTCCTCTAGATTGCACGTATAAAGAATGCAGGAACTGCTTTAAACTTTTGGGTTTCTTAGGCTTTGTAAAAGTCAAAAATTGAGCGTGTGAATCCTGAACTTGAGATCCTAGTCGAGCGTGATCAAGTCACTTTTTAAACAAAGCCGGTTTCTTTAACGCGGCTCAAAGCTGGATGAGTACATTGATAGGGAGCAAAAAGGGAAGTCTCCCTCTTTTCCTCGTGGATTTGTGCCGCTTTTTCGTCACCTAGGCAGCTAGCGGCAGGGTCTAAGCCCGAGTTTGTACACATAGCGAAAGTAATGCAGGATAGGTTTGACTATGTCCTGAAAGACGTTCCATAATGGCTATAGCCCGGCAATAAGGAAAATGACTAGTAGGCCCATCAAGATTGTGGGTTTGGGCTTGGTTTGTATAAGCGGGCTTTTCTTCTGGCAAGCAGCCAAGGGTTATCGGACTTACTCCGCGTTACTTGCCAAATATTCTGATCCTCGCTATGTTGGATGTCTTAGCTGCGGGATGGATGCCGAGGTAACGCAAAATTGTGCGACATCTATGCTGATATCTACCGCAGATTCGACAGACCTAGCCTGCTGCGCCTGATTAGAACCTTCATGACCTTGGGTAGCCGTGGAATCAAAGTTTGATTGATTTCCATCTGTTCCACCGATATCCGGGCTATCCACGTTTACAGCAGTAGTATTCGAGGTTTCAAATGCTGCAATCTTAACGGGGTTTATAGCAGGATCTTGTACGTCATTTCCGCGGTCTCCATCATCCAAAAAGGTTTGTAGCCCACTGCCATCGGGATTCATGATAAATAGCCCAAATTCTGTAGGGCCGGATTCTTTTGTAAATGTGCCCTTGGGCCCAACAAATATGATCTTTGAGCCATCCGGGGACCAGATAGGATCAAATAGCCACTCTGACTTTTTGATGACCTTTAGGTTTCGCCCATCAATAGCATCCATTGTGAGGATCCCGGTAGTGTTTGTGAAGACTATTTTATCTCCATCCGGAGACCACATGAGGTTGCCATTGGTACCCCAAACTCCCTCGGCAAGCCTAGTAAGCGAAACTGCCTCATCTTTGCCGTCTGCGCTCATGACATAGATTCCATAGCCTTTGGTCTTCCCATCATTCGGAAATCCCGAAAAAGCAATCTTTGAACCGTCTGGCGACCAGCTTGGATGCGAATCCTGCCCTCCGGTTCCCCGTAGCACTCTAAGTTCAGTGCCGTCCGCATTAACAATGCAAATCTTTCCAAATATTTCGCCATCACCCCGTGCGGAGTATCTAGTAAATGCTATCTTGCTTCCGTCCGGAGACCACGAAGGCTCTAAATCCCTGTAAGCAGGGTCGGTCGTTATTTGTCTCAGGTCTGTCCCGTTTGTATCGGCGCCTACTGAAATCGTGTATACGTGCGCTGGATAAATGTCGTTGAGCTCTCTATTGCTAGAAAAGGCTAGCTTTTTTCCATCTGGCGACCAATCGGGATTATATTCGTAAAAGTTCTCACTTGTGAGCTTCCGCCTTGCGGATCCGTCGGTATTTAAAAGCCATATTTTTGATTTTGGTTCTATCTGACTTACATAGGCAACAGTTCGAACCCCAATTTCTGGAGGAACAGGATCTAGAAACTTTGCATTTGTTGAAGCAAGCTCTAGGGCCGTTTTCTCGGCCGAAGTAGAGATTGCCTTCAGGTCCGCCTCGTCAATTTTAATACCGTCGGAGACTCTAGAAGCAACAAAGAATCGAGGTGTGCTCTCGCTAACATTCTTACTGACAATAAGCGGCCGCAGCTCAGTTCCATCAGAGTTAATGGCGTATAGATCATAAGTATCTGTACCGAATTGATTGTACTTTGACAAGAGAATTGTCTTGCCATCAGGAGACCACGCCAAGTCATTGGTTGTTGAAGTATCGTTGAAAATCTGAAATCCACTCCCATCTGGATTTGAGATGGCCACTCCCTTAGTCGATAGATACGCCAATTTCTTGCCATCCAATGACCAAACCGGCAAACCGTAAGTGTAAACAGCGTCTGTGGTTTCCGGCGAAATTCTCTTTGCGTTAGTGCCATCTGCATTCATTACGTAGAGGTAGCTGCCAGGCCAAGTGATTGCGCGAGCAGAAAAGGCAATCTGATTTGAATCTGGCGACCAACTAGCCATAGTATCATACAGGCCACTGCCAGCCAGTTCCGTAATTTGGCCGCTTTTGAGATCAAGAACTGCAATCTTGATGGTTGTGCCTCCTAAAGAGTTGAGGGTAGTTCTAGTAAATGCTATCTTCTTTCCGTCAGGCGACCAAACAGGAAAGTCATCGCTAATCCTTGGCCCCGCCGTCAATCTTAGAACCTTGGTCGAATCAGATGAATCCATGACATAGATACTGAACCTGTATGGTTTGTCTGGCAATGCGTCTTTGTTGCTGGCAAATACAATTTTTGTCCCGTCTGGCGACCAAGAGGGTTGAATTTCCGTAAAGTCGTTATGCGTAAATCTGGTTGCAGTGGCAATCTTGTCTTCATCGTATATGTCATATCCAGCAGATACGAAAACTTCGGAATAATATGTCCCATTTTCGTATACGCCTTTCGTATACAACAACTTGCCTGCTGAACTTTGATCGTCAGACGCAAAAGCCTGCTGAAATGACACAAAGCCATGACTGGTAATCAAACTTGTTGGCATGACGGACATAACGAGTAAGACTCCACATGTACAGAAAAGACTACAAGCGACCAGCTTTTGCAATTACTAAGTTTGTAGTTGGGCGTCAGATAAAAGCGAGTTGGCCAATCGTTGACTTGTTTATCCTTGAAAATTTCAAGCATTGAATGCCTATGACTTCCCGCTTGCTTTCGACACAAGTCTGGCCGAATATTTTAAGAGCAGCGCATTGTAATTTTGAATTTGTCATACGCGGATACCCGCCAACATGGGAACTGGCAGACTTCGTCCTACGCAAGTCAGATTTGCCGAAAGGCAATTTGGCTTTGAGTTTACCGCATATGAAATGCAAAGACAGCAAGAGGTGTACAAGGCCCTGCGAAACAGATACCGAGCTCTTCGGCTAACCTGCCACATCGGAAAAGAAGGCAAGGAACTCCGGTGTTTCATATCGGCTGCTGTAAATACCTACGCAGATACTCTAAGGACAGTCTTGAAGCGTAAGAACATTATTCCAATTGCTTCGGAGGAATTATCGGTAACAGGCCTCTCGTTAAGGGATAAGATCTCTAATGAAATATCTGGATCCGACATATTGATCGCCGTAGCAGATATAGCCCGCAAACAAGCAATTCCTTGTTCTTCGAATTGGAGCTGGCTTTTGCAAGAAGTCAGAATCTATATCATGCCTCAATGACAGAAATTGAAGCTTTTGCTAGAGCAAGAAAGCAGGATTAAATGCAAAATACGAATCTTCCAATCGGCGCCACATTACGCTTCATTCCTTTCAATCATATTTCTTTACAAGAGCAAGAAGAGTGCATGATACGGACTAGCTCAAGCAATAGTTGGGCACACACAACGTATCTTGATATGTATGACAGAAAAGACGATTCAGAGAAACTAAAGATATACCTTGATCTGGAACCAGAGATAATCATCACATATAAGGGCTCCTGAAGAGAAAACGGTCTAGCTCAAGATATCCATTATTTCTTGCGCAACCACCATCCTTCCTCGTTCTTTGCCGTCGCGCTCTGTCACTATTCCCATGTCTTTCAATTTTTCTACCGCATTCTTGGCTGCGGGATAGGTAACTTTCAAGTAATCTGCTGCTGTTGGGATTGTCATTAAGGGGTTTGAAAACAGAAATTCCATCAGTCGAGTTACGCTCCCTGATGCGTGCCGGTCATGGAGTTTCTTCTCATAGCTGGCCTTTAGTGTCATCAATCGCTGTATGTTGTTGATAGCATCACTTGCCTGGGTTATTACACCATATAGGAAGAATCTTATCCATTCATCCCATGCACTTTCTTGGCTCACTTTTAGAAGAAGGGAATAGTATTGCGATTTGTTACGCTCAATATAGGCACTCAGATAAAGGAGGGGAAGCTCTAGCACATTTCTTTGGGCAAGGAGTAGAGGGATCAGTAGTCGGCCGATTCTGCCGTTGCCATCTGTAAAAGGGTGTATTGCTTCAAACTGATAATGGATCATGGCGCACTGTATCAACACAGGAATCCTGCCTGGAGGGTTTTGGATAAATTTTTCAAGATCTGACAGGAGCTGCTCTAGAAATTCTGGAGCAGGAGGAACATATGTTGCATCCTCAATTTTCGTGCCTTCTATCCCTATCCAATTCTGCATTGTTCTAAATTTGCCGGGTTCTAAATGCTCTCCCCTTACATTTTTCATCAACATTCTGTGGGCAGTCCTTATCATCGGGAGATCTATTAGGGCGCCATTCTTAACGGCAGCAAGGCATTCATCTAGCGCATTGACATAGTTTATGACTTCGGTTATTCGTGTAGCCTCTTTTTCTTTCTCTGCAATCATACCCCCTGCTTCAAACCGAAAGACATCGACAATTGATGCTTGTGTGCCCTCGATCTTGGAGCTCAATACTGCCTCTCTTCGCAGGTAAGGCCTAATCAACAGGTGAGGATTTGGTATAAGCTTGCCAATTCCAGATAGGCCGCCTAGCTGTATGCTGGCCTCGGAAGTCAAAGAGGTCAGACTTTCGTTGTAACTGATCTGTGGAGGCAGACTGTCAGGCAAAAATGTGAGATGTCCATCTTTGTTCTTCTGCAGCTTTCCAAAGGGTTTTCTGAAAGCAGATTCTTCCATCCAGTTGTCCTTCCTAATATACGATGCAAGGAACTTGTGTTGTAGTAGTATAGGATAGTATAACATGCTTATACGCTATTAAAGAAAATTGCCATTTTCTTTAATAACGCTGTCACTTGTATAAATTAGTTGTGGTAGGCTACCTTAATTCTTGACCATTGAGGGATTCCTTTTGATTCGATATTTGTACAACATGTCCTGCTTCCGATCGGGTTGATAAACATCTCAATAGTCCCTGCTAGTAAAAATTGGCTTTTTGCCTGTGCCATCAGGTCGTCGCTTTTACCGCTTGTGATAATGTGAGAGGATCCCTAAAATAGTTAGTTAGAGATGCGGGTTCGGTGGGATTCGGACCCACGACATTTTAACCCAGTTGTTGAACTGATTGGTTAAGAGCCAAACGCTCTACCTGGCTGAGCTACGAACCCGCAAAAGTTCTCGTGTGAAATGCGTAATTTAAACTTAAACTAAGAATGGAAAAAGTGAGGTACAGGCCTAGGCCGACTTGGCCAGTGCCTGCTGCCTGTCCTTGATTATCTTGACTATCGCCTCTGACGTAGAGCAGTTCATCGCCTGCTTTTCGGCAAGAATGTGCCTGTACGCGTCTAGGGTGATGTAGACAGGGATGGAGCCGGTGCCTTCAAGCAGCGCCTTTACCCGGAGCAGGCCGTTTTCCATACCACGCTCGGCGATCTTGCTCAGCTTGACCTTGTCGAGGAACCCTCCAAGCGGGCCCATCGGCATGTCATAGTCGACATCCATGGAGACCCTGCTCTTTTTCTCTCCAAGCTCTTCAAAGTTGACTGTAATTTGCCACTTTTTGAACGGGCCCTCTATCATCTTGGCCACGATCTTGCGCAACGGGACGTATTCGATGGTCTCGCAATCCCATTCGAGCCTCTTGCCGTCGAAATCGCCGCTAATCCTAAAGATGGTGCCGACGCCAAAGCCGTTCTTTACGTCTACTGGAACGACATTCAGTCCCATGTTCTCCGGGAACTGGTCAGCCATGTGCTCCGGCCTTGCAAAATAAGTGAATGCCTCGGTGACAGGAGCATTGATTTCCACGCTCTTCTTGATAACGGTCATCAGGAAAACAGGCCGTCATTCTGAATTTAAAGGTTTTGAAAGAAAGAAAAGATAAAAGCGCCCGTGGCTAGGCCAGCGGGTTAGAGTTGACAATTTCGTCTAGGCACTTTATGACATCCTGCTTTGTCACAGGTATCGGGTTGTTGTCAAGGTGCCCCCTGTCCGGCATGATTACGTCCGCAGCGGCATCAAGCGGCTGTTTCAGCTTTAGCGGCTCAAACTTTAGTTTTTGCGCGATTTCCTTGAAACGCTTGTAATAGATGGACTTGTTGAACTTGTGCGCGACCGTCGTGCACGACGAAAGCGCGTAGCCATGCGGCACGCCTTCGTTTGAAAACACGTAGGAAAGCGCGTGCCCAAGTGTGGTCGACGAGTTTCCAAAGCCAATGCCTGACAGCATGGCGCCGTACGGAAGCAGGTTCTGCTTGTCGTTCATGATTGCGTCGTACAGTATGTCAAACGCCTCCTTGCAGAAAAACTGCGTAAAAGGATTGCCGGCCTTGCTGTCATAGCCTTCCGATGCCTGCGCCGCCGCGTCGCACGCAGAGTTGCGCATGATGTTAAAGGGCGTGCCGGGCAGAAAATACGGATCGACTATGGCTGCGTCTGCCAGAAAAGCCTCGTCCTGCAAGAGCTTTTTCTTGTGGTCAAAGCTGATGACGGCATAGGTGGTCATCTCGGCGCCGGTGCCAAACGTGGTCGGTATCAAGATCTTGGGAACGCCTGTAAGCTTGCTGAGGTACTTGCATACGTCCATCGAGCTTCCCCCGCCAAGGCCGATGTAGGCACCTATCTGCTTGCCTTCATACTGCTTCTTTATCGCTTCTATCGCCTCTATCGATGGGTCCGGCGTCACCTTGTCATAGACTTCATAGTTTTTGATCCCCATGTAGTCAAGCCACTTGTTATAAATGTCTGGAGTCGTAGTCGTTATCACGAGAGAATTTTTCGGATACTGGAACTCTTTGGCCGCGTTCTCGCCAAAGGCGATCTTTCTTGGCATCATCACTTTCCACATATGGAATTGGTGTGGCCGGTAGGGGTTTTATGTCTTACTCGGTATGGCCTGCAGCCTCTTCTTCTCTATGCGCATGAGGTACAGGATCCCGCCCACCAAAAAGACCTCTACCGACTTGGCAAGCACGCCTGCAAGCGACACGGCCTCAGGCTGGTTAGTAGGCGACAGTGGCGGCGGGAATATCACCGAGTATGTATAGAGGCCAAGCAGCACGGCAGTCCCCGCAAGACCAAACAGGTTCAGGATGACGGTCTTGCGGTAGTACTGCGCAGGGCTCATTGACCTGTACTCGGACGTGAGCGTCAGCAGGATGTAGAACATGCCATAGCTGACCTGCATGCCGCCGGCGGTTATCAGAAAGATAGGGTACTCTATCCTAAGTGAGCCGTGCTCGGAATACACGGCAAAGTGGACCATGCCGCCGGCCACCGCCGACAGCATGACTGCGTATTTTATCAGCTCGTTTGTGCCCTGCATGCGGCTCTTTTTGTTCTTGTAGTTGAACCACATTATCACGCCAAGGCCGGCCGTCGGGACGAGGATCGCGCCAAGTATCGTGCTTGTGAATATTGTGCCAAACGACTTTGAAATATGCACGTTAAAGATGACCCGCTCGCAGTTGCAGCCTGCCGTGCCTGCAAGCAGGCTTCGCGGCGGGTCGATGGCGTTAGAGTTGACGGGCCCGTTGGCTATGCTGAGCACTATCTGGTACGTCGCCTGGGAGGGGAAAGAGTAAAAGACGCCAAAGTCGCCCACGTCCTGCTTTGTCCATGGGAACGCCTTTAGCCGCTCGCCATCGCTCCCGTATACTTCGACCATCGTTTCGACGTTTTGCACGTCGTGGCCGTCGCCGTCCTGTATGCTAAACGCCATGGCGACCGGCTCGCCGGGGCCTGCATATTCTGGGTCCAGCGCCTGGAAGACGAAATAGCGCTCTGTGTGGGCTTCGTTGCCGTTGTAGTGTGGTATGTGGTCAAGGTGCGCAAACGCAGGCTGGTGAGCTACAAGGAGTGCCAAGAGAGCAAGGGCCGCCAAGGCCAAGGCAAAAGGCCAAGCGTAGGCCATGATGATGATTTTACTACTGCCGCCAGCAAGTATAAACCTAATCCTTTATCGAGCAGCAATTGTTGTTTTCTTGGCGTCGTTCATGCGAAATGCAAACAGGACGGTCATTGTCACCATCGAAAAGAGGACGAGTCCAAGGCCGAGGTGTGCCGTGACCAAGATAGAGTGGAGTTTTTCGACGATGACGACTGCCCCAAGGGCTATCTGGCCCACTACGGCGCCTGCCGCAATTATCGACGCTAGTTTCATGCCCTTTGGAGCCTCTTTTGACCTGACCGTAAAGGCCGCAGTTGTAATGACCAGCAAGCCCGTAGTTGCCGCCACCGACCTGTGCGTGTATTCAATGACGAATTCTTGGCTTGGGATGAAGCCCTTTGGGCACAGCGGCCACTCTGGGCAGGTCAGGCCGACGCCGGACGCACTCACGTATCCTCCGATAAAAATAAGAGAAAAGAGGACGGCAAGCGTCGTGAAAGAGAGCGCCTTTAGGAGGATCATTCGGTCACTGTGAGCTTGCCCTTCATGTACGGGTGGACCATGCAGTAGAACGCGTATTCTCCTGCAGACATGTTTGCAGTGTCGATCTTGGCAGACTCGCCACCGTTGATGATGCTCGTGTCAAAGGCCTTGCCAGAGTTAGGGTCTTCGCCGCTTGTGCCAGAGGTCACCGTGTGCGCAGCAGTGTCGGCATTTGAGACAGTGATGCTATCGCCCTTCTTTACACTCAGATCAGCTGGCGTATAAGACGGGTTGCCCTGTATCGATGCACCCGATGGGATTGTTATCGCCGGGCCTGATGCAGCTCCTCCGCTGCTGCCGCTTCCGCCCTTTTCTGCCTCTGTTATTGTTATCTGCGACTTCATGTAGGGATGGACCTGGCAGTAGTATGGGATGACATCGCCTACCTTGCCGCCGGCGATGTCGAGTTCCTTTGACTTTTCGCCACCGTTGATGATGCCGGTGTCAAAGGCCTTGCCAGAGTTGGCATCTTCCGGGCCTGTGCCGGATGTAGCCGTATGAGGCGAAGTGTCAGCGTTTGTCCACACCACCTTGTTGCCAAGCGGCACCTTGCCGTCGTCGGGGTCATAGTCGGGGTTGCCAGAAACAGAAGCGCCTGACAGCATTGTTATTTGCGTGACACCTGCGACTGCAGGCTGCTGAACTGGTGGCGCGGCTGCCTGGAGCCTCGTCACGGGCGGAGGGTTGGCAAACATGGCGTCCCAGAACGTGTGTATATACACAAAGCCGATTGCCAGCACCACTGCTACGATGATGACTCCCCTCAGCATCCTTCCAGATGAGGTGACGAGTACCGGCTCGTCGCGGTGATCGTGGTGTTCCTCTGTCATGCCAAGGTCCTCCTAATGATGCGGCTCCTTCCGCGTGTGGTCGTAATAGACTTCCCCTATCTTGAACGGGTCCTTGATGTCTGCAGGCTTGCCCTTTGCAGAGCTTCCGATCATGTTGGCGATGAGCACCGAGGCGCCGATTCCGTTTATGAAGGCTCCAACCGTCGCTATCTGGTTCATGATTATCAGAGGCTGGACCGGCACATAGTCAAACGTCCTTCTGGGCTGACCGTACAGACCCTCCACGTGCATGGTCATGAACATCACAGTCGATCCCACGAACAGCAGCCAGAAGCTTATCATGCCCAGCTTCTCGTTGTACATCCTTCCCGTTATGAGCGGGAACATGTAGTGCAGCATGCCTATGAAGATGAATGTGATCATGCCCATGACGAACAGGTGGAAGTGCCCGACTACCCAGTACGTGTCATGCGTAAGGAAGTCAAGTGGCATCTGCGCGTTGACCACACCTCCGGCTCCAGCGTAGAAGAACAGTACGAGTCCTCCCACGACATATGACATTGGGGTCGCAAACTTGATCCTGCCGCCCCACATTGTGGCTATCCAGTTGAACACGTGCATGGCCGATGCGGGCACTGCCGCAAGTGTGCCTATCATGAACACAGTCTTTTCGGTAAAGTTCAAGCCTGTCGAGTACATGTGGTGCGCCCACGATGAGAACGCTACAAGCGCAAGCAGAATCAGCGCAGTCACTCCAGACTGGTAGCTGAATATCGGCTTCCTCGAGAACTTGGGGATCAGCTCGTATGCCATGCCGATCGCAGGTATCGCAAAGATGTACACCTCAGGGTGGAATGTGAACCAGAACAGGTGCTGATACGCTATTGGGTCTCCACCCATGTTGGGGTTAAAGAACCCGGACACTCCGAGCCTGTCAGTGAACAGCATTATGAGTGCGGCTGTAAACGTCGGCAGTGCCACAAGTATCATTATTGACGTGACCAGCGTAGCCCAGACAAAGAGCGAGGTCTTCATCAGAGGCATGTCGGGGTGCTTCATGCGAAGGATGGTCACGATAAAGTTTATCGAGCCAAGTATGGACGCAAGGCCGAGGATCTTGATCCCGAAAATCCACATTTCTGCCGCAGGACCCGGAGCCCTGAGGATAGAGTATGGCGGAGTCGCATACCACGTAAAGTCGGCCATGCCGAGCCAGACGAGAGCCATGCCTACAGGCGTCATCCAGAACGCCACTGCGTTCAGCTTGGGCCACGCCATGTCTTTGTACCTGACCATTATCGGGATCAGGTAGTTTCCTACGCCTGACGCAAAAGGCAGCAGCCAAAGGAACAGCATGTTGGTGCCATGCGTCGTGAATATCCTGTGGAACGCGTTTGGATCAGGAATGATGCCCTGGTTTCCAGGCAAGAACAGCTCTGCGCGGATTGCAAGCGCCAGCGCGCCGCCGATCATCAGGGCGACAAGGCTGAGGACGATGTAGAGCAGCCCGACGTCGGTATGGTGGGTCGAAAAGAGGATCTCCCACATCGGACGTGGTTTCTTTACTTCTAGTACCAATCAATATTCCCCCGAGTGCGAGTGTTTTTGGACTTCATATCAAATAAAAGTATTTTGGTCTGCGAGAGATCAGTGGCTCGCGACCACGGCAGATTGTGTCGACGGCAGTGCGGCTTGGACGTCTTTTGGTTCTACCTGTGCTGATGCTCCAGACACCGGCGGCTCTTCAACAAAGAGCTTGGCGCGCATCTGGTAGTGGCTAAAGCCACAATACTCTCTGCACTGGATTAGAAATTCGCCCGACTGGTCAGGCATGACCCATGCGGTGTTTATCCTGCCCGGTATTGCATCCATAAGGACGGTCAGGTCGGGTATGTTGAACGCATGGTTGACGTCCCTTGAAGTTATCTCGAATTTGTATGGCACGCCCTTGACAAGGTGCAGTTCTCCGATTTCCTTCTTGCCGTCTTCATGCTCGAAGGTCCAGAACCACTGCTGGGCGGTGACTTTGATTATCTTGGAGTCCTTGGGCGCGTGGTCGAGGAACCTTTCAACGTCCCACGCTGCGGCTCCTATGTATATCAAAAGGGCGACTACGACGCCGACGTACACCCACTCGATCATGGCGTGCCCCATCAGTGATGCCCTCCTTCTTCAATGGAACCCCTTGGGACATTCTTGGGGTTTGACTCTCTGAACCTGAAGACGACATATGCAATGACTCCCATTATTATCGCTCCAACTGTGAACGCTATTACCATGCCCTTGTAAAACAGGCCCCACACTTCGACGCGGTTAATGATCACTTTTTCTTCTTCCGCAAAAGCAGACTGGATCGCTGAAAATACAATGATCGCAGGAAGGGCCATGAGCAGACCTTGTCTTAAGGATATACTCATTTGGGCGGTTTAACGCCCAATATCTTATTTAAGGCTTTGGAAAAGTTCACTCGACAGGGTACCGGTGCATCGGCATCACGTTGACTCCGGTTAGCGAATAGGTCCGGTCCTGCTGCTTCAGGATCGTAAGGGCGGCATTTCTGATGTGCCAGTTGTAGAGTGCCTCCGGCTTTAGGTCCAAGATGTTGGAAATTGCGGCCTTGATCGGGTCAAGGTGCGTCACAAAGAGTATGTTGCTGTCGCCATGCTTTTCTGCCACCTCGTCAAGCAGGCTCCTGACCCGTTTCTTTACTTCGGTAAAAGGCTCTACACCAAAGCTGGCAAGCACCGGATCGTGCTCGTCATAGAATTTCAAAAAGAGGTTGCCATATTTGGTCACGACTTCTTCAAAGTTCATGCCAACAAGCTTGCCCAGCTCGATTTCATACAGGCGCTCGTCGGTTTCATAGTCGACGCCGATTGCGTCGCACACTATTTTCGCAGTCTCGACTGTCCTTATCACCGGCGACGCCACTACCCTGTCTATCTTGACGCCCTTCAGGTACCGCGCAGCGTCTGCAACCTGCTGCCGGCCCTGCACCGTCAGGTGCGATTCTAGGTGGCGGCCAACGAGTGTGCGGTTGACGTTGTTGTCCGCCTGCCCGTGGCGCATAAAGATGACAAGTGGCAACTGCATAAATCGTTCTGCGCCGCCGCTACTTATTTTTCACGGTCTGTAAAAAGTTAATATCATAATCTCGCGTGACAAGGCCAATGAAGATTGGAATAGTAGGCGGCACAGGTGGCATGGGCGAGGGCTTTGCACTCAGGTGGTGCGCAAAGCATGACGTAGTCGTCGGCTCCAGGGAAGCCCAGAAGGCAAAGGAGGCTGCTGCAAGCTATATGGCTGCCGCGCGCCAGGCGTACCCGAACATGGCAGGCAGCATAACAGGCGACGATAACATTTCACTCGCCAAGGATTGCGACGTCCTGATACTTTCGATCCCCTACGAGTTCATCGACGACACATGCGCCAAGCTGGCAGCCAACACCAAAAGCGACTGCATCGTGGTGTCGCCGATAGTGCCGATGACTCGGACCGACAATGGCTTTATCTATATTCCACTTGAGCAGGGGAAAAAGCCTGCGGGCGAGATGGTTGCGGACAAGATGGCTCCAAGGTCGAGGGTCGTCTCTGCCTTCCACACGATCTCTGAGGTAAAGCTGAAAAACGTAGCGACGGGCCTTGACGCAGACACGTTCATCTGCGGCGACGACGCTTCCGTGGTGGCAAGATTGTCAGAGCTGGTATCAGAAATTTCCGGCCTGCGGCCTGTGTACCTCGGCCCATTGGCGCTCACGTACCAGGCAGAAGTCATGACGCCGATGCTGCTGAACGCGGCCAAGCGCAACAAGATGAAGCACCCCGGGATAAAGCTGACGTAAACGTTATCAACGCAGCAGTAGAGGTACAGGCATGCGCGAGCACGGGGAGCGCCGGGGGCGCAACTGGATGACTGCGATGGGCATCCTTTTCATGGTCGTCGCAGGCATCATCGCCATCCGCAACCTGGTACTCTATTACATCGACTCCTCTGCTGGCTTGATCGAGGACGGCACGCAAAAGTTCCTCGACAATTTCACAAACGCGCAGATTACAAACGAAAAATTTGTAGTCGTGATGATAGCCATCGGCGCATTTTTGCTCTTTTGGGGCTACTTCAAAAAGAAAGAGGACTATTATGGCCCACCAGACGAGCATGACTGGCGCCGCTCCAACAGGTAATCCGAAAAATAAGTCGATTGACGAATATTTCCTGCTTAAAATAGTGAAAACCTTATGAGAAACTATAAAGAAATCGCTCAGATTATTAAGAAAATTGCAATAGACGAGCTGGTTGAGAAGAAATCAGCAAAGTTAAAGACGGGGCAGCGATGAAGCAAAACTAGAGTCAAGCTGAAGAGCGCAAAAAAAACCGTGCATCGCAAGAAGGCCAAGGCCGTTGCAAGGCTGAAACGCACTCCAAAGGCCAAGCGTGCGCACACAAGGACCCGCAAGCAACGCGCTCGCAGCAGTAGCAGTAGTAGTGGCGGCGGCAAACCACGGGCCGCACGGGCAAAAACCGGCCCGAAAAAAGTCGTGAGGATAATGGGCCACGGCCAGTTCACGGTTGACGCAAGGACGCTAAAGCGGCTCAACGATATCGACGACTCGCTTGTAGAGATGGTCTCTTCTGAAAGGGCGGACGACCTAGAATTCAAAAAGGGGCTTGCAGAACTAAACCAAGTCACCATAAGACACGGCAAGCCTGTCGAGCCGGGCGAGATAGTGAGGTCAGACATCATACTGCCAAGCGCCGACCTGCCGGTCGACGAAGCCAAGAAACTGTTCCGCGGAGAAGGCGTCGTGCCGGGAGCCTAGGGCCTAGGACCTGTACGGATGAACTGTTCCAGCTTGTCCATCGCTTTTTCCAAGATTTGATCCTGCGGCAGGTAGACTATGCGGAAGTGACCCGCCCCGTACGCGGTGCCAAAGCCGGAGCCGTGGACCGTAAGCACGCCGGTGGTGTTCAGCAGGTCCACTACGAACTGCTTGTCGTCCTTCCAGCGTGAACCCAGCTCGATCTTGGGGAACACATAGAATGCGCCACGGGGAATACGGCAGTGGATGCCCATCGCGTTCAGGCGCTTGACAACATAGTCGCGCCTGCGGCGCAGCTTGTCCACCATTACCGGAATGTGGTCCTGCGGGCCTCTGAGGGCCTGCACCGCCGCCACCTGCACAGGCAGGTTTGTGGCTATCCTCACCCGTGCGAGCTTGGGGACATCCTCTCTGAACTGGTCCAGCTTGCGCGACCTGCTGTTCATGCAGATGTAGCCGCAGCGCCAGCCGGTCATCAGGTAGGCTTTTGAAAAGCCATTTAACAGAACCACAGGCGCGTCCTTGGCAACTTTGCCAATGCCGGTGAACAGAGAATCAAAAGTTATCTTGTCGTATATCTCGTCGCATATGACATAGAGGTCGTGCTCTGTCGCAATGTCGACAAGTTGTTGCAAGCTCTTTCTGTCAAAGACCTCGCCTGTCGGGTTGTTTGGGCTGATGATGCAAAGCGCCCTTGAGCGGGGAGTTATCTTTTTTCTAAGGTCTTCGAGGTCCGGCCTCCCATCCTCGTGCAGGCGGAATTCTACTGGCTTTCCGCCATAGAACTTGACGTATGACGAGTATGGAGGATAATACGGCCCGGGCATCAAGACCTCGCTGTTTGGGTCCACTATCGAGGCAAGCGTCATATCGAGGCCTTCAGAGACGCCGTTTGTGACCAGCACATCGTCTTCTGTGACGTCTAGGCCCTTTTCCTTCTCCTTCTCTACTATCGCCTTCCGCAGCTCCAAGATCCCCTCTGAATCGGCATAATAGTTTTCGTTGCGGTTCACGGCATCGATCAGGGCTTGCTTTATGTGATCAGGAGTCGGAAAGTCGAACTTGACAGGATCGCCTATGTTGAGGTAGGTTATCTCTTTTCCCTGCGCGCGTATCTTGTTTGCATAAGCCGTGATGTCGCGGATGGCGTACTCGACGCCATGCGTCCTGTCAGAGACCTTCAATTAGCATAATTGGGGCTGACTGACCGAGATAAATTGTTATGCGTCAAGGAAGGGTCAAGGGTCGAGCCAAGGGCAATAAACTTAAAGCACCTTTTTGCAGGTCTGCTTTTTGGATGTCCAATTACGACAAGGTGATGAAGTTGGCGCTAGAGCGCGGTTTTTACTTTCCAAGTTGCGAGATTTACTCTGATGCCCCTGCGGGCTTCTGGGAATACGGCCCAACTGGCGTCGCCATAAAGAACAAGTTCATCGACCTCTGGCGCAGAGAGCTTCTCAGGCGCGACGGCATGATGGAGATCGACGGCTGCCAGATTATGAGCAAGAGCGTGTTTGTCGCATCTGGCCACATTGGCAACTTTACCGATCCAATTACAAAGTGCACGAAATGTGGCTCTATATTTCGCGCCGACCGCTTTATCGAGGAAAAGACGGGCGAGCGGGTGCCCGAAAGGCTTTCAAATGAAGAGATCGACGCATTGATCAAAAAACACGGCTTGAAGTGCCAGAACTGCAAGGGCGACCTTGGAGACGTCAGCAGATTCAACATGATGTTTCGAGTAGGCATCGGGCCAGCAGCTGAAGAGGCATACCTGCGCCCGGAGACCTGCCAGTCCATCTTTGTAGATTTCAGCAGAGTGTTCAAGACTATGCGGGGCAGGTTGCCGCTCGGCATCGCGCAGGTCGGCAAGAGCTTTAGAAACGAAATCGCGCCGAGGCAGTCTCTTCTGAGGTTGCGTGAATTTTACCAGGCCGAGATCGAGGTGTTTTGCAACCCAAACAAGCTGGACGACATGCCCAGGTTTGATGAGGTAAAAAACACGACGCTCCGGCTCTTCAAGGATGGCGACAAATCGATAACCACCGTGACGGCGGAGGAGGCGATTTCAAAGGGCCTCGTACCAAACAAGCTGGTCGCATACTACCTTGCACTTTTGACCGAGTTTTACGAAAAGACAGGCATCGACATCGCAAAGAGCAGGTTCAGGCGCCTCTCTGACGTAGAGAAGGCGTTTTACGCCTCTGTCGCGTTTGACTTTGAAGTGGAGACGAGCACAGGGTGGCTGGAGCTCGTCGCGTGCAACTACCGCTCCGACTATGACTTAAAGGGGCATGCGGCAACTAGCAAGGAAAAACTCGAAGTAGTGGATCCGGCAGACCAGCAGCAAAAGGTCCTGCCTCACGTGTTTGAGCTTTCAATGGGCATTGACAGGAGCCTCTACACGATACTGGAACACTCGTATTACGAAGAGCCTGCCAAGGACGAGACTAGGACGGTCCTCAGGCTAAAGCCATATCTTGCGCCGGTGCTTGTCGGCATACTGCCGCTGATGACAAAGGACGGTCTAGGGGAAAAGGCGCGCAAGATACACTCTGACCTAAAGCGCGACTTTGACACGTTCTATGACGAGTCTGGGTCTATAGGCAGGCGCTACAGGCGGCTTGAAGAGGCCGGCGCGCCTTTTGCCATTACGATAGACCAGACGACCATGCAGGACGACACCGTGACCGTGCGCCACCGCGACAGTATGCAGCAGGAAAGGGTCAAGGTGCCAGAGCTGAGGACGTACCTGCAAAACGCGCTGCGAATCTAGCATGGCAGGGCATAAAAAGGAAGAAGAAGGCGATCTCCCACAGGAAAAATGGCTTGTGGCGTACCGCAACCCTTCCTCAAAAAAAGGCTCTGACGGGTCGACGTTTTTTGTAAGGCAGTTCTTTGCCCCTGGCTTTTACGAAGCCTACGACATGGTGCTGACGCACGCAGAAAAGATGAACCTCGAAGTGCTGTGGTTCCGCGAAAAGCGCAACTGCGGCCCTTACATGAACCGCAACTACCCTGAGCTTGAAGGGCTGTGCACGTGGTGCAACAAAAAATTTGCCGGTGAGTCAGTGCCCTGCGGCCGCCATGGCTGCGAGCTGGAATTCTGCTCACGGCAGTGCATGCAGGAGCACTCCTATCACAGGCATGGACAGGAGCACAGGCAGACCTAGACTCTTTTTGCAAAGTCGACAGTCAGCATGCGTATGCGCTTGCTGTCTCCCCTGAACTGGTCGAGACAACGCGAGGAGTATCCTTCCGGCGAGCCTTCCTTCATGTCGGCCGTCGCAAAGCCGATCGATCTAAAAGCAGATGTGAGCCATATCGACCACCTGTCAAACGCGTCGTTGCTGACTGGCTGCAGCAATTCGTCGGTGATTTCCGTCACCAGCCTAAACGCTCCCGGCTTTTTCAGCTTGGCGTACAGCTGCCGGTAGAAGGGCTTCCACGACTCTTCCTTTTTCTCGTCAATGAACGCAGGGTCTGGAAGTATTGCGATAAAGCCGTCTATAGACTCGTCTGGGAAGCGGGCGACGATGTCGACAAACGAGCCTTCCATGACAAAAACATTTTGCAGGCGTATGCGCGACCGGGCTTCCTGGCATAATTTCTTGTCGATCTCTATTCCGATGTAGACGGTCTCGGGATCGCTTGCTGCAAGGGCCTCAAGGACCCTGCCGTCGCCCATCCCTAGTTCCACTATCGTCCGGGTATGCGGCGGGACTATTGAAGGCTCCTCTGACATTACGCCTTCAAAAGCTCGGCTTCCAGTAATTGTTGCACGAGCTGGACTACTTCCTGCTCCACCTGCTGCCTTGGCATTCCCAGCTTGGCGGAAAACTGATCCGTGAGCTGGTTGACTGTTTTCGTTCCATCGCAGCTCTGCCAGAACTCGATTATTGCCTCATTGACCATAAAGCCCTGATCTTTGTCATTTGCCAGTATCAGCGATCCATCTTCCTGCTTTGTGGAGCGTCCGACCTTTAGCGGCTTGGACTTTTCATAGTCTATCTGGAACCGCAGCTTGGGCTTGCCAAATCCAAGCTGCTCGCGCACGGCGGGGTTCATCTTTTCCAGGCTCCATGGGGGATCCCACACTATCTCGACGTTGATGTTGCCGATGCCGGACAGCTTGCCGACATAGCGCTTGACATCGCTCACAAGCGTGTCGTGCAGGGGGCATCCCCGCGTGGTCATGGTCATCTTGATGTCAACGTCATTTCCGCCAGCGATCTTGACTCCATAGATTAGCCCAAGGTCTACCACGTTTACCGGGATCTCGGGGTCCATGCACTTTTTCAGTGCGTTGAATACCTGCTCTTCTGTGATCTGCTGTGCTGCGGCTGGCACTGGCTAAAGTTAACCTAAACACGATAAATACTTGTCGCGACCACTATTGGGCTATTGGGCTATTGGGCTACTGGGCTACTGGGCTACTGGGCTACTGGGCTACTAGCCCAAAAGCGCTTTTAGGTTCTTTTCAAACGGCGGCCTCAACACGCCCTTTTCAGTGATGATGCCGCTGATAAGCTCTGGAGGAGTCATGTCAAAGGCGGGATTGAATATCCTCACGCCCTTTGGGGCTACCCTCTTTTTGCCCACCTTTACCACTTCGTCAATGGGCCGCTCCTCTATCACAACATCTTCGGGGTTGCTCTCAAAGTCAAACGTGGAAAGCGGCGCTGCGACGTAGAACGGAACTTTATGGCGGTTAGCAAGGATTGCGACCTGATAGGTGCCTATCTTGTTAAAGACGTGGCCGGTGCGCAGCACCCTGTCGGCGCCTACGATCACGCGCCTGATGGCCCCCCGGGCCATCATGTGGCCGACCGCCGTGTCAGGTATGAGCGACACGTCCACGCCGTCGTGCTGGAGTTCAAACGCCGTGAGCCTTGCGCCCTGCATCACAGGGCGGGTTTCAGTAGCGATGACGCTGAGGCGCTTGCCCGACTCCCTTGCGGCACGGATGACTCCAAGGGCAGTGCCGTATGCCACTGTGGCAAGTGAGCCAGCGTTGCAGTGCGTCAGGACGACGTCGCCGTCGGAGAAGAGCTGGGCGCCGTTGGAACCCATCCGGCGGTTGGCCTCTATATCCTCTTCCCACATCCTGATCGCCTCATCAAGCACGATTTTTCTGGCGTCGTTAACAGTTCTGGCCTTTTTTGCCTTGCTCATCACGCGCTCCAGCGCCCAAAAGAGGTTGACCGCAGTAGGACGCGTCGATCTCAGAACTTTGAAAGCGGTATCAAGGTCGGTCATGAGAGCCGCAAGGTCGCCGGCCTTGCTCTGCTTTGCAGCAAGTGCAAGCCCAAGCGCTGCTGTCACTCCGATCGCCGGGGCGCCACGGACCACCAGTTTTTTGATGGCGTCAGCAACCTGGTGATAGTCGGTGCATTTCACATAGACAAGCTTGTTTGGAAGCTTGGTCTGGTCTATCATGACGACCGCGCCATCCTTCCATTCAACTGTAAGCAAAAGATTGAGGTCCTCCTTCTTCTTGCTCTTTGCCAAGCAGGAAAAAATCCTTGTTGTGGCGGTATTAAACTTATGTCTGGCACCCTATCGACGCAAATCGGCGGCCGTCAAATTTCGACCTGTCAAGCACGCCTCTGCCGTCATACACCGGCGCGTCTAGATCGCGCTGCGACAGCTTGCTGTACTGCGGGTGATCGGTGACTAGCATCACAAGGTCGGCACCTTTTACGGCTTCTTTCAGGTCGTTTGTCAGAGGGACGCCGGCAGGAAGAAGGTCGGGGTCGCTTTTGACGAGCGGGTCGTGGACACGCACGCGGGCCCCAAGCTTTCTCAATTCGTTGATGACAGGATAGGTTGGGGAAAGCCTCGTGTCAATGACTCCGCCTCGAAAAGCCAGCCCGAGGACTGCGACAGTGGACTGCGATGGGTCTGCACCGTCCAGCAGTTTTAGCGCCTGCTGCACGCAATACGCAGGCATCGAGTTGTTGACGTTTCGGGACAGCTGCGTGATGTTGCAGTCGACCTTGACTGCGCTTGCCACGTCGAGGATAAATTGGGGATACACGGGTATGCAGGCGCCGCCGACTCCGACTCCGGGCTTGTGGATGTGGCAGAACGGCTGAGAGTTGGCCCCTTCCCTTGCCTCCCAAAAGTCGACGCCGACCTTCTCGCAGAACCGGGCCATCTCGTTTGCGAGGGCAATGTTGACGTCGCGGTAGACACCTTCGAGCAGCTTTTCCGTCTCGGCTGTTCTGATGTTGTGCATTGCCATCACGCCCTTTTTGAACACCAGTGAAAATAATTGCGAGCCGGCCTTGGCACTTGACGGCCCGGCCCCCGACACGATGGCAGGGTAGCGCTCCTCGATGTCCTCTATAGCCCTGCCCTCGTAGATCCTCTCCGGGTTGTAGACCATGAAAAAGTCCCGCTCGACCTTTAGGCCGCTCTCTCTTTCAAGTATCGGGACGACGACATCTTCGGTCGTGCCGGGAGGAACGCTTGGGTTCAGGACTACAGTATCGCCTCTTTTCAGGCCCTTGCCCACCGACGAGGCGACCTGCTTGACTGCTCCAAGGTCGGCAGAAAGCGACGAGCCCGCAGTCAGCACCGGCACGCATATCATCTTGAAATGGGAATCCTGCGATGCCCTGACAGGGTCGTCATAAACAAAAAAGCGCTTTTCCCTGAGCGCCTTTGAAAAGGCCTCGTTAACGCCCGGCTCCGGCACGTGCGTCCTGCCCTTGCGGGCATTTTCAAGCACGGCAGGCGACTTGTCGACTCCGATGACGTGGGCGCCAAACCGCAGCCACACGGATGCTATCGGAGCTCCGACGTGACCAAGGCCGTACACCGCTATCTTGGCCTTGCCCGACCTGAGCCTCTTTGCAAGATCAGAGATGTCGCTCTTTGCCGCTTTTCTTTTCATCGTGATGGCGAAAATACCGGTTTTTGCATCTATAAACCCTTGTCTCTTCCACCCTTACGGATCGCTAACTTTAATGCCCCATCCGGCCTTGCAGTTCTGTTGTCGTTGCCGCTGCCGGCGTCGGTCAGAGACTATGTCATGGACTACTATCACCACCACCATCTACCATACCCTTTAGGTTTGATAGGCTGCAGGGCATCAGGCGGCTCGCTTGGCTGCTGCGAATACGACATTGCGGTTTTTGGTAAAGGCGAAAATAGAGTCGTGCAAATTGATGATCATGTGATAGAGCTGGTACACATCGATTCTCCGAGCAGACACATTGTCGCGCTTGGCGCAATGTCGATAATCAAGGACTCGCAATCTTTTGCGCTTGCCTCCGCCATGCAGGGCATCGCTGACAGGTACAAAAAAGCCCTCGCTGCGGCAGGCCGCAAGTCGATGGCAAATTCACTTTTGTGCCAGCAAAAAATGAAGGATGTCAAGCAGCGGCAGACTATGACGACGACGGCCGCAATGTGGCTCAAGGTGGCCGCATACCACTTTATCCAGGGGGCACTGGCGCTTGCAGGCACAAGGCCGATGCCCCTCCACGAGCTTGACCAGCTGAGGCAGGCCGAGCTTGCGGCAGACATTGCCGATGGTACCCAGGCGGCGCTTGGCTGCATCGGCATCGAGAGAGCTACCAGGCCGGCGATCGCAAGGTCGGCAGAGGCAGTCGCAGAGCTGAAATCGCAGGACTATGACAAAGAACTTGTCAGGGCAAAAATAGGACACCTGCTTGAAAAGAGCATGCTTGCTGACTGCTACTACTACCTAGGCAGGGTCGCTTCTGAAAGCTTGTCTGCCAAAAATAGCACGTTCTATGGAAGGTACGCCAAGCTGATGCAGATATCGATGGACCTCTCAAGCGACATGCAGCAGCTTGACAAGTTGCAAAAAATCTTGTCTGTGGCTGCTAAAAAGGGCCTGAAATAACCCTCTCTCTACTTTTTGCGGACTATCAAGACCGGCGCCTCGACCATCTTGGCCGCCTTGGCGCGCAGCTTTGCCTTGTACTTCAGATTCCTGGGCTTTGTACGAAGCCTGTAGCCGCAGCATGGACACCAGAGGCCGTCCCACTTGATGAATATCTCGCAGATCTGGCACCTCTTTTGTCCAGAAG
>JBDUUM010000024.1:0-7640 GCA_039938615.1 Nitrososphaera sp.
AAGTCCTGCTGCCCGTCTCCCTCCCACCCCCACCGCATCCTGATCGCCTTTGCCATCACATTGTCTGGTGCCTGCGCAGATGCAAAAGAAACCACCGTCGCCACCGATCCGATGACGACGACTGCAACTGCCAGCGCCCCCAGTGCTAGCGCGTAAAACGTTCTTGTTTCCATCGATACTAGGGTCATGCGATGGACAAAAAGCGTTGCCAAACCTTCACAACCCTCAATGTTAGCTAACAATGTTACCTTACGCTTATTTTCACTACGGGCCGGCCAAGATGCGTGTATATGCGTAGTAGTAATGGCTATCGGCCTGCGTACAAGATATGAGGCAGTCAGCTTGGCACACGAATACCGGGACAGGATCTACATCAGAAAGGACATCGTTGTCAAGCTGACTGAGGCCGGCGAGCTCAATCAGACCAAGCTGCTGAGCTACTGCGGCCTCAACATTGTCAAGCACAAAGAGATCCTAGATGACATGGAAGCCAAGGGTTTTATTGAAAAGTTCTCGGAGGACTGGGGCACCAAGTCAGTGACCAAGTATCGCGTCACAGAAAAGGGCCGGCAGTTTTCAAAGATGATCCTGGAGCCGTACGAAGAGATGTTTCCCCGCAAGAAAAGGTAACAATGTTAGCTAAAGGTTTTAAGAAAAATTCCGGATGCTGCCGCCGTGTCTGACGAAAACAACAAGGAAAGCGTATTTGGGGTCATGGACGATCTTCTCTCGCACCTCAACAGGACCAAAAAACTGTTCATGGTGCTAGTCGCCTCTTCCTTCATCATTGCTCCATTGGCAATCGTGCTTTCCATCCTGGTGTTCACGCCGCCGCTGCTCGCCGGCGTCGGCCAGCCGCAGGATGTCGTCTTTGCAAGAAAAGCGGCAGGCGACATAAAGGAAACCCCGCCGCCGGGCGAGCCGTCAGCCGTGATAGTTAGAATAGTGCCAGGAGAACAGGAGATGCAGGCAGTCAATATCACCGGCCTAAAGGAGATAGACAGTGGCACTTTCATGGTAGACAGGTCGCAGATAAGCATCCAGTATGTGCCAGAAGGGTTTGAAAACGTGCGCGTATTTGAGGGCAAGCCTGCGTCGCCGCGTTTCATGTATGTCGGAAGCGCGCCGGCGGCAGCGCCGTTTGACGTGACCTGGGTGATAGTGACGGTGATTGCGGCATCTGTCGCGATGGCCGGCGTGTGGCTTTTCATCGGCGCCAAAGAGTACCGCTTTTTCGCAGACTGGAACCGGCGCTACTCAAACTACAAGGCGATGCAGGAAAAAGTAGACAAGGAACTGGGGGGCGACTCTACAGGGTAAATGTGGAGGCTTGTCAAGTATCTGGAGGAAAACTGGCCGGCGATAGAAGCCAAGGGCGATTATGATGGATTGGCAGAAAAGCTGGCCGAGATATGGCCGTCTGAGGGCGCAGTAGCCAAAGACCACAAAGAGCTTGCTGCCGCAGTCGCGGCGGCCCTGCGGCTCGGCAGGCGGGCGCAAGAGATCAAGGAGGCAGGCGACAGAGAGGCGGGAAAATTCTTTCGCGAGTCGATGTTGATGGCGTTTGAGGCCGGGAGGCGGTCAGCTATTACGTCTCCATAAAGTTTTGCGTATTCATTCATTTTTTTAATTGCAATAGGTCGTCGCTCCTCTCCTCTCCCCTCCCTCCTCCGAGCGCTCTTAACTAATTCCATATACAATTCCTTCAGAGCAAGGAAGAGCCGAGCGATATATACTAGTTGTCTAGACAACTGGTCTATGAGCAAAAGTCTATACTTTACTCTGGTAGGTGTGGCTCTGATCGCTTCACTGGGATTATCTCCAGTGCTGGCTTCGGCAGTCGCGGACTACTTTACCGTAGAGAAAGCAAAGGTCTGGGTAGATGACACAGCACCATCGACGCAAAACTGGTCACGCATGGCCTGATTCCAAAGAACGGCAACTCCGCCTTTGGCTATGGGATCCTGACGAGCGCAGGTCTCGACGGAGTGATCGTAACTACCACGCACCCTGGCGTATATGATAGCGCGCTGCAGCGCGATGCCAACGATCCAAGGTGGCACAACCACTTTGTCAAGCTGGGCACGGGCGTCTCTGGACTGTGCGAAACAGACCTAGAGGTTGTCGACATAACGCTCCAGTCTCCGGGGAAAATAGACATCAAGGACAACAAGGCAATATTTGACAACGTTCCGTTTTCGATAGATGGAAAGAGCAGCCTGACAGGAAACCCGCTTACCATAACGCCGGGCAACCAGCCGCAGAACGTCGTGTCCTTCCATCTTGTACCCAAGTTTGACGGCGCGACGCTAAAGGCCGTCTGCGTCACCGATGTCACTCCAGCACAAGATGTCAAGATTCTGACTCCATAAGAGTCAGGTCTTCTTCTTTTCTTTTTTTCTCGGCAGGGTATATGGCATACATACACACATACGCATGCACGCGCATACTAGGTCCTTATGTAATCGCCAAAGCTTGAGATTAACTTTTATTAGCAAGTAGGTATTCCTTACCTAGTATGTCAGAGAAACCGATGGACGACGCGTGCAAAGCTTCGCCGACAGTGTGCGGCGTCATCGACATATGGGAAGTGCTTGGGAAAAGGTGGTCGCTGCTCATCATCAAGAACCTGCGCACGAAGGAGACCATCCGGTTCAACGAGCTAAAGCGTGCCCTTGCCGGCATCAGCAGCACGGTGCTGTCAGAGCGGCTACTGGAGCTGGAGCGCGAAGGGCTGGTATCAAAGAAAATCTATCCCGAGGTCCCGCCGAGAGTTGAATACAGCCTCACCCCGCAGGCCAAGGAGCTAGAGCTCATCATAAAGGAGCTTGCAAAATGGGTCGAGCGATGGAAGAATCCCGCAGAAGTGATGGTGAAGCCGAAAAAGGAAGAGGGGGAGGCCGCTACAGCCTCTTAAACTGCTTTTCTTTCGCAGTCACGACTCCAACCTCTACTACCGGCTTCTCTCCAAGCGCCCTTTCTATCGCCTTGTTGCTCAGCGCGATTGCCTGCTCGACTGTCATGTCGGCGCTGTACTCTTTCTGTATGACATCAAGTGCCGTGTCAGACGACTGGCCTATCGCAAACCCGGATCCGCGAAAGTAGGTGCCGCTTGGGTCCACCTGGTACATGTGCAGGCCCAGCTGGTCTGCGCCGGCGACAATGACTGACGCGGCCTGCGGCCTGACAGCATAGATGGTATAGTTGTGCAGGTATCCGCCCAAATGCTTGGCAAGAGATCCCACGTCTGCCGGGCTCTCAAACGAGAGCCTGTGCTTTTGTGCCTCCAGTCGCAGTTCATCAATGAGTTGCAAGATGTCGCCGATGTAGCCAGAGCCTGTCGCCCCTACGTGACCGTCGATTGCAAACACCTTTTCAGCCGGCTCCATCAGTGGCCGGGCCGGCTTGATGTGGCTTGCAAGCAGCGCAAAGCTGGGCGTCTTTATGCCGATTGTAGTTGATCCCCTGTTGACCGCCTCCAGCGCACTGTCCACCAGCACGAGCCTGCCTTCTGGCCCGTAGAACGATGGGTAGCGGCCGCCAAACGATCCTGCCTCTGCCATCTAGGCCACCTCCTTGACCGTCACCAGGTTTGGTATCACCATCGTGTCAATGCCGTTGCCAGAACCCGGGTCGCGCTCCATCGCTGCAGAAACAGCTTTGGATGCTATCTCTTTTGCCTCGTTGTTTGTGATGTCCTTGTGGTACAGGCTCTCAAGCACGCCATACGCTATTGGCGAGCCGGAGCCGGACGATGCAAAGTCCTCGCCGATTATCGCGCCGCTCATGTCGGCCGTATAGACGTGCCCCCCTTCATCGTCGACCCCTGCTACCAGCAGCTCGACGTAGTAGGGCTGGTAGTTCCGCAGGCCCGAATATGCGAGGTTTGCTATCAGCCGCGCCGACTCTCTCACTGTGAGCGGAAAGCCCCTGCGAAGCTCCATCAGCTTGCGCTCTGCCTTTGCTACTTTTATCAGGTACTCTGCATCTGACAGCTGACCAGCTATCGCTATTGCCAGCGTGTCATCCACCTTGGCTATCTTTTGCGTTATCTTGGACCCTATGAAAAAGCCCTTGCTCGCCCTCTTGTCGGAGCCGAGCACGACCCCCTCACGTGTCTTGATGCCGACTATGGTAGTCATTTGAGATCTAGTATAGAATGGTGGCCTTGAATAGACCGGGGATCTGAGAATCAGGTCACACACAGCTAGTTGTTCACTGGTTGTTGCCTGAAAACGTACGAATTGGCAGGTGCGACTTTGTTCTGCAGCACCTTCGTTATCTGCTCGTATATCGCGTACGAGCCGACCATCGCCTTTAGCTTTTCAGCCTGGCTTTTGGCGTTTGTCTCTACCATCACATAGTCGGATATCATGCGCAGGTTTATCTGGAAAGAGCTGTCATCGCTTGACCACTGCAGAGTAAAGCCGGTGTCACTCTCTATGAGGCCGACCCACCGGAGGTTCTTGAACCACCTGCCCACCAATGACTGCACTATTTCAGCCGGCCTGACGGCTACCGGGATGTAGGTCTGCAACAGCTGTATGTACTCCCTGCCCTTGGCGGCCTCTGCCGGGACGCTAATCTTTGACACGGCAGCTTCGCCGGTCTTGCTCAACTGGTACCCGACATCTGATTTCTGGACGAGGCCCATCTCGCCAAGCCGGTGGAGCGCCCTTGATAGGCTCTGCTGGTGGATGCCAAGACGCCGCTGTATGCCCTTGAATGAATAGTTCGACCCTTCCTCGTTTAGGAGAGCGAGAATCCTGCCGTCGTTGTTGTGCAGGTCGTCAGTGGAAAACTGGTCTTCCTGTATCAGCGCCTGCTTGCCGCTCGGGATGATAACCTTCTCCTGTGGCTGTATGGCGTCGCTTTCTTTTTCCACTCGCTGCTATAATATAGTACGGCTGGGACGATATAAATGGTAAAGTAGCCTGCTTGCTAGCAGGTAAGCGGTTTGCTACTGTCGCCGTTACCGTCATGGCACTTGCGCGCCAGAGCCACTACCTCGAGGTTCTGTCAGGCCGGCAACCTGCGCCTTGCCCGCTGTCTATCAACTACAGATTTTTAATGATGATGACGTCCTCATCTTGAGAGAAAGCTTTTCGCTTGTGCATGTATATGTACATGCATTAATTACTTTCAAAACCAGTCTTCTTGTGGAAAGGGCTTGTGTTTATCCGGGCCTCCGAAAAAGCAGTATTCGCACAGCTCTTTGCGGTTTTGATCAAGGTCTTCCCATGTAAAAGGGAGCTTGTCAGAGTACTTGAAATAATCTGGCCAAAATTTTAATGAATTGGCCCGCAACATTTTGCACCGTGCGGATAGAGCAGTACGATGGATGCGCGACTTGCGGGTATGCGACCACCATTCGTTATTTGTCCCTTTGTTGTTGAAATATACCTTATGGGGTCCCCACTGGACGTATTTGTGGCTCCTGTCAAGGCTATCTTCAATAATGATGCCTTGCTCGCCTGACCAGATCTCTCCCACTTGGTTTCCAAGGGTTATCGATGCAGAACAGCGTACCTTGAATTCCTTTACTGCATATAGATCTGGGGTATGGTGCGAGATCAACGGACCGTTGATGGTGGCATCATTGTAGGATTTGTGTCTTTTGACACAATCTCGTTTGTATCTGCTCGAAACACCTCCCACGAAAGTGTCATGTTATTTGCTGCGAGCTTTTCCAAGTCTTCATTCAACTTTAACCTGACCGGTATTGGGTTTCTGTCATAAACTGACCAAGGCACTGGGAAATTTGCGGCCGCCGAACTGCTCTTTTGGAGCGTATCTTGAACTTCTTTTTCGGTACTTGCAACAAATTCCGGGATTATGGAATCGACCAGTGCTATCAGGCCTATTACAAGCAAGGGAGCGATGATGGCTGCAAGGACCGGCGCAATGATGACTAGAATTGCAGCGACAAGGATTGCAAGTACTACGGCGACCAGGTTAACCCACCACGGCATATCAACTTCCACCTTGGCGACATAGATGTTCCATGTGTCAGGCTTGTTGTAAACAAACTCTGTAGGGCCGTCAAAGGTGGTGAGATAAGGCTGCAAAAAGAACCTGCCATTGATGCCCCCGATGCCGTCGACCGTGACGTGAAAATTTATGCCAAGACCGTCCTCATTGCCTCTCAGCGGTTTTTCAAATCTGGAGTAGCCTATGCTGATCGAATCCAGACGCACGTTATTCCTGATTGGAGTCCCTGCGATCTGGGGTGAAACCATGGCAGCAACAGCTGAAACAAAGCTCATGTTAACGGCCGCTGCGATGCTGCCGCCTTTGGGCTCAAGTTTTGGAACCAGAATTGGCGCAGAAGCCAGATTGGTTTTTGGGGTGACAGTACAAGTGTAAATTGATCCTAGACCTCTGACCTTGGTGAGATCTACAAGCTGGTTTGGGTCTCCGCTTGTAAGGCCCATAAAGTCCACCCCTACCGTGATCGCCTGTTCAAGCGGCTTGGTGACGATCCTGCTTGCGTTAAGGCTGACCTTGAACCATTCTGCCTTCTTGAAGCCAGAGTCTTTGAAATCCGCAGGTTGAGATAGCGTGATGTTTGATCTCAGCATGGGCGGCGACACGACCAGTGGCTGGAGACTCGACAAAGGTGGTAACTGCGCCTGCCAAGGCAGGGGATTGCAGGGCCGCCAGGACTGTCGAAGGGACCTGCGGCCCTTGCAAAACTTGGACAGAAAAGGGTTGGAACACGACTTTGCTGGTGTCGACGCCCAAAACTATCCTGGAATTCTGGATGATGGTGATAAGGCCTATGTTAGCCGTTCCCGTGAGCAAAAGGGTCCAAGAATTCACGGGCTGCAAGTCTACTTGGGCTCATATTGTGCCTTTGAACCCAAAGTGGACTGTTACCAAGTCGTTGACATTGGCATGGAGCTCAATTCTCGGTACGAGCATCTCCAGTATGCCTCCAATCGTCACAGTCGAATTACCAATGTTGATCGTCTGGGGCGCAGGAAAGAAAAATCGTCCTGCATTTCTGACAAAAGAGGCGACGGCATCATTGGCAGCCTGTTCTGTGACTGTCGCCACCGCTGCAAAACCTGCATGTCTTGCCATGTCCCTATCCCTCTCTTTCTCTCTCTTTTTACACGGAGGGCGCATGGGCTGGCAATGTTTTGCGTGACTCTCGTCACCGCGTGCTTCTCGTAATCACCCCATTCCAGTTGACGTTAGCCCTCTGGTGTATGAGACGTGTTTTCGAGCTGCCTCTTTTTACCACGGTTCTTTCGAGACCCGCTAGCCATGCGCAGTTCTGATACCACTGCTTAATATTTATCTATTAGTAATAGCACTGCTCCGCCGCCTGACAAAGGTTCAGTACGATAAAAATAAATAACCCATTACACACATAGTGTTACTAACATAGGTGAACCAATCTATGTCAGCAGCACAACAAGTTCCTATAGTCGTTTTGAAAGAAGGTACTTCTGAAACAAAAGGCAACCAAGCACAGAGAAACAATATTACCGCCGCAAAGACAGTTGCAGAAATAGTCCGCACAAGCCTTGGACCACGGGGCATGGACAAGATGCTTGTAGACACCTTGGGAGATGTCACGATAACAAACGACGGTGCAACCATCCTCAAGGAAATTGACGTGCAGCATCCAG
>JBDUUM010000025.1:0-109941 GCA_039938615.1 Nitrososphaera sp.
ATGCCGAGACAGCACTTAACTGAGAGGCGGGACACCCGTGTGAGCCAAGCTTCGGACACGTTCTCAATGGACGTCAAGTCTTTACCCAACATTCATACGTAACGTACGTCGACGGAACCGCTCACATGCGGGCAACATAACTATTGTGTAAGGAATATTTTATTTTTTTCGAAGGTGGCAAAGATAGCCGCAATCACACTAGCGATTCCGGATACATATGTTGATATCGAATACAAATTGCATTTTTCAAAGCCCAGTACCTACTCGATAAAGCCCATGCTTTCAACAGCTGTATTATATAGGCGGCCGTCTAATAAAGAACAGAGCTTTTTTGACACAGAATAGTTTTCCAATGAAACAGTGGCACACCGAACACATGCAGAAAACAGTCATCAAGTACGTAAAGGGCATTTCCGAGAACGCGTCTGCATGGGAAAAAAGAAATCACAAGAAATATTGCGGACTAACGAACGTCTGCAGGCAGATAGAATACGACATAAAGCACGGCGCTACTGAGGACGATGTTGCGGCTATATTGTATAAAGTCAGACACGATTCCTCGTTTTTGGAAATACATGACAGCAAGGGAGAATCCAAATCCCGGCTTACAGAGATAGAAGTTCATTTCAGGAAATCTAATCATCGCAGAGGAATTCGCAGTAGCGGGTTCGGGTTGGTCTAGACAACCTCAAAAGGGTTTTTTCCTCCTATCTATCTTCTTGTCATCATGTAATGCTGCCTGCATCTGCTGCTTATGTCGATCTTTTTCGAGCATTACAAATAATTGGGATGCTAAATCTGCTAGTTGCCAATATTTTTTGTCGGCATAATGGTTGCATGGCAACTGTTTGTTATGCCCGTTCTGCAAATTGTGGTTAAATAATATCAAATTTGTGACCGAGTTGGACATCTACATTAAGAGCTAGATTGGCATATTGATCTCGTGAACACTGTAAACAAAGAAATATTCCTGCTTATAACTAACTGCCGCGAAGAGAAGAATATTGACAGGCAGGTTTCGATGTTGCTGGAACTAAATCAGGCTCTGCCTCCTCAAAAGAGAGTGTCACTGCAATCCTTTTACACCAAAGATTATGTCCGGCGAGTCCTGTCTTGGATAGAAGATTCCGTATTATAGTAGGGGCCGTGCCTGAAAATTATAGCCTGCCAATCGGTTTTTTGGCACACATACATCCTTTCCTGCACTCAAGGCACCCATCCTTTTAATGTGGATGTGATTGTTTTATGTATATACACATACAATATAACAAAAATAATGGCCTATTCCTGCTGCTACAATAATGCAGGATATCCTCTTTACCCCTAAAGCTGCCATATTTTCTGGTCAAATGCAGTAAAGCGAATAGTTAATCGTTGCACCGTGCGCATGTTTAATAAAGGTAGACAGCTAATCCCTCAACGAGAGATGGCCACTCAACTCAAGGTTCACCCGTCGTTTTTCAAGGAATTTGCGACCAAGACATGGGTTTCACCCACTGAAATCGTCAAGGAGCTTGTCGAAAACGCCTTTGACGAGGACGCTACAAAAGTTCTAGTCACAGTATTGAAGGACGGTATATCTATTGAGGACAACGCGGGCATGGACCAAAGCGGCATGGAAAAATTCCTGCTTTTAGGATCACCCCACAAAAAAGCCGAGTCCGTCTCGCCAAAGCTGAAGAGGCTGCGTACAGGGCGCTATGGCACAGGTAGGCTGTCATTTCTCACGTCATTTGAAAGCATGAAGATCCGCACAAAGAGAGGTAACTTCGCCAAAGCGTTCATGATAAACGGCGACGTTTTGGACAAGTTGTTTACCGGCAACGCGTCCCTAGACGAGCTCAATGAGCCGGCGCTAAAGCGCGACGGCACAGAGCTTGTCATGTCAGGAGCCAAGGTCGAGTCTGATATTTTCAAGCTGTCAAAGGAAATCCGCAAGCTGGCTGTGCTCCGGCAGCCGATGTTTGAGGTATTCATTAAAAGTGCCGACTCGTTCAAGGAATGGGATTTTTCCGGTGCCCAGATGATTACTGCGCCAGACATACAGGGCCACAAGATTCCAGTCAACCTAGAAGGCGGCAAGATAACAGGCGAGATAGTGATTGCGCGCAGGCCGCTCTCTGACGAAGAACGCGGGATCGCAGTCATGGTCGGCAACCACATCGTTACCCGGAGCAACTTTGGCTTTGATACCAAGTTGAGCAGGGTCACCGGCTATGTCAGATGCGACACTCTTACCTCCAGGTTTGCAGACAAGTCTGCACTCATCGAAGACGAGGAGTACGTAAAGTTCAACCAAGCCATGAAGACGTTTGTCATCGATACCGTCATACCGAGCCTGACAGAGTACGAAGACGTGCTCATCACCCGTGAAGAATCCAAGATCTACCGCGAAATAGACAAGGTCCTAGGCCAAGCTCTCATCGACACGCTGGAGACGCAAGAGGAAGTTCAGGGCTATGAAATGGTAGATGTAAAAGAAGTCGTCAGGACCACCGACGCCAAGGCAGGAAGCAAGCCTGGCCGCACATCCTCGCAGGTGCAGGAATACGAAGAGAGCAAGCCCATTGCACCTGAAAGCGGAGGAGTATCAAGGGCAGAGCACGTAAAAAGCGAGCCTCAGTCTTATAGGTCGGTGCCAGTAGAAGAAGCACAAAAGGTAGAAGGCGAAGTAATTGATGTAGTGGACGAGCGCCAGGTTGACGGCACGGTCATTAGGACGAAAAAGATCAGAAAGCCCATTGTGAAAAAGACGTTTGCTTTAAAGAGGATCGGGTTCAAGGTCATCCCCTACGAGGACGAGTCCGACTCGCGGTACAGCTTTACAAACGAAAACGTCGTTTTCGTGAACAAGGCAAACTCGACCTACAAGGCAGAAGCGTCAAGGGGTGACGAGTTCCTGCTCAGGCACATCATCAACATGGTCGCAGAATCCATCGCAAGCGCCAAGCATCCTGAGGGCAAGGACGCACTGGAGCTGCAAAACCGCCTGGTATCTGAGGCCATCAGGATACATGATTATGCCGTCATGAAGAAGGCATAAGACGCAGCCTAGTTGACGACGACGGCAATGCACAAGATAAGTTCGAGAGTCATCAATCCGAATGCAATTGCATCTAAAAAAGCGGACTGGGCATTATGCTTATCATTTTGTCAATCGCCTATTAGTTGCCGATGTCGTACATAACAAACCGCACGAGCATTGTGGCTCTAGCGGTCGTCATTGTCGCGACCTCAATAATAATCGGAATTATTTTGATAGCTCAAGTGCAAGCGAACAGGTTTTCACCAGCGCAAATCGAGAGATGGGCTCCATTAAACGAAGGAGCCAGACAAGTAATTAACGGAAATCCAGTCGTGGTTTTAAAAGAAGGAGAAGGGACTGGCTGCATCCAACTGGTTTACATCGATCAAACATCTAACTTTACACAAATCTACCTGTATAGCGGGTTTGATGCTTCAGGAAAACTGGCATATTCGTCGCATATAGTGGGGGTAGGCGAGAGTACAGGAGGCATGGGCAATCTGGTAGATGCGCGATTGTAAACTTGACGACATCAAGTTCAGCTGCTTTTGAATTGTTCCGCAACGGCCAAGGTGTTCCAGCCGGCCCTTGCCAGTAAAATAAAATACTACCATCAGATAATTTTTGCCTCAAAATTCACATACATACACGTACTACTATCTCGGATAACTGGCAGCCTCGCGCCTCGCCAGTCATATTACAGAGCAAAAAGCATAGAAACGACTAAATCTAACTGCCCGCGAAAATTCACTAGATATGGCATTTGAATACATGCCGGGCGCCACCGTGGTCGGGCTCACGTACAAGGATGGAGTGCTTCTCGCCGCGGAAAAGAGGGTGTCGTTTGGCCACTTTGTCGTAAACAAGAACATAAAGAAAACTTTTCCTGTCACGCAACACGTCGGCGCCGCATGTGCAGGCATGGTCGCTGACATGCAGGTGCTAGTTCGGCAGGTCGAGGCCCTTGCCAAGATCCGCAAGCTGGAAACTAGGCGCGAAGTGGCACCAAACTCTGTCGCCAAGCTGATGTCGGTAATCATGTTTGAGCGCAGGTATTTCCCACTCCTGACGCAGGTAATCGTAGGAGGCGTGAACGGTAAGCCAGAGATCTATACGCTTGACCCGCTTGGGTCCGTCCTTCCAGACGACTATGCCGCAGTCGGCACAGGTGCAGAGATGGCACTTGGCATCATGGACGCAGAGTTCAAGCCGGGCATGACCGAGGAAAAGGCAAAAGAGCTGGCTGTACGGGCGATCAAGTCCGCAATACAGCGAGACTCGGCCTCTGGCGACGGCATTGATGTGCTTTATGTCACAAAGAACGGCGCAAGGGAAGAGACGATTTCATTCAAGAACTAGTCCAGGGCTGTTTTTTCATAGCCCGCAAGTCGCTGCAAATTCAAAGTTTCAGGTGCGACGCAGAGGCACATAATATTTTTTTCACTAGGCAAACAAATTTCTCTATAATATATTATGTGCCTGCAAGCGATCTTTTTCTAGACCGGTATTTCTTCGCTGTGTGATTTTCTGCGATGCTCCTCTGTCTGCTCGTACGAGTCGAACTTTACCCCGCACACGTCGCAGGCCCTCGCGTTTTGGATGTGGCGCTTTGCCGAGTAATTGGCCCAAGGGCCAAAGATCTTTTTGGCTATCCCTGATCCCCCAAATGTCATTGAGTAATTGACAGGATAATCTCTAAAATGCCTTTTGAGTTTTGCTTTAGGAACAATCTTCTATGCAGCGGAAATCAGATTTCTTTGTATGCCTGCCACACCTTGTCGCTGATGTAGTGCAGGTTGTCGACGACATAGCCCTTGGCCATCGCCTTTGCGGCCTCGCTATCTTCCAAGGCGATGCCGACTGCAAGCGTCTTGCCATGGGCTTGGTCCTTTACTGTAACGATGTCGCCTTTTTTGAAACTGGCAAACTCGACGATGCCGGGCCGAAGCACTTTTGCTCCATTGCAGACAAATTTCACTGCCCCCATATCCACCTTGACTGAGGGAAACTGCTCTAGGTTTTCCGGCCTGCCAAGGAAGGGCACGATATGCTCCTTTACCTGCACGGCTGCCACTTCGTCTGACACCAGCAGGCGTTTATCATTATCTACTTCATACGCCCTGAATGTCTTGACCTTGGGCACAGAGGGCCACGACGGCCTCATTTTTTCTACGAGCTCAAAAGTCTCGCTTTTTGACAGAACCGATACTTTCAGATCCCTTTCGTACTGGATTTGCGCACACGCTCATTATTATCCTTTACACACGCATGGAGAATCTTTATACGCAAATTCCTCGTTTGAGGATTGATGCATTATAGCATAATCAAGGAGCCAATGGCGATTTTGGAAGTGCAGATGTCGGCGGGTGAAAGGATAACCGCCGAATCAGGGGCGATGGTGTACATGAGGGGAGACATCGAGATAAAGACAAGGACACGCGAGGGAGGGCTGTTCAAAAAGCTAAAAGTGACCGCACTTGGAGGCGAGTCATTCTTTGTAAACGACTTTATTGCAAAGAGCGGCTGCTCTATCGGCCTTACGGGTCCGCCTCTTGGCGACATCGTGCGACTCGACATCAGGCAGGGAAGCGGCTTTATCGTGCAAGCAGGCTCGTATGTCGCATCCACGCAGGGCGTGCTGCTTGACACGCAGTGGCAGGGCTTTACAAAGGGGCTGTTTGGATCCGAGTTTTTCATGCTAAAAGCTACAGGACAGGGTGACGTGTTCGTCAACGCCTATGGAGGCATAATACAGAAGGACCTGATGCCCGGCGAAAAGATAATGATAGACAACTATCACCTAGTTGCGCTCAGCGAGCAGGCGACGTACAGGGTGTCAAACCTTGGCGGCATGAAGACTACAATACTTGGAGGCGAGGGGCTGGTGACAGAGGTGACAGGCCCCGGCTCGGTCTATTTCCAGACAAAGAACCTGCGCGAATTTATCGATCTGCTTGGCCTCAGCCAGAGGGCAGAGACGACGTCAAATACAGGCGTATCATTTGGAGGGTTCCGCTTTGGCTAGGTGTTCATGTGCGACATACACATATACACAGATAAGTCTTCATCATAGAGTAGATAGACACACTGTCTGCATTAATAGCGAATCTTTATGCAGATCATTTATTACGATTTTTGCTGTCAAGTCGCTCTATGAAAAGATGGCACTGTGTTCAGGTAGACCACCACGAAAGGATAGGCGGAACGGTAGAGGAGTTTGGCAAGCAGGGCTGGCGGCTGCATACCTATACGACGGCAGGGCCAAGCAGCACATTCATGGGTTACACCGTCAATCATTACCTGCTTTTTGAAAAAGACGAATAACCGCCTGTTCAATCATGCGTTTGTATGTGTCAGCATCTGCCAGCACTCGACACAATAGTCGCCGGTGACTTGGAAAATCTCGGCGGGCTTTTTGTTGCACTGGCTGCAGGTTATCTCTCCTGCAATTTCCTCTTCTTTTTCGTTTCCTGCTCTAAAAAAGTGCATATACGGATTATGTAAGAACCATAATGTTGATGCCATATTTATAGCATAACGCAGAGTAGGATTTACAACAATTTAGGTAATTTTATTGACTATTCAGCCCTCAAAGATTGTGTCACGGATCTCTATAAGATCCCTCAGGATGGCGCTTGCAGTCTCCATCCCGCCTGCGCCTCTACCGATTATGGTCTGCTGACCAGAGTGTTCTGACGAGAACGTCACTGCGTTAAGCGTACCGTTGACGCAGATCGGGTCTTTCTTTGAAACCTCAGTTGGCTTGACCTCAAGGTGCCGGCTGTCGCACGCTGCTACCAGCTTGATCGCGTTTGCCCGCTCGGCTGCTTTCTTGACATCGGATACTTTGACCTGTGATATGCCAGTGCGCGCTACATCCTTCATTGTCACTTTCATGCCCATTATCCAGTTGGCCATGATGACCAGTTTTGCAGCCGCGTCATAGCCGTCGGTGTCCAGCGCGGAATTGGCCTCTGCATAGCCTTTTTCCTTGGCGTCTGCAAGTGCGGCCTCGTACGTCAGCCCTTCTTCCATCTTGCTCAGGATATAGTTTGTAGTCCCGTTGAGGATTCCTTGGAACGAGATTATCCTGTCGCCTTTGAGGCAGCGCTTGGCAAATTCCAGAATTGGCGTACCACCCCCGACCGTGCCGGAGAATCTGAACATCACGCCGTTATAATTTGCAAGCTCAATGAGCGACGGAAACGCAAGCGCAAGGGGACCTTTGTTGACGCTGATCACGTGCTTGCCAGTCCTCATTGCGGAAATGATGTGGGCAGTGCCCGGCTCGCCTGTCGAGAGGTTGGTCGGCGAACACTCGATCACCACTTCAGCATCGACATTTTCAATCACGTGGACAGGATCAAATGTGGCAGCGGTCTTCTTTTCGTAGGCGCCAACAGTACCTTTCTTCTTTTTTGCCGCCAGCAGGCGCTCTAGGTCAAGGCCGGCAGGAGATATAACAGAGCCTTTGTTGTCGACGCAGGCTACGATCCTTGGCTTTATGCCATGCTGGCTGTAAAGGTCTGCCGAGCGCGAAAGAAGAAGTTTGGCAAAACTCTGGCCCACGATGCCAAAGCCCACTAGGATAACCCGCAATTTTATACTCGATTTGGTAGAGCCATCGGGTTAATATGTTTACAACAGCAGGTCAGCTTGCAGACGCGGACAGCTATTTTTCTAGGCTACGACCCGACTGGCCCCAGAGATGCACGTCAACCCATTCGGTGTAAAAGTGGATTGCTATCTCTTCATTGGTCAAACCGTGGCTCTTTCGCTCATCAAGCGTCATCGGCCTCTTTTTCAACACAGGGAATTTTACCAATGTTGTCTGGTAGACGGGAGCGAAGTATCGGTATAAAGGCTCGCCGCAGACATCGTAATGCAGTGCAAGCCTACTCTTTAGTAATGGCTTGCAACAGTGTCATAATGCTGACCCTGCAAAGGCAGTAATGGGACAATGGGGTTGCATTTATTGCTGGATTGCCTGCCTTCCCGTCGGGCACGTGCGGGAAGGCTATCTTTATTTCCTTCAAAATAGCGACTGCTGCTACTTCTTGAAATGCAGGCAATCTCCAGTGACTGTGGTCGTGAAAATACAGGGCTTCGAATCAGTGGATGAGAAAATTTGAAAGCGACATGACAAACCATGTTATCTATACACAAAGATAGGCAGAGCGGCCTTGGGCTGGATTACCTCCCGCCGTACAACGAGGACCGCTCCATTGTTAATGAATAAAAATATGTTTCCCTCTCCGAGGGGAATTTGTACGCACAACACAGGTAATATTCCGAACAAAGTCTTTATTAGTTACATCGCTATAGTATGATCACCCTAAAGTTCATTAGGGAGGAAATGATGAGAGCTGGCAGCCAAGCGTCCAAAAGAGGAAGAACCAAAATCATTTACTACTCTTCCCAAGTTGCTAGTAGTCGACGATGAAAAGGATATTTTAGACATATGTAAAATGAGCTTATCCGGAAAGTTTCAAGTTGTAACATTTGCAGATCCTGTAGAAGCGCTCGATTATTTCAAGACCCATTCTTCACAGTTTGACTTGGTTTTGACTGATATTAGAATGCCGAGATTGAATGGATTTCAGCTGGCAAAAGGCATTCGCTCATTTAGGGCCCGACATTCCGATTCTCTTCATGATGGCTTTTGACATATACCCTGGCGAATACCACGCTGATTATCCCTCGGCTAACGAAAAGCACTTCATTAGTAAACCGAGAGGACTTTTTCAATTGAAGGAGCTACTAATCCAAACGATAGAAATAAGCAAAGAACGAACCAAGGCAGGTTAGAAGGTCCATGCATAAGTAAGGTGAGAAGTGCAAGACATTGAAACAAACTTTGAGCGCCGAAGCAGCAGTTGACGAAGTAAAGAATGCAAAATTTGGTTCACATTTTCTGCTAACATACCCTGACATAGAATCTTGGCAAAAACTTTATCTCGGCACAACAGAGAAATTTCTTAAAGTTGATAACAGTTTAGTGATGATAATCCCCTTTTTTGAAACAACATCCAATGTTAGGAGTCGCTTGCAATCTCAGATAAAAGACTTGGAGAAATACGAAAGCGAAGGATCATTAGTCATCATAGACTCTGTCAAAGCCTACTTTAGTGAAATCGGGTTAATGACCTTTGTAGATGAACTGCGCAGCCATGCCCGTGCAAAGAAAAAGAGAGGTATCTCTGTTTTGGCAGATATGGCCTCTTTCAACCACATGCAGAAAATGCATCAGATAGTAGAACACGAAGTCTCCCTTCCTGCAATCTATGACTCTGACATGCGAGGATTTTGTATTTACAGAGATACAAACATGGACGATCTTTCTAACCATCAGAAGGACCTGATGTATCAGCACCATAGCAAGAACTTGTTTATCGAATAAACCGAGGAGCCGTATGACGATCCAGAAGCACAACTCATCATCCAAGCGTAATTGAGACAAAATAATAAAACTTAGGCTGTTCACAGATCGGTTGTGCTTAAATGAAGGCTATCAGTTTGAGTACCGAAATTGTCGTAGGTATTTAAAATTGACTGAACTGTGAACAGCCTAAATAAAACTATAAAACCGCAGGAACGGCTCTCACACACGTTGAAGCTGGCAGACGTTGATGACCTAGACCTGCGCCTGATCGAGATTTTACAAAAAGATAGCTCGACTCCTTCAGTGGACATTGCTGCAATGTTAAAGGTAACCGAGGGAACCGTCAGAAACCGCGTACGCAAACTGCGCGCAATGAGAATAATCCGCAGGTTCACAGTCGCAGTCGACTCGGCCGCCCTTGGACAGGTGCAGACTGCCTTTGTGCTTCTCAACGCATCACAGGGAAGACTTCAGGAAGTCGCAAGGAAACTTGCCGCAATAGACGCGGTGGCAGAGGTGTATGAGACGCACACATACGGCGACTTGCTGTTAAAAGTGAGGGCCAAAAGCCCAAGCGAGCTAGCAGAGATAATCTCAATGCGCATAAAGGCAGTGCCCGGCGTGGCCGGCACGCAGGTAATTTCAGTTCTTAATGTGTGGAAAGATTCGCCATAGCAAACGATTTATCCGGAACTGCTCTAAAAACAGGGTCTATTGTTCGACTCTGTGACTGCAATCATACTTGCCGCAGTCGGCCTAGGAGCCGGCGCGCTAGGCTCGATGCTTGGCGTGGGCGGAGGGATAATCATGGGGCCGGTGCTTGTATTCATAGGCCTTGCGCCGGCACAGGTGGCAGGCACGAGCCTCTTTGCAGTGACATCGACCAGCGTTTCATCCACGGTTGCCTATTCTAGGCAAAAGAGGATCGACTACAAGCTTGCAGTCAAACTGGCAGCGGCTGCAATACCGGGCGCAGTGCTTGGAGGGTTCATATCTGCAGGCATACAAAAGCAGGAATTTCTGCTGTATTTTGGCATACTGCTTATGGCAGTTGGCGCTTACGTCATATTTAGAAGCTCGATACTGACAGAAAAAGAGCGCAGGAACATTTCTCTGGCGCAGCATGTGGCAGTCTTTGCAATAATGTTTGGCGCCGGGGTAATATCGAGCCTCTTTGGCGTGGGCGGAGGCACAATATTTGTGCCGGTGATGTTGCTCATCTACCGCATGACCATGTACACCGCGGCGCCAACGTCGCAGCTTACGCTAATGATAACGTCATTTGCGGGGCTGTTTACGCACATCGCCCTTGGGCACATCGACTACCTCGATGCAATTGCGCTGTCTGCAGGCGCGGTAGCAGGGGCGCAGTTGGGCGCCAAGTGGTCCAAGACTATAAAGGCCAAGATGCTGCAGCGCGTCCTTGGCGTCGTGCTAATCGCGGTGGCGATAAAATTTGTCATCGACTGGCTTTTGGGCTAGCCCTTGGCCTCGTCAACGTAGAATATCGCCTCATTCTTTTTCAGGGCGGCGCCTGCTGCCAGGCTCAGGATAGAGTTGTGCAGCCTGTCGGCGTTTGTCTCTGCGCCCTCGCTGTTGCCTGCAAGCACCAGATGCAGTTTTATCGCAGAGCCAAGCACATCTCCAAGCTCTTGGTTGGCAGTCGCAGTATAGGGTCTCAGTGCGCCTCTAAAGACATCGGCCCTTGCGCGGAGGACTCCAGAGATCTTTTTGCCAATGGGTGCGTCAGGCCCAACTATCACTATCGTACCTCTTGTGCCCTTGAACTTGGCCGGCTCGTCTATGGCACCCTGTGGTGCCATCGCTATCGTCGCTTCTCTGACGAGAAGGCCTGGAATATAGAGAAAGTTGTCAATGAGCGCGTCCCACTGCTTCCTTGGCATGTCGCTGAATGAAGAGTTATAGTCATAGTCGCCAGTAAAGTGGATGACAGAGTCGACCTGCCCAAAGTGCGTCTTTGCAGTGTTGAATATGCGTCTGACTGCGTCTTCGCTCAAAAAGTCAATGACGTGGCTGTGGAATTCCTTAAAATGCGCCTCATCTGCGGGGTTGCGGTAGAGCACTATTACCTGCTTGGCTCCTGCGACCTGCGCAATGCCGGCGACCTTTTTCACGCGGTCAACGTCCTTTGGTGCCGACGATGTGGTCGTAAGGACGATGACCTTGCCCTTCAGCTCGGAACCGGGCAATATGTCGACGGCTGTTCCGACTATGGGCTTGACAGGGTAAAATACGCGGTCGTTTGGGATGACTCTGCCGTTTATGAGCTTGCTCATCTTTTCGTCAGAGAGCGTCAGAACCATCTCAGCCACTTCGTCCTGACTGAGGAACTCGCTGTCGACAATCATCTTGCTGGTGTTGCCTTGGATCTTTTCGGCGATCTCTTGCATCTTGGACAGCGCGCCAGAGACTGTCTTTGTCAATTCGTCGATAGCGGCGGCACTGCTGTTGTCGTCGCCCTTGCCGCGCTTTTTGGCTATTTCAGTAGCCGCATCCCTGCACGCCTTTGCCACGACATCCTCTGCGTCGCCGAGGTACGGCAGCGCCTTGGCAGTCACGACCTCGACTTCCACAGAGGAAAGCCCAGGGTAGCCGCCCACGCGCAAGAACTCTGCGGCAGCCTTTGGATACACGGTCTTGTAGATCCTGTCAGAGTGGACTGGCCCGGGGTTTGTGGCAATTGAGCGTATGCCGCGTTCAGCCAGCTCCCATGCGAGGCACTCTGCCAAGCGGTTCTTGGCGCCCTGCGATGCCGTATATGGCGTCCTGAAGCGGTATGGGCGCTGCTCGTACCTGTTTTCTTCTGAAAAGAACGTCGATATTGTGATAATCTTGCCGCCCTTCTCCATCGCTTTTAGGCCGCTTACGGCAGTCCAGAACGTGCCGGTAAGATGGATGGCAATGCATTCTCGAAATTCCTTGACGCTTGCGTTTGTAAATACCTTGACTGGTCCAGACACGCCGGCGTTGTTGACAACGATATCGACTTTACCAAACTGCTTTTTCACGCCTTCAAACATCGAGTTAATGCCTTCCTCGTCTGACACGTCAACTCCGGGAAAAATGGCTACCCTGCCCTTGGAGCCGGCAGACTTGATAATATCATTCAGTATTTGCGCGGTCTGGTCAAGGGGCTCCTTCCTCCTGCCCATAATCACAATGTTGGCGCCGTTCTCGGCAAACCTCTTGGCTATTGCCTGGCCGATACCTGTGCCGCTTCCGGTGACAACGACGGTCTTGCCGTCAAATTTCAGAGCACTCATGACTCAGGGTGCAAGGCGCCCTCCACGATTATTAAAGGTATTTCCGCACCGGTATAGAGATTATTGCTCCAGCTTGACGGCACCATAGTGTGATATATCCATTATAGGGGCGAGAGACAAAAGTCCATTTCCTGCTATGTCTACAGAAAGCTTGTTGCTTGTTACGGTTTTACCATCGCCTTGATGTGGCCTGCAATTACGTCTGCCACCTCTGCCATCGCGCTGATCCCTCTTGGGCGCTCGTTGTGCTTCCACTTGCCATAGATCCTGACGTGGTCGTCAAGAGGGTCCACTCTTATCTCTCCCTCCTCCAGCATTACTTCCTTTAGCAGGTCCGTCAGGCGCATGTCATTTTGCAGCGTATCTGCAAAGCTTGAAGTACCAGTCCACTTCACGCCGACTACGCGCTTGTCGCCAAAGCGGCCCTTGGTTATGGGCTCACACCGTGCCATAAACTGCTCGGTGTTGGCATCGCCTGTCTCTACGATGTAGTGAACTTGGTAATAATCAAGGCCGCCGTATGGAAGCGGAGCTGCATCCTGTCTTGGTACCACTACTACCACCATCACCTAGAACTTCTGCACGACCTGTACAAGGTCGAAATTGCGGTTGCGGATCCTTATCATGCCTCTGTTAGTGACAAACCGCGGGCTTGGCGAAAACTTGTGGCTGTAGTACGGCTGGTGCTCAAGCGGGTGCTTGCCCACCTCGATTGGCTCTGCAACTATGCCGTGCTCGTTAAGCTCTTTTGCAATTGCCTCGTTTGGCGCCAGCCTCTTGATGATGTCAGATTCCTCTCCGTGCCCGTGTTCCTCGTGTGCGTGATCAGAATGTCCGTGCTCCACGGCTAGAATAGCAAATGGGCTGCCAAATAAATTCTACTGCTGCAATTGTCGGCGTATATCTGTGCGTTTCTAGTGGAATGACCAAAATACGAGTAGCCTTAAAAGAATTAACTCGTGATTTTGTCGTATAATAATTGTGTCTCTAGAGATGGGTGTGTACCAATAAGATATAATACCTGTACAAGATCGGATCGATTTGTGATTTAGATTTTATCAGACACTGCAGATGGAACCTACTTTTGCCTTGCAAGATATTCCTTGATGCCCATGTCCTCAAGCGCCTTGGCCTTGTCCAGCACTGATGTCTTCATTTCTTTCTTGTACTTTTCGACCTTTGCTGCAATGCCTGCGTCCCTGACTGCCAAGATCTGGCATGCAAGTATGCCGGCGTTCTTGGCTCCGTTTATCGCTACGGTTGCCACCGGAACGCCGGGCGGCATCTGCGCTATTGACAAGAGAGAGTCGATGCCATCAAGGCTCTTGGTTTTTATCGGCACGCCGATGACAGGCAATGATGTCAGGGCAGCGACCATGCCAGGCAGGTGAGCGGCTCCTCCGGCGCCGGCAATTATTACCTTTATCCCGCGCTTTTTTGCGCTCTGCGCATATTCAACCATCCTCTTGGCAGTCCGATGCGCCGACACTATCGTGACTTCGTTTGCGATGCCAAAGGAGTCGAGAAACTCGGCCGCCTCCTTCATGACCGGCAGGTCCGAGTCGCTACCCATTATGATGCCTACAACCGGCTTCATGCCCGCTCTCCTTTGGAAGGAACTAGTTTTATCGCATTTCTGGCCTTTTTCGCTCTCGCCAATGCTTCAACGGCGGTCCTGCCGGTGGCTGTGATGTGGCCCATCTTGCGCCTTGGCTTTGACACTTTTTTGCCATAGATATAGAGCGCGGCACTAGGCACCTTCATCATTTCTTGCAACCCTGCTACTGCATAGGGCCCTTCAAGGCCTTCTGGACCCAGTATGTTTATCATGGCCGCCGGCGACAGCAGTTCCGGCTTTGCAAGGGGCAGGTCGAGTACTGCCCTGAGGTGCTGCTCAAACTGCGACACCGAGCATGCCTCGTTTGTGTAGTGACCCGAGTTGTGGACACGCGGAGCTATCTCGTTTATCATCACCTCGCCCTTTTTCGTGACAAACATTTCAATGCCAAATATGCCGGCGCCATGCAGCACCTCCATCGTCCTTTTCGCCATCTTTTTAGCCCTCTCCTCAACCTTGGCGCTCACCTTGGCAGGCGCAACGGTCGTGTCAAGTATGCTGTCCTTGTGGACGTTTTCCACTACCGGAAACGATTCTATCTGGCCAGATGGGTTGCGGGCGACCATTATCGACACTTCTTTGGCAAAGGGCACAAATTTTTCAAGCATCATTTCCCTTCCTGCGAAATACGCGTATGCTTTTTCGATGTCTGCGTTTGACTTGATGACATAGTTGCCCCTGCCGTCGTACGAATCCTCTGTCGCCTTGAGCATCGCCGGCAGGCCAAATTTCTTGCACAGTTCCTGCAGGTGCTCCTCGGATTTTACAAGCTCAAACTCGGCAACTGAAATTCCGTTTTTTTTCAAAAACGACTTTTGGCGGTACTTGTTCTGTATTACCCTCAATGTCTCCGGAGCAGGCCTGACTGGGTAGTTGCGCTCCTCAAGCTGCTTTAGCGCAGTCGAATTGGCAAGCTCGATTTCGTACGTCAGCACATCGCACCTGTCGGCCAGGCTCATTATCGCTGCTTCGTCTTTAAAGTCGGCGACTATTTGCTCGTCTGCTATCTTCGCCGCAGGGCACCCGTCAGTGGGGTCAAGCACTATCACCTTAAATGACATCCTTCTCGCCTCGTGCGCTATCATCTTGCCCAGCTGCCCGCCGCCAATAATCCCAATGCATGTCTGCCTACCAAGGTCGAGGATGCCCTTGTTCATCAATTGCAAATTCAAAAGGGCGCCGTTAAAAGTCTTTCAACGATAAGCAGATATGCAGACTATGCTGGAGTTGAGGCGTATTGAGGCTAATCCGCAAGGGCAAGGTCAAGGACATCTACGAGGAAGGCGACGACATCCTGTTCCAGTTTTCAGACCGCGTTTCTGCGTTTGACGTCATGATGGCGACGCCGATACCGAGAAAGGGCGAGGTGCTCTGCAGGTTTGGCGAGTTCTGGTTCAACACCCTTGGCACGCCTCACCACATGATAAAGGTCGTCGACAGAGATAAGATGCTCGTAAAAAAGCTGGAAATGATACCCGTCGAGTGCGTCGTGAGGGGATATTTCTATGGTAGTTTTGTTGACCGCTACAAGAGCCACCTTGGCAAGGACCTGCCTGCAGACTACAATCCAGTGCTTGCGGCCAGACTCCCAAGGCCGATCTTTGATCCTACGACAAAGTCTGAGGAGCATGACCTGCCTATCAATAGAGAGCAAGCAATTGCCATGGGTCTTGTATCAGAGGCTGATTATGACTACCTTGAGAAGACATCGATCGCACTGTATGAAAAAATGAGCCAGATTGCAGACAGGGGCGGCTTTATCATTGCCGATGTCAAGTTCGAGTTTGGCAGAGACAAGGACGGCAAGATAGTGCTTGGAGATTCACTTGGCCCAGACGAATACAGGTTGTGGATCAAATCAGACTGGCAGCAGGGCAGAACGCAGGAAGCATATGACAAGCAGCACCTTCGAGACTGGCTCATAAAGACAGGGTTCAAGGAGGAAATCGACAGACTTGCCAAGAAGGGCAAAAAGCCCGAGCCGCCGACGGTGGCGCCAGAAGTGGTCAGCGAGCTTGTACGGCGTTATACAATAGCATATGAAAGGATAACTGGCGACAAACTGTAGAGGAGTACTGCTCAATCTGAAACTGCGTTTTTGGCGTTTTTAATCTGGTCGCACGCTCGCAGGGTGCGACAGGCCGTCCTTTCTGCAGTCCAAAAGGAAGTACCTGGCAATTCCATGGTAGCAATATGATAACACTATGTATTAATTGACAATAATTAGCGCAGAGCGTGATAATGACTTTGCAGTCGCAGTTTTCAAATTGCAACTACAATAGCGATTGCAATTGACCATCATGGCAAAACTAACTGACGGGTGCATTTTTACTTGCGATGGCCACTTTTCCATGCAAACATGGCAGGCGAGATATTCCGTAAAGACATCAAAATAAGGAGGGTGACGACTTTGGGTCATGTTGCAGCCCAGGGATTGAGCGACCCAGTCAGACTGTGCATTTTAGAGATTCTGGGTGCAAAACCCATGTCGGCAGAAGAAATCGCCAAGGCGCTTGGCAGCGCGGGCCACAAAAAGGCCACCACGACTGTCAGGCATCACCTCGACACGTTAAAGCAGGCCGGCCTGATAGAGGCTGCCAAGATGGTCGAGGTCAGAGGTGCGGTGATGAAGTACTACTCTGCGACGCTAAAGGTCTACAACTGCGAGGCGCCGTCAGACCTTGACAGCAAGGCGGCAAAGCTGATAGACGACACTAGCGGCAAGATCGCCAAGATCCTAAGCGGCATAAAACGAGACAAGCGGTTTTCTGCGCTTGATAAAGACAGCAGGTGCAGCGAGTTTCTTGCGCTAGAGATAGTCAACGCAGCTCTTGTCAAGGCTGTTGAGAAGGACCGGCAGCAGCAACAACCACCACCACTGGCAGGCAAGAGCCCCGAAGCTAGGCAGCACAAGTAGAGGTCCTATTACTCGACGGTTATCCGAAAAATTCCCTTCGTCTTTGGATCCTTCAAAAGCTCTATCATTTCACGGGGGATGTCGGAAGATGCCCTGTTGCATCGTACAGAGAGCGTGCGGGGACACACAAAGTTGGTCTTGCGAATGACGACATCATGCGAATTTTTCAAAGTGAGCCGGCTGTCACCCTCGCCCTTTACCGCGTATGTCTTGCTGCCGACGATTATCTCAATCGTTACCTGCGAGCCGTCCTGCATCAACCTCTTGCGCACTTGCCCGTCAATGTCGGCGCAGGCTTTTTCAGCCCTGACTCCTATTATGCAGTCGCCCCGGAGCGTCAGATGCTCCTCCCTTGTTATCTCGACAGTCCTTGCATGGAGCGACTGAACGTTTGGGTGACCCCAGAACGCAATATCGTCTTGCACAGGCTTGCTTGAAAAAAACGGTATTAAAATCTAAAGGCATCGCAAATTCTCAGAAGACTTAAATTGAACGGCAAGGCGAATTTAGATCGAATTGTTACCCGCAGCAGCAGGCTATGACCGAGCAATTACCGTATTTTCGCCAGATGGCAGGCTTTACCAAGTTGAATACGCGATCGAGACGGTGCGTCGCGGAACGCTGGCAATAGGCATCAAGTCCAGCGAGGGCGTCGTGCTAGCGGTCGAGGAAAAGACGAGAAAGCTCCAGATAAACAATGTTACGCAAAAGATCTTCCAGGTAGACGACCACATCGGCGTCGCGGCTGCAGGATACATCCCTGACGCAAGGACGCAGGTGGACCATGCAAGGTTCTTTGCGCAGAGCAACAGACTCATTTACGACGAGCCGGTAGACGTAGAAGGCGTCGCTAAAAATATCGCTGACATGGCGCAGCAGTTCACGCAGTACGCAGGCGTCAGGCCGTTTGGCGTTGCACTCATTCTTGCAGGCGTCGACAAGAACGGCGCAAACCTGTTCCTTACCGATCCGTCTGGTACCTACATCGGGTATGACGCAGTCGCTATTGGCGCAGGAAGCGACCAAGTTACCGACTTCCTCGAAAAATCATACAAGCCCGAGATCTCGATGGCAGAGGCGGCGGCACTTGCAGTGGAATGCATCTACATGGTGAGCGAGGACAAGTCCGGCACCAAGAACCTGAAGATGGCAATCATCAGCACCGCCGACAAGACCATGCGCAAGGTCGAGGACGAGGAACTGGAAAAGTATGCGGCTATGGCAAAGGACCGCGCCAGCAAGAGACAGGCCTGAGAATCCAAGCAAGGTTAATTTAACGACAGCCATCTCTTTCTTTTATCATGGTCAAGATAGGATCCAAGGCCCCAAACCTCCACATTTCTGAATGGGTTCAGGGCAAGCCCACAAACATAGATAAAGAGAGAGGTAACGTTGTGGTCGTAGAAGTCTTTCAAGTAAACTGCCCTGGCTGCTTTATGTACGGCATCCCTGAAGCCATCGATATTTACAACAGGTACAAGGACAAGGGTCTAACGATGCTTGGCATGGCAACTGCGTTTGAAGATTATGAATTAAACACGCTTGAAAACCTCAAAAAGCTGGTAACGACTGGCGAAGTAGTAGGCGAGACGTACAAGGCGCTCTCGATGTATAGTCAATTGAAAGAAGGCACAAAAATCCCGTACAAGATCCCCTTCCCAGTAGGCATGGACGTGCTTCAGAAGGAAAACGGTCAGTTGACGGAAAGCAGGGTGATGGACTTTATCGAGGCCAACGTTCCTGATTTCAGGTCGTACAGCGAGAAGGAAAGGCAGGTGCTGATAGGGCGCGTAAAAGAATACCTAAAGCACAAGCAGTATTCTGCAAAGACCTTTGAGGAATACGCGATGCGTGGAACGCCGACTTCACTCATAATTGATCGGAAAGGAAACCTCCGCTACAATCTCTTTGGCGCAACGGGCCAGCTTGAAGGCATCGTGCAGGGACTGCTGAACGAGTAAATGCCAAATCTCTGGGTCGCAATTCCCGATTCGTCTCTTTCAGACGAGCAGACCAAGCGTGACAAAAGCATCAAGATAGCCCAGTTTGCTCGTGCGTGCTCCATTTTCCAAGTAAATAGGATCTACATCTACCACGACCCGCTCTCTCAATTTGAGAAAGAAGATCCAGTGCTTTTGCGTACGATCCTGCGCTATCTCGACACGCCGCAATACCTGAGAAAGATATTATATCCAAGGATGAGCGAGCTGGAATTTGCTGGCATACTCCATCCAATCAAGGCGCCTCATCACAGGCCGCTGCAGGACATAAAGACCATCAGGGCCGGCGATGTGCGCGCCGGAGTCATTGCAAAGGTAAAGGGCCAGCTGTTTGTAGAGACAGGGCTTGGATCCCTAGTGCCATTTGAAGGTCAGGGCTTTGAAGGGAAAAAAGTGAACGTCAAGATCACGTCGCCATATCCAAACCTGCGCGCAAAAGAAGCGACTGGCGAGGACATTTCCGAGTACTGGGGGTACGAGGTAAAGGAGGTGCCATCTATCATAAAACTGATGAATAGCGTCGACAAGACGACGACCACTACAATAATCACCTCAAGAAAGGGGAGCTTTTTCAAAAACAACGAAGTCAAGCTGACAGAACGCATCAAAGCCAGCGAGAACGTGCTCGTAATCTTTGGCGCGCCAAAGCACGGCGTGCACGAGATACTGGCAAAGGAGGGTAGCAACGCCAAGGTCGAGTTCGTCATCAACATGTTCCCGCACCAGGCTACAGAGACGGTACGCCTAGAGGAAGCAATGCTTGGCTCTCTTGCGATCCTGAATGCGTCTGTACTTTCAAAGAATTAGCTTTTGGTACTGCATAATTTATAAAAGGAATAGTCAGACTGATGCGTTACCTATGGGTCATCGTAAGTATAGTGCCCCGAGAAGGGGTAGTGTCGCCTTCAGACCAAGGGCCAGAGCGAGAAGCCTCGAAGCGAGGGTCAGGACCTGGCCTCAGGTGTCTGGAGAGAAGAGCACTCTGCTCGGGTTTGCAGGTTTCAAGGTTGGCGGTATACACGTTCTAACCATTGACGACAGGGAAAAGACTCCGAACTTTGGCAAGCAGCTGCTCAATGCTGCAACAGTCATTGCGACTCCGCCGATCAAGATTATCGGCATCCGTGCCTACAAGACAGACCTTTATGGCGACCACGCCATCTTTGACGTATACACCAAGGACCTTCCAAAAGAATTGTCCCGCAGAGTCGATGTCAAGCAGGCCGAGGACGCAATGGTCAAGGCCGAGGGCAAGGTCGCACAGGCAAGCTCTATCATGGCAATTGCTTCTATTACTCCAAGTTCCGTCGGCATTTCTCAGAAAAAGCCGTTTGTGTTTGAGCTGGGCCTTTCCGGCAAGGACGCAAAGGCGCAGTTTGAATACGCCAAGAGCATTCTCGGCAAAGAAATCAAGGCAAGTGACATCTTTCAACCGGGCCAGAACATAGACGTGTTTGGCATCACGCGCGGCAAGGGTGTAGAAGGGCCCATCACAAGGTTCGGTGTCAAAAGAAAGCAGCACAAGTCGAGAAAAAGCGTTCGCGCGGTAGGAACGCTGGGCCCGATCTCGCCTGCAGTAGTCATGTACACAGTAGCAAGGCAGGGCCAGAGGGGATTTCACCAGCGTACCGAGTATAACAAGCGTATACTGGTAATGTCAAGCGCAGAGAAGGATAGCGCAATTAACCCCAAAGGCGGATTCAAGCACTTTGGGCTGGTCAAGGGAGACTATATCATCGTGCGTGGCTCGATCCCCGGTGTCCCGCAACGCCTGATCAAGATGCGCCACCCCATACGCAACATTCCAAAGAAGGTCCTTGAGCCAAAGGTCCTAGAGGTAGTGGTCGAATAATGAAATCAAGCATAATAGGCATCGACGGCAAGGACGTAGGCAGCGTTGAACTGCCGATCGTCTTTGATACACCGTACAGGCCAGAAGTAATACACAAGGTCTATGTCAACCTGATGTCACACACGTACCAGAGGCAGGGGCGCTATCCGGGGGCAGGCGAGAATGTGTCTGCAGAGTCCAAGAACACCGGCCTCGGCATCGCCCGTCTTGCGAGGGCGAGGGGCGAAGGCTTCCCAAGAGCAGGCCAGGCTGCAGGCGTCGCAGGCGTAAGGCACGGCAGGGTCGCTCACCCGCCAGAGTCGTGGAAACACATTTACAAAAAGATAAACAACAAGGAAAGGCAGCTAGGGCTTTGTTCTGCAATTGCGGCTACTGCACGGCGCGATCTGGTTGAAGGACGCGGCCACAAACTGGGTAAGGACGTCAAACTGCCGCTGATAGTTTCAAACGATATTGAATCCATCATAAAGGCCAAAGACCTGCAAAAGGCACTCGCAGCGCTGGGGCTAGGCGACGACATGGCGCGCGCTGCAAGCACACGCAAGGTCCGCACAGGCACCGCGCGTCGCAGGGGAAGGTCTGCGCGTCACGGCACGAGTGCGCTCGTAGTGGTAGGCAATGACGCCAAGGTCACTGCGATAAAGGCGCTGCCCGGAGTGACGGTCAAGACGGCTCGCGAGATAAGCGTGCTTGACTTGGCACCGGGCTCAAAGCCAATCAGGCTGGCAGTATTTTCGCAAAACGCAATCGAGCAGCTGAAGGAAGTAAAAGCCCCGATGCACAAGATAATGGAGATGACAAGATGAGCAATAACGAAAGCAAACCAGCAGCAGTAGTACCATCAAGCAGCGGCAGCTTGAGCGCAGAACAGGCGACAAACATCATTATCGCGCCCTATGTCACTGAAAAGACGTTCAACCAGATAGAGAAGGAAAACAAGCTGTCATTCATGGTGTCTGAGCACGCAAGCAAGGGCCAGATAATCGAGGCCATACGTATACTCTACGAGACAGAGGCAGCCGAAGTCAACACTGCCCGCACCATTCGTGGCAAAAAAGCGTTTGTTAGATTTGCATCACCGGAAGGCGCAAGGGAACTTGCAACAAAGCTGGGGCTGGTATAGTGTGTACATGACGCTCGTTAGATTTAAAAGTGGTTCAGCGGTCGTGGAGATGATATAATGGTTCGAGAGTTCAAGTTCAAGGGCTACACCCCAGAACAGTTACAATCACTGTCTATTGAGAATGTTCTGCCCCTTCTCAACTCACGCCAGCGCAGGTCGCTTGACAAACGCGTCAGTACATACATGAACGACGACAAGAGAAAGCTGCGCGAAAAGATCAAACTGGCACGCGAGGGCAAGCTCAAGGGCAACATCAGAACGCATGTCCGGGACATGATAATCCTTCCCGATATGATTGGTCTCACGATAATGGTCCACAACGGCAAAGAATTTGCGCAGGTCGCAATCAGGCCAGAGATGATCGGGCACTATCTCGGAGAATACGCGATAACAAACAAGAGAGTACAGCACGGAGCACCAGGTGTCGGCGCATCCAGGTCCAGCCTGTACGTCCCGCTGAAGTGATGGTTATGCCAAGCTTTTCTTACTCTTTCCAGAACTTTGACAAGGCCCGCCACGTGCGTGCCGCTGTCCGCGAAAAGAGCATCTCGCATAAACATTCGCGCGAGATCGCAGTTGCAATAAAGGGCATGTCCATCGAAAAGGCGCGCGAGTATCTTGAAAATGTAGTCGCCAAGAAAATTGCAGTACCATACAGGCGCTATCACAACGAAGTCGCGCACCGCTCAAACATTCGTGACGGCTTTGGAGCAGGACGATTCCCGCAAAAGGCTGCCAAAGAATTTTTGAAGTTGCTTGACAACCTCGAATCAAACGCAGAATACAAGGGCATGGACCTTGATAGGCTGCGCATAGTAAGTGCAGTTACGCACAAGGGCACCAAGATCAAGAGGTTCCAGCCGAGGGCCATGGGCAGGTCAAGCCCCAAGTATGACACACTTGTACACCTCGAACTGGTCGCGCAGGAGGTCAGCTCACAATGAGCGCAGTCAAGAACGTAATGAAGAACAGCTACCGCAACATGGAGATAAACGAATTTCTCTCAGAGGCGTTAAAGGACGCAGGCTTTGGCGGAGTTGAGATCCAAAAAACGCCGGTAGGTGCAAGGATCACAGTCTACGTTACGAGGCCTGGCCTCGTAATTGGGCGCAAGGGAACAGGCATCAAGGACCTGATGGCCAAGCTGGAGCAAAAGTTCGGCCTGCAGAACCCGCAGATTTCAGTCCTTGAAGTTACGAACCCGGAACTGAACCCGCACATTATGTGCAACAGGATTGCGCAATTGATAGAGCGCGGAACGGCATTTCGCCGCGCGTCAATGTGGACGCTCAACACGGTCATGAGCAACGGTGCACTGGGCGTCGAAGTAGTGATTTCAGGCAAACTCCGCACAGAGCGCGCGCACTTTGAAAAGCACACAATAGGAGTCGTGCCAAAGAGCGGCGACATCGCAGGCAAGATTGTCCAGACTGGAATTACCCACGTCCTGACAAAGATGGGTCTGATGGGCATCCAGCTAAGGATAGCCACAAAGGCAAACCTTCCGCAAGAATTTGTGCTTGCAGAAAACGCACCACAGCAACAGCAGCAACAACAAGCGGCGCCACAACCTGAACAGGCAGAAGCAGCACCGGTTGCAGAAGAGGTGGCTGCGTCTGCAGTGGAGGAGACCAAGAATGGCGCGTCTTAAGCTAAAGGTCCTTCGTGAAATGAACGACACGGACCTTGACGGAAAATTGTCTGAATTAAAGGCAGACCTTGCCAAGGTCAGGTCCGAGCAGTCCAAGGGCACGCTGAAAAAGCATTCTGGCGAGATCCGTTATATGCGCCGTGATATTGCGCGTATACTCACCATTATGAACGAAAGGAAGGCCAAGGCGCAATGATAACTGCGGAAAATATCCTAGCCCACGAGATCATCGGCCTTGACGCCACCGTCGTCAAATCATCAGATCCGACGCTTGTAGGGCTGACTGGAAAAATAGTCTTTGAAACGAGAAATATGATTTCAATCAGGTCCGGCGACAAGACAAGACAGGTTGCAAAAGCAGCCGCAACTACAATCGAGATCCAAGCACAAACCGGCGTTTGCTTTATAAGTGGTTCGTCGTTGATAGCAAGACCTGAGGATCGTATATCGCGATTATAGATAGAGAGTGATGATAGATAGATGGTTAGAAATATTGGAGTTTCAGTCATTGCCCCCCGCAAGACGTGTGAGGACGAGCTTTGCCCGTTCCATGGTACGCTCTCGGTAAGAGGCAAGATGCTCAGAGGAACAGTTGCAAGCGCCAAGGCGAAAAAGATGGTAGTAGTCTCGCAAGAGTATCCGAGGCCTGTGCACAAGTACAAGAGATACGAGCGCTCGCGTTCTAAGGTGCACGCTTACCTTCCGGCATGCGTTGACGTAAAGGAAGGCGACGAAGTCACAATCGCAGAATGCAGGCCGCTTTCAAAGACGATATCGTTCGTAGTGATCGAGGTGAACACAAAGGATGGCAGCAGGAGCTAAATCCAGGGCAGTTTCTGCCAAGGGCGTTGAAGAGTTCCGCCCCTACATTACAAGGGCGCTGCCGGTTACGGCAGAGCTTGTTTGCGCGGACAATACCGGTGCAAAGGTGCTCCGCATCGCGCAGGTCACGAGATACAAGGGCAGGCATTCCAGGCAGCCGGCAGCTGCAGTTGGCGATTTTGTCACAGTCACGGTCAAAAAGGGCCCCGCTGAACTGCGCAAGCAAGTTTTTGGTGCAGTCATTGTCAGGCAGAAATACCCCATAAGGCGTCCAAACGGCACGCGTGTCTCATTTGAAGACAATGCGGCAGTGCTCGTGACGCCTGAAGGCGAGATCAAGGGCACGGACATCAAAGGGCCGGTCGCAAGCGAAGCAGCAGAAAAATGGCCAAGGATCGCAAACTTGGCGGGGATGATAGTATGACAGGTCTTAACCCAAAACTTATCCACATTCCAAAGCACCAGCGCGACAAGATGATTGGTTCAACCCTAGCAGATAACCTTCGCCAGCAGTACGGGAGGCGCAGCGTGCGCGTGATAAAGGGCGACTCGATCCGTGTCATGCGAGGCGAATACAGAGGCGTAGAGGGCAAGGTGGAAAAAGTAAACACTGAAAATGGCACACTCCAGATAGAGGGTGTGCAGCACGAAAAGATCCGCGGAGGACAGGTAAAGGTCCCTATCCACGCTTCAAACGTGATGGTAACCAGCCTAAAGATGGACGACAAGTACAGACAGAGCGCATTGACATCAGGTCAGAAGGTGGCGCCAGCTGCAAAGGCTTCTCAGCCTGCTGCAGAGAAAACAAAAAAGTCGCCTGCCAAAGCAGCCAAGGCAAAGGCGAAGAAGGCAGCAACAAAAAAGAAAAAGGAGGCGGCTGACTGATGGGCAAGAAAGGCGGCGACACTAGAGTAAAGAGGCAGATGGCCCCCAAGTTCTGGGACATCAAGAGGAAGCAGAGCCAGTTTGTCATGCGCGTCAAACCCGGACCACACCCGAAGAACCACGCATACCCGCTTGGCATGGTGCTCCGCGATGTATTGAAGATAACAAAGAACGCGCAGGAGGCCAAGATCGTGCTCAACGCAGGCAAGATCAAGGTCGACGGCGTCGTCAGGCACGACCCTAACCTTGCAGTGGGTCTAATGGATGTGGTTGAAACATCCACCGGCCAGGCATACAGACTTGTGCCAAAGGATTCGGAGCTTTTGACGGCGGTTGCAGTCGAAAACTCGGAGAAGGACGTAAAACTAGCCAAGATAACGAGCAAGGTCACAACCAAGGGCAAGAAACTTCAGTATGGCTTCCACGACGGCAAGACGCTGATAACCGATGCCAAGATGAAGGTGGGCGACACATGCGTCCTCCAGCTTCCAGGCGCCAATGTCAAGAGCCACATCAAGTTTGAAAAGGGTTCGATGGCCATAATTATAACCGGCGAAAACGCAGGCAGGATTGGCAGGATCGAGGACATTCGAGAAGGAATCTTCTCGCTTCCAACCCGCGCCCTTGTCACATTTGACGACAGGTCTGTTGAATTGCCAGTCGAGATGGTCATGGTAATCGGAGCCGACAAGCCGGCGATAAAGGTGAACTAGAGATGAGCGAGCAACAGCAGCAACAAATGACGCAAAACATGAAGAGGATTACAGTAGACAAAGTAGTAGTCAACATCGGCGTCGGCAAGTCCGGCGAGCCGATAGAGAAGGCCAAAAAGGCGCTCACAGAGCTGACGGGCAACAAGCCGGCAGTCAGGGGCGCAAAAAAGACAGTGCGCGACTTTGGAATTCATCAAGGTGAGCCAATCGGTGCAATGGTCACGATGAGGCGCGACCAGGCAATAGAATTCCTAAAGCGCGTGATCGCCGCAAAAAAGAATACGCTCAAAGAGTCATCCTTTGACAACTTTGGCAACATTTCAATAGGCATCCACGAGCACATCGACATACCCGGCACGAAATACAACCCCGAGATTGGCATTTTCGGCATGGACGTAAATGTCGTGCTGGTCAGGCCGGGATACAGGATTGCAAGAAAGAGCCGCAAGCGCGCACGCATTGGCAAGAGCCACAGGATCACAAAGGAAGATGCAATCAATTATTTCAAGGAACAATATGGAGCGGAGGTAGCGTAAGATGCCAAAACCAAGAACAGTAGAAGAGACTGGAAGGAAAATAGTCGCACACGGCCGCGGGGCCAGATGGTGTAGAAGGTGCGGTTCATATAACGGCTTGGTGAGAAAATACAACCTGATGCTTTGCAGACAGTGTTTCAGAGAAGTGGCGGAGAGCTTGGGATTCAGGAAGTTCGAGTAAAAATATGCCAGCGCTAAACGTTCTCTCAAACATGTTTACGACCATACACAATAATGAGTCCAGAAGGAAGAAGGAATGCATCGTCCTGCCCGCAAGCAAGTTTGCGAGCGAAGTGCTTCGCGTCATGCAAAAGCACCGCTACATCGGCGAATTTGAGCAAGTGGACGATGGCAGGGCCGGCAAATTCCGCATACAGCTATTAGCAAAGATAAACAAGTGCGGTATCATCACGCCACGCTTTTCGGTCAAGAAGGACGCGTACTTTGGATGGGAGCGACAGTTCCTGCCGGCGTACAGCATGGGCATTTTGCTTGTCTCTACAAGCAAGGGCATCATGTCGCACCACGAGGCGCAGCAGCAGGGTCTAGGAGGAGTTCTGGTTGGCTACGTCTATTGAGGAGATAATGGCTGAGGTAGCAATACCTCAGAGCGTCAAGGTCACAAAGGAAGGCAGCACAATCGTTGCAAAGGGCAAAATGGGCACGGTCAAGAAGGATTTCCTAAAGCTTCCCGCCACAATCACGCTTGAAGGCGCCAAGGTAGTTATCAAGCCATATGGCAAGAGAAAGCGGGACCTAGCGGTGACAAACACTGCAAGGAGCATCATCGAGAGCATGATAAAGGGCGTAGAGAAAGGATATACGTATAAAGTAAAGATCATCTTTGCGCACTTTCCGATCTCTGTCAAGGTAAAGGGCAAAGAAGTCCATGTTGAGAACTTTTTCGGCGAGAGATCTGCCCGCGTGGCGCGCATACAGGGCGATACCAAGGTTGAGGTGCAGGGTGAAGATGTTGTTGTTAAGGGCCCAAGCCTTGAAGATGTCTCACAGACTGCCGCCAACATCGAGCTGTCGACCAAGATAAAGGATAAGGACCAGCGTGTCTTCCTCGACGGGTTGTACATATACTCCCGCGAAGAAGGCATGTAAAAGGTCTTTTTTTCTCTTTCTTTTTCCATTTCTCAATTTTCCGTCGGACAAAAACATTTATTTTGTGCATGAAAAATGCGTATACTTGCGCCGCTGTAGCTCAGCATGGTAGAGCAAATTCAAAGCGCATATTGTGCTTCGGAGCTTAACTGGCTGTTAACCAGTGGGTCACCAGTTCGAGTCTGGTCAGCGGCGCCATCATTTTCTCTCCCACAAAAAGCACGAGCGCAAGTCTTTAAAGAATCAGAGTGTAGACTTTCTCATGATATCGTACCACTGCACGCTGTGTGACAAAGACTTTATAGAAAAAGACTTGGCCGCCGAGCACAGAAAAGAAACTCGTCACGAGATAATCAAGCGGCAGCTGAGCAAATGATGAAATATTATAATTTAATTTATAGCGCCATTTCGTCTATCTCGACTCGGACTCTGTAGAGGCGATTGTTGTTCTTGAACGTATATGTGGACTTGCTGTGGTTTTTTGTCCCACCATAGCCTCCAACTCGCTCTGCAAGGCGCGTGCGAAGCTTGTCCACCTGGTACTCGGCAATCAAGAGGTTGCCGAGTATGTTTTCAAGCTCAATGTCGCGCAGTTCCCTCTCCTCTTTTTCAGTGTGCAAAAAATGTGCGCCCTCCAGCCTAGAAATGCGGGGCGTTTTCTACGTATCTTCTGTTTCCGATTTTATACGAGACCTCGTCGATGAAATTCGACTGCTCTACTACCGGGCTGGAGTAGTTGGTGCTGCATACAGGTATTCCCTCGATCACTTCTTCCTCAATGAGTACGGTGTCGCTAGATGATACCATGCCTACCTTTTCCATAACGAGTATAGATTACTTTCTCCATGCCATTACAGTGCGAGCATACAGAAGCTAGTTACATTTTCCGATCTTACATAGAATTACGATAACTTTAAAGTGATATGGCCATTATCGCGTGTGGCAGGCTTGAGCGGCAAGGACGATGTGCAAGATAGTGGCAGGATAGAGGACCAGCTGAAGGGTAAGACGCTGCAGGTCTACATGTACATGATAAAGCGCAAAGAGCCTGTTGGCGTGCGCGAAGTACAGCGCGACCTAGCATTTTCAAGCCCAAGTGTGGCCAACTACCACATTGAAAAGCTTACCCAGCTGGCCCTTGTAAGCCAGGATGAATACGGCAGGTACTACGTCGTCCAGAAGGTGCAGGTAGGAGTCCTGCAGGCTTTTGTGAACGTAGGCGGCCTCGCGGTGCCACGCTTGGCGTTTTTTGCGGCGTTTTTCACGACCATGTTCATAGCGTACCTTGTGCTGAATTTTGCCCACCTTGACGTGTTTGCGGTTGGCTTTGCGGTCGCAGGCGCCGTCGCATTTTGGATTGAAACGATAAGGGTATGGGTAAAGCGGCCCATAACATGACCTTTCAAAACTCGAATTTTGAAATACCTATACCTTGATTATGTCAAGGGCTACTGCGTCTGCAAGCAGGTCGAAATGACGGCTTGCGACCACATAGCCGTTCTTTACCTCACTTGGCGAGAGCCATCTGTTTGTCGAGCTGAACAATCGTTCTTTTTTCATCCTCTTTTCAATCTCTTCAATGTCCATCTCTTTTTCCTCCACCTCTTCAGTCTCGGTGTATTTTATAGTCAATAGCACCTTTTTGACCAGCACCCTCCGGCCAAATCTTTGCGAAAAATCCCGGGCGTTTTCGTCGATCTCGACAAGCTTCATCTTGATCTGCATTCGGTTGAGCGCGTCCCTGCTTGTCAGGAGCCTTTCGTCGACGAACCGGTCATAACTCATCTGGCTCAAGTTGCCCTCATATCATTAATAAGTATTCATTTCGCCGGCGCAAAGCGATAGAACGGTGAGCCATCTGGCCCTATTCCACATGCAGTCATCCTTACTCTTGTACCCCGGTGTAACGTGCGGTCAAGTGAACCTATGAGCCTGAACCCATCCATCCTTATGATGCCAAACGTCCCCTCGCGGCCAGAAACGTGCGAATCCGCAAGCTCTTCAAGCACCCCATCCCGTTCCGTAGGCTCCAGTCTTGTCTTTGAGAAGCAGAAAGAGCAGTGCGCGGAAGGGGGCCATGCCTTTTTCTGACATGACGTGCAGACAGGAACTGCAAATTTACCTTTTTTCAAAAGCTCCAGAAATTCAGGTGCCAAATATCATCACCGTAGCAGAAGATCCTGCGGCCGCCAAGTTGTGCACAAGGCCGGTCTTGCAGTTTTTCACCTGCCTTTTTCCCGCCCTGCCTGCAAGCTGTACAAAGATTTCAGCAGTCTGGGCCACGCCGGTCGCACCTACGGGATGGCCGCAGCCCAGTATCCCGCCCCGGGTGTTTATCGCAATTTCCCTCTGCGAGACGAATTTGCCGCCCTCGCCTTTTTTTGCAAATCCGAGGTCCTCATACGCCATTATTTCCAGTATCGTAAAGGCATCGTGCAGCTCTGCAACGTCTATGCGGGAAGGCTGGACCTTGGCCATCCTGTAGGCTTCACGCGCCGCCTGCCTGGCCGTGTCAAGCTGCGAGAGGTCTGCAGCAGTTGTTGCAAAGCTTGCACCGTTTGTCTGCTGGCCTATTCCCTTTATCCACACTGGGTTTTCTAGTTTTTTTGCCTTCTCCTCGCTTACCAGCAGAACTGCCGACGCCCCGTCGCATGGTGCAGAGCAGTCAAGAAGCTTTATTGGGCCGGCTATTTTTTTCGAGTCCATCACCTGACGTATGTTCACCTCTTTTTGAAAGAGCGCATTGGGATTTTTTGACGAATTTCTGTGGTTCTTGACTGACACCTGCGCCATCTGCTCCTCGGTAGTGCCGTAGCGCCCCATATGCGCCTTGGCAAACATGGCCGCCCAGTGAACGGGAAAGTTGAACGAGCCTCGTGTGATGTCCCATACCAGCCTGTTGCCCTCACTACGCGCCTTTTCTGCGCCCACCACGAGAGCCGAGTCGCACAGTCCTGCAGAGATCATAGAGTATGCAGATGCGATGGCGTTTGTGCCCGAATTACAGAGGTTATCTATACGCTGTGAGACCTTGGGCCTCAAGCCCAGCATCTCTGAAACGATAGTCGAGCTGTACTGGTCGGTCGCGCAGGTTGAGAGCATGACTGCGTCGACATCCTTGCCCACCTCTTTGAGGACATTTATGCAGGGCTCGCAGGCAAGCTCAAAGATGGGCCTGTCAGACGCCTTTGCGAACCGACCAGTCGCCGCAGAGGCGATAGCTACCCTGCGCAATCTAGAAGGTTGACAACATTTCCCTAAATGAACTTTCTGCGTCCTTGACAGGGTTCACCTGGACTATTGGCAGGGTAATGCCCGCCCTGGCGAACCGGCCAAGCTGCCTGGCGCAATCCTGCCTTGTTCCTGCGATGACAAGCGAATCAAGCATCCGATCAGAGACATGCCTGGCGACCGCGTTCCCGCCTGCTGCTCGGTATTCGTCAGCTATGCGCTTTACCTCCTCTGCAAAGCCGTTTTCGGCCAGAAACTTGCTATAGTATTTGCCGACTGCGACATAGAACGCAAGTGTCTTTGCAGCGCGCCTTCTCGCCTCTTCCGGCTTGCTGTCAGAGACTGCGCAGATGAGCGATAATGCTATTTCAAAATCCTTCCTTGCAGACTGTTTTATTGCAGCGACTGTTTCCTTTAGCTCGTCAAGCGGCCTGAGGTAAAGCAGGGCGCCGTCCGCAACCTCGGCTGCAAGGGACACCATTTTCTTGTTCACCGCGGCCATGAAAATTGGAATATGCGTCCTTGGCGGGCGATGCAGGATCTTGAAATTCTTGATGCTGTAAAACCTTCCCTCATACGTCGACTTTTCGCCTGATGTCATCAGCCTGATGCAATGCACGTACTCCCGCATTCTCTCCACTGGCCTGTCGAATTTAGCGCCGTGCCATCCCTCTACTATCGCCTCAGTACTTGAGCCAAGGCCGATGATTGACCTGTTGCCAGATAGCATATCAAGAGTGGTGGCACCCATTGCAACCGTGGCAGGCGTGCGGGCAAAGATGCTGATGATGGAGGTGCCTATGCGGACCTTTTTTGTCACCTGCGCTACTGCCCCAAGCGTTGAAAACGATTCCCGTCCCCACGATTCAGGAACCCAGACAGAGTCGGCGTTACCTGCATCTGCAAGACGAGCGCACGCAAGCACTTCCTGCATAGAAAGTAGCGGCCCAAGACTATACCCTATATTCTTCTTCATGACAGCCCTGCAGCTTGCATTTCCCTTGCGGCCTCTTCGATGTCCTTATGCGAGTCTATCGAGCGCCAGAAAATGTCCTCATACCTTGCGCCCTTGAGCTTGCCCTCCTTTGCCAGCGCAGGCAGCGCAGTGACTTCGATGTTGCCATTCTCTGGCAGATATGAGAACACGTCGCTTGTAAAGTGGTAGACGCCGGCATTTATCCACCGGTCAGTTATCTTGGGTTTTTCTACGAACCCAAGAACCTTGGAATCCTTGTCTACTTCTACGACACCAAAGGGACTTCTGAGTGGCACGAGCGCCAAGGCGTGCACTCCTCCCCCGTCGCGAAGCTTGCCCGGATCTAGGTTTGTGAGTATGTCGCCGTTTACCATGAAAAACTCTTTCTGGCCGGAGAGCAATCCTTCAGCGTTCTTTAATGCACCTCCGGTCCCAAGCGGCTCCTCTTCCACTGCATAGCCGACCTTGACTCCGAGGCGGCTCCCACTTCCAATGTGGTTTATGATGTGCTCCTTCATGTACCCAACGCAGATTACAAACTCTTTGATGCCAAAGCTTGAAAGCCACTTGACCTGCCACTCGATTATCGGCAGGCTTAGCACCTCGATCATGGGCTTGGGCATCTGGTCAGTCAGGGGGCGTAGACGTTTCCCATAGCCCCCCGCAAGTATCACCGCCTTCATTCAGAACTCGAAAAGGCAGTTTTGTTTTAAAACGTTACCCCTCCGTCAGCAGCCAGTGGATTTGCTGATAACACTCAACGCAGACATCCTTCTCGTCGGTATGGACGCAGCTGAGCGCCCTGTCGGTTTTGCTCTGGCAGCGGGTGCACTGCGGCAAAATTATCTCGGAGCCTGTTCTTTTTTGCTAGCGGGGCGCCCGTTGGTTGCGACCTTCCAGCCTCCAAGACCAAGAAGGACGACTCCCATGCCAATGGTAGAGCCAATGGTGCGCATCGCAGAGGATGCGTTCTCTGACGCAAGTGCGTCCTGCGCTATAAGGGCGAGCATACCGGCGACAATAAGGCCTCCGTTTGCAAACAGCAGTATCGCAACAATAGATGATGGCTGTTTCCAGCTGATCACAAAACCGATTATCGATATAACAACGGCGCCTCCGCCAAGCGCGCTGCCCCTCACGGCTTCGCTGAGCGGCAGGAACCCCCGGTGGTCAGGGTTTGCGCCGGCAGCCGCGGCGTCTGCGCCATAGATTATCAAAAGTACAAGCGAGGCAACGAGCAGACCAACTGCAACCTTTACTCTGGCCATCGAAAGTAAAGGCGCAAGCAGATTTAATAAACGTACCCTGTTTTGGCATTGCGTGGCCGATGTCAAAGACATCCTCTATTCAGTCATCGATGCAATAGGCAGGGAAAAGATCCGCGTCGAAGTGAGCTCAAACATAGACACGGCATCGCGCACGTATTGCAAACAAATAGTTGAAAACTGTGTGAAGGAAATGGGCCCAGGCGCAAGCGAGGAGGAGCTTGGCACGCTGTGCGAAGCCCTTCTGCATTTCATGCTCACGGCATCACTCTTGCCATCAGAGAGAAAGGTGACTGTCGGAGGCGTAGATCTCGATGTCGTCATCCCGTCGACAAAGAGGCTGGCTAGAAACCCCGACAAGACCTTGGTGATACAGGTGATCAAGACCACTGACGACAGAGAGAGAGTCGCGCAAGCAGGACAGGTGCAGCCAAGTAGCGACAATATCTGGACGGTGTCTGCAAAAAGTGTACAAATAGGGGCTAGAAATTACAGCTTAGCAGGAGACAAGTTCTACTACGTGTCATTAATAGTTGACATTCATACATTTCTTATAGACAAGGGGATAAGCAGCCTGAAATTGCTCCACTAGACCAAGAGTCTGCCTCCAAGTGGGCTTTTTCCAATCAAACGCGCCATTTCTTCATGCTTGGCTTTTTTCATCTCGGGCAACACTGCAACTACAGATACGCCGGCGAGCCTAGCTATCGTCTCAGGAGCCTTTTTCTCGACGGCTGTTGGCTTTTTTGGCATCATGTTTATGACAATGCCGGCAACATCAAGCCCAAAATCCTTGCATGCCCTGACCGTCAAAAGCGTGTGGTTTATTGTTCCAAGGCGGGGATGCGAGACTATTAGCACAGGCAGGCCGGCAAGTTTGGCAAAATCGGCCACAAATTCGCGCTCTGTAAGTGGCACCATCAGTCCTCCTATGCCCTCGACGACCACAAAGTCGTGCGTTATCTGAAGCTTTTTGAGCGCAAACAGCGCTTCCTGCATGACTGCAGGTTTTTCTCCCGTAAGCTGCGCCGCCACAAGCGGTGCTGCAGGCACTCTGAAAAACGAAGGGTTCAGATCAGAATCAGGCTCTGTCGCGCCTGCGGCCAAGGCAAGCGCCGCGGTATCCTCTGACCGAAACTTGGCAGAATACCTCTTGCTCGCAGTCGCAAAAGGCTTCATGACGCCAACATTGATGCCGCGCTTTTTCAAAAGAGAGGCAATACCGGCTGCAACTGCAGTCTTGCCCACTCCCGTGTCCGTGCCTGTCACGAATATGCCCCGCATAGGAATAGATAGGACCAAGGGTTACTTTTAACCAGATTGCACAGCCTGGAGGACGCGGACAAAAAGTACGTCTGGCACCCGTATACGCAGATGCGCGACTGGGACAGGACAGAGGGTAGGGTCATTGTAAAGGGCGAGGGCTTTCACCTTGTCGACAGCGAGGGCCGGCGCTATCTCGACGGCACGGCAAGCATGTGGTGCAACGTGTGGGGCCACGGCCCAAACGAGGTTGTTGAGGCGATGCGCGAGCAACTACAAAATCTGCAACACTCGACGCTGTTTGGACTTGCAAACGAGCCGTCGGCCCGGCTCGCAGAGAAACTTGTCGGGATCACAGAGGGCATGGACAGGGTGTTTTACACAGATAATGGCTCGTCTGCGATCGAATCGGCGCTGAAGATGGCCCTGCAGTACTGGCGCAACAGGGGCTGGCAAGAAAAGACAGAGTTTGTGTCGCTTGAAAATGGCTACCACGGCGACACCGCCGGCGCCATGTCTGTGGGGTACATAGAGCAGTTTTTTGGCGCCTACAAGCCGCTGCTAAAAAAAGTGCACAGGATCCCAAGCCCGCTATTGTACGGAAGCAGGTTTGACAACGAAGGCGATCTGGTGCAATGGTGCCTTGACAAGACTGAAAAGGTGCTGGAGAAGGTTGGCGGTAGATGCGCTGCCCTTGTGATGGAGAGCGGGGCGCAAATAGCTGGAGGAGTCGTCATCTATCCAAAAGGGTTCCAGCAAAAGATCTCGCAGCTGTGCAAGGAGCACGACGTGCTTTTGATACTTGACGAGATAGCGACAGGATTTGGGCGCCTCGGTAACATGGTCGAGTACGCGGCACAGAAATCAAAGCCGGACATCGTCTGCATGGGCAAGGCGCTGACCGCGGGCTATTTTCCCCTCGCAGTGACGCTGGCTCACGATGAGATATTTAACGCATTTTTGGGTCAGTATGCAGAGAACAAGCAGTTCTACCACGGCCACACTTTTACCGGCCACCCTGTCGGCTGCGCGGCGGCGCTGGCAAACCTTGAGCTTTACGAAAAACGCAATCTGATGCAACAGATCAGCACCAATGCAAAATACATCGAGCAGAGGCTTGCTGAATTCGAAGGCATAAGCATAGTTGCAGATATACGACACAAGGGGCTCCTTGCAGGTATCGAAATGGCGAGAGCAGGCAGGCCGCTTGTCCACCTCAGGAACAAAGAAAGGTTCAACTATTTCGTCATGAGAGAATCACTGAGGATGGGTGTGCACCTGCGACCTCTTGGCAATGTCATGGTGGTCATATCGCCTCTTGCTATCGACAGGGAAAACTTGGAAAAGATTATGGACGCAACCTTGGAACTGGCCAAAAAGGCGGAAAAACTGTAGTAGCTATTTGTGAGCTATTTGGCGCAGTTCCTTGTAGAGTGTCGCCTTTGACACGCCAAGGGATCTTGCTATCCGCGCTTTGGGCTGGTTTTCTGCAAGCATTGATATCAGCGTATTTTTATCAAGCACCTTTTGCGGCCTGCCTATTCCTTTACCGGCCATTCTCGCCCTCTCCATCCCGTCTTTGGTACGCTGGACCAGCATCTCGCGCTCGCGCTCTGCTACCCACGTCAGGATGCCTATCATCAGCTTTCTCACGCTTGGCTCAGTCGTCTGCAAGAACGACTCGCGTGGCGAGCAGGAAATAAGGGGAGCGTACTGTTCGATTACCTTTATCGCGTCAAGCGTATCCCAGAATGTCCTGCCGACCCTTGACAGCTCGTAGACTAGTACCGCGTCTATTTGCGCCATTTTTACCAGGTCCAGCATGTCACGGAACCCCCGTCTTTGGGTAGCCGGAACCCTGCCGGAAACGGCAGAATCTTCAAAAAAGTCAAGGATCTGGAAATTATTGTCCTTTGCCCATTTTTCCAACGCCAGCTTTTGGTTCTGAACAGTCTGCTCTTCGGTGCTTACCCGCAGATACGCAAACGCGTATTTCATGGCATTTCTGTCAGACTGGCTTTAACTGCCGGCTTGTCAACAAAAGTGTTCAAAAAGGGCAGCAGGAATTGTTGAACTGCTATTCAGAAAAGGGCAGGAATTGAAGGTAAAATAAAGGGGCTGTTTTTTAGACAATTTAGAAAACGACCCCTTTTCAGACGGTTTTAAGTAAAGGCCTGCCGCGACGGTTTTCGTTTTATCGCGTTTTTCCTGCTTTTACCAACAGATTGTTAACTGCAGAAAATTCAGGAACAGTAAAATTGCTAGAAAAATGGCGCCAAACCCTACCCAAGAATGTCTAAAAAGGCGAATTATTGCTAGATGCGCATAAAGGCTGCGCAGCATCCAGAAACAAGAGGCTGTTAGCCATAGCATATATGGAAGGTAGAATGATGCCCTGAAAAATTATGGTTCAGATCAACTTTAGGAGTGCTTTGAATTTCCCTTGGCACCTTATTACAATCAAAGGGCGCCTATACCTTTTTGAAATGACCGATTCGGCAAACGTCGGGCTTTTATCCTACATATCTGTCCAAAGTCTCCAGAAGCCTACTATGTCCTTAAAGGCAGGTATTCTGTCAGCTACGGCGGAAGACCATCGTTGCCGGTACGAATGATCTTGTCTTTATACAAGCACAACTATACCAGTCAGGTCCAAATGGCGGCAAGGCTTTGGCATATATCGCCCGGAGGCCTTGAAAGGTATTTCATAGCCATTCCTAAAAAAGAAGGGTCAATAATCTGAAAGAAAGACAGAGCAGTAAATAGCTGAAAGGCATGGCCAGAAACTCCTTGACAACTTGGACATTAGGAACAATAAGCCCCGCCCCGGACGGCCAAAACCTGCCAGTTGTTAATAGATGGTTTTATGCGCGTTTTCAGAGGATATTTCTAAATTCGAGTTTTGAAATATTGCCATTTTTGGCTTGGTTGTGAACCAAACTTTTAATTAAGAGTTTACAACATCGTTTCCAAGATGTCAGACGCTGCTTTTATCAGGTTCTGCATGGACAAGGTGCTTGCAGGTGGCAGCATAACAGCTGACGAAGCAGAAAAACTGCTTGCCACTGAGGATGTCATGACGCTTGCAGACTGCGCCAACACCATAACGCGCAAGTTTAATGGCGATGTCGTGGATGTCGAAGCGCTGATAAACGCCAAGTCGGGCAAGTGCCCCGAGGATTGCAGCTTTTGCGCCCAGTCGACCTTTTACGAAACGGGCATCAACAAGTATCCACTACTTCCAAAGGAGGAAATAGTCAAGCAAGCTGGGATGGCCAAGGCAGGCGGCGCGACCAATTTCTGCCTTGTCTGCGCGTACAGGTCTCCTCCAGAGAAGGACTTTGAGCAGATTTGCGAGACGATTACTGCCATCAAGGAGCAAGTTGGCACAGAGGTCAATGTTTCCTTGGGCTTCATGACACTGGAAAGGGCCAGGCGCCTAAAGCAGCTAGGCGTAAAGCGCTATAACCACAACCTTGAGGCGGCAGAGAGCTATTTCTCCAAGATCTGCAGCACGCACGATTTTGCAGACAGGGTAAATACTGCTAGAATTGTGAAAGAGGCAGGGCTTGAGCTGTGCTGCGGAGGCATCATCGGCATGGGCGAAACGGCGAGGCAGAGGGTCGAGCTTGGGTTTTCCATAGCTGCCCTGAACCCCGAAGAGGTGCCTATGAACATACTCATTGGCAGAGAAGGCACTCCTCTGGAAGCAATGGGCACCATTGAGCCCATGGACGCCATCAAGACTATAGCAGTATGGCGGTTTATCATGCCAAAGACGATATTAAAGATAGCTGGTGGGCGCGAAGTCCACCTGAAGGAAAAAGACAGGCTTGCGCTAAAGGCAGGGGCAAATGGCATCATCACGGGTGGCTACCTGACCACCGGCGGAAACCAACCCAACAAGGACATCACGATGATCAAAGAGATTGGCCTCAAAGCGAAATGACGCGTTTGTAATTGGCAGGCTTTATGATCTCGAAAAAGGCAATCTCTACCGCACTCTGAAAAATGTCGACGTAAATGGTCCTGTTGCAACGATCGACGGCAAAAAGGCCGTCCACCTCTGCTCAAACGACTACCTTGGGCTGTCGCACGATAGACGGATCATGCAGGCGTCGATCGACGCTTTAAAGCATGTATCACAGTGCAGTTCGAGGCTCATTGCAGGCAACGATCCCATGACCATTGAACTTGAAGAGATGCTTGCCAAGCACAGGGGAACAGAAGCGGCTCTCGTCTATCCTACAGGCTATGCAGCAAACCTCGGGGTAGTGAGCGCGATAGCAGACAGGAAATGCACGATATTTAGCGACGAGTTGAACCATGCAAGCATTATCGATGCGTGCAGGCTGAGCGGCGCAAAAGTCAAGATATTTGGACACAACGATTCTTCGCACCTTGAAGAAGCAATGAGAGGTGCAAGGGGGCGAAAGATAGTCATAACAGAGGGCATTTTCAGCATGGACGGCGATCTGGCAAACCTCAAACAGGTCTGCAAAGTAGCCCAAGAAAACGACGCCATGACCATTGTGGACGACGCGCATGGCGACTTTGTTACCGGACCAAAATTCTCTGGTGCACCTGCCAAGTTTGGAGTCGATATCGACATCCATGTCAGCAGCATGAGCAAGGGCCTTGGTTGCTTTGGAGGTTATGTCGCAACCAGTTCCAAAATTAGAGAATTTTTAGTAAATACGTCAAGGCAGTTCATCTATACTTCCGCCCTACCTGACCACCTGTGCGCCGCAGCCGCAGCTGCAATTCCGCTGGCAAAGAAAGGCGTCCTGCAGAAAAAACTGCATTCAAACATCGACTACTTTACGTCCAGTATAAAGAAACTGGGCTTTACTCTTGGAAAATCACAGAGCCAGATAATCCCGGTGATGGTCGGTGACGAGAAAAAGGCCGTAATGTTTTCCAAGGAGCTACTTGACGGAGGCGCATTTGCGCAGGCGGTGCGCTATCCCACGGTTAAAAAAGGCACTGCGCGCCTTCGAGTATCGCTGACTGCGATGCACGAGAAATCACACCTTGACCTTGCTATCGATGCATTCAAGACTGCGGGAAAAAAATCGAGCCTTATCTAGTATATTTCAGAATTCGGGTTTTGAAATAAAGTTAATTAAACACCAAAAGCAAGCATTGGTATGCCCAAGGATTTTACGTTCAAGATGCGCCTGACGGACGAGCAGGCAGGCGAGATGACCATGTACATTAATTCACTGCCACCGTCAAGTGTGCTCTTTGGCCTGCGCTTTGCATACAATCGCCATTCTGCGGCCACGGGGGGATACTTGATGCAGGGGAGAAAGAGCATGGTCAAGCGCGAAACCCACCTGCTAAGCGCCGAGCAGGCAAAATGGCGCCTCTCAAACTGGAAGACTATGATACGCACGTACCGCGAAAAAGGCTACAGCTATCCCACGATATCGCGGATCAAAAAGCAGTTGCAAAAGATTGCGAGCAAAAAGTAGAAAAAAGAAAATGGAGGCTCAGAAGCTTGATACTTCTGCCTGGCGCTGCGAAGTCGAGCCGACCGGAAGATCGGGGAACTTGTTCTTCATATTCATCTCGACGATAGCGCTTGCCTCTTCCATTATCTTAGACGTGTCTTCGTTGTAGCCGGTAAATCCGCCGATCTCGCCGTTTGGAATCTGTCCCGAGTCTGTCATAATGTTGCCGAGCAGGTCTGAAATCTGCGCAAACGACTGGTCTGCTTCTGGCATCATGCCCGACAGGCCGCTCTGCAATCCCTTTATCACCGACATTGCAGGACTCAACGTGACTACGACGTCGCCAAGTTCTGTTATCGTGTTCAACCTCAGTTGTATCTGCTCAAGGGCAAGCTTGGCCGACGTTATCATTTTGCCCATCTTGCGGATTTGCGACAGCTCGCCAGACAGCACGCGTGCGTGCTGTGCGTCGTGGCTCTGCATTGCAAGCACGATTCGCTTGAATATCACCTGGTCCTTCTCGTTAATCCTTCCCGAGATAGAGTCCAGCTTTGATATCTGCATCTGCAGCTTTTTCTGTGCCTCTTCGATCCGTGGCTTCAGCGGAGCCTGCGGCTTTACTCCTTCGATCAGTTTGTGTCCTATGCTTTCTCCTTGTGGTTTTACCCATTTGTTACCAAATGACATTATCGTTACCGAGGAGTCAATTCAGAGATTGACTAAAAAAACGGGTGTACTCTGGTCTGCTGTAACCGCGGTAACATGACATCGCAGTTACATGATGTTACTATGTCTCAACGCACGATAAAGAGCGAACTCCAAGGGCACACATGCCTGCCATATTTATGTTCATGAAAAAAAATATCATATGCATATATATTGCAGGCACGATTTTAGCGGAGGATTTTCATCAATCAGGTTACCGCAGCAAGGAGGGAGGGAGTGAAGCGTGGCAAAAGAAATGCTCCGGCATGTGTGTGCAAAACGCGGCAAAAAAAGCTGGGTACAAAGGCCACCCGCCTAAAGTCACCAGGTATAACGACTTAGTTATCTGCTTTACAGGTAGAGCTGGGTTTCAGGACCACGACAGATACCTGATGACAAAGAGGGTTTAGACAAGTATTTTAAACAGCAAAAACCGGGTGAAATTGGATGATCAAGGAGAAGATTACGGTAAACAAGCGCAGTTACAACGTAACAATCAATGAGCAGACGCAGATGTATGCGATGAAACTGCGAAGGCTTTACCAGCAGAGCTACAGCGATATGGACAGTTTTGACGAAGTGAGCTCCGAGATCTCGTCCACGATAAGCAACCTGCTAAAGCACGCAGTCTCGCCAGAGGTCCGCGAAGATGACATGGACGGAGTCATCCAGCAGGTGCTAAAGATGTACGAAAAGAACGCCAAAAAGTAAAAACACCTAAATAGCAATCTGAGACGTTCTCACCTCATATGGCGGAATACGCCGTCAAGAAATGCATCAACCCGGATTGCGGCAAATCCTATGAAATTAACAACGATATCTACAGATGCACCTGTGGCTCGCTTTTGGACATCAAATACGGCGAGAGGCCCAGCCGCGACCTTGTCGAGACATTCTACCAGCGCAGAAATCACGGCGGCAATATTTATAATGAAAGCGGCGTGTGGCGCTTCCGCGACCTGATAAATTTTGCAGGCATCGATACTGAAGATGTTGACGAATGCGCGCGAGTGCTGGTATCGCTTGACGGCTCTGAAGGCCGCCTGTCTAAGCCGTACAAGATGAGCAAGGCTGCAGACTATGCAGACATGAGTCACGATAACCTGTTTCTGCAGCCAGAAGGCTACAACCCATCGGGCTCTTTCAAGGACAATGGCATGTCGACTGCGGTGACACACGCAAAGATGCTCAAGGTAAAAAAGATAGTCTGCGCTTCTACCGGGAACACTTCTGCCTCTGCGGCCATGTATGCGGCAAACGAGGACATGGAATGCGATGTCTATATACCAAAGGGAGAGATTGCGCCAGGCAAGCTTGGCCAAGCGTTCCAGTTTGGGGCGCAAGTGATACAGGTGCAGGGTAACTTTGACGACGCACTTGCGACATCGCTCAAAAACGCCAAGGAAGGAAATGGTTATACTGTTAACTCCGTCAACCCATTCAGGATAGAGGGCCAAAAGACCATAGTCTACAGGATTATGGAAAACCTAAACTGGAACCCTCCAGACTGGATAGTATATCCCGGCGGCGCCCTTGGCAACACGTCAAGCTGTGGAAAAGCCCTATCAGAGCTCTACGAGTGGGGATGGATAAAAAAGGTGCCAAGGATAGCTGTTGTAAACGCCGAAGGGGCAAACACGCTTTACGAGCTTTACAATGGCATGTTTGAAGGCAAAAAGCTGAGCTGGAACGGCGGCAGGCCTGACCTTGCAATGGTTGACCGCTATTATGCACACCTTGACAAGCATGGCATAAGACCAAAGACGCATGCAACAGCAATCCAAATAGGCAGGCCGGCAAACATTGCAAAAGCGCTACGGGCTCTTGACTTTACAAACGGCGTTGTCGTGCAGGCAAGCGACAAGGACATGAGTGACGGCATGTCGATAGTCGGATTGAACGGCTTTGACTGCGAGATGGCCTCCGGTGCGGTGCCCGCAGGAATCAGAAAGCTACGCAAGGAAGGCGTGATAAAACGCGATGACGTTGTAGTGGGCATACTTACAGGAAGGCAAAAAGATCCGGGGCTTGCAGTCGAATATCACCTGAACGCCAGCAACATGTTTGCGCGACCGCCGACCAATCATTAGTTCGTTCATCAATTTGCAATCGTGTTTATGATTACGGTCTAGTATAATGTATTCGCTATCGCTTATGCCATAATATTTTATTTATTTTAATATTTTATCAGCTATATCATCACAATACCATTAATATGGTTTTTGGCAAAAAATATTTTGTTGTTGGCAGGCAGCGCCCTGTTTTAGCCTTGGCTATGCATAAAATATCTTCAAAGGGTCGTCAGGCACCCGACATAATTGAGCCGAACTAGGATGCCTTTTTCAATGCCGAAATGATGGCACTCGCCTTGTGCTCGGTTTCGGCCCATTCCTTTTCAGGGTCTGAGTCCATGACGATGCCGGCGCCCGACTGCACATATGCGTTGGTGCCATCGACAAATAGTGAACGTATCGTTATAGCAAAGTCTGATGAGCCATTGAATGAAAAGTAACCTAGGGCCCCGGCATACGGCCCTCTCAGGTCTGGCTCCAGCTCGTCTATTACCTCCATCGCCCTGACCTTTGGCGCGCCAGACACCGTCCCTGCAGGAAACACGGCTTTTAAGGCGTCGTACGAGTCAAAGGACTTTCTCAACCTGCCAGTAACATGCGAAACGATGTGCTGGACATGGCTGAAACGCTTTACCGTCATCAATTCATCGACCCTGACAGAGCCAAATTCGCAAACCCTGCCGATGTCATTTCTGGCAAGGTCGACTAGCATAGTGTGCTCGGCAAGTTCTTTTTCATCTTTTAACAGATCCTGCCGCATTTCCTCATTCTTGCTCTCATCTTCCACTATTGGCCGGGTACCGGCTATTGGAAACGTCTCTACATAGTCGCCAGTCACACGTATGAGCATCTCAGGACTTGAGCCTATGATGCAGCGGCGGCCTGCCTTTAGCAGGTACATGTAGGGCGAGGGGTTTACCTGCCGCAGAGCAGCGTAAAAGCGCAAAAGGTCTCCTTTGACCTTGAACTTCATGCTCTTTGCGAGGACGACTTGGAATACGTCGCCATCATAGACATATCCCTTGGCCTTTTTGACCATCCGCACAAAGTGCCGCGATGTCATGTTCCTCCTAGGCTTGGTGTACGAAAACGGTTGCGATTTTGATTTCTGTTCCAGCTTGCGCTTTATTTCTGCCAATCGCGATTTACCGAGGTAAAAGTAGTAGGCTTGGTTTTCCTTGTGGTTATACAGTATTCCGTCGGTATAGATGCCAAACTCCATGAGTGGAAAGCCACTCTTTTTCTTGCGCACAGGCAGCCGCTCCCAGAATCGCACGGCGTCATAGTTGATGTAGCCGACTGCACCTCCAATGTAGCGAAATCTGTCGTCATCCACCTTGGGCATGAGCTTGCGAAGTTGCGACAGGGGTTCTGTCACTTTTTGCTTTTTCGTCCTGCCCTTGCGGTCAGTAACGGCAAAGGTACGCGAGTCGCACACAATGGTGAGCTCAGGATCAAAACCGATGACGGACATTTCCGCAAGCTCTTTTGGGCCAACGAGCGACTCTAGGATAAAGACAGAATCATACGCGGAATAGAGCTTTTTGAAAAGGTCGAACTGGTTGTCAGCGGTGGCTAGCTTTTCAACCGTTATCTTGCCGCCTAGTTGTGGCCGGCCAAAAGTGACCACCTTGTTTCATTCTCTCCTAGCCTTCTCCTACCCTCAAGACAAGTTCTCATTTAAACCTTGGGAGCGTGATGGCACCCTCGGCGGCAGACTGGACCAGCGATGCATACTTGGCCAGAGCACCTGTCGTATAGCGGGGCTTGATTGGCTTCCACTTTTTCGCCCTGCGGGCCAGCTCTGCCTTTGACACATTCAGATCTATCTTGCTGGTAGACGTGTCTATCTCTATCTGGTCGCCTTCCTTGACGAGTGCTATAGGTCCACCTACCATCGCCTCGGGAGCCACGTGGCCTATCATAAAGCCCCGCGTCGCGCCTGAAAATCTGCCGTCGGTCACCATGGCGACTTTTTCGCCAAGGCCTTGGCCGACTATGGCGGCTGTAGTGGCGAGCATCTCACGCATGCCGGGTCCGCCCTTTGGCCCCTCATAACGTATGACGACGACATCGCCTTCCACTATCTTGCGCTTTGAAACGGCGTCAAAGGCATCTTCTTCGCTGTTAAAGACGCGTGCTTTTCCCACAAACTTTTTGCTTTTTACGCCGGCAACCTTGACCACTGCACCATCAGGCGCAAGCGTGCCCTTTAGTATCTTGAGCGTGCCTTCTGAGCTTATCGGTTCCTCAAGGCGCCTGACGACCTTTTCCTTGCCCTGACTCAAGTCAAACGTCATTGACTGGAGGTTCTCCTTCATTGTCTTTCCAGTCACAGTCATTACGTCGCCGTTGAGCAATCCCTTCTTCAAGAGGGCGTTCATCACCACCGGCACGCCGCCAATCTTGTCGAGGTCAAGCATAACGTACATGCCCCCGGGCCGCATGTCAGCAATGTGCGGGGTGCGCTTGCGGATCTTTTCAAAGTCAGACAGTGATAATTTTACTCCTGCTTCCCGCGCGATTGCCAATAGATGCAATACCGCGTTTGTAGAGCCGCCAATGGCGTTTGCCATCATTATCGCGTTTTCAAACGCCTCATAGGTCATGATGTCGCGGGGCCGGATGTTGTTGTCAATCAGGTTCATTATCGCCTTGCCCGTGTCGTAGCAGATCTCGTGGCGCCTGTCGCTTTCTGCAGGCGGCGACGCGCTGCCTGGAAGTGACATTCCTATGGCCTCGCTTATCGATGCCATTGTGTTTGCGGTGTACATGCCTGCGCAGGACCCTGCGGTCGGACATGCCAGGTTTTCAAGGCTGAGCAGTTCTTGCAGCGACATTTTGCCGGCATCGTATGCCCCGACGGCTTCATAGACATCCTGCACGGTCACCTGCTTACCGTTCCATTCGCCCGGCATAATTGTGCCGCCATACACAAAGATGGAAGGCAAGTTTAGTCTCGCCATTCCCATGAGTGTGCCCGGCAGGCTCTTGTCACATCCTGATATGCCCACTATTCCATCATAGCCGTGGGCGCGCACCATTATCTCTATGGAATCTGCAATTACTTCCCGGCTGACAAGCGATGCCTTCATGCCCTCGTGCCCCATGGCTATGCCGTCAGACACTGCTATTGCGGTAAACTCCCGGGGCGTGCAGCCAGCCTCGGAAACTCCGCGCTTGGCGCGCTGGGCAAGTTGGCCCAAGTGAATATTGCAGGGAGTTGCCTCGTTGCAGGTCGACGATACACCGATTATTGGCCGGTTCAAATCCTGGTCCGTGAGACCCATTGCCTTGTACATCGCCCTGTGTGGTGCCCTTGCGGGCCCCTCGACAACTCTTCTGCTTGGAAGTTCCATAATAGTACGAGAGGCGCCAGTTACATATTTTAAGATTCAGTCAAGCGTGGCTGTCAGTTTGACTGCGTCCATGCCTTCTACCCGAAAGATGGTCTCACACATGCCACACTCGGCGTTGCCGCTTGACAGGTCCTTGGCAGAGATCTCTTCGTTCAAATAGTCGCATTTGGGGCACTTGAATGAAAAGCTAATGTCAAAGTCTTCCAGCTCTACGGTTTCTGCCATGATAGAGATTCGGAGAAACGGACTATTTAAGAATTGGCACGCAACAGCAAGGAATAAACATCCATCTTTTTGGAAAAAACACGATGGCTACACCCTGCATCTTTTGCTCGATACTAGCAGGCAAGCTGCCCAGCGCGCAGGTACATAGAGATCCAGATTTTCTGGTGATAATGGACAAGTACCCGATAAACAGGGGCCATGTGCTCATCATACCCACAAAACATTATGACACTCTGCTGCAGATGCCTGCAGCAGAAGTTGGCAAGCTCTATGCCGCAGTGCCTGCTGTGGCAAAGGCAGTGGTGTCGGCAGTTGGCGCAGACGGCTTTAACGTGGGCCAGAACAACGGCATCGCCGCAAACCAGATCGTGCCCCATGTCCACGTACACGTCGTTCCTCGTTTCATAGACGACAGCCCAGATGGCAAGTGGCCCGCCCGGCAGGTCGCGCCGCAAAAAGAGCTTGAAGAGATAGCCCAAAAGATAAGGCAAAAGTTCAAGTGATTAACTAGGGTTTTTTCTTGGCCTCGGCGCTTTCGTCAAAGACCTTGACCTCTACCGGCTTTTTCATGCGCTTTTTGTATTGCTGCATGTAATGCTCTGCTTCTTGCTTGGTCTCAAACTTGGCCTCCCCCCGAAACGAGCCGTTTTCGTCTATCAGGCTGACCGTGCCCCACATGCCGTTTTTGCCCATTTTCTTGACTGCGAACATCTGGCAGACTGTCAAAGACGCCGCATCTATTTAAGACAACAGGAACACTTCTGCATTTACACTTGAGGCGGCGTGCCGCCAGCTTGATAAGCATGTCCGGCAGTAATATCACGACTTGAGCTCGGGGAACGCAGAAGCAAGATTTACGATAAACGTCAAAGAGGGCATAGTGGAACTGGAAGGCAAGGAAAGCTTTGTCGACAAGCATCTAGAAAAGTTTGAAGAGATATTCAAGGCGGCAGTGCGGGAGGCCATAGCAAGCAACATCAACGCTGTTGCACTAAAGGCCCAACCCGCGCAGGCGGCATTGCCTCAGCAAGTGCAAGAGCAGCCGGCAGTAGTTGCAGAAAAGCCTGCAAAGACGCCGCGCCCGTCGCCGACCCTTCCGCCGATACCAGTGGACCTGAAGGCGAGCGAGAGCAAGCCGGGGCTAAGGGATTTTTACGCCGAGAAAAAGCCGGCCAACCACTATGAAAAGACGGCCGTGTTCGCATATTATTTGAGCAAGTTCAACAAGGCCAGCGAAGTCAAGTTTGGCGAAATACTTTCCTGCTACGAGGAAGTGGACGAGAAAAAGCCTAGCGTGATTGACATCGTCAAAAACTCTGTTCGCTACAAAGGATGGCTTGAGCAGGGCTCCGACAAGTTTGCATGCAGGCTGACGATATCCGGCGAAAATTTCGTCAAGTTCGATCTTCCAAGAAAGGTCGAGTCGGCGTCCTAGGCCCGCCACCAGTCAAAGCCGACGTACTCTACCTTTTTTTCAGTCACCTTGGGTATCGCTATTATGAACTGCTTTTTGACGGTGGTCGCAAGCCTGCCGGCAAGGACGATGCCGGTCGCAGTCATCTCGTCGGTTGCCCGGAGCACCTGCACAAGATATGGCGCATGGTCAATTCCCGGCCCCCTTTCATATACTGCAAAATCGCAGCCAAATTTGATGCCTGGCGATACGACATAGCCCTTCTCGCGTAGGTCCCAGAAAACTAGGTACTTGGCGTCAAAGTCGACGTACTGCTTTTTGCACATCTTTTTTATCTCGCCCAAGGCGACTGTGCTTCCGTCCATCTGCAGGATCTTCAACCTGCTCTTCTCGGCCAAGTAGCAGCCCTCTATCATGTCAAGCACAAGTGGTGCGTCAAATTCGACGCCCTTTGGCTTGGGCACGCCAATTGGCTTGCCATAATAGCCTGACCCGTACAGAGTACGCGAGTCTTCGATGCTCCATACTACTATCCTGTTGCTTATCAGCCTGCCACTTATGGGCACGGCTGCAGGAAATTGCTGGCAGGATATTAACCCTTAGATCAGAACCCGCGCAAAAACTTGGGCTTTAACATCTCGGGGTGCGACTTCAAGCTCTTAAGGAGCGCAAGTATTTTTTCCCGGTCTTCGGGCATCGTGCCTTTTATCGAATAGACATTTGAGGCATGGTTTGCCCTAAAGACGACCGGTGTCTTTGGATCGAATCTCTCCACCAGGCCTTCCAGCTCGCCAAGTACTTCCGAATCGTCCAGAAATTCAAAGGGTTCGCCGTACTTGCCCATGAACTCGTCGTGGAGGCTGGGGTCGAGGTGCAACGTAAGGGCGCCCACATAATCCGGCGCAACCTCGCTCAGTACCCGGGCAGTGTCCGAGATATGCTCCCTGCTGTATTTCCTGCCCCCCAATCCAAGGATTATCATGCATGACAGCACATAGCCGTGCTTTTTGGCCTTGCTGCAGGCCTGAATTATTGACTTGCCGGTCGCTCCCTTTGTCACCTTTTTCAGCACGGTGTCGTTGCCGCTTTCAATGCCGACATAAAACATGCCAAGCCCGGCTTTGCGTATCACTTCAAGTTCGGCGTCGGTCTTTTGAAGCAGGTTCTTGGGCATGGCATAGCATGAAATGCGCTCAACTGACTGGAATTTTTCGCGCAAATAATGCAGAATCTGGACCATCCTGTCAGTAGCGAGATTGAGCGCGTCGCCATCTGCAAGGAATATCCTCTTGGTGTCTGGATAGAACTTGCTCATCATGTCTATCTCGGCCTTGACCTCGTCCCACGGTCGCTCTGAATACTCCTTTGTCCTGTACATGTCGCAAAAAGAACACTTGTTGAACGAGCAGCCCAGCGTGACCTGAAATATCATCGATCCTGCCTCTGATGGCGGCCGGTAGAGGGGATAGTCGTAGGCTAGCTCCATGCCTGCACAATAGCCATTCTAATAATTATAACTTTGCGGGTCGGCTCGTCGCGAGATCTTCATCGCTTTTGACTCAGTCTGGAGCAGCGAAACTCACCTCATCCCCGTGCCAAGTAAAATCTTGTCAGCGGTATTAACCTTTGCAGCGCGCCGCTTCTTCATGCGCTTCATGCTTGACGACATATCAAGGGTCACCATCGCAGGGTCACTAAGCGCGATTGCAACAAGGACGGTTTTCACTTGCGACAGGTTGCAGCGTATCGTCATTATTTCGCCATCAGAGCCAATGAGGCGCAACGCAGCTTTTGCAAAAGCGATGCTTCCAAAAAGCTCTGCATGGCGTCGTCCTAGCGCCGCAAAAGATTCTTCGGGCTTGCCCTGATGCATGATAGAGATGTAACGACGCTTTTCCCGCCTCTTTAGCACGTCTTTACTCTCCTGCCAAGCCTCGATGCCAGCCACGCAGACATTTCGGCCCAGTGCCTTTCAGGGTCGATGCCGCATACTTGCAGTATCGCATCGAGGCACTGGCCCGACACCATGCTATAGGAAGTGTCCGCTCCGCTTGATAATATGAGCTGACATTTTGCAGACCGGCAAAAACTGTAAAGTTCCGAAACATCGGCAAGCCATTTTGCCGCGCATGTGGCATCCATCTTTCTTGCGTGCGCAACTATCATTTCAAGCCCAAGGCCGGCCCGGGCTTTTTTCTTTAGCTTCTCCTTTACCCGGCGAAAATCCCTTACCGTCACCACGTCAACCCATGATGCGTCCTCGATGTTGTCAGAAACGACCAGATAATCATACTTTACCGCCTTGGCGGGCTTTTGCCTGAGCCGACAGATCACGCCCTCTGCAGGCGCACCAACAATTCCTATCCTGCCTATCGCAAGCCTCTCTGCCATTGCAGTATTGCCTGCGAGCAGATCTATTCGATCGAAGATAAGAGCCCCCTGTACGTGTCCATGCTACCGGAAGGCTTGTTGTAACGCCTGACCGGCTTGAATTTTATCCTGACGGCGTCGGTCTCAGATAGGGAGACCTTGCCCTGGCAGATCCTCTGCTTATCAAGCCGGATGTAGAGGTTGCCCTTTTCGTCCATGTACTCTTCCATCCTGTCGACAAGCTGCTGCCTGTCAGAGCTGTTTAGCGCCGACAATATCCTTGTCGCAAGGTCGTTTGCGCCGCCGCTTGAAAGCATCGCCTTTGCAAGCGTTATCTTGTTGCCAAAATGCCCTTCCGATGGCTCGCCTGCAAAATCTGATGCAGGAACGGCAAGCGAATTTTCGACTGCCCCAAGCACTTTTTGCTGATCTTCGGTGGCATGCAGCACCAAGTTAACCTCTGCGGCAGAAAAGCGCGCTTCTGGCATATGTATAAAAAGATGAAGAGAGGGGCTAAAAAGTTATTGCGCCGGCTGCTCTGCCACGGCAGCTGCTACCGGCTTGGCTTCCGTTTCGGCCCTCGACTCGGGGGTAGAGATCAGCTTGGTCTTTTTGATGCCAATGTGGCGTATCGTCGCTATCTTTTTGACCTCTTCAAGGATAGCGGCTCCAAGCTGGCTGTTCGTCTCCCTAGGCATTTCGCCCGACTTGCTTCCGGTCACCTGCTGGACAAACTGCTCGACTGTCATCTGCGGGATCTTGTCTGACAGAATCCTGTGTGAGATGAGGCGTATCTCATGCTTTTTCGACGCGTTTACTCTTCTTTGCGTGAAGGCTATTAGCGCTACGCGGAACGTGTGACCGTCCTGCGTCGTATAATCGTGTACAAAGCTCACCATAGAGCTTCCGCGCCTAATCAGGCTGCGGAGGAATTCTTTGGCGTACTCGTGCCCCTTAAACCGGGTGCTTGCATTGCCGTCGGCTATCCTATCGATCTGGACAAAGATCTTGATCTGGTGCTGGTCCATGCTCTGGTCAGGGTTGCCCTTCATCATGTCATGGAGAGTATTTTCAATCACCCTCCCCTTCGCCTGATCGGCGTCGGTTATGGGAACATAATTAACGGATCCGGGTGGCTCAAATCCGGCCGGCTTGTTGACGACGACCCATTGCTTGTCTCGCCACTTGTCGCGGACGCGGCCTCCCTTCTTTGCGCCTTTAGCCATCGGGATTTACGCTTCCCCTCCAGAATATATATATTGTGCGTCAGGACGACGGCCCAATTTTCGTTATTCCCCCCATGTACGGCTGGAGCGCCTCTGGCACCTCGACAGAGTAAGAGGGCGTCTGGTAGTTCTCCATTATTGCGACAAGCGTGCGCTGCACCGCAACAAGCGTGCTGTTGAGCGTGTGCACAAACCTTGTGTCCTCGTTTGTCCTGTCGCGAAACCTGATTGAAAGCCGCCTTGCCTGGTAGTCGAGACAGTTTGAGCACGACACTATTTCCCTGTAGGCGTTTTGGCCCGGCATCCAAGCCTCGATGTCATAGGTCTTGGCAGATATCTTGCCCGTATCGCCCGACGACAGGAGCATCACCCGATAGGGGATGCCAAGGCGGTCGAAAAACTCTTGCGAGATGGAAAGCATCCGGTCGTGCTCTACCCACGAATCTTCCGGCCTGCAATACACGAATTGCTCGACCTTGTCAAACTGGTGTACCCTGAATATGCCTTTCATATCCTTGCCGTGCGCGCCTGCTTCTTTTCTGAAACACGGGCTCACGCCGGCGTAGCGCATTGGGAGCTTCTTGCCATCCAATATTTCATTCATGTACATTGCAGCGATGGCGTGCTCTGATGTCCCTATCATGTAGAGATCCTCACCTTCTATCTTGTAGATAACATCCTCAAAGTCGCCAAGTATCACTGCACCTTCCATCGGCTCCTTGCGTATCATGTACGGCGGCTGGATTAGTGAGTATCCTTTTTCCGCCAGAAAATCAAGGGCAAAGTGTACGAGCGCCGTGTTCATCCGGACGAGGCCGTTTTTCAAAAAGTAAAATCTAGCACCAGAGATCTTGGCCGCCCGCTCGATGTCCATCAAGTCCAGAGCAGAAGCGATGTCAACATGGTCCTTTGGCTTTTCGATTGCACGGGCCGTCCCGGCCGTCCTGACGACAACATTGTCCTTTTCGTCTCTGCCTTCCGGTACCGACTCATGGAGCACGTTTGGCAGGGCCATCATCAGCTTCTGAAAACCGGCCTCTGCAGATATGCGCTCTTGCTCGGCGCTTTGCAGGCCGGCACTCACCTGCTTCATCTCGCCAAGTTCCAGCTCTGCATCCTGGCGGGCCTTTTTCTTTGTCGCTATGGCCTCAGCTAGCTTGTTCTTTTTGTGCTTCAGCTCTTGCGTCTGCACTATCAGCTCCCGCCTCCGCCTGTCAAGGTTGAGCAGATCGTCAATTGGAAATTCCAGATTCCTGCGCTTTAGCATGGCCCGCACTGCATCGGGATTGTCCTTCAATAGCTTTGGATCCAGCATGTCAGACCATCACTTTTTTGGCTACGGAAAGATGCTCTAACACCTCGTCAAGCGTGCTTGCAACTGTGCCCATAGGCACGCCCTTGCAACTCATTTCAATGTAGACGACCCTACCTTTTGAAAACATTTCAATGGACAAGCCCTTTGGCATGTTAACATTGTCTGGTATTAATGCCTTGACTGCCGCCATTGCATGGGCCGGCGACGAAAAGATAAAGCTTGCAGTCACCGTCACGTCAAGCTGCGAATTTTGGGTCATTGACTGCCGCCTTTAGGCACGACAGGAAACTATCAATGGAAGTTGAGGGAATCCTGCAGCCTGCTGCTGCCGAGTGGCCACCGCCGGTACCTCCGGACTGCTCGGCGCAGTGGCGCATGACCAGCCCGAGGTTGGCCGCAGACTCGCATCCAAGCCCTTTTCTTGATGAAAATTTGTACGTGCCGTCCTGCGCAAGCGACCTTACGAACAAGAGCCTCCCGGCGAGGGTCTGCGAGCCGCTCAAAAGCGATGATACGGCGCCAAGCATGTCTTCCGCCACAAGGCCGTCGCCGTTGACGAGGGCCACCTTGCCGTCGTCTGATACCCTCCATTTTTCCGCAAATATCGTCGAAATGTAATTGCGCAAAGTGGTCCTATACTCGGCATTTATCTCCTCGCCTGCGGTCAACATGGCATTTCTGTCGCCCATGCAAATTGCTATGCCGACGCCTGATTTCCCGATCCTGCCGCAGGCGTTCAGGAGCGTGGCAAACTCGCGGGCGTCGCGCAGCTGGCTGCGCTTGTCTTCGCCGGCGAGGGTGTAAACGTATCCTATCAGGTCATCGATCACACTTGCAGAGGTCTTGCCTGACGTGACTACGAACTTGGCTATGGCTTCCAGGACAGCGCTCTTTTCTTCCTGCGAAAACTCGGACGGGACGCGCCACCGGCTATTTTCCTTCAGTTTTATGCCGGCATTCTTGAGCACAGTGTAGCAGGCATCGCGGTTCCAAGTCAGCCCATCGATATATGGAAACGAAGTAAACGCGAGGGCTTCATGCAGCGGCCGAGTTTCCCTGCCTGTGAGCATGATGTCGAGGTCGACGCTCACAAGGCCCATCGACTTGGCAGTCTCCAATATCTCTTTGTTGACGCCTACAAACGACCTCTTGTCGCCTTGGTCCTGCCTGTCGCCAACAGCCGACACGATAGCGATGCAAGAGAGGTCGCGGTTTTTGCGGTCAAGTGTGCTTGCCACCATGTAAGCCATCCCACCTGCTGGAATTTCGGTGCCGCCATCAATGCCAAACTTCCATGCGTTCATCACCTGCCCCGCGTCATCAGTCAGCATCTCTTCTTCTGGGATCTGGTGGTGGTCTATTACGACCCACCTGTCGCCAAGTGCCTTTTTAAAATGCGCCGCCATCCCACCACCGAGGTCAGTGACGACATAGAAATCATGACCTTCTGACTTCATGCGCTCTATGACTGAAGGATTCATGTCAGACACTGTGCGCACGGTGCATTTTGCGCCCATGCGGGCAAGAGCGGTGGCCATGATGCTTCCCGAAGTGATGCCGTCTGCGTCTAGGTGCGTTATGATAGAAATTTCGCTTCCAGCCTCAACAACTCCCCGGATCTTGTCGCAGAACGGTTCTAGCGCTTGGTAGAGCCGGGAGCTGTCGGCCATCTCGTACCCTTACTCTAGCTGGGCAATGACTGCGGCATACTTCCAGCTTGGGGCAAGCCTGCCGTTGCGCTTGTAGTATTTCGCCAAGCGGTGGATCTTGGCTTCTACAAGCTCCAGCGAGCGGACGTTTCTGTGGTCGCTGTTGTGGGCTTTTAGGTGCTTTTGCAGGCCGACTGCCTTGTGGACCAGCCTGTCAAGGTCTTCCGGCATGTCAGACTTGATGTTGTTTGCCGCAAGCACCTCAGTCACAGTCTTGCCGACTACCTGCTTGACGAGAGGGATTGCGTGCTCGTCGCGAAGCTTTATGCCAATGTCGCTTGGGGTCAGGCCGTCTTTAGACATCTTGACCACGAGGGCAGACACCTGATCAGGGCTCTGGTTTACCCACGAGGGTGACGACTTGGAAGTAGGGCGAATTGAGTGTGACTTGCCATGAGTATGAACGTGAATTCGTGCCATGTTACTAGATAACAGCTTGCCATGCGTGACTTAAATGTTACTTGGAGTAAGCGCCGGCCGTCCCGAGAACCTGCTTCAGGGCGCAGCAAGAAAGGTTAAATAGACGAAATCGAATGGGTAGTTAGTATGAACAAGCCAACTGTAGTGGCTCTAGGTTTATTCGCAGCGTTGATCTTTGCTACGGGTGCATCATACCAACAAGCGGCCGCACAATACGGTGTGCCCGGTAGCCCGGTAGCAGGTGCTAATGCAGAGCAGCTGAAGGAATGCGAGAAATTCAACATTCCAAAGGCAGAGTGCACAGAGAACGCAATTCTTGCAAAGAGAAGGCTGCAGTATGCAACAGAGACCACCTATGGAAACAAGGCCGAAGGTTCAGGAACTGCATATTTTGCAGGAAATGAAACTTGGGTCTTCATCGGCGTCCTGGCAGCGATCTTTGGTGGCGTAGCCGCAGCATTCTTCTTCAGAGGAAGAGGCGCAACACCGCCAAGCTAAACGCCCCCACTCTTTCCTTTTTGTTTTCTCTCTTTTCAAGCATATTTTCTACCAAACACCAGTGCGTTTACTGCATGACTGTGCGCCGGAGCACAACCAAAATGTATATATCAAAGAACTTGCTGGACTATCCTAATGAACTTCTTAGGAAGTGTAATTGGGCAGATCGGTCCGAACTACGACCCACTGTTCTACGATGTCATGGTCTACATATTCGGAACCATGCTGTTTGCAGTGTTCCTGCTGGGCGTGATCGCCTTCTGGCTTAGAAGGAAGGGTCTCGGTGGCGGCTCTGCAAAGGAAAAGTGGGCCCAAGAGCTCGAAAGGTACTTCGAGCGCGAACAGATTGGCCTGATTCCGGACGAAAAGCACCACTGGTAAAACTACCAGGGGCTTCAAGCCCTTTTTATCTCATTTTCTTTTAATTTTACCTGACATACGACTGCACTATCTTGGCGACATTTTCGATACCGTTAAGGCGCGCAGTCACCTCTACAAGCTTGGCTACCCTGCTTTGATAGCTGGAACCGCCAAGGACCTGTTCTATCGCCTGCGCGATCTGGTCAGGCTTGAGGTTTTTTGGGTGGACCATCACGCCAAGTCCAAGAGACTCTATCTTTTCCGAGTTGCCAAGCTGCTCGCCGTGGTTCTCTATCGGTATCGTGACTATGGGCTTGCCAAACTGTATGGCCTGCGACAGGGCTACGTGGCCGCCCCTCATCACTACCAAGTCGCTGAGCATAAAGACCTCGTCGCGTACGGGGCACCACTCGTAATACCATCCGTTCTGCCCGACCCTTCTTGGTTCCGGACTTCCGTTTGGTCGGCCTTCTGAAAATATCAGCTGCATCCTGCCGTCAAGCTTTTTGGCCGCTTCAAGCGCCAGCCTTATCATGGGCATCCTAGTCGCCATCGGCCCGCTGATGTGGACAAAGACCACGGGCATCGAGCGGGTGATGCCAAGCCGTCCTGCCACTTTGCGCACCTGCTCCTCTTGTACGTGAGGCCTTGGAGCCATAAAGCCGATATATTCGAGCTTGCCTGCTATGGAGCCTACACCCCAGACGTTGTGGGCAGAAATGGTGTAAGGCGGCGGAAGGTCTGGCACCAGCACCCTGTCGGCCAGGTTCCACATTGAGCCTAGGACTTCTCCCACCATCCGCTCAAACAGGCGAGCAACTGCCAGTTGGCGCAGTCGGGGCGACAGCAACAGCTTTACCTGATTAAGCAACACTATTGATGGGATGCGAAGGAGCTTTGCAGCGACTAGAGGTGACAGGCGAGAATCTGAAAGTACGACATCAGGGCCAAATGCGGCCATGTTCTTGATTTCATGGTTGACCTGTCGTGAGAGATTTGTAAACCAGATGGGTATGTTGGCAATACTCTGCTTTACTGAAAAGCCGCCTTCCGTGTTCCAAGCAAACTCGATAGGGGGCACGGTCACGCACTGAAAGCCCCGCATAGAGACATAGCCGGCCGCCTCGCCGTACGATGAAAAGCGCACTTGCACGCCGTTGTGCCTCAGGCTATCTGCCACCATGACAAGCCGGCTTGCGTGCCCAAGCCCCACCCCGTACGGGGCAAGATACGCTGTCCCCACTGCGAGCGGTAGGCAAAATGGCGATATTATTTGTTTGTCACAGGGCTATCCTTCTCACCCTGCCGCCGGGCTCCTGCTCCTTGAACACCAGCGCCTGGAAGGTGTAAAGCTTTGTTGATGCCTCTTGCAGGATGTCTCTTGGGGCGCCGGCCTTGTAACAGATGTTGTCAAGGTATTCGTCAATGCCCCATCCAAGCTCGACTGGCACCTGCGGCAGGAGCAGGCCGGAGCCGTGCCTCCATTTCATCATCAGGCCGTCTCTGCCTATCCTCACCTGCCTTGCATAGTCTGCAGGCTTGCATTTCAGCTCCTCCGGCTCTGTCAGCACGCTCACTTCAAAGATTATGTTGCCAAGCTCTTTTTCATCCACCGGTGCAAAGCGCGGGTCCTGAGTTGCGGCCGCTATTGCAGCTTCTACGACGGATTTGTTCAGTGGCCCATGCGCAAGTGGAAAGCCGATGCAGCCCCGCAGGTGTTCCTCTCCACCCTTTAGATAGTTGAGCGTAACAAAGACGCCGGCCCGGCGCGTATCTGGCGGCCAGTCCGGCTCCATCAATGACGAGTTGTTGGCTAGATATTGCCTAACTGCAGACCGCGCAAGGCGCACTAACTCTTCTCCTTCCGTGTCGGATAGCAACAACGCGTCTTTGCGAGACGGACTAAAAAGTTATCCGGCTGCGTTAACATTGTCCAGTCTTGCTTTTATAGCAGCAAAGGAAGTCGAACATGATGAAGTGCGTACATTGCAACAGGGAGCTGGCATTTTCTACACGGTCAGACAGGATGTCGGGCCAGTCAGTGGACATTTACTGGTGCGTCTATTGCGGTATCGAGTTCAAGGAATACCGGCCCAACCGGCAAAGCGTGAGATGATAATAATATTAAGCATACATGCGCGCACACACACATACACGCGCATAAGACATATTAACTGTAAGCGGGCAGGCTAGAACAATAATGATGAACTGCCCTTCCTGTGGAGCAATAATGGTATGGCTCAATGGCTCTATCCTCCATGACCCGCCCACGAAGTTCTACCACTGCAGAAGGTGCAATATCCATGTGACCAAGATGCCTGACGACTCTATTGAAACTGACCAGCCAGAGCAACAACAGCAGCAGGCAACCCCGTAAACACATAATAATAATATTCTACAGCCCCTTTTGCGGCAGATGGAAAAGCCCCTCTCTCTTAGAGCCCAGCTTGAAGACAAGAAAAGGATAATCGTGCTGCCTGGCGTGTTTGACGCGCTGAGCGCAAGGATTGCAGAGCAGGTAGGGTTTGAGGCCATGTTCCAGACAGGCTATGGCTCTGCTGCCGCCCTTTTGGGAATGCCGGACTTTGGCTTTCTTAACGCCGGCGAGACTGTTGACAACGCAAGGCGCATCATACGTGCGGTAAACGTCCCGGTGCTAGTCGATGCAGACACGGGCTACGGCAATCCGCTAAACGTCTGGAGGCTTGTACAGGACCTAGAATCACTGGGTGCAGCAGGCATCTTTCTTGAGGACCAGATATGGCCAAAGAGGTGTGGCCACATGATAGGCAAGGACGTCATACCAAAAGATGACTATCTGCCCAAGCTAAAGGCAGCGGTCGAGGCTAGGAAGAGCAAGGATTTCATCATCGTAGCAAGGACCGACGCAAGGGCGCCTCTTGGACTTGACGAGGCAATCCAGCGAGGAAAAGCGTACAGAAAAGCAGGGGCAGACGTAATATTTGTTGAAGCCCCAAGGAGTGTTGCAGAGCTGAAAAAGGTGGCAGACGAGATCGATGCGCCGCTCGTGGCAAATATGATTGAAGACGGCGTAACTCCTACTATGCCTTCAAGAGAGCTTTTAAAGCTGGGGTACAGAATTGCAGTCTTTCCGCTCTCCGGCCTCTACAGCGCTACATATGCAATGCGCGAGGTGTTTACCGAACTGAAAAAGACTGGCGAGACTAAGAAGACCCGCAACATTATGGTCACTTTTGGCGACTTTAACAAATTCGTCGACCTGCAAAAATACATGAACCTTGAAAAGAGGTACCGCTAGTGGTCCCGGCAAAAAAGAAGGAAAGCGAACAGACCGCGCTTCTTTTGCGTGAGATACTGCTAGAGCTTCGCCGGCTCAATGCAAACCTGGAGAAAAGGGGCACAATGCCGCCGGCCATGCAGGACGCAGACGAGTCGGATGATGGTGAGGAGGATGACGATTCAGAAGAGTTGGATCATTTCGAGTGATTTTACACTCTGCCTGCTTCTTTTAGCCGGCCGGCCATCCTCTTTTCTCCTTCCAAAAAGCGCTTCCTGTCCTCCTTTGTCTTTAGCAGCAGTGGCGGCACCTCTGTCGACCTGCCCTGCTTGTCAAGCGCGACCATCGTCACAAAAGCAGTCCCGGTCCTCACCCGGGAGCCGCTGTCAAAGTTCTCCGAATCGACTGCGACTTCTACTTCCATCGATGACCGGCGTACATAGTTTATCCGAGCAGACAACACTAGCGCGTCGCCAATGAACACTGGCCTAAGAAACGTCATGCGATCAATGCTTGCAGTCACGACGTTTGCATGGCCGGCGTGACGCCTTGCGACAAGGCCGGCGACGAGATCCACGTGCTTTAGTATCACGCCACCGAACACGTTTCCCATAGGGTTTGCATCGGAGGGCATCATGAAGACAGTCGTCTCCGCCCTTGATTCGTCGGGACTCTTGGCCTTCAATAGCACCAGTCGCCGCCCTCCTCTATAAAGCATTAACTTGCAGAAACAACATTTGCCACGAGTTTCTCTCCAGAGGAAAAATGCAATCTGCTTATTAAGAAAAAACTCGATGTGCAGAAGCAATGGCACTACCAAGTGGGAGAACGCTTGCGATATTGAGCAGGTGCAAGCAGGTCGTATGCTACCAGCACGACATCACGTTTCGCAACCAGAGGGAGTTCCGGGAGCACCTGAAGGAAATGCACGCAGGGTACGTCTAGAGCGCGTTTACGAGCCTGTTCATTTTTTCAAGGCTCACCTCAAACCCAAAGCGCTTTTCCTCCTTTTTCATGTGCCTGTACATGCTCATGAGCAGGCTGGCGTGCCTTATCGTCGACAGCTTGCCATCCATCTTTAATCTTACTATCCTGTAGACGTCGTCGTAATAATCGAAATAATCAAGCACCCTCTTGCGATACTGCTTTTTGTCAAATCCTCCCTTGCCTTTGTCCAAGACATCAAGAAAGATGTCGCAACAGATGAGCGAAGGGATGATGCCCTCACCAAGCATTGGAAAGACAGTCCCGATAGACTCGCCGACGCCAATGACGTTTCCGTCAAAAAAGGGTTCCATCTTTTTTGGCGGCGCAAGGCGTATCGGCCGGCCTATCTTTTTGACAGCTTTAGCTTCAGGATGGCGCTCGAAAAACTCCCTTATGCCGTGGTATTTTTTCATGACGTCGCCGGCGCCCATGTAACCTCTGCCCTCACCTAGCGGGAAATACCAGAAATATCCTTTGGCACCTTCGTAGCCTATCGTGTAAAATTCGTCCTCGCCTCTGACCCCTTCAAGCAGGTACTCGTATGCAGGTATTACAAAATCCTCATCAGACCTGGGCAGCAATGAGCGGTGCAACCCTGTGCAATCAAGCACGTAATCATAATCATCAAATGGAAAAGCGTCTCTTGTTACCTTGGTTCCGTATTTTATCTCTGTCCCTTTCATCAGGTCCTGCTCCCACTTGCGCTTGTCGTACGTAACCAGTCCTTTCAATTCCAGATGCTCGACTTTATTATGCGGCAGGTCCATCCGGAGATCCTTGCCGACGTGCAGTATGTATTGCTCAAAGTCCAGGCCGGCGTTTTTGGAGAATTTTTCTAGCATGTGGCGCGATGCGCCCCAGGCGCAGACGGGCCAGTGGTTCTCTGGCTTTGACGCCTCAAAGATTTCCACGTCGTATCCGCGCCTTGCAAGTATGTTTCCAAGATAGCTGCCAGCGACCCCTGCTCCGGCTATGGCAAACCTCAACGCGCTCGTCTCAAAAGTGGCCGTGCCTTACTTTTAATCCTTGTCGCCCTCAGAATACCGCTCGGCGACCCTGTATCGCACGTACTTGTCGTCAGGCGAGTACCGGGGCGGGTGGGGATCTATCGTAGGGCCGCCGCATTTCTTGCAGGGCTGCGAAAGCGTGTATGCGCCGCAGGATGAGCATTTGCGTATGAGGTGCTTCATTGCTCTATCCCTGATGCGACTTTTTAGACTCTTCGCGGACAAAATTGAACGTGCCGTGTTGCTTTTCAATGCCGGCGCGTATCTTTTCGACGGCGCTATTCATCGACTTTTCTGCAACCTTGAAATTTTCTGCCGTGACTATAATGCGGTAGCGGGGGGCACCGATGTATGTCACTTCAGTCTTGGCGCCGGACTTGCTGCTGCTCTCGACGCCTGCTATCGTGCTCTTTATTGCCTCGATGCCGTCGGGCCTCTTGGACGAGATCTCCATAACGCCCCTCACCTCGACTGTGGGCACCTGGATCTTGTGGCTTTCTTCCTCGATCGCCTTTTTGATGTCGTCTGACAGGTCCAGCTTTTGCAGGATCTCTGGTCCCTTGCGGGCAACTTCCTCAAAAACGTCGTAAACGTAATCGTATTTTTGCTCTATCTTGTCGGTTATCTCTGCCACCTGGGCGTCTGCGAGCTTTAGCTTGGCCTTGATGAAATCCATGAACGCCTGCGCCTTTTCGTTCTTCTTTACCTCTATCAGCTTGGACTTGCGCTCCTCGCCAGAGACCTGCTTGAGCGAGCAGTCCACCTCGCCCCTTGATCTGTTTACGCGGATTACCTTTAGGACTGTCTTTTGCTTTGGACGGACGTACCGCTCGATGTTGCGGATCCATCCCGTCGCTATCTCTGATATGTGGAGAAAGCCCGTCATGTTGTTGTACTCGTCAAGAGATACGTAGGCGCCGTGTCCCGTCACTTCCCTTACCGTTGCGATCACTATCTCGCCGTCGTCCGGGAGTCTCTGGGCGGCTTCAGCGGCAGACATTTTGCATTTTACGCGAGTCGCACACCATACTTTAAGGTTGCCCTCAAAAGTCGATGCCCTTTTTCGCCTTGATGCCCGACTGGTAGGGATGCTTGATCTCTTTCATCTCTGTCACAAGGTCTGCAGCCTCGATCACTCTGGCAGGGGCATAGTTACCGGTCAGCACAAGCGTCGTCTTGGCCGGCCTTGATGCAATGAGGTCAAGCAAATCCTGCTCGCCTAGCAGGTTCAGTTTCACGGCATAGTTTATCTCGTCAAGTATCAGCACGTCATAGTTCCCGGATGACAGTTTTTCCTTTGCAAGAGCAAGCGCCTGCGATGCGGCCTTTTGGTGGTCAGAAATTGGGTGATCGTCATCGATTATGCCCACAAAGCCCTTGCCGGCGGCTATCAGCTCAAACTCTGGCTCTAGCCTTTTGGAGCTTGTAAGCTCGCCATAGTACCACTCGCCTTTAATGAACTGGATCATACCTACCTTGTAGCCGTGGCCGACGGCGCGGAGCACTAGGCCAAGTGCGGCCGTAGTCTTTCCTTTGCCCTTGCCGGTGTATACTATGACCAGACCCCTATCCTGAGCCATTGGCATCTCTGCGAAAACCGGATAAAAAAATCAAGCGCCAACATATTGGAAAATCATCCAGAACTGAAATCCATAGGGTATTAAAGCGCATTTTGCGCACTTGCAGAGAAGAAAAGGGAGGAGCAGACGATGATCGAAAAGATAGACCCCGAGATAGCTGACCTTCTGACGCCGGGGGAAGAGATACTCTTGGTCGCATCACAGTCAAGGAACATGCCGGGCGGGGCCGTTTCTAGGATCTATATAACAAACAGAAGGGTGCTTTTCAAGGATCCCAAGCTCTTTGGGCTGAGGGCAAAGATAATCGACGTAAGTTACGACGACATATCGACAGTCATGCTGAGGCGAGGCATGTTCTCCACAGAAATATACCTGAAGCCCCGCTCATCACCCCACAAGATAGAGCTTCCGGCGGTCGACAAAAAGGTCGCGTTGCGTGCAAGCCTGCTCATCCAAAGAGGGATGAGAGGAGAATTGCAGGGTCGCAGGGTTCCGCAGCCGACGATGCCGCAGGTGCAGGAAAAGGCCGAGGCAGGGCCGGACCCGCTCCACAGGCTTGAAAAACTTGCAAGCATGAGGACGCACGGAGTGCTGAGTGAGCAAGAATTCAACATCCTAAAGGAAGAGCTGATGATGAGCATCAAGCCCGAGGTCGCCAAGGAGAGAGTCATGCCACGCACGCACCCGGAGAGCATTGCCCAGCCTGCAGCTCAGGCGTTTGAAGGCATCGAGAAAAAGCCACCAGGTACTTGTACCTATTGCAATTTTGCCTCCGTGCCGCAAGGAGCCAAGTTCTGCCCAGAGTGCGGCAAAGCCGTGCAGCAGCCTGTAGAGACAGCGATGTGGAAGATGTGCCCCGTGTGCGATGCCCTGATGGCCGACGGCGCGGCGTTTTGCGCGGCGTGCAAGCAGAGGTTCCCCGAGACTTTTAGCTAAGTTAATAAAAATACGCCATCACACACTTTTTATGCGCATCCCAAGGATCGTAATCGCAGGCGTCACAAGCGGCGTCGGCAAGACAACGGTCGCAATAGCCATAATGAGCGCGCTGCACAAAAAGGGCTACAGGGTCCAGCCCTTCAAGGTGGGGCCGGATTTCATCGACCCTTCCTACCATACGTTTGTCACCGGCAGGCAGTCGCGCAACTTGGACGCATGGCTCATGGGAGAGGCAGGCATCAGGGAATGCTTTGGCAGCGCCTGCCAGGGTGCCGACATCGCAGTCGTTGAAGGTGTAATGGGGCTGTATGATGGAATGTCTGGCAAGGACGACTATGCGAGCACGGCGCACGTGGCAAGGATTCTTGGCGCACCTGTGGTCCTAGTCATAGACGCTGGCAAGGGCGCAAGGTCGATAGCAGCAATTGCCCTTGGATTTATGCAGTTTGACAGCAGGGTCAAGATAGCAGGGATAATACTGAACAATGTCGCCGGCGAAAGGCACGCCGGCTATGTTACGGACGCGCTCAGTGGCAGGATAAAGGCGCCGGTGGTCGGAATAGTCAGACGGGACGGCGAGGTAAAAATGAATGAGCGCCACCTCGGGCTTGTACCGGCGCACGAGCTCCAGAAGGAAAAGAGAAAAGTGCTATCAAAAGCCGCCGGAAACGTCGCCGAGCAGATCGACATCGACGCGATTGTAGGGCTATGCAGCTCATTGCCCGTCATAGGCGCACGTCAGGTGCAGCAAGTCGCATCCAAGACTACCATTGCAGTCGCGCTTGACGAGTCGTTCAACTTTTACTATGCAGACAACCTTGACGCTCTGCGCAAACACGGAGCAAGGCTCGCATTTTTCAGCCCTGTCCATGACAGGCGCCTGCCAGAGGCAGACGGCATCATGCTTGGCGGCGGCTTTCCAGAGGTCTTGGCAGACCGACTTGAGAAAAACACCCAGATGATGCGGGCAGTCGCAAAGGCTGTCGGCGAGGGCATTCCGGTGTACGGCGAATGTGGCGGATTGATGTATCTTACACGCTCGATCAGGGGATACAACGGCGAGCGCAAGGGCAGAAGGATGACAGGGGTAATAGACGCAGATACAGTCATGACAAAGAGGCTGACCCTTAACTATACTGAGGCAGAATGCGACGGTCCAGTCTTTGGCAGGGCAAACCTCCATGGGCACGAGTTTCACTACTCAGAGATACAAGACATAGCCGGCGACAGCAGGTTTGCATATAGGATGAAAAAAGGCAGAGGCATTGCAGGTGGCATGGACGGCTTTATCGTGAATGGAAATGGCGTTGCAGCCTACATGCACCTCCACTTTGCCAACGACCGGCTGCCAGAAATGCTGGTGAAAAGCTGCGTGCGACATTCACGCAGGTAGCAGGGTGCTCTTGTACAGGAGCAAAAGCGCGTTTATTATAGACGACGCCGCGGGACTCCCGCCCTTTCTGCCGATGTTTGTGATGAACGGGACATCAGTCCTGCTCAGCTCCTCCTTTGACTCAAGAGCCGATACGAACCCTACGGGTATTCCTACCACAAGCGCGGGTTTTACAGCGCCTTCTTTTACCATGTTGATGACTTCATAAAGCGCAGTTGGCGCATTGCCGATGACTACGATTCCGCCGTTTATCTCTGCGGCAGCGCGCCGCATCGCCACCTCTGACCGAGTCTTGCCAAGCCTCTTTGATTCGTCCGCCACCTTGGCATCTGAAATGTAGCAGGTAGCCGACAGCCCCAGGTCTGCAAGCGACTTTTTGTTGATGGCTGCAAGCACCATGTCGACGTCCGTGACTAGGGTGCATTTTTTTTTGATCGCTGCAAATGCAGAGTTGATTGCGTCGGGGTGAAAGAGGATTTTACCACTGCCGGCAAAGTCAAAGTCGGCAGTCGCATGTATAACCCTGCGCACGATTGGCCACTGCATCCCGTCATAGCCATGCGGGCCGACCTCTGCATCTATCATCTCGAAGCTGCGCTTTTCAATGTCAAACGCCCGCTCGGCCATGTTACGGCTTGCGGCTGTTCCAAAGCTGTTGTCAGACACTCCTCTTTTCGACCTCCATCGCCCGCTCGACTACCAGGCTGACGAGCACGTCGTCAACGCCAAGGTGCCTTGCCAAGTATGCGTCTGAAAATTTCGTCTTTGCAAGGGCGGCATTTACGTCGTTTACCACGTCGCGCTTTATGTGTGCGCCCTTGTGTAGAAAATACGGCACCATCAGCAGGACCTTTGGATTCGTGCTAACCGCTTGCACGATGCCTTCCTCGATGTTTGGATGATCTAGTTCCAAAAAGCAATGATGGACGTTTCGATAGACGGGCCTCACTGCGTCTGCAGTGTGCACAAAGGCATCATGGGCATTCCTGTCGCTGCTGCCATGCCCTATCAGGAGCAAGTCGCATTCCCTGTCTGGGACAGCGATGTGTTTTTCCTCCTTTAGCTGCGCTACCCTCTCTGCCACCAGTCGCGGCATAGATGGATGGTAACTGAGCGGGCGTGTAATTGCAATCTTTAACTTTTTCTCCCGGCCGATCCTCGCGCTCTGCTTGACTGTGTCCTTGAGCTTCATACCGGGGTAGAGAAAGTACGGCACGATGGTTATGGAATGTGCGCCGCTTGCGATGCAACGGTTGATGCCTTCCTCGATGAACGGCGGCAGCACTTCCAGAAAGCAGTAATCAGCATAGTAATAGCCGGCCTTGCTCTTGGCAAGGGCGCAGATCTCTTGCATCTCCTGACGGACCTCCGGTTCCCTGCTGCCCCGGTCTACGATCAAAAGTGCCCTCTTCAACCTGCAGGACTAGGCAGCAGGCCAATCTTAATCGTTTCCATTCACTCGGGGCACAAAGTTACGTATTAGTTGTAGGCAAGGGTTAAAACAATTCGCGTCAAGCTACTCCATATGAAGGTGGAAAATGATGGGCGATAGGGAAGAAGACATCCGGCGCTACATAGGGTTGGGCGTCCTTGGGTTGATCATCGTGATTGGGGCGGCAACAGTCACTTCTCTGGCTTTCAGAGGACAGGGCGGATTTCACTTATTATTATTTCCGTTCTGGGTGATAGGCGGGGTCTTTTTGGTGTTTGCCGTCTTGTGGGTGGCAAAGTTGCTCTTCTTTTGGCCGTGGCGTGGGTGGAGCTACCGTACTCGCTATTATTATCATCATCAAGGCGACGGCGCGAAAAACATCCTCCGGGAAAGGTACGCCAGAGGAGAAATTACGAAAGAGCAGTTTGAGCAGATTATGCAGGACCTGCAGAAAGGTCAGTAACTTAACTTAAACTCTGCACACTGCTACTGTCAGGTTTGGCGGGAATTTTTGCTTTGGCACTACCAGCCTGCCCCCCGAGCTGAGGAGCGAGGCCGCCTCAGAGACGCTTGCGGTGCCCTCGAACTTTTGCACGGCGGCCGAGGGGTTTGGCACGTCCACCTTGGCCAGCTCGGCCTTGTCATAGATCACAACTGGCAGCCTGTGCTTTTCTGCAAACTCGTCAAGCCCCTTTACTCTTGCGCCTCTGTCCACGCTTGCAATGTTGCGCACGCTTGTCATCGCCAGCCCGTTTTTCTCAAATACTTCAGCGACGCCAGACTCGATGGTCTCGCTGCTGGTGTCCCGGTGCAGTCCTATGCCCACTACCAGACTCTTTGGCCTGTAGATAACAGACTTGGCCGCTACTTGCGGGTCGACCACCCTGTCAGTTATCACAAGCGCAGCCGAAAACTCGACGGACTTGATCTCCTCGATGTTGTTTACGATGACAACATTTTTTGGCATCTGTGCCTGCCACCAGTTGCGCTCCCCAGCATCCTGGTAGAGCGCGATCCTTTCCTCATTCACCATCTTGGCGCTGACGCCCGTTACGTTGCCGAAATTCTCTATAGTCCACCCAAATTCCCGGCCGACGAGGTCGACTGCTATTGTCTCGTTGACATCTGCCGCAGTCGTTATGACCGGCTGGGCTCCAAGGATGGACGCCAGCAATCGTGCCAGTGCGTTTGCCCCGCCGAGGTGGCCGGAAAGTGCGCTTATCACATGGTTTGCCCGATCGTCTATAACCACTACGGCAGGATCACTTTTCTTGTCGACGAGATGTGGCGCGACCATCCGTATCACGGCACCGAGAGAGAATATGCACACCAGCGCGTCTGAGGTCTTGAACAGGTTGCCCACAAGCTGCGTGCTTGGGTCTGAAAACCAGTGGATGTCAGTACCGGAATCGCTGTGCTTTTGCGGGACATAGATCTCCACTTCAGGCATCTTTGCTTTTATGCGCCGCGCGATCTCGATGCCGTGTTTTGTTATCGCCACTACCGCTGTCCCTGCCACGGATATGGTTGCATGGCACGGGATTTTAATGTCTTTTCGAGTCAGGCAGGGCCGCCGCCTTTTTCAGATTCGCGCTTGCGCGTCCTCCTATTGAGGTACCACACTCCTATCACGCCTATGACGCCCACTACGGCCATCTCTATCACGAGCTGCACGCCTTCGGAATCTAGAAACGCCATACAGTCTTGGCGGCGTCATTCAATATACATTCTATTGCTTTTGCCGGATTGAAAGGACGCGCATGGTCTCCAGGTACTTCATGTCGCTTTCATACTGCGCTTCCATGATTTCGTCAAAGCACGCCCGACAAAAGTCTCTGTCATCTATCAGCCTCTGGTGGAACGACAGGTTGCCACAATCGAGGGGCTCAAAGCACAAGATGCACATGTTGCTATTAGTCATATGTGTGTGTCTCTCTCCCTTTTTTTCTTTGGCTGCCAATGATATTTAGTCAGCAGGACTGCTCTGCATTGCAGAGTAAGACCCGCGATTATTGGCAACTGTTTAAAGGAAATGCCGCCAACTGATCGCATGGCAAGGGATATTACCAAGCACGCGGATCGCAGGGATGTCAACACAAACGTGGCCGCCAACAGCAACAATGCCGACAAGGACGACAAAGAACATTTTCGCAACGTCTCAAAAAAGAAGGATCAGGCGTCGGGATAGCACGCAAGTATGCGCCCGTCAAAGTCAAACAATATCACTTTGATTTCCAGCTGGTTTTCTGAATGGTCGCGCATCTGCTCGTAGACCTTTTTGCACATCAATCCGAAAAAGCCCTCTACATTGTGGCGGGCGATTATCTCGCCGACATGACGGGCAGTGTTCGCCTTTTTTATCTCAGAGATCACTTCGGCAGGCGCGCCGCACTGCTGTGCAAGGTCGGCCATAAAGTCCATGCTGACGTGCGAGCCCCGCACGTGCGTCTGCTTGACCCCCATTGCCATCTTGGTCAGCTTGCCGATAAAGCCGGCAATTATGGCATGGCGAATCTTCTTTTTTGACGCGCATTGCTTTATCGAATAGCCTAAAAAGTCGCCTATCTGTATAAAGCAGTGGTCAGGGAGAGACGGGAACAATGCCTTTGCAAAATCCTCGCTCCTGCCGCCAGTAGTCAGGACGGCAGTGTCTGCACCCATTGCAATGGCCACGTCGAGGCTCTGCCGGATTGCGGCCGCAAAAGACGCAGTAGAATACGGCAGGACGATGCCGGTGGTGCCAAGTATAGAGATGCCGCCCATTATACCGAGACGTGGGTTGTCGGTTTTTGTTGTAAGCTCCTCACCCTTTGGCACAGATATCACGATGCTTATGCCACAGGTTTTCAGCTGATCCTGCACCACCTCTCTGACTGCGTTTTTCAGCATCCACATAGGCGTGGGGTTTATGGCTGCCTTGCCTATCTCCAGACCAAGTCCCGGCTTTGTCACTCTGCCGACACCCTTGCCGCCGTCAATGCGGATGTCGCCGGCGATGTCGCTGAACGAAACAGTCGAACATATCTCGTTTCCGTGCGTCACGTCGGGGTCGTCGCCTCCGTCCTTTATCGCGGCGCAAGTTACGCTTTCCCGGTCAATTTGGGTCCACGCTATCTTTAGCGTCGCAGTCCTGCCCTTTGGCAGCGTGACTGTCACTTGGTCGACTTGCTTGCCGGTCAAAAGCGCCAAAAGAGCGCCCTTGGTCGCCGCAGTCGCAGTAGTGCCGGTGGTGTAGCCGGAGCGCAGTATGCCCTTTTTCTTTTTCTCCTCGATCTCGGCAGGGAGTTCTTGCTCTCGTTCTGCCAGATCCAAGTCGTCATTTTCCACTAGAGCAACACCGCCCCGCCGTCGATGACAATGGTGTTGCCGGTCGCAAATGAGAAATCGTCGCTGGCGATGCTTGCGGCCACCCTTGCAACCTCTTCAGGCTTGCCCCACCTCTTCATCGCGTTTTCCTGCCCTGCAGCTTTCCTCTCCTTTTCCGTCATAGAATTGAACGTCGCGTCTGTTGCGATGTTGCCAAGCGCAAGAGTGTATGCGCGTATATTGCGCTGGCCATATTCAAGCGCAATGTGCTTTGTCATTGCGATTATTGCCGACTTGGCCAGCGTGTAGGGCGACCCTTCTGCATGGCCGGCGATCGCCGGTGTCGATGAGATGCTTATTATCACGCCTCCTCCTTTTTTTATCATGGCAGGGATTACTGCGCGCGCAAGCCGGTACGTGCCTTTAAGGTCGACGTCGATTATCGCGTCTGCTTCGCTGTCCTGCACCTCGTGAAATTTCTTGTACCATGTTTTCCTGTCAAATGGGTAGCCAGCGTTATTAACCAGAATGTCTATGCGGCCATGCCCTCCTTTTGTTATTGTATTTATCAGGTCCTTGACGCTTTGCGCGCTAGAAACGTCCAACCGGCCTGCGCGTGCATTGTTGCCGATCTTTTTTGCGGCTGCCTGCGCACTTTTCAGATCCCGTGAACACACGACGACTGTGGCGCCTCTTGCAGCAAGCTCTTTTGCAATCTCGTACCCGATGCCCCGCGTCGCGCCTGAAACTATGGCTACTCTGCCCTTTAGCAACTGCAAGTGGTAGGTACTAGACATTATTTTAGATTGTTCTATTTTTTTATTTCAAAAGCGGCGCCTTGTCTATCTTTTCCCAGCTAAAGCCATTTTCGTCCCTTCCAAAGTGCCCGTATGCCGCAGTCTTGCGGTAGACCGGGTGCTTTAGGTCCAGTGTCTTGATAATTCCTGCAGGCTTCATGTCAAACACCTTTTTCACCTTTGCCTCAATCTCCGATTCTGCCATCTTGCCGGTGCCAAAAGTGTCCACCATGACAGATACCGGCTCTGCGACGCCAATAGCATACGCGACCTGCACCTCACACTTGTCTGCCAAGCCGGCCGCAACTACGTTTTTGGCGACATAGCGGGCCATGTAGCACGCAGACCTGTCCACCTTGGACGGGTCCTTGCCTGAAAATGCTCCTCCTCCGTGCCGGCCCATGCCTCCGTACGTGTCGGCAATTATCTTTCGGCCCGTAAGACCGGTGTCGCCAGGAGGCCCACCTATCACGAACCTGCCTGTAGGGTTGACCAAAAACTTTGTCTTCTCGTCTATCCAGACGCCGCAGACTGGCTTGATTATCTTGCTAATTACTTCTTGCCGTAGCTGGTCAAGGCCAATGTCTGGCGAGTGTTGCGTCGATATCACGACAGTGTCTATGCGCTTTGGCACCCCGTCTTCATAAACTACTGAAACCTGCGACTTGCCATCTGGCCGCAACCATCCCAGCTCTTTCTTTTTGCGGGACTGCGCCAGCTTCATCGACAGCTGGTGCGCCATCATTATGGGAAGGGGCATCAGCTGCGGCGTTTCGTTTGTCGCGTAGCCAAACATCAGCCCTTGGTCGCCGGCGCCCTGCTCTTTGTTTTCGGTGGCGGTGACGCCCATAGAGATGTCCGGGCTCTGCTCGTGCAATGCTGCAAGCACCGAGCACGAATCGCAATCAAAACCGTATTCTGGCCTGTCATAGCCTATTTCCCGGATAGTGTCGCGCACTATTTTTTGAACGTCAACTCGGCCCTTTGACGTAACCTCGCCGGCCACAAACACTATGCCGGTGGTAGTCATTGACTCGGCAGCGACTCTTGAATCAGGGTCCTGCCTCAAGAATTCGTCCAGCAATGCGTCAGATATCTGATCGCAGATCTTGTCGGGGTGCCCTTCTGTGACGCTTTCAGAAGTAAAGAGCCAGCGCTTTACCATTCTCTCCGCTGCCCCCACCGTCAGATGTCTTTTTCAAGACGGATAAAGAGCACGTTGTTGCCGCGGATGACGACCTTGCCATAGTTGGCCATGACGTCATTGCCGTTGAACTCCTCGGCATCGGTGAGTATAAGGTTCATGTACGAGTCAACGTTGTTCATCCTTCCCTTGTACTCGATCTCGCTCTTGAGCCTGACCGCAACTTTTCTGTTGATTGAACGCTGGAGTATCGAGAGAGGGCGTTTTGGTTGCTGAGACGACGAAGACACGCTAGTTAATCACTTTGCGGTTGATGGACTGCATGGCGAATAAAAAGGTTCCTTTGCAGCTAATTCATAAAAAGGACGGAGAGATATTGTATTCCTGTTGGCGTCCTCCTTTATCTCTACCGGCTCGGCAGCCCTTGACTCACTGCTTGGGGGCGGCGTGCGCGCCGGCTTTGTCACAGATGTGTATGGCGAAAGCGGCTCAGGCAAATCGCAGCTATGTTTTACCCTTTGTGCCAATTGCGTCAAGGCCGGAGGAAGCGTCATTTTCATCGACACTGCCGGAACGTTCCGGCCAGAGAGGATATCAGAGATAGCAGGCAGAGGCGCCCTTGACAAAATAACTTTCATACGCGCCCTGAACAGCGAGGACCAGATAGGCGCACTGAACAGGGCCAAGGAGATGGACGCGCAGTTGCTAATCGTTGACACGCTGACGTCGCTTTTTTCAGCCGAATATGCCGGTCCCGCAAGGCACCTTGCAGTGATGAGCCATCTTCGCGACTTGGCAGTCTATGCAATAGATTCCGGCTGCGCAGTCGTGGTGACAAACATGGTGCGCAATGCGCCTGCTGATGACGGGCCGGCAGCGGTCCAGCGCGAGTACCTGGGCAGCTCGGTCTCCATCTACAGCCACGCCAAGATCCGCCTTGGCATCGAAAATCCTGCCAAGGGTGCGTTTAACGCCACCATAGTCCAGCCGCCGGCCGGCAGCACCCCGTTTTCTATAACGACTGCAGGGATTTCTGACAGAGCTAGCGCTTGATTACGATGTAGGCGCCAGCGACGTTGCAGGCTATACCTCCAAAAAAGTATATACTGATTAGGTTTGGCAGGATGATGCTGCTGTTCTGCAACCCAAAGACAGGGGTGCCCACCGAGATGAGGTACAGCAGGAGCCCTATGCCCATCATGGCAAAGCCCAGCGAAAGCATATGGGAAAAATCTAGCAGAGCGCTCTTTACCCTTTGTCCGGCTCGCATTTGACATACTACTATAACAACAGCACTTGTAGAGCCAGCGGTGTAGAAGATGTGAACTTAACCGTTTTATATGCCCCAGGCAGATATTTTGCCATTGGACGCTGCAGGGCAGCAAGAGCTCATAAGGCCGGCCAAGGTGCCGCTGTCAGTAATCCTTCCCACTTATAACGAGTCGCAAAACATCATCAAGGTGATAGACTCCATAGCCGGCGCGCTGCCCGAGAACATTTCTGCCCAGATAATAGTGGTCGACGACAACTCGCCGGACGGTACCGGCGACATCGTTCGCGACTATGCAAGTCGCATCCGTGGCGGCAGGCTCTATGTCGAGGTTATACGCCGGCCCTTCAAGATGGGTCTCAGCTCGGCGATTCTAGAGGGAGCAAGGTCCGCAAACGGCGACGTGGTCGTGGTGATGGATAGCGATATGTCCCATCCGCCTCAGACCATACCTCACATGGTTGAAGAAATGCACAGGTCAAAGTGCGACATTGTCGTGGCGTCGAGATACATCAAGGGCGGCGCGGTGTCAGGATGGCCATTCAAGCGCAAGATAATGAGCAAGGGCGCGACCAAGATTGCGCGCTACAGCCTCGGTATACGGATCAAGGACCCGATGTCGGGGTTCTTTGCATTTCGCCGGCACATCATAAACGGGATAAAATTCGACTCGATAGGGTACAAGATGCTGCTAGAGTTGCTGGTAAAGGCCAAGGGTGCAAGAGTACGAGAGATCCCCTACACTTTCATCAACCGCAGGTTTGGCACAAGCAAGCTCGACTCTAAAGTAGCGATAGACTATTTCAGGGCGGTGTGGAAGTTATACAGGTACGGCAGGGCGGCGCCGGAAAAACGCACGTCGGTCCGCTTTTTCTCAAAGGCAGGCAGGTTCTACACGGTGGGCGCAAGCGGCCTGCTCGTCAACTACCTTGCATCGTTTGTGCTGACGACTTTGATGCCAGAGATATGGTACCTTCACGCAACCATATTTGGCATAATGTTCTCTATCACTTCCAACTTTGTACTTAATAAGCTGTGGACGTTTGAGGACAGGGACTTTGAGATAAAGAAAACCTTACCGCAATACGGCCTCTTTGCAGGCTTTAGCGCATTTGGCGCCCTTGTGCAACTGGGAATACTGTATGCACTGGTAGAGAATTACAATGTCAGCTACCCTCTGGCGCTCGTCCTTGCCGTAGCTTCTGCTTCGATTGGCAACTTTTTGCTCAACAAAAAGTGGACGTTCAAAGAGAGGGTCTGGGGCTAGTTACAATTTCTCCTACATATTCAATACAGAAATATCATCATAATCAAATAAAATTTGTACTATTTACATTATCTATATTGATAGTAATACAATGTAACAATTTTATGATGCAAAGACTTAATAATTTAACAGAGTAATCTTGCGATAACCAGGAATACGTCCGCTAAATAGATAGGGACCCCCCGCATATCCAGGGCGAATTTAACCGCCCTTCCGATAGGGGGACGACCCTATCTAACTAAATTGTTTCAAGAAGACCTTCTCTTGCGCGGCTCGATCAGACCCATTAGCTGGTATCCGTACTCGAGATTGTGCTTGACATGGTTTATGCCGTGAGTGCCGTGTGGCACGAATTTCCCGTCAAGGACATTTTCGATGTAAATCTTGGCTTTTTTTATCGAGTTTGCAGCGTGTTGCAGTTGGTTGTCAGAGAGTTTGCGGCCAAGATCTTTTTCGACTTCTTTTTTCAGCTCGTCCGGTTTGGACAGGCGGCTGTATTTCTGGAGACGCTTTGAGTTGACCGAGAGATCTGTTATCTTTTTAATGTCAGCTGGAGGCAAGCTCGCAAGCGATTGCTCTAATTCCTTTCTCGACCTGCCGGTCAGCTGCGACAGGTTCTCGACCAAGTCGTCGCTCAGCACCACTGGTGCTGCTTGCTGGCTTGAATGCAGGCGCTGCGGCACCGGCTTGGCGACATAGCTTGCCACTGGATCTTCGTGCACCGCCTGAGCCTTGCGCTCTTGATAATATCGCTCAATCCCATAGACGCCGACTGCCTCGCCTCGGGTGTCTACACCCTTGTCGAGGATGGAGATGACGTCAACAATAATCCTCGGAAAATTCAGCTGCAGTTTTTCGTCGGCCTTTTGGTAGTTTTCCATGATATCCATATAGATGTAAAACGTCGCGTCGTTGACCGCCTTGGTGCCGGCCCGCTTTGAATCCATGCCCTTGGCTGCCACTGCCAGAAAGTCGCAAAGTTCTGATTGTGAAAACGTACGGCCATTGACCGTGCAGGCGTCTGCCACTGCCTTGACGCAGGTGATCCATCTACCGTAGGCATTTACAGTTGCCAGCGACACGCTGCCCAGAAACTCGACTGCCTTTTTGCGCACGTCGGCATCCTCAATTTTCAGCATGTCAAGCGCTGACGTAAGCACGTTGCCGACTGAAGTCTGGTTCTCGGCATCGGGTGAAAGCGAAGAATTTCTGCCAGAAGCCATGCCTGCACTATCACGCTCATGATGCCTTAAAGCTTGCGGCAGGCAGGACTGCCTTTCGTCAATAGTCGGCTCAAACCTTTTTTACAACGGCTCCCGACAGCTTGTCCGATGGACACGCTTGAGACGATATTTTCGATGCAAAAAGATCTCGCAGGCATGATAGACCTCTCACGCTACCCGCAGAGCGCAGAGGGCAGGATCTCGGCGCTTTCGACTGCGATAATTCACGAAGCCGTCGAATTGCAGCGCCTGACAAACTGGAAGTGGTGGAAAAAGCCCGGCGCGTTTGACAATACTGCGGCAAGGGAAGAACTGATAGATATCTGGCACTTTGTAGTGCAGGCTTCGCTGGAGCTTGGCATGACGCCTTCGGACATTTTAGAAGAATACAGGAAAAAGAACAAGGTAAACCGCGACAGGCAGACTTCAGGCTATTGATCGCGCAATTCGCTCAATGTCTGTCACGCCTACAAGGTCAATTATGCGGACTTGCTTTCTAAATCGGTTTACCTGATCCTCTGTCGATTTTAACGACGGATAGGGGCCCTGCGCGCCCACTATCTTGCCGTTCCGGTCTATTCCGTTTCTGAAAAGCGACAGCAGGGCCTGCCCTGCTTTGTGGCCCTTGACTTCGTTGCCGCACAACACCAGATGTTTCAGGTCAGGGTGCGCAAGAGCAAACTGGATTATCGCGTCAATACCCTTGTTCTCCGAGAGCAGCCTGCCTGCAATCGCAACGCGGGCCATCAGCGATGATTTCGATATCGCTTCAAGAAGGTCGATGCTGCCAAGGGTGCATATCGCCACTTCCTTTCCTCCCCCTTCAAACCGCTCATGCTTGATGGGTATGACTGCCTCGCACACCTTGCCTGCTGCGTCGTCAAACTTTTTTCGAAACGTCGTCATTTCAGGCCCCAGCTGACCTTGCTTGTCGGAGTCACCCGGACAAAGGGGGCTTCCCCGGGCTTCCAAGGATCCCGCCGTACCCACTCGAACTTGGAATGAAAAATCTTGTACAGGCGGTCAAAATCACTGCCTTGTTCTATGAGGTCGGCAATCCCTTGCACACAGACGGCCTTGTTGCCGACAGAGCTATAGACATCGACTGTCAGGGCGATCTTTTTGTTGCGTTTCAGATTTTCCAGTTTCCTAGTCTCAAGGTCGGTTGCAAAGTAGAACAATCCGTCCTCAAATACGTAAGACACGGGGACTACGTGAGGCATATCGTCGTGGCATGTGGCTACACGGCACGCTTCATTTTTTACCAAGAAATCCTTCTCGGCTTTTGTGAACGAAACCAAGCATGGAATTTTGCACTTGCCCGTATTTATGCAGGAGCCTTGGATTCCCGCCACCGGCTGTAGCGTATCACCAAGATGCCGGCTGCAATGATTAGCAACGAAACAGCCAGAAACGCAGGCGTCACCACCGGCTGCAGAGAATCAGGCGCCGAGGATACATAGGTGCATTTTCCCGAGTCGCATTCTCTTGCTACCGGAAAGACCAAGAGTATACCCACAAACGTCACGAGCAGCGCCACGCCGGCAGCAGAGGCTATGGCGCCGGCCTTGGCCATCGCCAGCAGCAAGGTCATGGAGGCAGGATGCAAAAAGTGCCAGATATCTGTTTTGTGCCCTAGCGCAGCTCAGTTGCGTCGATGGTCGCAAACCTGTACGAGCTGCCGCTGCTGACCCGCTTGAACTGGCTGTCAAAGTACAAAAAGGGCCGGTCCTTGTAGAGGTGCTCGTCCCACAGATCATGCACGGCGTCAAAGTACTTTTTTTTCTTGATGCCCTTTTGCCTGAGCACCTCGTGTGCGATGACATGCGATATGCGGGGGCAGTTTTCGCTTGCAAATTGGGCAAAGCGCGCAGTCTCTGACACGTTGCCTTTTGGCCTGTCCCACAGCGCCATTCCAAAGTTGTTCGTCGTATAGCCTTCGGTCTTGCAGTCGGTGAAAAACGGCTTGAAATATGCAAGATAAAAGTGGTAGACATCCTTGCCGCGGTCCTCGTGATCTCGGAGAAGTAGGGCAAGCGACATCCTGTCAAACAGCTTGCCGGGGATCACCGGCAGTATGTCGGCCTCGACTACTATGTCAAAGTCAAAATAGCGCTTGATCCACCAGTGGAAAAATCGCGTCATCGCAGAAACGTACTCCCAGTCCTCCTGCTGCATACGCTGCCACTCGTCGTTCTTGGCTACGTAGATGAAGAACAGTTTCTTCTCGGCAGTCATTGCTACTCGGAGTTGTGCATGTGATGGTAGTGGTTGTGGTGGCCACCACCGCCGCAGCTGCAGTTGTGCTCGCCTTCCGAGCCTGTCCAGCCGGCCCTGTCGGCTTGAGGATGGCTCTTGCTTGTATGCTTCATCAGCTTGTAATCGGAATCAAAAGTCTCGCCGCAGACATGGCAAGTCAGGAGCACCCGGAATTCCTTCAATGGCACAGGATTGACGCAGATGGCATTAAAATCTTGCGCGTCACTGAATACGCTGGTACCGCTTTGACTGGCACTTGCGGCAGATCTGGTCGTGTGGCGGCTCTTTGTCGGTGATAGAATACTCGTAGCTCTTGTAGTACCGCAGGCACCGGGTGCTTGCATTTCCAACCGAGCCGGGGTTTGACGTTTCGTCCTTGCCAATTATCTTTGCAATATGGTATTCTTCTTTATTTCCACGCGCCAAGATGTAGACGCCGTCACCTTGCTGGTATGGTGGCATTTCCAATGATTGCATTCAGAGGGAGAGAGCGTGTTATAAAGTCACAGCTTGTTTGCAGACTGGAGGAAGCGAATAAAGGCACTTGCAAGGTCCCTGCGCTCCATCTGGTCGATGCCGGCGATCTGGCTGTCCGTCATGTGAAAGCACCTGCGGAGAATCACGGCCGCCATCTTGTCGGTGTCTTGGAAATATTTGTCAGCCGACTTTTGGCTGAGCGGGTTGAGCTTTTTGTCTCGCTCCTTCCCCATCATGACTACCGCCTTGATTTCGTCCACGGTCAGCATGTCATAGACCATGTATTCCCGCCCATTGTGGTGGAATATCAGGTGCTCCATCACACTGTGAATGTGGCGGGGGTTAATATCTTGCTCTTGTTATTTTTTGCCTGATTTACGTGCTCTGGCCCGCTTTTCTTCTACTTCTTCCGCAGGAGTCTGGGTCGTCTGGTTGCGTATGACAGGCTCTGTCGCCGTTGCAGGGTATTGCTGGTCGCTCTGAAACGCAGTAGCAGTGTCGGTAGCAGGAGGGCTGCTGCCATGATCGCGGACAAGCGCACTATTCCTCGTCTCGCCCTTGGACCTGTCCTTTTCCTTGTCTGGCTTGCTCTGGCTGCCGAGAGTATCTGTTCCCATTGTGCGTACATCGACGTGTTAATTTCTTTAAACAGTTGTTCTGACCTGAGGCATTGTGGCCTTCCTTCTTTGCGATTGGCTAGCTCGTGCGCGGCGTGCCAAGTGTGATGTCAGCCTGACCGTCCAGAGGCGGCGACAGTTCAAGACGGTAAAGCGCGTCTATGCCCATTTCAATCCTCTTTATGAGAAGTAGTGCGGCGTCTTCGCCAAATGTCTTTGAAAGCGACTGCTCGATTGCCGAGAGCATGTGCCAGTTATCGTGGTTCAATATTATGCCGTCTGATTCTATCATATCTATCAGCAGTTGCCTACAGGCGCAGCCTATGATGTCTATCTCGTTGAACATCATTTTGATGACATCGCCACGTACAAACCGTCGATTACCTGCATTAGGCAACATCCTTAACTATTTCTAGAAGAAGGTAATAGATAATACCCCTGTATAATTTTATGATAATTTTTGAATTTTATTACATTGCACTACGATCATCTCAGGAAATGATGCAATACCAGATTGGCTACCTTAAACGTCAGCACTGTCGATTATCTGGTTAGTATGCCGGCATGCATCCGATCCTCAAGTCAATGGATTAATATACTAAATCAGCATTGTCTTGCCATTGCCTGCAAATTATAAAAAAGTAAGCGTAGGCTGGCAGATCGTATTTACATTCATAGCGGGCTTGAATTTCTGGGCATTTTATAGAATAGGAAAGTTGCAAAGGTATTTGCTCTATGTCGTTGCGCCTTCGCTGGCAGCTTCTTTGGTTTTATTGGCATTTATTAACAATCGACTCAATCTGTTCGCTGGCGAGAGTTATTATTATGACTTTGTAATACTCAACCCAGTCGAGCAGGCACTTGGTTTTGTCGGTTTTGGCTTGCAGGCGCTTGCCATCTATCTTGTAATAATTTGGTCACGAGAACACAACAGAATGTTTGAAAAAGCTGCCTCTACATAGAGAGGGAGAAGAGGGCGAGAGGTAAAAGTGGATGGGGAGAGATTCGAACTCTCGACCACCTGTGTGTGAGACAGGTATCCTAACCAGGCTAGACTACCCATCCACCGCTCATGCTTGTCGCTGACCGATAATATATGTCCAGCTACGTTCCTTCAGCAAACCCTTCCAGGTACGCTTTTTGTTCCGGGGTGAGCTTGTCTATCTCGATGCCCATCGACTCTAGTTTTGCAAGTGCTATTTCTTGGTCCTGCGCCCTGTCAATGTTGTAGACGAGCGGTTTCATTGTGCCCTTTGACTGCGCCAGTTTTAACACTGCAAGGAACTGGTTTGCAAAGCTCATGTCCATTACTTCCGATGGATGACCCTCGGCTGCCGCCAAGTTGACGAGCCTGCCTTCGCCAATCAGATACACCCTGTTGCCGTTTTTCAGGTTGTACTGCTTTGTGTGCTGGTTAATGTCCTTGGTACCTGACGACTGCTTTTCAAGCGCCGGTATCGATATCTCGACGTTAAAGTGGCCGGCGTTTGCAAGGATTGCACCGTCCTTCATCCTGGCAATGTCGTCTTCAACTATCACGTCCTTGCAGCCGGTCGTCGTCACAAACACGTCGCCCATTCCTGCCGCCTGGTCCATAGTCGTCACGGAATACCCGTCAAGTTTGGCCTTCAATGCCGCAATTGGGTCGACTTCGGTCACGATGACATTTGCGCCAAGGCCGGCGGCCCTCCTTGCGATGCCCTTGCCGACGTGGCCATAGCCTGCGACTACTACGTTCTTGCCGGACATAAGCACGTTGGTCGCCCTTATGATGCCATCAAGCGCCGACTGGCCGGTTCCGTAGACGTTGTCAAAGTCGTGCTTGGTCTCGGCGTCGTTTACCGCAATCACTGGAAACAATAGTTTCCCGCCCTTTTGCATGGCCCGGAGTCTGACTACGCCTGTCGTGGTCTCTTCCGTGCCGCCGTACAGGCCGGCCTTCATCATCTTGCCCTGCTCCATCGCCTTGTGTATCTCGACTGTCATGTCTGCGCCGTCGTCGATGGTCACATGCGGCTTCAGATTCATAGCGCTGTGGATGTCATCATAGTATTCCTTTGTAGAAACGCCCCTGCTCGCAAATATGCCGATGCCCTCATGCTTGGCAAGCGATGCAGCAACATCATCCTGCGTGGAAAGTGGGTTGCAGCCGCACCACGAGATTTCGGCACCCGCGGCTTTCAATGTCCGGACAAGCACGCCTGTTTCTTTGGTAACGTGGAGGCAACCTGCTACTCTGATGCCGGCCAGCGGCCGAGCCTTGCTGTATTTTTGCCTGAGTGCTACTAGCACCGGCATGTGGGCCTCTGCCCAGTCGATGCGCCTCTTGCCTTCCTCGGCAAGAGAAATGTCTTTGACGCGGTATTCCACGTCACTCCCTCAGTGCTTATGCCGTATATATATTACCTGTACTACTACCACTACGGCGGCAGAAGGTTCCTTGCCCTCATTATTGTGGCAACAACCTGCTCGTCGGTGACTGGTGCAAACTCGTCGTAAAACTCGCCCACCGCGCCAAAATCGCGGGGCGCGAGGAGGGCGACTACAATGTCAGCTTCGTGCTTTAGGCTCTCTACCGTCTGCGCAGGGGCTACAGGCACCGCTATCACCAGCTTGGAAGGCTCTTGCTTTTTCACCCATCTTGCGGCCGCTATCACCGTTGCTCCGGTGGCAACGCCGTCATCCACGAGGATGACAGTCCTGCCCTTGATCTCGTAGGGCAGGCCCGGCTTGCGGTATGCGGCCATCCGCCTCTGTATCTCGGCGACCTGCCGCGCCTTTTCCTCGTCAAGGTAAGCAGGCGGCACTCGAAGCGCATTTACCATGTACCTGTTGATGTACTGCGTGCCGTCCTCCATGACTGCGCCTATCGCCAGCTCTTCGTTGCCAGGTGCGCCCATCTTGCGCGGAATCACGATGTCAAAGCCGGCGCCCAGCTTCCTTGCCACTGTCTCTGCAAGTATCACGCCACCCCGGGGAATGCCGATGACTGTCGCGGCAGGCACCTTGCCTATTACGGCATCCAGCTTTTCTGCAAGAGCGCTTCCCGCCTCTGCCCTATCGTGAAACCTCACAGGATGGTGTAAGGTCCATCGCTTTTAAGCATTGATCTCAAAAACTATAATTCCTGCCGAAAAAAATATCACATAGGGCGTGTATATAACATGCGCAGGACGCAGATAGCAGTCATTGGATACAATGCCGACAGGTGCTCAGATGCTGCAAGGGCGCTTGCCTATGAAACAGGCAGAGAGATAGCGCGCGCTGGTGCGGTGCTCGTGTGTGGCGGCCTCGGCGGCGTCATGGAGGCGGCATGCAAAGGCGCCAAGGAGGAGGGCGGCACGACGGTCGGCATCATCCCGCAGGAAGATTTTGCGCCTGCCAACCAGTACTGCGACATTGTCGTTTGCACCGGCATCGGCTTTGCGCGGGATTTCATCGTGGCGTCGTCAGCCGACGGCATAATCGCAGTAGGCGGCGGTGTAGGCACCCTGATAGAGCTGGGCGTCGGATACATGATGAAAAAGCCGATGGCGGCTGTAGGAGGGTCGGGCGGCACGGCAGAATATTACGGAGGGAAGTGGCTGGACGAGCGCAAGCGCGTGCCCATAATAGCTGCAAAAAGCCCGTCAGAGGCAGTCAGGGCAGTACTTGCAATGTTAAAGTAAAATGCCGTGCTGGCACCAGAACACGCAGCTTGCCGCAAATCGCCGTGACGAACCCACGTCGACCACACGACAACGCCCTGCCAGAGACGCATATCCTTTTTTCAGACGCCCTTTGGCAGCCGTCTCATCCATGCGCCGAGCCTATACCCGATGCGTGAATTGCAGACGGATCGCCTTCTTTTTTGCCAGTCGGCACTTTCCTTACGCATAAAAAAGATTTAAGACTTGCTGCGTTTGCCTACAGAAACTCTAAGCTCGATAGTTGACGAGGTATGGGTCTGGTTCATAGAACGGGCCGTACTTGCCTGCCAGTTCTTTAAGCGTCCTAACGACGTTCTGTGGGCCAAACTCCTGCACAGTTACAAACAGTTCCTTCTTTAGCCCCATGCCCAGCTTGAGCGCCTTTTCGAGCTCTTCTTTGCTGCATACGCCGTTTGTTATCAGCCATGCGGCGTTATTTGCGGCAACTGCCAAGAGTTTTATCGGATTGTACGACGCCGCCTGCTCTTCCGTCAGGTTGATGCGCTCGTACTTGTCGCCCTTGTATTCGTAAAAGCCCTTGCCCGTCTTTTGGCCCAGATTCTTTTCTTCAAACAGCTTTTTGATAAGAGGATGGGGCAGTATTACCTTGGTGTCGCGTGAGTGCATCTCTACCGTCGCCTTGTATATCACGTCAAGGCCAGTATAATCTGCCAGCTCAAATATGCCCATTGGGAACGATAATCGGAATTTGACCGCCGAGTCTATCTGGGTCATCGAAGCGCCGTCGCGGTCCATGCAGTATGCCGCCTCGTGCACGAGCGGGATGAACACCCGGTTTACGATAAACCCGGCGACGTCCTTTTTGCAGAGCACTGGCTGCTTGCCCACATGGCGGATAAAGTCCATGGCCATGTCGACCATGCCGGCGTCTGTCCTGCTGCCGGGGATCACTTCTACAAGGGGCATCAGCTGCGGCGGGTTGAAAAAGTGCAGCCCGATAAAGCGGTCGGGCCTGCTCGTGAGTGCAGCCATCTCGGTTATAGGAAGCGTGCTCGTGTTTGACGCATAGAGCGTCTTTTGCTCGGCCACTGCATCGACTTCGGCATAGACCTTTTTCTTCAGATTCATGTCCTCCGGCACGGCCTCGATGAGCAGGTCTGTGCCAGCAAGTGCAGCCTTGAGATCAACTACAGGTGTAATGCGGGCGAAAATCTTGTCAGCCTCTGCCTGCGTTATCTTTTGCTTCTCGGCCAGCTTGTTGAGCGACCAGCGGATCTTTTCCATTGCCTTGTCAAGGAAGGACTGCTCGATGTCGCGAAGCACGACGTTGTAGCCGGCCATCGCAGACACCTGTGCAATGCCGTGGCCCATCACGCCGGAGCCAAGGACCGTAATCGTGTTTATTGAGACTGACATGGCTGCTTACCGGCCGCAGGTGATTTTTAATGTTGCTATGTAAAGTTCCTGATGAGAAGCTCGGTGTGGCCCTTCCTGCGGGCAGGGTTGCAGTTTATCGCCCTTGCCGCCTCGATCCGCACCGCGTTGCGCATGTGACGGGCGTACAGTTTTCTGATAAATGGAGTGTCCGAGTTTGACAGCAGCACCTTGCATCCCCGGGCAGTCAATTCCTCAAAGACATTGCATAGCTCGGACTGGTCGTCGTCGCCAAAGCCACCGTTTGTATATTGAGTGAATTTTGCCGTGCTGCTGGCAGGGCTGTATGGCGGGTCCATGTAGACGAGGTCGCCTTCCCGGGCCCTGTCAAGCGCCTCGCCAAAATGCCTGCCTGACAGGCGGGCCCTGCACACGCTCAGCGCCATCTTTGCCTGCCTGAGCGCCTGCTCGTCGCATATGCGAGGGTTTTCATACCTCCCCGCCGGGACGTTGAACCTGCCGCTTTTGTTCACCCTGTACAGGCCGTTAAAGCAGGTCTTGTTGAGCATGATAAACCGCGCTGCCCTTTCGACCATGTTTGCTGGAGTGGCGGCCTCGCGCAGCTCATAGTAGTAGTGATCCCTTTCCTGGACAAACCTTGCTTCGTGCCTGCGCAGTGCAGCTATCAAGTCCTCGACGCGCTCTTTGACTGCGCCATAGGCAGTGATGAGGTCAGAGTTGACGTCAGACAGGTGCGCCTCAAACGGTCCCCTGCTTGAAAGGAGGTGAAAGAACACGGCCCCGCCGCCCAAAAAGGGCTCAAAATATCTTTCAAACGTCGCCGGCAGGTACCTATCAATCTGCGACAAAAGCTGCGTCTTGCCTCCGGCCCACTTTACAAAGGGGTAGAACCTCTGCGCCTGCTGCTGTTGTTGCTGTTGTACCGGCACTATTGAAAAAACGACAGAGATCAAGCTCTTAACACTTTTGCTAAATTAGTTTACAACAGCTGCAAAATAGAATATGACAATAGAATTTTCTACCATCAAACACTATAACCGGATAGCAGTACTATTGCCCAGTAGTGTTCTTGTACGTGCAGAAGAGGGGGCAACAATGGAAGGACTATCCAAGATAGCGATAGCGTCAATGACTGGAGCGGCTTTGCTAGTAGTCGTCGTGCTGTACGATGCCACGGTGATGAGCGCGCTTGGCATGATGGGAGACGACAGGCCTCTTGTGCAGCTTGAGAAAGGCAGGGTCCTGTACGAATCCTTTACGGAAAAGAGCATCAGCGGCATCGACGCCATGAAGAAGGAATACCCCTCTTGGTTCTTTGACGGCTCTGCGACTGTAAGGGGAGGATCGTACGACATCTCGCAGGTCAGGGAAAAGGGCCTGTACGTAGGCGTAAGCGATCCCAACCCCGGCGACTCGGTGTGGTCGGGCATCTTTGCCATGTCACCAAACGACTATTCTTCCCTTTACCACGTCTCGATAACCGTGCCGTCTGCGGCAGTCATCGATCCGGCCGACTATGCGAACCTTGGCATGTACGTCCAGACAGACGTCACGACAGGCAGGATAAATTATGTCGGCTGCACAATAGACATTAGGCCGGACAAGCTTATACTGCGTGTCGAGTCGGGGCTTGGCAACGACGCGCTTGTAACAAGCAGGACTGTACACTGGGAAAAGGCAGTCAGCCTAGACCAAAAGACGATGGACTGCACTCTTGTCACAAACGGTAACAACTATTTCTCGGCGACCATAAACGGCGAGCGCGTCTTTGTATCTGACAAGCTCGACCTGCAGATGCCAAGGCCGTTTAACTCGTACTTGGAGACGCAGGTCAAGGGCATACCCGACCTCGTCTACGGCAAGTTCTCAGACTATTACAGTGCGTTTAGCGGCGAGCTGCGCGTGATAAAGCTGAGCCCCGGCCAGAAGGTGAGTTTGGGCGGCGTAACTGCCGAAGCTGACAACGCAGGCATCGCCCGCCTTGACATCTCGGCCTTGCGGCTGCCCTACAGCGGCAGCCTGATAGTCGACGGCGAGCATGCCGATTCCGTGCTTGCAAGGGATGACTTTATGGGCGGAGACCTCTATTCGTACGGTCCGATAAACTGGATCGAGCAGTCAAAATACAAAAACGTCGCCGACAGGGGCGGGACGATAGTAGGCGAGTAGTAACAATAATAGTAGTAGGAGTAGTAGTAAAGGTGTGGCCCCTACACTACGTAAGGCGCGACATTACGACGCCGGTTCCCGCCGATATTATGCCGCCGACGATAACTACAAACCCCACTACTGCCCAGTTGACATCTGGCCAGGTGATTTCGAGCCAGACCAGCTGGATGCCTGACACGCTGAGGGCATAGACGCCCATCGACATGAGAAATATCCCGCCGACGATAAGAGCCATGACCTTGAACATTTGCAACTTTTGCCGCGGATGCCTTAAGTCAGACCTAGCTTGCAATAGTTGATGTCCTGCTTCAAATGACCTGACATTTGTTTTCACCGGAAGAATCTTCTCAAGACAGGAGAATACGCAGGGCGCTAGGATCCTGGTGGGGATTCAAATACGCATTGGCATGGGAGAGGCTTTTGAAGAAAAAGTGTCAGGTCAATTTCAAGTGCTTTTGGCTCTCGACATTATCACTATCGTCAACCACATTCAGATATGACCTGATTTCGTAATTCATTAAATGAATTAGAATGAAATAAACATCGAGTTTGACTGCCATCTTTGCGACAGTAACGGTCTTTACATCCACAAACGACTTGATCCAGCAAACATTGGTAGACAGGCTGCAGGTGAGCCAGATAATCGAGCCCATTTCTCTTGCGCTTGAGCTTGTAGGCGTCGCGATAATAGTATATGGCGCGCTGGTTTCTCTGGCATTTTTGATCCAAGTCGAATCACGGGACAGAAAGCAAGCAGGGCTCAATCAACATTCTATCAAACAGCAGTTCACGAGCAGAATATTGACCGGGTTAGAGTTTTTCATTGCTGCTGATGTGCTCAAAACGATATTGAATCCAACGCTGCAGTCGCTGACCATAGTGGCAGTCATAGTGGCGATAAGGGCAGCCCTCACCTTCTTGCTGAACAGAGAGCTAAAGGAGGAGGAAAAGGTTAGGCGTGCAGGTCAGAAAGGGCTTGACGCGGCAGAAGGAAAGAACGGCCCGGGGAAAATTCAGCATAATGCCGGCAGTAACAGCAGTAGCAATAGTAATAGTAGCAACATCAAAACTAATACAGAAGCCTGAAAGGTAACGAAAATACAGAACCCGGCCTGCCAAGGCAAAGAGATCAATTGAGCGCCAGCAGAAGGAGGAGGATTCTACCTCACAGTACAACCCAAGAATAAAGCGCTGAGGGTGGGACTCGAACCCACGAGTCCCGAAGGACATCAGCTAGCACGTCATTGTGTGATCTCGAGGCTGACCCCGTTCAGGGTCTAGGACGACTTACCTAGCTTGGGTACCTCAGCAGTAGCCCTGCCCTGCCTGCGCAATTTAATCTTTGCAGACTGAAAAATTATATAATCAGCCACCTTCAGGGTATCCTGTGCTGGCGACATCCACACGGCCACCGACCCCAGAAGAAATAAAAAAACTGACCATGACAGACATTGCAATCGCCGCAGGTCTTGCAGACTCGCTGCGCGACAGGATGCGTGAATACGTCGCAATAGACGCATTCACCATCGTGGACCCGTTTGAGGGCGACGACTATTCATATTCTGCAGTGCTTGACAGCGAAAACCCAAACCGCGTAGTGGCCATCATCGTCAACAAGAAAGACTCTCTTCCGCAGCTGCCCTGGTCGTCAATCCTTGGTGAGCGCCTCGCAAAAGTAGCGATATCAAAGGAGGAAGCCAAGGCACTAAAGCATGAGCTCATGCCAAAGGAATGGGGCAACTTTTATCCCTACAGGCGCAACGGCAGGGTGTCAGGATACCTCATGTTTGCATTTCAGATCTGCGACCAGCGCCGACCCTGAGCTCCTTCATGTCGACGACAGAGATCTTGCAGAACTGACGTATCATCTGCTCTAGTGACTTGCGCACGTCGTCCTCGTCGCCTGAAGATATGCGCAGCACTTCGTGGTAAAGATCATCAAACGTTATCCCGTTGCACATGTGCCACAGCGAGACTGCCGTGTCGTTTACGCGGTAGGCTTCCCCTCTCCCGTTTATCAAAAGCGGCGTCCCGTCGCAGTCGTTGCTGACCTCCCCCCTTCGCATCAGTAACTTGTTTTCGATCTCCCTTTTCATCAGCATGCCTGCGTCATAGCTCTCCTATGCCGGTTCTGGTTATTATCCATTGCTCGCCAACTTAAAATAAGAAAAGCACGATGGTTTTCTTGGTTGTTTTTCCGGAAAAAAAGTGGGCAAAAGCCGGAGCGGCAGGTCGCCATAAAGCGCCAGGCGGCAGACGGCATCATCACATTTTCCAAGACGTGGCATCCAAATGAGGCCATACTGATACTGCAAGGGTCAAAGAAGGGCAACCTGATAACCATCGAAAGCCTGGTCATCCCACCGTTTTCTGCAAATGGCCCATTTTACTCGGGCTTTTCGCTCTACGACTTGCCATTTGACAGCTCATACATCGGGACTGCGCATTCTCATCCCGGCGCGTCAAACAGGCCGTCACTTGAGGACCTCAACCACTTTTTCGGCCTGGTGTCTGTCATCATAAGTTTTCCGTACGAGTACGAGACGATAGGCGCCTTTGACAGAAACGGCACAAGCATGAAAGTCGAGATAGTGGACTGATCATCATCATTTCCGGCGACCAAAGTCCACCTCGATGCCGTGCTTTTCGTCGTAGCTGAACGTGAACGACTCGTCAGGCATTATAGGAAAACTGGACATCATGTCGGAGGAGCATAGTGCGCACCTGTCCTTCACCTTTGTCTTGTCGAGAAACGTGACGCACCACCTGCACGACTCGCACAGCACAAAGATTGACGGCTGCCCACCTCTTGGCACAGCCCTTCAAGCCTGCTTTTAAAAGATCTATTGGAAACATTATATTGCAAACGCTGCGCTTCTGCATTGCCGTTGGCCAACCAGATACGCCACATCAAGAAAAAGAGGATACGCGACTTGAACCACAGGATAGAGCAGGTCAAAAACAGGATGCACAACAAAAAGGCCAAGCGCGACGTTCCCCGGCTTCAGGCCGAGCTGAACGCACTGTTCAAGGAAAAGGCCGAGGCGATGAGGGGCAACCTGAATTTGCCAAAAAAGCTGCAGGCTCCACGGCTCTGCCCTGCCTGCCACGAGCGCCTTGGGAGGGGCTACCACATCTGCAAGGCCATGCCTGCGCGAAATGACCCGCATAAAGATCCTGCAAAGATAGACTAGTGGTGGGGATGGTGATGGTGCCCACAGCCGCAGCCACCGCCCATGTCGCCGTGGCTATGGCTGCCGCTGCCTGACGCGCATGATGGGCACGCCTTGGAGCCGTTTTCGGACATGAACATCGCCCCGCATGAAACGCATTTTGCCTTTTGTATGCCCTGCATTACGCAGGCAGCTGGCACTGTTGCCATATTAATGTAGAGGACGCCGCCCCTACGTTCTTATTGGTCAGGCACTGCTACGTAATGATGATAAAACAATTTTCTTCAGTCAGGGCTCTCGGCAGCAACTTGCTGACATCTTCTGGCCGGCAAAAGACATGCAAGAATTGCGGCGAATCGGCCACAAAAGAGGCGCTATTTGAGGTTGGAAACGGCATTATGGTGGTAGAAAGGTATTGCGAGCGGTGCGTTGACGCAGCCATCAAGGGAAGCGTCGCCTGATGCCGTACTCCCGCGACTCGCCAATGCTCGTAGGCTCGGGCGCGCCAAAGAACGGCCAGGAGAGGACTGTCACCGACAGGGATGGCAACAGGCACCTTGAATGTTTCATAAACGGTAGCTGGAGGCACAGTAGCACCAGATGCCGCCTGTGGGCAAACAAAGAGTGTCGCAAGTAAACGAGCGCTTGAGTAAAAAGATATGCGCGCGCCTGAAAAAGAAAGGTTAGTAGCAGCAGCAACAGCCCTGCCGGCTCTGACCCTGTTTATTCGGTGGCATGCTTTTGCGGTAAATTCGTAGTAGGCCGGCGTACTTCTATATGCAAGCAGGTCGTACGGATATATCGTGGCCGAGCTCATCGTGGAATCGTACCGCGATTCAACAGTAAACACCATCTTGAAGGACATTGGCAAGAAATACAACATTGACACAAGCAAGGACCTGCTGGCAGTCGACATCCCAGTGAGCGAGATCAAGTTCAAGTACAGGACGTACGCCGAGTGCCTGAAGATGCTGAGAAGGGTCTCGTGACGTTTTCATTCATTTATATTACAAACTGGCGCTCTGAAAAGCACTAATGTCATATGAAAGACGTGGAAGTGGCGGCTTTGGCAGCTACGGTCCAAAACCCGTGGAAACGGGAAAGGAATACGACGTGCAGATTACTGAAACGAGCAGACAGGGCGACGGCATTGCCAGAGTACAGGGATTTGTAATCTTTGTAAAGAACGGCAAAGTCGGCCAGGCTAGCAAGATAAAGGTCACCAACGTCGGTGCCAGGTTTGCTACCGCCGAACTTGTTCAGCAGTAATAAAAAACAACACAAATCCCAAATGTGGCAACTGCCTTTTTATTCAGGAGGAAAGTACCACGCGCTGTTTTTTTCTCAAGTTCCTGCGTTGAAATGTGAAAGCTGCCTGCAGCATAGGCGTGAGAAAATTCAATCAGTCGACAGGCATCAAGTGCGAGTGCATCTGCCACAGCAGGTCAAACACCGATTATTGCGGCTATTGCTCTCCAAAGCATAGCAGGGACGCCCTCCTCCAAGGTAAGCAAGCCTTGGAAAACTTAATAAAAGAAAGTAGCCAATAACCCTTATTCATGAACTGGATGGCGCAGCAGATGATGTGGATTGTGATATCAATCGCAATCAGCATTACGCTCAACATTCTGTTGTTTGACATCATCGGCTATTTCGTGCTCATCCCCATAATCGGCACATTCATCGGTATATCTTACTACATGCGCAAACGTGCAATGGCCCGCATGGGCATGGGTGGCCAAGGAGGGGGCTTTGGCGGCATGCTTGGAGGAGGTGGCGGAACTAACTATGTCTGCATCGCCTGCGGCCACAAGTTCAAGGGCGGCGCCTGCCCTAGGTGCGGCTCCAAGATGAGAAGGGCGGACTGGTAGTTAAAAAAAGATATGTCGCTAGAGCAGCTGCGTGACAAGGCATTCTTTCAAAACACCATAGACGTGTGGATAGCCTATTGCGAGGAGAAAAAGCTGGACTGGTACGACACGTACGCTTACAGGCGCTTCATCCGCCACCTCAATTCCAAAGGTCTGAAAATGACCAAATTCCCGCTATGCATCAAAGAGTCGGGTGGCATGTACGAGAGGGGCAAGGATAAGGCGCAGTTTTTAGAAGAGCTGTCGAAGATGTCGTCTGACGACGCGGCGGCCTATACGGTCAAGCTGAGCGGCTCCGTCCTTGACGCCATACGGTCGTTCAACAACAACCAGGGTCTAGAAAATTAGAGCGCAGGGGCATCATTATTTCGCAGGAACGGCTAAAGCGTGTATCCATGCAATCACACAGGCATATGGCAGACGACTTGCCGGTGGGTGTTGAAGAGAAGGATGAGGATGTCGCACACATGGAAAAAGAAGTCCCACTTGCGCCGGCCAGAGAAGAACAACGACAGCAGCAGCCGCTGCTGTTTGACAGCATCGTCGGATACGACGATGTCAAACGCCTTTTCTCGCTGTCGCTGTCGTCTGACAGGCCGGTGCACATACTGCTGGTAGGCCCGCCGGCTTCTGCAAAGACGCTTTTCATGCTGGAATGCATCAAGCTGGAACGCTCGTTCTTTACGCTTGGCAGCCACAGCACCAAGGCCGGCATGATAGACTATTTGTTTGAAAAGCGGCCCCGCTACCTCATAGTCGACGAGATAGAGCACATGCCCATGAAGGACCAGACGGCGCTCCTCAGCCTGATGGAGACAGGCATAGTCGCCGAAACGAAATTCCAAAAGACCCGTAACACCCAGCTAAAAACGTGGGTCTTTGCGACAAGCAACGGCACCGAAAGGATGCTGACTCCGTTACTGTCAAGGTTTGTCGTCCTGCATTTCAAGCCCTACTCATTTGGCAGCTTTTCCCAGGTGTGCACGCACATACTGGCAAGGGAGGGCGTGCCAGCAGACGTCGCAGGCGCAGTCGCCGATGCGGTGTGGAACAGGCTGAAATCAAAGGACGTGAGGGACTGCATAAAGCTGGGCCGCCTTGCCAAGACCGTCGCAGATGTCGGATGGATAGCACAGACCATGCGCACGTACCGCCGGCAGTAATCGGCTTCTAGAAGCTCTTTGCGAGGGGCTTAAATTTTCATTTCTGAAAAGATTTTTGGATGCGCGGGATACGGCAGCTGAGGGTGCTTGCGGTAGGCAGAGAAGGGCAGCTTTTTGGATTTGAAATGACGCCGGAAAGGGAGGCTTCTTTTGAAATATCAATTGACAGTTTTTCAGACCCGTTTTCTGCGCTTGACCAGCTTGCGAACAATGGATACGACTTTGCCCTTGTCGACATAAGGATGTCGTCGATGAATGGCCTCCAGTTTGCCAAGGCGGCAAAAAAGACAAACCCGGATATCGCAATAGCCTGCTGATGGATCACAGGATGGAAAAGGCAGAGGCCGAAGCGCTGGCAGGCTCACTTGGCGTCGACGCAATCATGGCAAAGCCAGTTTCAGCCGCAGCATTTGCAGGACTGCTGGGCAAAAAGGCGCTACTAGCCCTCATGCAGACTCTGCCGGCGGCAGAGGCGCAAGCGCAAAGTTCTTAATTTTTCAGCCCTGAGGTAAGCATATGGGACTGGACCTAAAGCCTCTCATAACGCCGTCTCCGCTAAAACTGCCCGAGCTGTCCGGCAAGGTCGTCGCCATCGACGCCTTTAACACCATTTACCAGTTCCTTGCGATCATCCGAGGTCCAACTGGCGAGCTCTTGACAAACGGCAGGGGAGAAGTGACCAGCCACCTATCAGGATTATTTTACCGCAACATAAACCTCCTAATGGAAGGGATAAAACCCGTCTATGTCTTTGACGGCAAGATGCACGCGTTGAAAGGGCAGGAGATAGAGCGCAGGCGGCAGGCCAAGCAGGAGGCGATGGCTCAACGCGACCAGGCGCTTGAGGAAGGCAGGATGGAAGACGCAGTCAAGTTTGGCAAGCGCACGTCCGTTCTGACGGACGCAATGGTACAAGAGTCAAAGTCGCTGCTGTCGATGCTTGGGATACCCTACATCCAGGCGCCCGCTGACGGCGAAGCTGCAGCAGCGTACCTGACCAAAAAAGACCTTGCCTTTGCGGCTGCAAGCCAGGACTATGACTCGGTGCTTTTTGGCGCGACGCGGCTTGTACGCAACCTGGCGGTGTCTGGCAGGCGCAAGGTGCCAAACAAAAACACATACATCGATGTCGAGCCCGAACTCTACGAATACGCATCAGTACTAAAAGAGACAGGTCTTACCCGTGAGCAGCTCGTCGACGTCGGGATCCTGATTGGCACCGACTTTAACCCCGGCGGCTTTGCAGGCATCGGACCCAAGACTGCGATAAAACTGGTCAAAGAGCACGGCAAGCTTGAAAACATCGCCAAGATAGCGAAGGAGCTGTCGCAGACGCCATATCAAGAGATCCGCGACATTTTCTTAAACCCGGAGGTTCCAAAGGTCGACAGGATAGAGCACGGGCAGGTAGACCGCGAAAAGGTGCTGGACATGCTGTGCGTGCAAAAAAGCTTTTCAACAGACAGGGTGGCAGGCACCCTTGACAGGCTGCAAAAGGCGCAGGACAGCCGCAGCCAGTCGCTTGAAAAGTGGTTTGGCTAACCCTACGATGCTTTTATATAGAGAAATTCAAGGTTATTGACCGATGGTTAACCCTAGAGCCTGGCTTGCAGAAGCCATTGGCACCTACGCCCTCGTCTTTTTTGGGCCCCTCTCGATTACAATCGCTATCGCAGTGTTTGGCATGAGCCTTGGAGCCGAGTCGCTCCTCATAATCTCCCTTGGCCACGGCGCAGTCATTGGCATAATGGCCTACGTCTTTGGCCACGTCTCCGGCACGCACATCAACCCTGCCGTGACAATCGCAATGATGGCGACAAGGAGGCTGGGCATCGGCGACGGCGCCGGCTATATCGGCTCGCAGCTGGCAGGCGCGGTGGCAGCTTCTGCGACGCTTGCTGCAGTAATTCCAAAGTATGCGTCGCAGGTGAAATACGGTGTGCAGACGGGCCCAAGCGCCTTTCTCGACGGGAGCGCGGCTTCAGGGTTTGCAGTCGAAGCGATACTGACGTTCTTTCTGGTGGCGACGATATTCATGGTGGCAGTGCACAGAAAGGCGGCAGCAGGCTTTGCCGGCGCGGCCATTGGCACCATGATATTTCTGCTCCACCTGGTAGGCGTGCCGCTTACCGGCGCGTCGATGAACCCGGCAAGGACGTTTGGGCCGGCGCTCATCTCGGGGTTCTGGGAGTTCCACTGGATATACTGGGCAGGGCCGATAGTAGGCGCGCTCGTTGCAGCCTTTATCATGAACTATGTGTTTGTGAAAAAGGCTGACAAGGATGAGGAAGAAGAAAAGGTCAGGGCTTAGTTGCGCACACGAATATTATAGCACGGTAACTTCGATAGCTAGCGTAGCAAGAGATTATCACTGTCGTCACGAGTACCCAGAGCACACAGATACAGTATAAAATTTGTCAGCCAGAAGCATACATCAGAGAACAGATCAGGTCCTGCAGGAACGTAAAAAAACTAGACGACCAGCAAATCTTCTTGCTGCTTGGGTGTCCTGAAAAATGCATATATGTCAGATATTTCTTACACATGTCAGGAATAAATGATATGCAAATGCATCACTACCTTGACGAAATCCTTGGCAGCAAGTCAATGCTACGACTGATGCGCTCGCTTGTCGAGTATGAGGGCAAGACCTTTACCGTGCGCAAACTGGCTCAAGAATCAGGGGTCTCGGCAACAGAGGCGGCGCTTGTGGTAAAGCAGCTGGAAAAGTTTGGCATATTGAGGGTGCAGCAGGTCGGGCGGTCCTACCTACTCACGCTGAACAGCGACAGCTATATTGTAAAAAGCGTGCTAAAGCCTGCCCTGAAGGCCGAGCATGGGACGGTCAAGGAGCTTGTCAATCTTTTGCGCAGGCACCTTGACGATAAAGTCATACTGTCGGCGACCCTTTTTGGGAGCGTTGTAGCTGGAGAAGAGCGGAAGGACAGCGACATAGACCTTCTTGTCGTTTCAGATGACTTTGAGGGCGCTACCACTCTTGTTTCGAGGGCGCGTGATAGTGTCGCCAGGGTTTTCAACGGCAGGCTGTCGCCTCTAGTGATGAGCAGAAAAGAGCTTGTTACAAAGAAAGACGGGCCGCTCCTGCGTTCGATAAGGGAGAACTATATCCACGTTGCCGGCAAGGACCTGTCAGAGGTGATTGCAGGTGACTAGACAGGCGGATTCTGGCAAGGCGGCCAATTATCTGAAAAAGGCAGACGGCTCGCTTCGCATGGCCAGGATAGCAATCAAAGAGAGTGAGTACGACACCGCTGTTATGAACGCCGTGCACAGCGCGATCAATTCCCTTGATGGGCTGACAACTTTTTTACCTTGGCAAGAGGGCGTCAGGAGCGCACACGGATGTGATGGCTCTTGTGCGCGGCATATTTGGTCCAGAAGAATATTTGGACGTGCAAAAGCAGTTCACGTCGCTCTTGAGCATGAAAAACGCGTCTGAATATCAGCCGGACCTCATGACAAAAGACGAGGCAGAAAAGGCAGTAAAATGGGCAGAGCGTATAGTCGGCAGAGTAAAAGAAAAGGTAAAGAGGACCTAGAGCTGCGAAAGCGCCCTAGAATGTTTGTGCGTGTGCGGCCGCTCGCCGGCGTACTTTCTCCGCATGTGCCCCGACGGCCTGCCATGTATTAATTCCAGAAACCATGCCTCATGCTCTATCTCTTCTTTTAAAATGTCCTTGGCAATGTCGTAGGTGGCCGGATCCTTGCCTATCGTCAGGTTGCACAGCTTGTTCCAGTTGACTATGGCTCCCTGCTCGGCAGCCAGGCACTTTTTGAGGATTTCCTGCGTGTTCGTAGCAGGCGTGGGCAGTTGCAGAAATTCGCAGCCAGACATCCTGACAAATTCCATTGCATCGTTTGGCAGGGTCCCGCCAAGCTCGTAGATGCGCTGGATGCACGACTCGAAATGGCTCAGGTCTTCCATCCTTGCGTCCTCTATTATGCCCTTGATGCCTTCGCCCTCAAGGCCGGTGCAGTGCGCCCGGAGGTTTGTAAAATAATAGTACGCCGTGAACTCGACTGACGCGTTGTATACCAGCAGCCTGACTATCTCGTCCGTGTCTGCGCCGTTCTGCTTTAGCACGTTTATCCCTACTACGTTTGGTTTTTCGCTCAAGGTGGTGTGTTCCTCAATCCTAGTGGCGGGTCCGGGACGGTAATAAGGGTTATTTTGTAGGTAGTCTCAACACTTAGAGCTCCGTTCTAAGTCTTCGTAACTCTTGCAACTCTGAAAGACTTTCTTTTACTTGTTTTCTTTCATTCTCTGAAAAGCCCAATATGTCAAATATGCTTTTATCTAGAGCTTCTTGGGCACGACTTTCCTCGTCAACAGCTTTCCCCAAATCTAATTTGTACTGATCTTCAAAGAGTCCTCTAGATATCTTCGATTTAGATTTAACTGCATTGAGCGCATCCTCCATAATCATTCTTTTGTCGATAGCATGTGCAAGTTCTTGAAATTTCTTCGCCAGAATAGCGCGTTCTGACTCGCTTAGAAGTTCTGGATTCAGTATTGGTAATTGTTCTAATTCGTAAACCTGAATCTTCAAAATCCCCCCATAAGACCGACCATATAACTCGATAAGCATGGCCGCCAGCGTTGAATTAAGATATGCTAGAATGATAAGGGTGTCAGATTTTTTGATCGGGTTTATGAAAAAGAAGACATCGGCTGCGGTAGCACCAACGCGATTCCAGAAACAACGTGCTTTTATGTCAATCAGGTACTGAAAAATAATTGGAGGCAAGTCAAATTGGGGTAACGAATACCAATACGGTTTGTGCGCGCCAACGCTTTCTAGTTGAGGGAGCATCCGACGACCCTTGTTCGAGCCTCTTGTAACCTCTACTTCTAGTTTCTCGCCGTATTTCAAATACTCAATCACATTTGTATTCTCGAGATTGTGCATGTTGTCATTAACATTAAGAAGATAGTCCTCCGTTTCATCTATTATCAGACCTCTTTTCGTGGGGATGATAGACACGGCTTAAGAAACTTCTTTTCTATTTTGAAGTCTTTGGCTCGTTCTTTATCAATAATGAAATATTTATTGTAACCTGTTTTAATCCCGTAAACTGGCTTTGCTATCTCTCCAAGCCTTTTGACCTTCGAGTGTTTAACAATTTTCTGAAATACTGGAGGTGCCCGGAGATGAATGTTCCACTTTCCTATTTTAAGATCATTTTGACGCAATATATTTAATCGATAATCTTTATTTTCGGTACTGTCCTCCCCTTTTTCTATAATATCTACCATATCTGAAAGAGGGATCTTTCTTTTGAATCTAACAAATTTCGTAGCATAGCTTGGATCTAAGATACGCGCTTTTTGAAGAATGACAATTGCAGTATTAACCTCTGCATCTGGGAAGATCGCACGATCAAATTCTATTATGTACTTAATGCGACAATTGGTAAGGAGAAATTCTTGGAAGGGTTCACCGTATCCCACCTCTAGCCATTTGTTAGATGCAATAAATCCCAGCATGCCGTTATCGTTTAGCATACTAAGTGCATGAATGAAAAAGTAGATGTAAATGTCGCTCTGTTTATCTAAAACAACATTAGAGGTCTTCTTCGCATTCGTGCCAACAGATAACTTTGTGTAGTCTGTCTCAATAGTATTTTTTATTCTCTCTTTCTCTTCTTTTCCCAATAACTCCTGTCGAATATATGGTGGATTTGCAATTACTGTATCAAATGAGGGTAATGCATAGACTTCAGTTTCCTGCCCTGATGTGTCCATGCTGCGAAAGCCAAAAAGAGTAGACTGTTTTGGTTTTATGTTGAAAAAATCACTGACGATCACGTTAACTTTATCGATTTTTGCTCTTGGGTTTTGAATGGCCAGATTAATGACAGAGAGATGCGCAGGAAATTGGTTTATGTCTATGCCATAGATCTGTTCAAGTATTTGTTTATGGTATGTTTCTCCTAATCCCCCTGTCATTCCCTTCGATATTCCCCCGAGTTCTCTAAGACGTTGGTAGGCTTCTACCAAAAAGGTGCCTGAACCACATGCAGGGTCAAGAATAGTAGAATCTTTATTCTTAATTGTAAGTGCAATGATCAGGTCCGCTATTTGCGGTGGGGTGTAGAATTGTCCCAACTTCTTTCGCTCTTCTGGAGGAATTAGTTTTTCATATATCGAACCTAAGAAGTCACTTTCCATTAATGAAAAAATCAAAGCCGTTCAAAGTGTCCAAAAGAGTTCTCATCCTTTCTTTGGCACGTAGTGTAAAGGGGATTTTTGAGATAGTATCAGTTTGGTAGATTGGTTGATAGTCAATTTTCTTTATTTCTTCATAATAGCAATGTAGCGTATCTGCAAAATCCTCATTTTCTTTAATTTGTAACTTTGACAGTTTGTCTGGATAGATTATCCTGATTACTTGGTAAAACAATAGCTTGTTAATTTGCAGATAGGTTGTTTCCCCGGCTATTGCTCTGTCTGTATCTTCGTTATCTTCTAAGCCTTGATCACTGAGCCAGCGAGTATATCTTCTTTTAAAGATTCTGTCCTGTTTTTTCTTTTCACGCAGAGATTCGAGAAATTCCGGATATAGATCTTGAAATGCCTCGTTCAGAGTTTCAACTAATGTTTCATCTAGATCCTTTAGTCTTGCAGAAACAATTCCAAGGACGTATTTTAAGAAATCTTCATTCCAATGAGGGTTCTTTGCAAAATCAAAAGTAGCTACAATACACTCCTCAGCTTTTCTATCTGAAACATGCTGAAAAAGGATGAGCCTTTTTTCATTACATGTTGCATACCAAGGATAACCTCTTGTCGCAGCATAGCCGGCTGCTTGTCTAATTACCTCCGGATCTCTTGGTTCTATGTCGCGCTCAATTTTTCCTATCTTCTTCTTGAACTTAGCTTCAACTACATATAATCCTCTTCCTCCCTTTTCCGCAACTAGATCAGGAATTCCTATTTGCTTTTGAGGTTCAACATGAGTGTCAATAGTTGTGCTGTGCCCCAAAATGCGAGCTGCTTCATCAAGCTTTGGAAGAAGAAATTTGGCGACCAAATCCCTCTCTGACCTGAACTTAGATCGGGGAGCGCTCAATTGTCAAGCCAAAGTTATAACTATGATATAGAGATCTTCAACAATGCTTATTGGCAATTTATAAATCTTGAAAATCTCAATTTTGGCTACTCCAAGCTATCTCGTTAACGAATAGCGGATTTATCCTTCAACTTCTTTGCTATCACATATCGACTGATACGGACAGTTCCTGCATGCTTCAAAACTTGGCGTCGCATCAAATTTTTCCGCCAGTATGTCAAGAGTAGCCTGCTCTACTTCATTTTTCACCTTCTCCACCTGCGGCCCGTCAATGTCATAAGGAATAACCTTGTCTTCCTTCAAGTAATATAATGACGCCCTAGCAGGCAGCTTGCCGTACAGGCTTTTCACTGCCAGAGCATAGATGTTTACCTGCGGGTCTTCTCTGATCGTCTTTGAATTTTTGTATGCATTACCCGTCTTGAAGTCGATTATCTCGTACTGGCCATCCGGCCTCTCTTCCAGCCTGTCAATAGAGCCGGCAAAAGTCACGCCGGCGATCTCTATCTGGAACCTTTTCTCCACAGCGACAGCCTTATTCTTGTTGTGAGCAAGCCACCACAGGTACGTCTTAATCATCCCTTTTGCGCTTGCCCTTGACTGGTTCTCCTCTGTCTCTGACCCAAAGGCGGCAGAGTTCCAGTGCTTTTTCAGTATGTCAAGTGCGAGCTCTTCGGACGGCTGCACCCCGTCCTGCTGCATCCTAGTCAGGTGCTCTGCAACTGCATGGACAGCCGTACCAAGCTCGAAATATTTCGTTGGAGGCTGCGGCGCTTCCTGCACGTGCATGAACTTGAATTTCAGCGGGCATTCAAGGTACGTCTCTATCTTGGTCGCGCTCAGGCGGAACTCGTCCCTGTTTATCAGAGGAGCCTTTTTGCCGACAAGCCCAAGGTCCACGCTTGAATCAGTGCTGTCCACTTTCAATACAGTCAGAGGATCAAAGCCCTCCACCGTGCCGTGCTCCTCAAAGTGCTTGACCTTGGCAAGATCGATTATGCGCTGCACCGCGCTTTTCAGCTGCATCTGACCTATTGATCTGACGGCTTTTTCCTGCAGCTCGTCCTTTAGCTTTTCAAGCCTGTCTGCCGCCTGCATCGACACTTCGGATTTCGTGCCGTCAAAATTCACCACTTCGACAAGCGGGTTTTTCATAAACGATATCTCGTCCAAAAACCGCGACGGTTTTGTTTCCCTCACGTTCTGGCCGTACTTCTTTGCATACGTCAGGTACAGCATGTTCTGCGCTCTTGTCATCGCCACGTACAGCAACCGCCGCTCTTCCTGCAGATACAGTGCCTTTTCATCGTCTTTTCCCCTCACCCCTTTTGACAGGTCCGCAGGGACATAGAACGCTTCTCCCTGTACCGTGGCGGGAACTTGTTTGCAGCCAAGTCTGCCACAAAGACGACTGGGAACTCGCGCCCCTTGCTCGGGTGTATGGTCGTTACCTGCACGGCATCCTCCGACCAGTAATCCTCCTCAAGCTCCAGATCAAACTGGCCCATCAGCGTCAGGTACTTTACATAATCTGCAAGCGTGCCCTGCGGGTTCAGCGATTCATACTCTAGCGAGATATTGTACAGTTCCTTGAGCAAGAGCTGGTTTCGCCTGCCTTCTGGCGTGATGTCTCTGGCGACGCGCCTGTAAAGGTCGGTGGCAGACATTATCACGCCATAGGCAAACTCGCTCACCGGTCTGCCGGCAAGCGCGCATATCCTGTCAAGCTGGTCTGCAAGCTCTTTGCATTCGTCAGCCTGCGTCACTATTGCAGAGCAGTCGCGCAGCGTTTCATACACAAAGTCCATGTCGGTCGGGTCTTCCCGAGCCTTTTTCCTTGCCGCGTGGTTTATCCTTGCAATGTTTTGCTCGGTGATGCCGTGACTTTTCATCAGCCTGTATATCTCGACTCCAGCCCTAGTCGGCGAGCTTGCTATCTGCAGGTATGCCATAAAGTCGCGGACCACCGGCGACGCAAAGATGTTAGACTCGCCCATGTAGACGGTCGGTATTCCATAAGCCTTGAGCGCCTTGGCAAATTTCCTGCCCTCCATCTTTCTCCTTGCCAGTATGACAAAATCCCGGTACGACAGCGGCGACTCTGTCCCGTCCCTCCTTTTCAGAGGGCGGCCCACCATTTCCTTTATGCGAGAGACTATGAACTCGACCTCTGCCGGCTCGTTTGAACATGCGGCAACTACGATCCTGTCGCCCTCTTCATTTTCAGAAAATAGCTCTTTTTTCTGCCTGTCTTGTACGCCTTCCAAGAGCTGGCCGGCGGCCTGCACTATCCTCTTTGTGCTTCGATAGTTCTGGTTCAGCGTGACTACAGTCGTGTCTTTAAAATGCTCGCGGAAATCCTGAAAGTTTGTCAGGTATGCGCCCTGGAAGCGGTAGATGCTCTGGTCGTCGTCGCCTACCACCGTGACGTTGCCGGACCTGCCTATCATCTTGACCAGTTCCAGCTGGGCATAGTTGTTGTCCTGAAATTCGTCTACAAGCACGTGGCGGAACCTTTTGTGGTATTTCGCAAGCACCCTGGGCTTTTTCGCAAACAGCGAGATTGCCTGCACCACCATGTCGTCAAAGTCGATTACCGCCTTGTCCTTCTGGAACTCTTCATATTTCTTGTAGACGTTGCACAAATCAGACAACTTGTTTACAAAGTCGCGCTCCTCGTCATTGAGATTCGACTGTAACTTGGCCTCGACGTATTTTTCCAGCTCGGCAGGACTTATCAGCTCCTCTTTGAACACGCCAATGCCGTCTATCAGCGATTCGATGACCTTTACTGCGTTATTGCCAATCTCCAGATGCTGCAGGCCAAAGGCATCAATGTTTTTCAATCCCCATACCAGCCGGGCGGATTTTTTGATGACTCCAGATCCCGTGCCGATGCCAGAGTCAAGCACGTTGTCCTCAAGCACGTCTTTTGCAAAAGCGTGAAAGGTACTAATCTCCATTTCAGAGGCGTCCATCTCTTTTTCAAGGCGCACGCGCATCTCTTCTGCGGCCTTTTCAGAAAAGGTCAGGCAGAGGATCTCTGACGGCTTTATGCCTCCTTTTACCAGATGTATTACGCGCTCTATTAGCACCCGGGTCTTGCCGCTGCCCGGCCCTGCCACTATCAGAAGCGGCCCTCCCTGATGCGTCACCGCCCTTTGCTGCTCGGCATTTAGTCCCGGCATTTTCACATAGCAATGTACTGTTACAATATAACAATGTCGGTGTGAAAAGCCCTGAAATATCACGAATGCGTGTACAGTGCCCATATGAGCTCTGCAGGAAAAAAGGACAAGGACTCTAGGGACGATACGACGGTAGTGGTTCCAAGGTTTGAAAACATATTTGACAACTTTAGGCGCGACATGGAGAGGATGATGTCAAGGCCCTGGTCGTTTGGAGGATGGGATTTTCCATCGCTCTCTGAGGCAAATGACATGAGGATGGCGCTCTACGACCGGGTAGACAGGGGCGACAAGTACGAACTGTCGCTTGAGGTCCCAGGCATAGAGAAGGAGAAGATAGACGTCAAGGCGTCACGCTACTCTATCGAGATCTCGGGCAAGCATTCTGAAAAGACCGAAGACAAGGGCAAGCGCTACCTCTACACCGAGAGGCTGTACAGGTCGTTTTACAGAAACGTCCCAATGCACGAAGAGATAGTCCCGTCCAGGGTGGCCGCCAAAGTAGAAAACGGGATACTAAAGATGGATATCCCGAAAAAGAACCCAACGCACGGCGAAGAGGCCACAAGGGTGGATGTCAAGTAGCCGGGTCCACCCTGCCGGCAAACTCGTCCATCACACTGGGCCGGCTGTTTTCGTGTATCACAAGCCGGTTGCCTGCCGGGTCTGAGAACGTGCAGCAGGGTCCCGGCGGGATCTCTATTCTTTCCGTCTCCTGCCATCCCCTTGACCGCAATTCAGAGGCAGCGCTGTCAAGGCTCGCTACTCTGTATATGAGCATCATGTCCTTGATGTGGTCAGCTAGCAGGACAAACGGCGGCTCTTTTTTGGCTATTTGCACGCACGCGACCCAAACATCATAAGCGTGTATCTTCCATGCCAGCCTGCCGCCCATCACGTCGGTATAGTATCTCACCGATGCCTCAATGTCCGGCGCCGGCACATACGGGTAGTCAAGTGACTCTAACACGCAGAATTATGCGCACCTGAGCTCTTAAGGGCTTGTGTGCGGCTTGGCGCGCATACGGGCGGCCACTGCAATTGCCGCTCCTATGGCTGCAACGGCCACAAGGTTTGCAAACGGAAATTCAGGTATCGGATGCGCAAGCGTTATCCTGTAGATCCCCTGCCCGTCGATGCCGTCGCCTGAAACATTCTGGTCTATCGCAAATATGATGTGCTGGCCGTCTCCTGTCACCGCAGTTCCAAACGGCACGGCGCCTTTGTCGCTGCCCGCAAACACCGCCCTGCCCAACTCTTTGCCGTCAAGGTCTGCCAAGTTGAGCCAACCCGAAGTAGACAGAGTATTATTGTTGCTGCTGCCGGACTTTATCGGCTCTGCCGTCACGGTAGTATAGAGTATCGCTTCGCCGCTTGGCGCCCACCGGGGTGTCGAATACGCGTGTCCGTCGCGGTTGCTAAACAATACCTTTGTAGAGCCAGAAGTCATGTCATATACCGACAGCCGCCACTCTTTCTTTGGGTCGGCAGGGTTGCCCTGAAAACTTGAGAAGGCTATCTTTTTGCCGTCAGGGCTGATGGCATAGTCGACTATGCTGCTGTGGTCCTGAAAGAGCGTCCTTGTCCTCTCGCCTGTAGGCATGGCGACTACTATGGTGCTGTCATAGTTGTATTGCGGCTCGTTGCAGGTAGTAGTCGAGCCCTGCGCGCAGCCTATGGTCAGCTGTGCGCTGCTAAAAGTCACGTTGCCATCCGGCAGCCATGAATAAGACGCAACCTGCGTATTGTTTGTAAGCTGGATGAGCGACGTGCCTCCCTTGATGAAAATGTAAAGGTCGTCCTGCGCGGTCTTGTTCTCAGAGTATGTCGACCTGAAGAGCAGGGCGTTTCCCCTAGGCGAGATCTTGGCGCCTGCCAGAGACGTAAACTTGCTTGGAGGGTCAAACGCCTTGGCAATGGCCCTGCCGTCAGGGGTTGCGGCGCCGATCACGCAGTTTTGCGGATCCGGGCAATAGCGAAAGATAAAGAAAGACTCGGTTTCGTTCTTGCCATACCAGTCAATGGTGTCGACAAAAGGCTTGGTCGCGTTCATGTTGCCGGCAAGCGCCTTGTGGATGCTGTCGATGCCGGCAAGCTTGGTCACGGTGTATCCTTCAAAGGCGCCCGTACCTACGTCGGCGTATGCGACAGCAGGAATGTATAATGATGATAATAATAATGACGACAGAGCAAGGGATGCGGCAATCAACAGGACAAGGGCTGGCTTTAGCACTCTTCTTTTTTGCGCGTCAGCTTCGTATATAATGCTATCACAGGTCGAGCAGAAACCTTGCCACGAACCTGTCGCCCTGCTGTTGCTGCTTCTTTACAGACATTTCATGGTATGTGACTGCCTTTATCTCGACTTTATAGTGATGCCGTGACAGGTCCAGTTTTTCTCCCCGGGCGACTCCAGACAGCGAGTAATTGCCGCCGTCTCCGTCTTCTTTTTTTCTTATCTTGACTGAAAAATCAGACATCACTATCCCGTCTGCCACAAGCAGCAACATCACTTTATCAAGCCAGTCAAAAAGCAGGCTTTCAAGGTCGTGGCCGGACGCCTCTATCTTTATCTCCCTGTCAGGCCGGACGCCGGACAGGTCTATCATGGTGTCGTTGAGGCCCCTTGCCGCCTGCTCGTACGCCTCTTCAAGCGTGCTTCCATAGGCCTCAATGACTGCGTCTGTCATGTGATCCAGAAAGCGGTAGCCTCCGGCCATCGAAATTGCTGCAAAGAGCTGTGGTATAATAACTCAGCGGAGCGCCTCTATTGCAAGCCCTTGAAAATGCTCCTCTGGACTTCGTCGAACGTTTGAAGCTTGGCTTTCAGTTCCTTTGCAAGGACGATAAACACTGCATCGTAAAAGGCGCATTTTTTCTCGATGCAAAGCGTATACGCATCTTGTACAATTTTTTCGTCCGGCCTCACTAACAGCAATCCGCGGGATGAAACTAGTTCGAATAGAAAGTTGAGGTATGGCTTGCCATCCCTGATGTCTTTTAGCACAATTTGATGCTTCCAGATCGTGTTCATTACTTCATACAGAGCAAGGTCAGGAGATACGATAGGCCGATCTTCCAGCACAGTCCTGTCGTTTATCAATCCATGGACGATATAGCTCTGCTGTCTGCTACGACGATCTCATTCTTTTTCACTTATCTACGCCTGTCTTCCCTGACGAGCTCTGCTTCTTGCTGCCCCGTCCTTTGCGGGCTTTCCCTGCTCTGAAGTTCCTTTAATCTCCTGAGCGTTTCATTGGACCGTTCTAGGTCAAGATACATCGCTATAGCCTCTTTTACTACCTTGGAGATCTTGCCGTGCTTTTTGAGTGCGGCCTTCTCCTTTTCCGATATCCTCACGCTTAACGTTGTCACACATCTTGTGTTACAAATGTGATATTTAAGGAAACATCTGGGGCGCAAAATCTAAATGCCAACGGGCTTTAGCACTGGTGTGAAGCTGGAACTCCCCCGGGGCATGAGGGACCTTGAGAGCGCCGATTTTGCCGGCGTCAACTTTGTCAGGGACAAGTTCCTGCAGACTGCGCAGCTGTTCAATTTCAGCGTGATGGAGCCGTCGCCTCTGGAAATGCTCTCCACGCTTGAAGCAAAGAGCGGAAGTTCCATTTCAAACGAGATCTATGCGTTCAGGGACAAGGGCGACAGGGACGTCGCATTGCGCTTTGACCTCACGATAGGCCTGACCCGCCACGTCGCTTCGCGGCGCGATTTAAAGATGCCGGTAAAACTGGCATCATTTGCAGGGGTATTTCGCTACGATGAGCCGCAGGCCGGCCGCTACCGCTATTTCCACCAGTGGGACATTGAGGTATATGGCCCGTTCTCACAGGAATCAGATGCCGAGGTAATCGAGTTTATCTCTGTCTTTTTCAAAAAGCTGGGCCTTGACGTATCCATAGAGGTCAACGACCGGCGGCTGATAGAGGAATACATCCGGTCGCGCCTTGGTATATCAGATGAGGAAAAGGTGATGGAGCTTTTCAGGGCGGTCGACAAGGTGCCAAAAAAGGGCGTGCAGGGCGTCATGGCAGAGTACAAAGACGCAGTCGATCCTGCAAAATTAAAATCATTGATCGAGCTGTCGGCTGCAAAGGGATCCGCAGCGGATGTCGCTGCAAGGGCAGACGTCGCCGGTCTTGAAGGGTGGAAAAAACTGGCCGGGCTCATGGACTCGCTGAAATCGCGAAACGTCGATAACGCAATCGTCAACCTTGGCATCGTGCGTGGACTTGACTATTATTCAGGCATAGTCTTTGAAGTGTTTGACAGAGAGGGCGAGAGAGGAGGCGCGCTGGTCGGAGGCGGCCGGTACGACAGATTGACTGACGCCTTTGGCAGAAAGGACATTGGCGCCACAGGCGCCGCAGGCGGGATAGAGCGCATCGTCATGGCTCTGCAAAAGCACGGCATGCTGAAACAAACCAGCAGGGCACTTGCATACGTCGCCTGCGCGACCGATGACGTCAGGGGAAAGGCGATTGAAATCACCTCGCAGCTGCGGGCGGCAGGGATAAGCACCGACTATGACATGCTGGGCAAGGCGCTGCGCAGGCAGCTTGAGGACGCGTCATCCAAGGGCGCTTCTGTCGTGGTAATAGTTGCACCATCGGAAATCGCGCAGGGCAATGTGACTGTCAGGTCAATGAAGGACGGCACCGAGGTCCTAAAGCCGGTCGCCGGCATCGCAGAGGCTGTACGTACTCTGCTGCCTTAAAAAGAAGAACCATCTCAATTACTTGCGCGCCGTTTTCCACTGCAAACGCGCGTGCGTGTACATGCATACACTATAACTTGATCATTGACACGCTCTTCATCTTTACTATGCCGCTTGGCTTTTTCTCATAGACCGACCTTACAACAAGGTCTGGCGGGTCATAGCTTACAAACAGGTCGCCTCGGTCGAGCAGTTGCGTATCATAGTTTATCTGGACGAGGTTCTCGGGAACGCCGTGTTCAGCCAGCGTTTTCCTTGCCCTTTCCACTATCTCTTGGTCGGACGTGTTTGGCGCAAGAAAGACCTTGGGGTTTAAGGTATTTGTTAAATATTGCGAGAGGTTCACCATCGTTACTTGACTACCACCGCGACCAACAAAACAGCCACTACTATTAACCTTTCAAACCTTGAAAAAAGATAGACCTGGCAGCATCAGGCCTGCAGTCACATACACCTTTGCAAGGCTCTAAAATAAATCCCTACCAAGAATGCAGCTGCAATAGCTGATTATGTGCTTGCGATGCAGACTGGAATTAACCCGACATTAAAGCACAGAATTATTTTGAGAAAAACAGGAGCGTATTAGACGAATATCCAGAGAAGCCAGAACCAAGCTTCGTTGAGCCTTCCCTAAGGGTTAGAAAAACATTCGAAAAGCGCAGAATTGAATACTTTGGAGCAAGAAACAGTAGAGGCCTAAATTAGGATACGCCGCAGAGAGCCCTGCAAGCCACTGTTTCATAGATTCTGCTGCATGTCTTCCCTTCTTGCGCTTGATTGCCTATTTTCGATTGTTAATCTCTTGATCGTGGCAATGAATGCTTCCACGCTTAGTGGTTTTCTAAGAAAACATTCAGGCGAAATCTCGCAATGCTTGTTCTGAAATCTTGATAACGCATTGACATAATCATAGCAGGACATAAAGCAAATCCGCTTGTGGTGATCCATTTCAAAGATGCGCTCATACAGTTCAAAGCCATCCATACCATTCATCCTCAAATCTATGATGGCCAGTGCGTATTTCTGAGGCTCAAAGCTTGATAGCGCCAGCTTGGGATCGGTAAACATGTCGACTTGAAAGCCGTTGCATTCCAAAATCATTCTGATAACCAAAGCATTATCAGCATCATCGTCTACTACAAGTATCCGCTGTGGCAATGGCATTTTTTACGGTCAGATTTTACACCGGTAGTATTAAGAAGGTTCGAATAATTTAGCATCAGATGCATACAAATGAATACAGCGAACCGCTTTTCTTTGACGGGTTGGGATTGCATATCATCATAATGAGATTACAAATCATAGGTATTTGTTTTTTCTAAATTATCATAATTTGGCGATAATTAATAGATAAGCCTATATTCAGGATATTGGCATTAATAACGGGGGAAAGGCCAGATTCGACTTGCAGGGGCGGAAGGGGCATTTCAGCGGCCAGCAGCAACGGGCGTAATTTACAGACCTAGCAGGCTAGGCCAGTCGGAGGCCATCTGCTGGCCTAGCCTCTTTATTGGCGCAGAGCCTTTCGGAGCTTGCTGTAATGAATCATTGGTTTTACATCAAGAGCAAGCGAAAATTGACAACTAAGCCGCAGCCAAACCCGTCAGAGATGGGCAATAGTCCAGTTGCTGACCTTGAAGGATGGCCCTAAAGACATGCGCAAAGTTGATCAATCATTGTGGAACTAAAGCGCAAGAAAGATGGCGCCAGTATGTTTGACAACAGACAGGTATCTGTTTTTACCTACGACGTATTCCGTAGTCCTTCTATATTTCTTCTGCAAAAGAAGCCTATTCAGCAATATTGATTATTGCGGTAGGCAATGGTTCTTCTGATATATGAAAATGATATAGAACGCTATCAAAATTAGGTTTGTTCGCTACAAGCCAGTTATACTACCGCACGTTTACTATCGGTTACATGATTAGTAAACTGACATATGTTGGAATACCAGTCAGCTTAGTCATGGTGGCTGCTGTATTTGTCGTGCCACTAACAAGCGCATTTGCTTGGGATGGCACGCAGGGATGCACACCTGGCTACTACAAGAACAACGTGGATACCAATAAAAGAATAAAACAGCTATATGGCATCAACCTTCAAGCAGCAATCCTGCAAATCACTGGCAAAGACATTACTCCATTGATGACTGACACAAGCCTTACAATCGATAACGCAATCAAGCTCAAAGGCAGCGACAAATCATTTGGTGCATATCCCAACCTCTACAGAGCACTAGGTGCTGCGGTATTCAACACATACTATGGCGACACAAACGGGGATGGTAAGATGGATGTCAACTATATCGATCCAACAGCGTTGGCAGGACTCGTACAACAGGCACTCAACGGAGATATCTCTGGCGCCCAGACAGCAATAGACAATGCAAACAACCTAGGCTGCTCCGTTGACGCATTTGGAAGAGTGAAATAGAAAACCTTCCTCCCCATCCTCCTTTTTGATGCTGCAATTAATAGCAGACCGCTACGAGTAGTTTAGTCTAGGCAATGAAAATATTACGACAGGGCAAGGAATTTTCACATTCTAATCCATTGATGCAATCGCATGTTGCCGTTCCTTCTATTTGGGTAAAATTGGTAAAGCGAAAGTTGGTGATGCGGAAATAGCAAAAATTTGACTAGTAGCCATCTCATAAACACCTCCTGAGCAAGATCATCATACATCCAAGCTGGACAAAGCCCAAGAAATTCTGTGAATAATAGTCGTGGCGTACCTGGATGCGACGGAAATTCTGCAGCCACGC
>JBDUUM010000026.1:0-51154 GCA_039938615.1 Nitrososphaera sp.
ATGCCGAGACAGCACTTAACTGAGAGGCGGGACACCCGTGTGAGCCAAGCTTCGGACACGTTCTCAATGGACGTCAAGTCTTTACCCAACATTCATACGTAACGTACGTCGACGGAACCGCTCACATACATGCGGGCAACATAACTATTGTGTAAGGAATATTTTATTTTTTTCGAAGGGGGCAAAGGCAGCCGCGATTACACTAAAGCGATTCTCTTTCAAGTGCGCGGTTTCTTACATTTGCTAAGACAGTTTCTACTTCTTCTCTAGAGATAAGCTCAGATTCCAGATACGTGTTGATCATGTACAAAATTGCATTTTCTAATGCCTCCCTTGTCATGCTCTTCTAAAATAAAATGGACGCGAATAAGAATGTAAATGTACAAAAACACAATTTGAACATTTCAATAGATAATTCGGGAGGAGAACAAGTAAAATCCTACCTGACAAAGAGCAATGCGATCAACCAGCTGCATTATATAGCTGAGTGAGTAATCTAGTATTGGGTTTTTTAGATGCAAAATAGTTTTCCAATGAAACAATGGCACACCGAACACATGCAAAAGACAGTCGTCAAGTACGTCAAGGGAGTGTCGGAGAACGCGTCTGCATGGGAGAAAAGAAATCACAAAAAATATTGTGGATTTACTAGCATCTGTAGACAGATAGAATACGACATAAAGCACGGCGCTACGGAAGAAGAAGTTTCGTCTATTTTGCATAGAGTTAGGCACGATAAGTCGTTTTCAGAAATACATGATGATAGAGGAGAATCTAAAACTAGACTTGGAGAGATAGAAGTTCACTTTAGGGAATCGAGTCGGCGCATGAGGATTCGCAGCAGCGGATTCGGTCTAGATTAGATTTAAGGTCGTATCCTAACCTAACCTATTTTCAGATTCAATTTCTTTTACTCTTTTTCGGCGCTGCAATCAGAATTCGCAAAGCGGTTAGACCTCTTCAATCAGCCTAGGCTATTAACATTAGGATGTGTATGCGGATGGGAGGATTAATCCTCCATCGGGATATTGCAAGCGAAAATGTATGCTGATGCCTATTCTCTTTAATGGTTATTCTGCTAATGAAAGCTTGCAAATGACAGCCCCCTTTATTCCTAATACGCTCGAATGGCATCAGGGCCCCGACTTAGAAGAGAACTGGCAAGATAGGTATTCCGAGCAAGAAGACGATGAAGAGTAAAGAAGCTACTGCGTAGTCTAGAGAAAGCAGACTCTACGTGACAAAAAACCAAAAAAAGGCAGGTCTAATGTGTGGACTTTGTCAGCATGTTCGCTTTAGGAACCATTGCATCAAATTCTCTATATCTTTTAATGAAATGTTTGCCTCGTTCTGTGGTATGGAATGTTTTCTCTTCCTCGATGTGTTCTAGCATGCCATTCCCCAACAGTAGAGCCAGATATTCTTTCATTTGGGGAAATGACAACAATGCGCCATACATAATCTGTGTTTTTATCGCCCCGTTCTGCGCTATCTCAAGAATTGCCGCAGCAATGTCCATCCTACTCCTGTATTTCACGCGGGTTTACAGGGAACAATTACTTAAAATAGTCTCGGTGGGTGCGTCAGCAATAAACTCTATATGGACCGTCGAGGGACGACTCACTTGAGACTGGCGGCTTTGAGTTCGATCGCAAATCGATATGAAACAATAATCTTATATTACAATTTGCATTCTCCAATAAACGAAGTAATATCCTGCGTTTTTGATATTACCACGCACTACTATTAATGCGATTATGAACAGTCTGAATAGATTTATTTATAGCCAAGAGCGAATTGTTTTGATACATCCAGCATGGTAGTTTCAGGCGGCAAACGGATAGTTCTAACTGCTGACCGTTCCCTCATGACAAATTACAGGGGCAATTTCCTCTATGGCTTTATCGCCTGTGGCCCTTACGAGCTCGTACCCGAGTTTGTGTTTGACAAGATATTTTGCCCAAGTGTCGAGACCGATCATAATACCGGCGAAGTCAAAGTCGCCCAGTGCGGTCTGCGCAGGATTGAAGGCGCGCTGCTGAAGGAGTACAAGCGTGACGAGATATTCCTTGCCCATCCCGAGATGCTGGAAAAGTGCATTGGTCCGGAGACCAAGGTAGTGGGCCTCAACGTCATGGACCCGCTCGGCATGGCGCCGGTGACAACAACAATGTCGCCAGAAAAGTTGTCATACGTGGCCATGAAATTCAAAAAGATGTGCGCTTCCATCATACAGCTGAAAAAGAAGTACGATTTTAAAGTCGTAGTCGGCGGTAACGGGTCATGGGAGCTGGCCAAGCCGGACAGGATGAAGATACACGGCATCGACACCGTCGTCATCGGCGAGGCAGACGAGCTGGCGCTTGATCTGTTCCGCGACTTGGAGGCCGGCGACGCTCCGGAACTGCTACATACTTTTGTCCGCAACATTGACAACGTTCCTCTGATGCAGGGCCCGACAGTCAACTCGCTCATTGAGGCAATGCGCGGTTGCGGAAGAGGCTGCGACTTTTGCGACGTGAACAAGAGGACCAAGAAGGACTTTCCGCTTGAACGGTTGCAGAAGGAAGCCAAGATGAACCTCGACTACGGATTTGACTCTATATGGCTGCAGTCCGATGAGATGTTGCTATACGGCTGCGATAACAAGGACTTTGTGCCAAACGCCGAGGCAATAACCGAGCTTTGGAGCGGCCTGAAAAAGACAGGCGCCCGCTTTGTGGGAACAACCCACATGACGCTGTCGGCAGTAGCCTCTTCGCCGGACCTGATCAAAAAGATATCCCAGATAAACGAGATGGACACTGCAGGAGGCAGATGGCTTGCCACTAACCTCGGCATCGAGACTGTCGCGCCGCGTATGGTCAAGAAACATCTAGGAGTAAAGACCAAGCCTTTCCAGCCCGAAGAATGGGGTGCAGTGGTGAGAGAAGGATGCAAGATCCTCAACCAGAACAACTGGTTCCCGGCGCTCACGCTCATCATTGGATGGCCGGACGAGACCCCGGACGAGACTCAATACACCATTGATCTCATTGAGGATTTCAAGCAGACCAACATGCGTGGAATCGTGGCGCCGCTGCTCTACCAGGACTTTTCCGAAAAGAACTCGATGCACTTTGGCAATCTCAATGAGGCACAATTCACGCTGTTCTGGATGTGCTGGCAGCACAATCTGCGTGTGATAAATGACATTATACCAATAATAATCCGCAACAAGACCTACGGGCCGGCCATGAAGATGTTCATGGCACTCCTCATAAAGGCAGGCACATGGGCCATAATGAAGTATCTCCGCGGTCTCTCAAAGGACCTGTTCCACGGCCAGCTACCAGAGGACATTATATCCAGGTACACGAACAAGCGGTCTGTGACGGCGCCGCTGCCAAAGAAGCTCTAGGCCTTGATGATGCCCTTTATTGCCTCGTCTGCAAGAGTAGCGATCTTGGGAACAAGTACAATGAAATAGTTCCTGTCAGAGCGCTCCAGCGCCGGTACCATCCTGTATTTCTTTGTTGAGACATCAAACTCTACCAGCCCCTGATCCAGCTTGCCCTTTGTATATACAAGCATCATCACATCTCCAGTAAGGGGACTGAGAGGGATTATCGAAAAGACATAGCCCTTGTACGAGCTGACAGGCATCACCTGCTTGCCGTAGGGCGCGACTGAAACGAGGTAGAGAAAAACGTCCTCCACCGACTCGAACTCTTCATATTCAAATTTCATAAAGAGACTGCGCTGTGTCGAAAATATAAGGCTTTAAAAAAAGAGGAAGGATTTAGCCGTACGACTCGAACTTGATGTCGTACGATCCGTCCTTGCGCTTGTTGCGCTCCGTCACGAACCCCTTTGGTATGAGGTAGTCAAGGGCGCCGTCGACGGTTCCCTGCCAGCCACAGATGTAAAACGACGTGTTCTCTGGCGTGACCTTTTCACCTACCAGCTCTTCGAGCGGTGACAGATCTTTTCCAGCTTTTGGACGCAGAAATGACTCGACCCTGCCCTTCTGGCCGTTCCAAGTCCTGTTGAACCATTCCTGCGGGCGCGAGATGCTTGCGCGGTAGCGGAAATTCCACTTGTCCTTGCCCTTGTCAAGGCTCTCCTCCTCCATCTGGGTGAGCAGGTCTCTATAGCCAAGCTCGTCGACATAACTTGCGCCGTGTAGCACGACGATCTCACGTTTGCTCTGTATGGCCTTTAGGTGCATCGAATAAGAGACAAACGGCGCAAGGCCCGTGCCTCCGCCTATCAGCACCATCCTGCGGTTGTCTGGCGTGCCGTCGTGCATCTTTTCGTTGATTGTAAAGATGCCAGTTGGCTTGACCCACAGTATGTCGTCGCCTTCCTTCATGTTAAACAACTGAGTAGTAAGTCGGCCAGGTACCGGCTTTCTGACCCATCTTATGTAAAGCTCCCAATGCTTTTTCTGCTCAGGGGGCGACGCGATTGAATATGCGCGCCTGATTATCTTGCCCTCGCTTGGCACGTGGGTGCCGATGGTGAGGAACTGGCCGGCCTTGAAATCTGGGATTTGGCCGCCTTCAGGCGTTATCTTGAATACAGCAAGGTCCTCCTTGATTATCTGAAGGTAGGTCACCTTGGCTTTATTGTCAACTACCATAACTGGTCAAGCTCTGTCTGTATAATAAATACATTGTTACACTTTACTCGGTAGGAATCATCAGCGCCGCCGCAATTGTAAAATGTGGTGCCCTGGCTATCTCGGGCATGACAGGCTGGTTCCGGAGCAGAGGAGGGGAGGAGGAGGACGATGACATTGATGAGCTCAACAACGCCATAAACGAACAAAGCGACGAGGCCCGCAAGCTGGCATCGCGGTTTGAAAAGGCCATGAATGACTTTGCCACCGAGCGCTCGCTTGAAACCTGTCTTGATGCGCTCAACCTGTCAATACAACTTGCAAACATCCGCATGAAAATAGCGCGCTCTTGGGAGCATTACGCAAGGACACTAGAGGGCGAGGTGACCCGGCTTTCCAGGCAGGCCGAGAAGAAGGACTAGCCTGGCACTGGTACCGGCATCGATAGTTGCTTGAACTCGTCAAATATAGCGTGCGCCGACCTGCCGTTTACAAACAAGAGGTACATGCCTTCACCCAACAGATTTTCGAGCGCGACTCCGATCTCTTCTGTTTTCATCATGTAAGGGTATGATAGCGAGTCAGTCACGAGCATCAAAGTCGCCTTTTCGTGGTTGTCGATGATGTCAAACAGGATAGATTCAAGCAACCCAAAGAAGGACATGTCAAACCTGTCTATCCTAGAGCGCATGATGGTCGCAATCGTTTCAAGCTCGTTAGATCCTATGAGCGGTGAGACAAAGTTATGAGAACCTGCAAATGCCACGTTGCGCTCAAGCCCTCTGTATTCGTTTGACTGGAAAAACTCTTCGCACGCCTTTATCAGTTGCTCGTCTGACAGCCACGCGGCAGCCCTACCTTCGTTCATGCGGGCAAAGAACGTCTTTGCGGCAATCATGCGCGTCTTGTTCAACGCATATGTGTCTGTCGGGCATCACTGAAAAACTATGCGGTTTCTGATAGTGCCCAGCTTCTCTATCGATATCTCGACGACATCGCCATTTTTCAGGTAACGGGGCTCCTTCATCGACATCGCAACGCCTGCAGGCGTGCCGGTAGAGATGATGTCACCAGCCTCAAGCGTCATTGTCCTGCTGAGTGCCGATATTATGCGCCTGATCGAAAGCACCATATTGCTTGAAGGCGAGTTCTGTCTCACTTCGCCGTTCACCTTGGTCGTTATCATGAGATTCTGCGGGTCTGCTATTTCGTCCTTGGTAGTTATCCAAGGGCCACAGGGCGCAAACGTATCGATGCCCTTGCCGCGGGTGAACTGCTTGTCCTTAAACTGGATATCTCGGGCTGAAACGTCATGGAATATCATGTAGCCAAATACGCTGTCAAGCGCGTTTTCCTCAGAGATCTTTTTCGTCTCCCTGCCGATTATCACTGCAAGCTCGGCCTCGTAGTCAAGCCTCGTTACAAACGACGGGCAGATGATGTCTTTGAATGGCTGGTTGAGCGCAGTCCTAGGCTTCAGGAATATTACCGGCTCGTCAGACGGCGTCAATCCTGCGTCGCGGGCGTGGTCATAATAGTTGAATGCAAGGCAGATGATCTTGGGCGGGTTTGGCAGCGGGACTAGCAACTCTACGGCTTCAATCTTGTGCTTGAACTGCAGCTTGTCCTTGTGCTGCTCGACTTCGGTAAGCCAGCCTTTGAACATAAAATCCTTGATGCTTGGCGGTATCGGAACGCCTGTCTGCTCCTGTATTTCCTGACGGGTGACCACCCGCTTGCCGTCGTCAGAAACAAGCGCGTACGTCTCTTTTACTTTGGAATCATTTATTCTAGCGATCTTCATTTTCCTTACCTGTGCGTCAATATTGCAGTATTCTTGTCATCTATCCTGCAGAATCCAAACCTGACGAACTGCACCATTGTTCCGGGCTTTAGAGTCGATACGAAGGATTCTGCGCCGCCCAAAGCTATCTCCAAGCTGTTCGTGTTGTACTCTTCGCCCCTGTACAGTTCCTTTGGAATCATAACTTTGAAATCAACTATATCATTCTTTGCAATCCATTGGATCTTGGGCATCGACTGGCGAATTTCGTCGCCTCCAGGGCTTGCACGTACAACAACAGGCCTGTCGTCCTTTTTCTCTATACTTTTGACTTTGACATTGTAGAGCTCTATCAGGCGTATCTCGTCGCCCTCCTTCATGCCGGCAGCATCGTCGCCTGATATATGCACAGCATTGCCGACGTGCACCTTCCTAGAACCAAGCGACGCATCGGTAGGATGGTTCTTTAGCACAACATCCAGCTCTTTTGCGCCCTCCACCACCAGCTCGGCGGGGTTTCGTACAAAAAAGAGCCGCAGCGACACAGGGTCGATTATCTTGCGGTTGAACGCCTCCAGCGCCTCAAATGGCGGCTTGGTCTCTGCAAGTGTGATGCCAAGCGACAGGACAAACTTGCGTATCGCCTCCGGCATGAACCCCCGCCTCTTGAAGGCAGAAAGGGTAGGCAGCCGCGGATCGTCCCAGCTTTTTATCGTGCCGTCATCTATTAGCGGTCGTATCTTTCTCTTCGACACAGGCACACCTTCAAACTCGAGCCGTGAGAATTCTATCATCGCAGGCTTGCGCAGGGCAAGCCTGTCAAGTATCGCAAAATAGAGCGCATTTCGCAGCTCGTATTCCTTAGTCCTCATGGCGTGCGTCACGCCGTCAAGGCTGTCCTCAAGGGGTGCTGCAAAGTCGTATGTGGGCCAAACCCTAATCTTGCGGCCAAGCCTGGGATGGTCTCCTTCGATTATGCGGAAAAGCGCGGGATCGCGCATGGCTGTGTTCTGATCTGCCATGTCGCCTTTGAACCTGATTATCGCCTCGTTCTGGCCGTAAGAGCCGTCAAACATCTGCCCTATGCGCTCAAGGGCGGTCGCAGGATCTCGCCTGCACTCGCACGGCAGGCCCTTTCCGCGTAGGTCGTGAATGGTATCCGGGCTGCATGTACAGACGTAGGCGCCACCCATCGCTACCAGCCTTTTGCCATAGTCGTGCAGCAGTCCAATATCATCTGAAGTGTTCTTGACGATGTCTGGCTTTACCCCAAGCCACTCCAGCCCTTCTTGGATTGCGTCATAGTATTCCAATTTCTCCTTGAGTGGGTTTGTATCGTCAAAGCGCAGTATCAGTTTACCCCCGTACATGCGGGCGTATTCTTCGTCGATAATTGCCGCCTTGGCATGTCCGATGTGAGGGTAGCCGTTTGGCTCGGGAGGAAATCTCGTTACCACCTCCCCCATCACTGCGCCTTCAAGCGGAGGCAGCTGCGGCCCTGCAGCTACTGCCTGTTTCTTGGTTTCCAGCTGGCCGGGCGCAATTTCCTCCAAAAGCGCTTTTTGCCTGTCGACAGGCATGGCGTTTATCTCTTGCACTGCCGCCTTGATGTCGGGCATCAGCGCCTTGAACGATGAGCGCAGGTCTGGCCGTGAACCCAAGAGTTTTGAAATGACTGCGTCAAACTGGGCCTTGCCAGCATGATCCAGTGCGTTTTTCAGGGCAAGCGTCCTTACAAGCTTCTCTGTTTCCTTGTCAAGCGGCACGTTACAGACTCCTGCCCACGATAAAGTCAGCCGCAAACTGGAGCGAGCTCTTGGCGGGACCGTCATAGCGGGAAAGCGATTCCAGTGCTCTGCCCATGTGCTGCCGGGCAGCTGTTCTCACATCCTCATCTATTCCCATACCAGAGACCACACTGACTGCGTCACGGATCTCGCCGGCTGTGGCATTCTTTGATCCAAAGACTTTCAATATCTTGTCCTTGTCATCTCCCTTGGCCTTGCGGAGCGCAAGCAGTATAGGGAGAGTCTTTTTGCCTTCCCTGATGTCGTTTCCGGCGGCCTTGCCTGTGATCTTGGGGTCGCCGATGGCCCCGATGAGGTCATCTACTAATTGAAAGGCTATACCCACGTTGCGGCCAAATGACGAGAGGTTTTCAATGTCCTTATCTGAAGGGTCCGGCGACGAAAGGGCTCCAAGTGCGCATGACACGTCAAACAATGCGGCCGTCTTTTTGCCTATCATGTCGATGTACTGTGACTCGCTTGGAAACTTGACATTGGATGCAAAGTCAATGTCGGTAACCTGGCCTTCGCATATCACAGTGCAGGCGTTTGCAAGCCTACCCACCATTTCAGTTATGGCGCTGTCAGATATCCCTGCTTTTCGTCCCTGGTATGACAATAATTCAAAAGACTTTGAAAAGAGCACGTCGCCTCCAAGGATTGCAAGCGGCATGCCAAACTGCCGATGCACTGTCGCCACACCATGGCGCATCTCGTCGTTGTCCATGATGTCGTCGTGGACAAGGGTAAAATTGTGCACAAGCTCTACTGCGCCGGCCGCCGGTAGCGCTCGCTTCAAGTTGCCACCGAGTAGTTCGCAGCCCTTGACTACCATGAAGGGTCGTAGGCGCTTGCCTCCCGACCTGATATAGTGCGACGACGCTTGATAGAGCGCCTTTGGTTTGCCTTCGAGGTTTGACAGGATAAAGTCGTTGACAGAAGAGGCGCACGACTCTAGCTCGCCTTTGATGCTGCTTGCCTTCATGCGCGGTTGATCTCCTCTGCTAAAGCTCCTGTCAATATATACCTTGAGCTGCCAAGAGCAGAGACGTTTTTTGCGCCCACGAGGAACATCGTGCTCTTCAGTTCTGAAAGGACGGTGTCTGCAAATGCAAACAGCGCTTCACGTGACTGCGCCGCAGCGCGCAAAAACGGATAGGCCATGGCCGCCATGCTTGCGCCAAGCGCGATGCACTTTGCGACTTCAAGGCCATTTCGCAGGCCGCCAGATGCTATCAGCGGAAGTTTCACCGCCCTTTTAACTTCAATAAGGCTTGCAGCCGTTGGCAGGCCCCAGTCCCAGAATAGCTCGCCGAGGCGAGCCTTTGCACTATCCTTGACCATGTCTGCGCGCAGCTTCTCTACGCCTGCCCAGCTCGTGCCGCCGGCGCCTGCGACGTTTATCGCGGAGGCGCCTGCCATTTCCAGCTTTATCGCCACTTCCCTTGAGATGCCAGCGCCGACCTCCTTTACGATGACTGGCACGTCCATGCTCTTTACCAGCTCGGCTATCTTGGCAAGCACGCCTGCATAGCGGGGCTCGCCTTCCGGCTGTACAAGCTCTTGCAGAGGATTGAGGTGCACGACAAGGGCGTTTGCCCTTATCATTTTCACTATTTTCCTTGCGTCGTCGATCGTCAGGCCCTTTGCCAGCTGCGCGCCGCCAATGTTTGCTATCAGAAAAGCATTGGGCGCGTTCTTTCTCGCTATAGAGTAGGTCGCGGCCAGCTCCTCGCTTTTAAGGCCGGCGCGCTGGCTGCCTAGCCCCATGCCAAAGCCGTATTTTTCTGCCAGCTCGCCCAGACGGCCGTTAATCATGGTCGCCTCATCCGTGCCCCCTGTCATCGAGTCGATGATGAGAGGAGCCGAAAACCGATGGCCTAGAAACTTTGTCGAAAGGTCGATATCTTCATAGTTTATTTCTGGCAGGGCGTTGTGGACCAGCTTGACGTGCTCTAAAAATGTGGATGTTGTTTTGGCCTGTACATTTTTCTGCAGCGGAATCTCTAGGCCATCCTTTTTACGCTGCTTGATTATCTCGATGTCAGAGGGCGCATCTGCGTCCGGCAGCTATCGTCTCCTCCCCTTGATTACGGTGCCCACAGACATGCGGCCATGCACGGCCTGCGCTATTCTCTCGGGCACAAGCCCGTTTACCAGCATGACATCCATTCCAAAGGATGCAATCTTAAATGCTTCCCTTACCTTGCGCTGCATGCCGCCAGTGACATCGACGCCGGCGACTCTTGAGAACTCGACCTTTCCTCTCCTAGGCGAGAGCTCTGGTATGACCTCTTGAGTTTCCATGCTTCTATAGATTCCGTCGGCATTGGTGGCAAATACCACCCTTGACGGCTTTAACGCATTGGCAAGTATTGTCATCAGCGAATCGCCTGACAAAATGGAATATTTCCTGCCGCCCATGTGGATGACATCGCCAAATGTAACTGGCATCACTCCGTTCTTTGCCATCGAATAGACGCTCTTTATCTTGGCAGAAATTGGCCTGTGCCCAGCCGCCGTATATATCGGTGGCGGGATCGCATATGGATTTGCGCCTGCCGCAATTAACGCATTTACGATTATCTGGTTGAGCGCGACCATCGATTCGTGGACTATAGATACACCGTGCGGATCGTATGATGCAGGCTTTGTGTGCATGTCGTATTTCACGGACCAGTAGTGTCCAAAGGAGCCTCCGCCGTGCACGACTATTAGTGGAGTGTCAAGCGACGCAAGGACCCGGGCGATGCCCTCGATGGCAGAAGCATTGGCTGCAAGTGGCCTGTCCTTGAAAGTGATGACAGAACCTCCCAGCTTGACAAGGGCCAGCCTTTGCTGCACCTGAACCGTACTTTTTGGATGTGATTTAAAGTTTGGCTCACGTGATGTGGCTTGGCGTCGGCTGTCGCTCCGGAGGAGCGCCGGCCACCTGGCTCTTTGGCATCGTAAATTTCTTGTCGTGCGGGATGACGTAGACCTTGACTGCAGTGTTTACGGCATAGTGCGGCGTGCCGTCGGGGTTGCGGTAATTGGTGGCAATGCCGGCGCGCTCTATCGACACCTTGACCTTTACAAGCGTGCCGTCTTCCAGTTTGAACGTCACCGTGTCGTCGCCAACGCTTGCATGGTCAAGCATCTTAAACTCTATCCTATCAGGCGCACTGTCAGACATGCGCAAATGATTATGTGCCGAGGCTATAAATACACACAGCACTGGCTGATGCATGCATCATAATCTATTTATCTTCGAAATGGGTCAGCTAGCTTGATGGGCAGGTTCTTTGGCAAGGGCAAGGAGGAGGCCCAGAACGACATTCAAGAAAGGCGCAATTATACTGACGCCGATTTTCAAAAGCACGACCTGTATAAAAAGGGCATCAACCACATGTCAAACGACAAGATGCTCGATGCAATACGAAGCTTTGAACTTGCGCTCCGAGTCGACCCGCAGTTTGTCGACGCGTGGGTAAAAAAGGGCTACGCGCATTTCCACCTAGGCGAAAACACTGTTGCAATAAGCGCATACGACAGGGCGCTTGAAATAGATGTCAACAACGCAGAGGCGTGGAACCTTAAAGGCCTTGCTTACTACAAGCTAAAAAACTATGAAAAAGCCATTGAATGTTGCGAAAAATCTATTGACATTGATCCAAATGATGGCATGGCATGGTACAACAGAGCCTGCTACCTTACGCTGAGCGGGCAGGTTGACGAGGGCTTGGAGGCATTAAAGCGTTCAATCGAGATAGACATTGCAAACGCGCGCAAGGCGGTCAAGGACCGCGACTTTGAGAACGCTAGGGCGGAAGAGGGTTTCAGAAGGATCATTGAAGTCGTCGTCTTGGAATCGATAAGGCAGGGCTATGACTATGTAGGCAAGATAGTGTGGGTGACTGGCATTGACAAGGTCGAAGTCGAGGACGCGATCATGCGCCTCTCGATGAAGGGCCTGCTTACAAGGCGCGAAAAGCGCAATATCACTGGCCTTGAAGAATACTACGAGCTCACAAAGGAAGTCGCTGACAAGGTCGGTGTGACGAAAAAGGTTGGCCTTCTTGGCAAGAAGGAAGTCTCGGCTCCCATGCAGCAGCTAAAGGACATCAGCGAAGTGTTGGGCAGGGCCAAGGATGCGATAGAGAAAGGCGATCTAGTTGCCACAAAGGACGCGTTTGACGAGCTGATAAGTCCTGCCAAGCACGGAAGCGCCATGATAGAGCAGTTCTTTGACGAGCACCGCGATATACGCCTTGCACAGATACGCCTGCGCGATAAGGGACAGGAGTACCTCAACGCCAACAAGGCCGCCCTTGTTGATATGGTCACCAAGATAGACATGAAGGTAAGAGGCGGCCCCGTGACCAAGCCGGCAAAAGATTAAATCCATACACACTTTATTGCGTTTCAAATGGCAGAGATCAGGGTTGCCGTCATAGGGGTCGGAAACGTCGGCGCGACGTTTGTTCAGGGCGTTGATTATTACAGCAACAGCAAGAACACGGTCGGCCTCTGGCACCAGAAAGTCGCCGGCTTTAAACCGTCGGATATAAAGATCGTCTCTGCTTTTGATGTCAGCCCTGCCAAGGTAGGCAGGAACCTGTCGCAAGTGGCGATGGACGCTGTAAAGTACCACGACGTCAGGGACAGCAAAGTCACGGTTAACCCCGGCATCCTGCTTGACGGTTTTGCCGGCGCCGACAAGCCGGTCACCACATCTGCAGCCGAGTTTGCAGATGAGCTGAAGAGGTCGGGCGCGCAGGTTGTGCTCAACCTCATTTCATCGGGCATGGACAAGACATCTGCCGAATACGCAAAAGTGGCACTTGCCGCAGGCGCATCGTTTGTAAACGCAACGCCGGCCAAGGTGGCAAACTCGCCCCTTGCGACCAAGTTTGCGGCAAAAAAGCTCGTGCTTGCAGGCGACGACCTTTTGAGCCAGTTTGGCGGCACGGCTTTTCACAAGGCAATGATAGACTTTATGGTCGAGCGTGGCGTCCATGTCTCGAAAAGCTACCAGCTTGATGTTGGAGGAAGCGAGGAAACAAAGAGGACGATGGACGAAAGGATCAAGATGCTAAAGCGCGGAATGAAAACAAGCGCTATTGGCATGGAGGCACCGTACAAGTTTGATTCGGTGGCAGGGACTACTGAATATACGGATTTCCTTGGCGATTCTCGCAACAGCTATTACTGGATGTCAAGCGAAGGCTTTATGGGCTCCAAGATAATCATGGACCTGACCCTTCGCACAAGCGATGGCGCAAACGCAGGCAACGTCCTTCTGGATGTCGTGAGGGCTGCAAGGGCAAAAGGCGTCAACGCGAAAAAGGCGGCAGAAGTCATCAATGCATATGGCTTCAAAAGACCTGCAAAAGGTGCCAAGATACGCCAAGCATATGCGAGCTTTGTAGAGATGTTTGGCTAGTCTCCAAGGTTCATCCTGATAGCGTTCATTATCACGTCGGCACCTGGACCGAGCAGCTCTCTCAAGGCCGACTGGAGATCCGTAAGGACGACTTTGCCGGATTGCACGTCGATGCCATACCTACTCTTCAGATGGAACAGCAATGCCCGGCTAGAATTGTCGCCAAGCAGGTCCAGCGCGTCCATGACGGCTTTTTGCAGGCGCCCTGTTTCTGGGCCTCCAGGAGAACTTTTGTCGTTCATTGCAATCAGAGATCTAGCTTGATTTTGCCAAGAAACGGCAGGACTTTATTGTCGAGTATATCCTGATGATCGGCTGCAAGTTCAAGCGAGATCATTACGATCCCATGGGAGCCGTCCTTTACTGTAGGCGGGCGCAGCGGGATGGTGATCCGCTTGACTTTTTTGTATAGCGCAAAAACATAGACGCACTCGCCAAGCCTCCCTTCAAGCGTCGTCCTCATGCCTTCTCGGATGACTGCCTGCAGCATTGACTTGTTGGTCTCGTCAAGCGATAGCATGGGTGTGATGTCGGGGCGGTATTCGTGGTAGGTGGCCGCTCCGGTAGAGTTAGCCATGCCGGCAAACCGGATGTGCTTGTCCAGCGAAATGATTTCATGGCAGGCCTGTTGCGGGTCCAATAGCAGCAGAGCTTCGTACGCAACACTATAAAAGATTTTTCAAGAAACGCAATAAACATGCAGTCTGGTGTGCTGTTATGCAACGTATTTGTCAAAGTAATAGCTTTTTTCTGAAAATATTCCCTGTTTTTTATGACCTTTCAGTTACCTCTGGCAGGCATTATCTATTAATAGCCAGCAGAGGGAGCTAGCCACATGGCCAAGATATTCTCTGATGCCAGCGAGAAAGAGATCACAAGGACAATCGCCCAGATGTTCAACGAAACCATGAACGAATTTGTCGATTCTGACGTCATTATCATAGGCGCTGGGCCTGCAGGGCTCACCGCAGGACGCGACCTTGCCAAGGCAGGCGTGCGCACGCTGATAGTGGAGCAGAACAATTACATCGGCGGGGGCTACTGGGTCGGGGGCTACATGATGAACCCCGTGACCGTAAGGGCGCCAGCGCAAAAGATATGGGACGAGCTTGGCGTGCCGTACCGTAAAATAAGCGACGGCCTCTATGCTACTTGGGGCCCGCACGCGTGCTCAAAACTGATAGCAAGCGCATGCGACGCAGGCGTTCGGTTCCTGCAGCTGACCAAGTTTGACGACCTAGTGCTAAAGAACAAGCGCGTGGCAGGCGTAGTGGTGAATTGGATGCCGGTTTCCGCCCTTCCAAGGAACATCACCTGCGTTGACCCGGTAGCACTAGAAAGCAAGCTGGTCATTGACGCCTCCGGCCATGATTCAGTCGCAGTCAGGCGCCTGATGGACAGGGGCTATGTCAAGTGGAAGGGCATGGATCCAATGTGGGTAGAAGGAAGCGAGGATAATGTCGTCAACTTTACCGGCGAGGTATTCCCCGGACTAATTGCAGCAGGCATGTCAGTGACAGAGACTCATGGACTCCCGAGGATGGGCCCGACCTTTGGCGCAATGCTCTTCTCCGGCAAAAAGGCTGCCGAAGTGGCACTTGGCAAGCTGAAGGAGATGCCAAACCCGCCCAAGATAAGCACTGGCGGACGCAAGTGAGTAGCGCAAAACCTTCTCTTTTTTTCTTTTATTTTCTTTTACAAATCCACCACATCATTTCAAGGTGCTGGCCGCCTGGCGCATAACCTGCACAGTATGTCTTTGCCCTTGTCAGTCAGGAACCATTTTTCAGACAGCTGAGCTCTTTCGATCCACCTGCTTTGCTGGCAAAATCGAAAGTATTCCTGCACTAGGCTGCAGCATTCTTCTTCGCCAAAGATGCCAAGAAGCTCGCCAAAGGTCACACCTCCTCTAAAACATTTCAATACAAAGGTAGTCTGATCTATGGCATCCAATAAGAGAGGGTCCAAGGTTTGCCCCAAGTTGCGCGAGTGTTTCTGTAGGTCAAGTACGATGCACGAGAGGCTACATAGAAGATTTTTCTATAAAAGCAGTCTGTCCACTTACAAAATGTCGCCTCAATTGGTGAATATGCAGGCAAAGTAAAATACCATTTGTCCCTTTCCTCTTTTGTTGGATTTTTTCCACGTCCACCTTTACGAGCATGACTCGCTTGTAGACCTTGGCAAGGTCGTCAGGCAAGTGACAGAAATAATAAAATGCGATTTAGATGTGAGGAAGCCATTTTTCTATTCCGGCCTACAGGTCTTGGAGCAGGCAAGGATCTCTGACATCATGCAGCCGTTTGGCAGGCAGCCGGCGCAGCATCAGGACTTTGAGCTCTACGGCAGGACGGTCCCGCTGTACGACGGCTTTGAGCTCCAGCGGCTGCTTGCTCAGGGATTGCCGGAACAGACGTCCGATCACTTGCATATAATTTTCACCGACATGCTGACCTGCACGTTTTCAGAAGACGACTGGCGCTACCATGCAAGGGCAGTCATCTGTGGAACTCCTTCCATCATATCGACTACAGGAATAGTTGAAGCGCCTGCCAAGCCGAGGGAATTCTACTTGCAGCCGTTTTCAGACATGAAGAGAAGGTTAGCGGGCAGGTTCATCGACTATGGCGACGACAGGATGGCCGATGCAGCGGCAGGGTATGTATTGCAGGCAATCTTTTTTTTCCTGACAGATGGTGAGCCGTTTTGCGACAGCGACAGCTGCAGGCTTTACAACGCCCACTGGCAGGAGGACCTGATACGCACGCAAGTCCATAGCCCTGCATTATGCTTAAAACACAGGTCGATTGCCAATAAATTTAGCCGCAGGACAGCAGACAGGAAAAGGATTTGATCGGCAGAATCACCACTTGTACTTTTTCTAACTTCATATCGTTTTCTTGTAATTTATTCAAGAATCGGCGAGTGCCAAGGTCGCCCGAACGGATTATTAAGAGGACATACGGTGTGAGCTACGTTGGCCGAGGAGAACAAGCAGAAAAAGCATTACGACGTTGTGATAATCGGCTCCGGTCCGGCCGGATATACTGCCGGCATCTATACAGCCAGGGCAAAGTTATCAGTCCTTGTCATTTCCGGCACGCTTCCAGGCGGCCAGCTCATGACGACTAGCGAAGTTGAAAATTATCCGGGCTTTCCAAGCGGCATTTTCGGACCCGAGCTGATGATGAACATGCGCCAGCAGGCCGAGCGCTTTGGCGCAGTTATTATAGACGACGAAGTAACGCAGGTCGATTTCATGAAAAGGCCGTTTAAAATAACGACGCACTCTGAAACGTACGACTCTGACGCGGTGATCATTTGCACCGGCGCATCGCCCCGCAAACTGGGCATACAGGCAGAGCAGCAGTTTGGCGGACGCGGCGTGTCTTACTGTGCCACCTGCGACGGCCCGTTCTTCAAGGGCGAGGACATCGTAGTCGTGGGTGGCGGAGATACGGCTGTTGAGGAGGCGACATTTCTGACCAAGTTTGGCAAGTCCGTGAAAATCGTCCACAGGCGAGACTCGCTGCGTGCAAGCGCCATAATGCAGGAGAAGGCAAAGGAGAACCCCAAGATCGAGTTTATCTGGAACAATGTCGTCACCGACATCAAGGGCGACAAAAAGGTCGCGACCGTTCATATTAAAGATCTTAAAACAGGCAAGGAGACCACGCTCAAGGCAGGCGGACTGTTTGTCGCAATCGGCCACGAGCCAAACACATCGATATTCCAGGGCCAGATAGACCTTGATGACAAGGGTTACATTGTGCTAAAAGAAAACACGAGGACCAGCATCGAGGGAGTATTTGCAGCAGGCGATGTCCACGACCACTGCTACAGGCAGGCGATAACTGCCGCAGGCTTTGGCTGCATGGCCGCAATTGACGTCGAAAGGTGGCTGTCAGAGAAAAAGCGCCGGCGCTAGAGGCGATAGGCCAAAGTCGACATGTGCCTGGCGTTTGCCAGAGCCTTTTCGTATTTATCTTCTGAAAACACGCCCTCTCTTACAAGCAGGCTCTTGAACTTTCTACCGTCGTCTGCAAAGATGCCCACAAGTACTCCTCCGCCTCCACCACTGCTGCTGTCGTCCATCTTTTCTGCCGTCTTTAGCATCGACGCCATGACAGAGCCGGACGACGGGCCTACAAGCAACCCTTCCTTTTCTGCAAGCATCCTTACCGCGTCAAACGAGTCCTTGTTAGTCGCAGTCATCCACTCATCTACTACCGACTCGCGCCTTTTGAAAAGGTCGGGCATCGATGATTCTTCAAAGTTTCTGAGGCCCTGCAGCAGGTGGTTCTTTTGCGCCTGGATTGCAATGACCTTGATATTTTGATTCTTTTCCTTCAGGTAGGTGGCAGTGCCTGTAATAGTGCCACCGGTGCCACATCCTGCCAAAAAGTGTGTCACTGCTCCGTTTGTCTGCTTCCAGATCTCTGGCCCTGTGCTTTCATAGTGAGCTAAAAAGTTGGCGTCGTTTTCGTACTGGTTTGGCATGTAGTAAATATCAGGCCGGGGTTTTGAGATGGCCTTGGCAAGGGCGATACTCTGGTCGGTACCTGCTCCCACGCGTGGGCACAGGTCATCAGAGGTCTCGTGCAGTGTGGCCCCAAGGTGCCGCAGGATGTTCTTGGTCTCCTCGCTCACCTTTTCAGGTATCACGATCTCCACTCTGTATCCAAGTGCCGACGCGATGCCCGTCAGGGCTATGCCAGTGTTGCCGGACGTAGGTTCGATGATAATGCTCTTGCCCTTCTTTAGCACACCCCGCCTTTCTGCATCCTTTATCATCCAGTACGCTGCTCTGTCCTTGACTGAGCCAAAGGGGTTGTGCCACTCTAGCTTTGCGTACAGTTTGACGCCCTTGGTAGAAAATGACTTTAACTCTATCAGAGGAGTCTGGCCGATGCGCTGCACGACATCAGGGCTTGCGACCGCTGTCATTCATTTCGCCTTTTTGATGATGAACTCCAGGTCCTTTGGCCCCTTATTGATGGCCAAAAGTTCGTGTCCATTGCGCTTGACCCACCGCGAGATATCCTCCTCGGATTCCGGGTCGTCGGCAGTGATCTTTAGCACCTCGCCGATTGAGAGGCGCTCGATTTCCATCTTGGTGCGGAACACGGGCTCCGGGCAGTACAGCCCTCTCACGTCAATCGACTTGGTCGGGTTGACGGTACTCATATGCTATAAACGTCATAGATTAGCAACGCCATTATATTAATTATTGTTGCACCTCTTTTGAACCCTCAGGCGCATTGTAGACTGCGGTGGAGAAGCTACATGCATTTTAAACAATCTGGCCAATAGCCGAGACACGCAGATACCCTTTTAGTTCTTGCAGGGTTCTCTTATCCATAGAGCTGTAGATTGTGAAAGCTATCAGAGAAGATCATGACGGCCGTGTGCTGGACGCCAAAAAACACCGCAATTAAGCATCTCGACCTTATGCACGAGGCCATAGAGAACAACGAGCTGAAAAAGGCGCTCTTTCACAAGAAAATGGCAAACATGGCGATGGAAGAAATGGTGGGCATCAGCAAGATGGTCGAAAATCTCGATCCTAAATGAGCTGCCGCAGATAACAATAGAAACACACATGCATGCACACTCTCGGCCTGCTACCGCCCGGCCTTTTTCGAGGCAAGGATTGCCAGCTTTAGCTCGCAGAGGCTTTCAAGCTCGGCGCAGAGGAGGAGCTTTCGGTCATACTCTTTGCAGCTTGACAGTTCTTTCTTTTTTCGGGTTATCAGCCGGTGCAGCGGAAAGAGTTCCCGGGGCGCAGTCCAGAACACAGTACGCTTGGCGCCGTTGATCTTGTCAAGAAGCGACGACATGCGATTTGGACAGCCCCATGCATGATATGCTTGATGGAGAAACATTCTAGTAAAAAATCCCCTGAACAAATTTGGAAACGGTTTAATAATTTTGGTCGTTTCAAGTATTGAAATGACACTTGCGTTCATCTTTGTGAACACCCTGCCTGACGAGGGAAACAAGGCAGAAAAGAGCGTCAAGGAGGTCAAGGGCGTGGTCGAGTCCCACTACACCAGCGGCGCGTACGACATGATACTGAAGGTAAAGGCCGACACAGAAGCCGACCTGCGCGAGATCATTGGCAACATAAAAAAAGGTTGCAGGCATTGCGGCCGCAATAACAAGCATAGTCTACAGAAACGACTCTTCTCCCACCTAGCTGCGGAAAAGATCGTTTTTCTTTTTCCGCACGAGCGGCTTTGAAGAGGATCTTGCTTTTTCAAAAATGTATCCCCTCACGACGGCCACTGGCACCCCATCCGACTTGCCCATGACAAGCTCGGCTGCGGAGGCAATTTCGTCTGCCACGGCGATCTCTGTAACCCGAAGTTTCTTTCCAAACATGTCTTTTTTGCCGATGTAACTCTTGATCGGCCGCATCCCTGCGACGCCTATTGCGACGTTGACTTGGCCTTCCCTGAATGGTCTGCCAAACGTGTCGGTGATGATTACTGCAATATTCTTGCCTGCCTGCAAAAAAGACCGTTGCAGTTTCCTTGCAGACCTATCAGGGTCAACTGGCAGAAGCACGGCGCCGTCGCTGACAATGTTGCTCTGGTCCACGCCAGAATTTGCACACACAAAGCCGTGACGCGTCTCTGTGATTATGATGCCGTTTTGCACCTTGACTGTTTCTTGCGATTCTCGCAAGATGAGCTCTACCATCCGGGGATCTTTTTTCAGCTGGTTTGCCAGATGCCTTGCCCTTGCCGAAGGCTTTACCGAGTCAAGGTCGATGACGCGGCCTTCGGCCTTTGACACTATTTTTTGCGCCACTACCAAAATGTCATCATCTTGCACCTGTACCTTGTTTTCTCTCAGCGCGTCAATTATGAGCGACTCAAGCGAGTCGCCGGGGCGCACGTCTCTGGAAACCCTGACAGGGATTATCGATACCGTCAACTGCAGCAGGTATTACTGCAGCGGCAGGGTTAGAAAAACTAGCCGTTTGCAGCTAGCTGCTTGCCGCAAGCACGGCCTTGCCAAATTTTTTCTCCAGCAGGTGCAAAAGCAGGCTCAGGTCTCGCCGCTCGATAGTGTCGTCGGCACGCTCCTTGACGACCTCGACTGGGCAGAATCCGACGGTATAGCCAGCAAGCGCAAACAGTTTCAGGTCGTTTGCTCCATCTACTACAACTACAATGTCCTCCTTCTTTATGCCCCAGTCCTTCAGCGTGGAGCGAATGGCGGCCGCCTTGTCTGAAGTGACGTTTAGCTTGACGTCTTCAAGCTTGTTATTCTGAAATATCAGCTCGTTTGAAAAGATCTTGTCGATCCCAAGGTCGTCCTTTAACCGGTCGGTGATTATGGTAAATCCGCCAGACACTGCAATCATCTTCCACCCCGCCCTCTTTAGCGCAGAGCACAGCTCTTTTGCCCCCGGCATTATCGGCAGGTTTTCGGCAATCTCTTTTGCCCGGGAATAATCAATGCCACGGAGCGCGTGGACGCGCTTGACCAGCCCTTCTTCCCAGTTTATCTCCCCTCTGATGCCGGCCTTAGTAATGTCCCAGATCTCTTTTTCCTTCTCTGGCCCCATCAGCGACGCAAGGACAGGGAGATATTCTGCGTCTAGCAGGACGCCTTCTACGTCAAAAACGGCCAGCATTTTTCGTTGCTTATTCAAAGCACTCTCACCTCATTATATTAAGCTTGTCAGGACTATTGCCTTGCCCTCAGCGTCTGCTGCTTTTTGTTTGAGAGGTAATCTGTTAGCAGGACCTTGTCTATGTCTGCAGGGTTGATGTAGTACGACCTCCCCTTGACGTACTTTTCCATCTCGTTAACGTATCCCAAAAGCGAGTCTTCCTCGCTTATCATTATCGTGTCAATGTCTATCTTCAGGGAATGGACTTTTTTTGCTTCCGCTATCGTCCTGTCGCCGATGTACTGATCAACCTGCCTGTAGCGATAGCAGAGGTAGACGAGCTCGCCGGACGCTACGTCAAGGTCCATATCTTGGCTCTGCTTCACCGTGTCAAGGGTGGCCTTATCCGGCGTGTAAAAGTGCGAGTAAGGCCGCTGCGACAGGATCCTGTCCTGCTCGCCCTTGTCGTCAATAAAGCAGGCGCTTGGGTGGCCGTCTGTGACAAGGACTATGCGCCTATTCTCCGCACCGTCCTTTTGCAGTATCCTGCTTGCGAGCCGAAACGCCGCCTGGTAGTTGGTGTAGTGGAGAAAGTCCGAGCCGGGCTCAAACGTCTTCAGGTAGGGGATATCCTGCGGCAACACCTTGGATGCGAGGGCGCCAAAGCCGACGATGTAGATAGAGTCAGATGGAAAGAACTTGCGGTTCAGGAGGTAGAGGCTCCAAAGCGCCCTCTTGGCCGCCTCTATCCTGCTCATGTCGCCAAACATGGTCGAGTAGCGCATAGTCGAGCTGAGGTCTATGCAATAAACAACTGCGACGCGCACGTCCTGCATCGTCTCGTACTCTTCAAAGTCCTCCACGTCAATCTGCAGCGGCAGTTTCATGCCGCCTTTCTTGGAACTTCTCTGGATAGTGTTTAGAAGCGACTTTGGCACATTCAGCAGCCGGATGTCATCGCCAGGTTCGTATTTTTTACTTGTGTCAAGTACGATAGAGCCCGATCCATAGTCTTTTGTTTCGTGCATGCCGTACTCGCCAGTCTTGAGCGTCTTCATCACGTCCTGCAGTATCTTGCCGCCAATGTTGACAAAGCCCTTACTTGAGAGCCACTTGAGCGAGTCCTTCAGGTATCCCTTTTGCATCAGCTGCCTGACCAGAGGCAGGCCATCGCCATTATCGTCTGCCTGCCTGCCTTCCTGCGAGCCCTGCCTTTGCGGCGGCTGCTGCTGCTCGCCTTCTGACGGCATTGCCTTTTGCAGCGCCTGCTCCAGCTCCTGCAAGGTAGGTGTCTTTTCACGCAAGGCTTCCCGGCCTGCTGCCTTTAGTAGCCTGTCAAGGATGTCCTTTGGGGTCTCTTTTGAGCCCTGCCTTTGCGGCTGCTGCTGTTGCTGCTGTGGGCTTTCGCTGTCTATTGGAAAGTAGACATATTTCCTTGCGCCGGCGTTACTGTGCGGCAAGGGCATAGCTGTTGTCCTTCTTGTCAAGGAGAGGAGGTTGAATATTGCGCAGTCCTTCAAGCACCACTTCGGTCACTGATGCAGTAAACTCGCCGTTTACATCCTGAATGACGATGCTGTCCGTCTTGATCCCAAAGGCCTTGGCACGCTCTACCAGCTGCTTTTGCTCGTCCTTCATCAACGTCGCCGTTTCGTTCACTGCCTGCTTGAGTGCAGGGAACTTGGCCAGCTGTGACTCGTAATCTGCCTCACCCTTTTTTCCGCCGGGGAGCACCTGCGACACCTGGAACGCCTTGTTCTTGGCAAACTCGTTCTTCATTTTCGATATCTGCTCTGGAGCCAGCTTTGCGACATATTCAAGCGACAGGTCCTTCAATGCTGCATCGATGACAGAGTTGAGCAGATTGCGGCGGTTTTCGCGCGTGTCGTCCATCTCGGCAAGTTCGAACTTGGAGGACTGGTGGATGCAGTGCAGGTCGCAAAAGCGCGGAACCGCTTTTACGCCAAACATTATCGCACGCGTACGCTCGGCCTCGCCCACCATCATTTCCATCGAGTGGACGGCCATCCTGACGCTGACACCCTTGTCGTGGTTCACGTCATGGTGGTCACGAGTCATCTGCGTTATCTTGGCAATCGTCCTCACTATAAAGGACGGCAGAAAGACGTTCTTGGCGTCTGCTATCCTAGTCTCCTGCACGATTATGAGCATCTCGTCATCAACGGTTTTGGGATAATGCGTGTCGACGTGGCTCTTGAGCCTGTCAAACAGCGGCTCGATTATCTTGCCCGAGTGTGTATAATCTATCGGGTTTGCAGTAGAGATTATCTTGACATCGGGCCTGAAGACGACAGGATATGCACCAGTTGTAAAGCGGCCTTCCTGAAGCACGCTCAATAGCGACACCTGCTTGCGTGGGTCAAGTACAGGCAGCTCGTCTATACACAGGATGCCGTGCCTTGCCTGCAACAGCTGGCCGGCAGAGTAGGACTCCATACTGTAAAGTTCGACTCCCTTTTTCGCTATCTTGATCGCGTCAATCTGCCCTACCAAGTCTTTGACAGAGATATCCTGCGTGGCAAGTATGTACTTGAATCTGTCTGCACCCGGTATCCAATCGATCTTGGTTTCCAGCTTGTCCTGCCGTATAATGTCCTCGCATTCTCGGGATACCGTAAATTCAGGCACGGTCCTTATCACCTCAGAGCCGGCTAGCAGCGCGACCATGTGGTCCTCCGGGATTGAAGTCGGAATATCGTTTGTTATAGTGCCCCTGACCACGGGAATCGGCGACAGAAGGTTTGCGGCAATGGCTTCTGCTATCTTGGTCTTGGCCTGCCCTATCTGGCCTACGAGCAAGATATCATGGCCCGACAGGATTGCCCTGTTGACTGCAGGCACCACGTCGTCGTCATAGCCTATGATGCCAGGGTAGGGGTGCACGCCGGCCTTGAGCTTGGCTATCAGGTTGCCCCGCAGCTGCTCCTCGACAGTTACGTGCTTGTAGTTTATCTTTAGCAGGTCACCAAGCGTCTTTACCTGCCTGTAATCCTCAGGGACACCCGGCATCACCTCTGTATATTTTGGCTTTGAACTGTAAGAACGACGGACTGACTCTTCAATCTTGGCGCTCAATTTCGGAATTGAAATGGGCTAAGTAGGAGATTTAAAGATTCTCAGTGGTTTTCCATTGCCATTTCCAGCTGTTTCAAGTATTCTTCATACGCCAGTTCCTCTTCCGTCTTGGCAGGTTTTGAAACCAGTCTTTGCTTTTCAGGACTGGTCTTTTTGCTCGTCATTAATCGGCATACATGGTAAGGCTTGCTTTATAACGCTTTAGATGAAGCAAACCGCACGTAGTGTTGCAATATTTTCACAAAACCTGCCTGCAAACAAAATAATAGATATTTTGAAGCGGCTAGCAAAAGCGTTTGTTGTAAATATTGCACATATTTTTGCGCACAGAGCCCAGCATGGTTTTTATTGCCGTCAATATGCCTTGAAAAATGATTTGTCCGCTTCGGAGTACAAACACATACTCAGAATCGCCGGAAAGGACGTGGAGGGAGGCAAGAAACTGCTTGTCGCCCTTTCCGAGATTAAAGGCGTAGGTTACAATTATGCGCAGGTATTAACGCAATCGCTGAATCTGAACCCAAATATCAGGGTAGGCTTTTTGAACGACAACGAAGTCCGCGAAATAGAGCAGGCCATCACCAGCCCGACCAAGTTTGGCGTACCAGAATGGTACCTCAATAGGAAGAAGGACACGGATGTCGGAACGACCCATCACCTTATCACTTCTGATCTTGATTTTGCCATAGGCAACGACATCGACAGGGAAAAGACCGTCATGAGCTGGAGGGGCTACCGCCACATGTTTGGCCTCAGGGTAAGGGGCCAGCGCACGAGGACCACCGGCAGGAAAGGTGGCGCAGTCGGCGTCAAGAAGGTCAAGATGATGCCCGGCGCAGCTCCGGCAGCTGCAGGAGCAGCTCCGGCAGCTGCAGGTGCAGCCAAGCCAGCAGCTGGCGCGGCGCCTGCGGCTGCAGCCAAGCCAGCGGCAGGAGCAGCTCCGGCAAAACCAGCAGCACCGGCAAAGGAGCCGGCGAAAAAGTAGAGAGGTGTCATGAATGGGAGATCCTCGTAAATCAAGAAAACTGTTCCACCGCCCGAGAAGGATCTGGGCTACCGAGCAGCTTAACGCTGAACTGTACATCATGGGTTCATACGGCCTAAGGAACAAGCGCGAACTGTGGAGGGCGCAGACAGAGATGGCCCGTATAAGAAACCAGGCGCGCGCGCTCCTTGCGCTGTCGGCAGAGGCAAGGGCAGAAAAAGAGAAACGGCTGCTCAACTACTTGCTCAGAATCGGCCTCGTCAAGGAAGGAGCGACGCTTGATGACATCCTCGGCCTCAAGGTCGAGGACCTGCTTGAGCGGCGCCTGCAGACCATCGTCATGAAAAAAGGCGGCACGAAATCCCCCTATCAGGCAAGGCAGGTCGTGAGCCATGGGCATGTCTCGATAGGCAACAGGAAGGTCAACATTCCCGGCTACATCGTCAAAAAGGATGAAGAGGCCCAGATATTGCTCCACATCGAGATGGCTGCGCCAACAACAGCTGCAAGCGCGCAGGCAGCAGGCGAAGCGACACCGGCTAGCTAACAACGTCTACGTGGTCTATTTTCCCGTCGGCGTCCATGTCAAAACCTTGGACGACGAGGGCCCAGTCTTCTTCTTTGCTCTTGTATTTCTTTAGCACTTCTTCGCCATAGTTTGTCAGTGCAATCACGGCCGATTTTGTTCCGGCAGACCGCACGCCTGCGACGACGATGATGTTTGACGACTCGTCATAGGGATTCTTTATCTTGGCGATCAGGCCATGGTTGTCAGAGCTGTACCGCTTGCCGGTCCTGTCGACAAGGCCGGACCAGAAATTGCTCTCATCAAATCGTATAGGCAGGTACCGGTTGAACTCGGCGGTCACAATGTTTGTTCCCGGACCCCCAATCGATATCAGGTTGCTGCCCGCCAGCACCTTTTCTGCCTTGGCGTCAACGTCCAGCTTGACTACAAACTCTGACGGCGTGACGTTCGTCACCGTGCCCAAAAAGAACGCAAGGTGGACGGCATAATGGCCGTCCCGGGCAGACGACTTGTAAGGGCCGTGGGGCTCCGGCGCGCCCACCACCAGCAGCCCGTCAAACGAGTCGTTTCGTACAAACCCTTCAAAGAACCGGAGCGCGCTCTTGTGCTTGGCCGCGCCGGACACTTCCACAGGCGCTTCGCCCCAGTCAAGTTCTATCCCAAACGCAGGACTTGCAGCGTGGTACAGCCGTGCGGTGCCCCCCCTCACCAAGTTGCTTCCTGCTTCTTCTATTGCGCCTATGCGGGCCAGCTTGCGTATATAGTAATAGGCGCTCTGCTGGTATATGCGAAGCTCCTTTGCGACCTGCGCAGGGTACATTGGCTCTTTTGACAAAAGCTCCATTATACGCCATGCGACAGGATTTGAAAGGACGCGCATCTGCGCGACATCACGGAATACAGTTATCCTTTTTGCTGACGCCTGACCGTCGTACTCTGACACGGAGACAAGGGATTTCTTGGCCAATGTCATCACTAGAGGGTAGTTATATATTACTTTATAGCGGTACATAACAAAATTGTGTAATTAGACTCTTTTTACGCACGAGCCATTATAATAATTTTTTTATGGGTAGGAAATATTATTCACAATAGTTTTAAACTTGAACCTTCTCATAAACGTGAATTGTGTTCGATAATAGGCTACAAGGGCAAGCAGTCGGCAGCACCGATACTTGTCGACAGCCTTAAAAAAATGGAGTACAGAGGTTACGATAGCGTAGGAGTTGCGATGATAGACGCCGGCGGCATGCTTGTCCGCAAGGGCACCGGCAAGGTACTGGAAGTCAACAAGAACTTGGGTATAAGCGACATGTCTGGCCACATTGGCATCGGCCATACCAGGTGGGCCACTCATGGCGGCGTGACGGATAGCAACGCGCACCCGCATTCTGCCTGCAACAAGGATATTGCAGTGGTCCATAACGGCATCATTGAAAATTACAAAGATCTCAAAGAAGAGCTGACAAAGTCGGGCCACGTCTTCTCAAGCCAGACTGACAGCGAGGTTATAGCGCACCTGCTGGAAACCCACATCGGCAAAGGCGTCAAGGAGGCGCTCATTGCTACATGCAAGCAGCTAAAGGGAACGTACGGCTTTGTAGCCGCATTCCAGGACGGCACGATTGCAGGCGCGCGCTATGAAGAGCCGATGATAATAGGCGTGGCAAACGACGGCTATTTCATTTCTTCAGACGTGCTGGGGTTTTTGCAATACACGGACAAGGCGATTTTCCTTGATAACGGCGACATTGCCATAATCGACAGCAAAAAGCTCGAGATATTCAATCTCGAAGGGACACCTGTTGCAAGGCCGATAACGCAGGTGGCGTGGGAGCTGGGCGAGATAGACAAGGGCAAGTACGCTCACTATACGCTCAAAGAGATAAACGACCAGCGCCTGACCATTGCGCATGCGGCCCGTCAGGACGAAGAGGCAATGGACAAGTTCTGCAACATGCTAAAAGAGGCAGAGAGCGTTTACATCACCGGTAGCGGAACAAGTTATCACTCCGCATTAATATTCAAGCATGTGCTTGCGCGTTTTGCCAAGATACGAGCAGAGACTGTCATGTCAAGCGAGGCGCATGACGGCCTTGCGGCTGTTGACGAAAACTCGGTCATAGTAGCGATCTCGCAGAGTGGCGAGACTGCAGACGTGCTTGAGTCGATCAAGATAGCCAAAAAACAGGGAGCCAAGATACTTGGCATTGTCAATGTAACCACGTCGTCGCTTGCCCGCATCAGTGACTGCTTCCTGTCCACCAATTGCGGCCCCGAGATCGGAGTTGCTGCTACCAAGAGTTTCACCGGCCAGCTGGCGCTTGCATATGCCGTGGCAGACAGGCTATCAGGCGGCAAGCTGCGCGCAGGCGAGGCGGCCGAGTTTGTAGCGGCCGTTGAAAAGGTCATCGCGTCGAGCCAACCCATCATTGAAAAGATGGCAGCAGAAATGAAGGACATCAACGACATTTACCTGCTCGGCAGGTCGATGCACTATCCCATTGCACTTGAGGGCGCGCTAAAGCTGAAAGAGCTGTCGTACGTCCACGCAGAAGGCGTGGCCGCAGGCGAGTTGAAGCATGGGCCACTGGCGCTGATGGAAAAGAACGTTCTGGTCATCCTGCTGGCACCGCATGACGCCACCTACAACGATTCGATATCCAACGCGCATGAGATAAAGGCAAGGGGCGCAACGGTGATCGGCATTTCAGATGTCAAGGACGACGTCTATGACCACTGGATCCAAATACCGCACCTTGATCAGGAGGCGTTCTACCCCATAGTTGAAGTCATTCCGCTGCAGATGCTGTCATACTACATGGCGCTGGCCAAGAATGCAGATCCCGACTACCCAAGGAACTTGGCAAAATCTGTGACAGTCAAGTAAAAGAAGTGGGGAGGGGGCAGGTCAGAGCTTTTGCTCTGGCTTTTCTGTGTTTTTCAGAAGAAAAATACAGGTTGCAGGCTCCACTCTGCAGTTTAGGATATATGCTTTATCAGTTTTCCACCACTATATAATACCACAGATACTCTCCTTTGGAAATTTTGCGTTCTCATTGCATTTGTTCAATGATGAGTTGTGGCAGAGCCAGACCCGCTTGCCTCAGGCGGGTCCTTTCTGTATGCAGCCTTTAGCCACAATGGCGTAATGATTGTAGAAGCGGCAACCATGATGATGACTGACGTGTAAATATCAGCCGCCAGCACTCCTGACGATACTCCGACGCCTGCGACGATAAGTCCTACTTCTCCCCGGGAGATCATGCCGATTCCTACCTTCATTGCCTTGTTCCTGCTCTTCAGAAAGAACATGGAAGGCAGACCCGTTCCTGCCAGCTTGGTAACGATTGCAACGCCTACCAGTACTGCCGAAAAGTAAAGAACGTGGATATTGATGCCCCTCAAATCGACTTGGGCGCCAATGATTGCAAAGAATAGTGGCGCAAAAATTAGCTGCAGTTTGTCGACGTACTCACCCATTTGCTTGAATACACGCGTGCTTGCAACCGCCATCCCCACCGCAAAGGCGCCGACGATGGGCGAGAGCCCGACAAACGCCGCTAATCCCGCGGCTCCAAAGAAAGCGGCAGTTGTGACGCCTTCAATGCTGCCCTTTGATTTCCAGAGCCTTTCCGTATGGAGCAGCCGGGGAATCAAAAATACCGCACCCATCAAAAGGGCGGCGAATAACCCCAGGATTTTCATTATCAGTAACACTATTTCCATAATGTCTGGCGTAACATTGCCAGTCTGCACCATCGTCGTGACGACGGAGAGGGCGGCTATGGCAAGTATGTCATCTACGATCGCCGCGCCCAGAATCAGGCGCGCTTCTTTTGATTGCATCCTGCCAAGCTCTGTCAGTACCTGGATAGAGATGGCAATGCTCGTAGCGGTCAGAGCTGTTGCGACCAGCATTGATTCAAGTGCGCCAAGTCCGAATGCTTCAAAGACATAGAACCCGACAAAGAATGGCACAACGACGCCTATGGAGCCAACCGTAAATGCTGCAGCCCCGCCTTTTAGAAACTCCCTTGGAGTTATATGCAAGCCTGCGATGAACAGGATCACGATGGCCGAGATTTCGCCAATGTTTCTGACTGTCTCATCCAACACGACAAGCGGCTCACCGTTGAACGTTGGCAAGGCGCCAAGCGCAAATGGGCCGACGATAATCCCTGCGGTCAGCTCGCCAAGAACGACAGGCAGCTTGAAGCGCGCAAATAACTCGGCAAAGAGCTTGGCAGCAAACAGCAGCACTCCCATCGATATTACGACGTGGAGAAGCGCTGCCGACTCGGCCATAACAATGCCCATTTGGGTTAGCCACGGACATTAAAAAACAGTATGCTCTCGCTTGCTTGCGCCCCCGTGGCGACAGGCCCGCCCTTTTTGGCCTCCGCTAAAATTTTCTGCACACAAACGACAAAATAGTGTTCACATTTTGCAGCTAAAACACATACACACAATAATATTCAGCTGTAGCACACAAGAAAAATAAAAAAAGGAAAAAGGAAAAGGGGCAGAGCCCCTCGCATTACTGCGAGTGCTCGCCTGCGTACGTTCGTGAGCCGCTTGATGAGCCTACCGGAACGTCCGGGAAGTTCTCGCTCATCCTCGTCTCTGCGACTGCGCCTGCTTCTGCAAGGATCTTGTCCACTTCCTCGCCTGATGCGTCAAACGCAAAGGAGGTGTTGCCCATGCTGCCGGCAGACATCATGATGTCGCTGAACACGCCGTTGATTTCTCCAAGTTCCCTGTCGACTTCTGGCATGACTCCTGCAAGGCCAGACCTCACTCTCGTGAGCGCTCCCATCGCCGGACCGATCGCCACCATTACGTCGCCAAGGTCAATTGTCGTCTCGAGGCGCAGCTGTATCTGCTCGAGGGCCATCTTGACCTGCGAGATCATCTTGATCGTCTTTCTGATCTGCGCAATCTCGTTAGAGACCATCTTGCCTGCCTGAGCGTCATGCTTTTGCAACGCGGCGACTACTTGGTTGAAGAGGGTCTTCTCCTTGCCCTTGAGTTTCTCCAAAATAGTGTCAAGTTTCTGGTTTTGTGCGTGGATCTTTTGTTTGGCGTATTCGATCCTTGGTTTCAGTGGTTGTTGAGGTCCGAGGCTTTCCTTTACTCTCTCGGACATCGTCGCTTTATTGTCCTTTACCCAGTTGTTACTGAAGCTCGTCATGTCAACTAGGCTTTGGAAACGACGTTAAATAGAAGTGTCATAATTCGACAACCCGTTTGTAATATTTTGTAGACATGTTGTAGCGCCAGTGAGGCGCCCAAGGTGTCAAAGCGAACCAGTGGAAAGCATTAAATCCAGTGCATAATCAGTTCTCCTGACGCATGCCGCCGAGAGCAAAAAAGACTGAAGCCAAGGAAGGAGCCGAGGAGGGATTGCCCAAGTGGGCGGAAGACGAGATCAAGTCGGCACAGTTTGGCAAGCCGGAGGTCGTTTCAAGGTCAGGCTACATACTGGAGATATACGAGAAGGATTACAGGCTCGACATACAGGTATACGAACCTATGCCAGACGGCAGGGTGATAATTGAGGGCATCAGCATGCCAAAGACGGTCAAGGTAAATGACCTCATGAAGGGATTTGTCTACGAGTTCAAGATCAATGTATATACGGCGCCCCTCAGCGACAAGCTCATCGAGTTGCTAAAGGCGAAATTCAACCTCGACATGAAAGCGATATATAATTTCGAGTTGCAGGAATTGACTCTGATGGACGTCGAGTCGGACATGCCGGCGCCCTCGTCACAAGACGAAAGCGAGGACGACTAGTTCTTTTCAGGGCCCTTCTCTTCGACGTACTGCGCCTTTTTGCCTATCGCCAGCTTCATGAGCGCGATCCAGGTTATAACGAGAGGCACATGGTAGGTCGCAATCCTCCACGCGATGATGACGTTTAGCTGCGAGTCCTGCGCTATGGCTCCAAGGTCAGGCAGGGCGCTCAGGTGCGACAGGTAGGCCCATATCCCCAGCTCTGCAAGCCCGGATCCTCCGATGGTCACGGGGATGTTCGCCACCGTGGTCGATGCGGCTACTGCCATAAGCGAATCAAACAGGCCGACTCTAAATGAGACAGAGTCTGCCAGCACCATGAAAGAGACGCCGTACGCTACAAAAGACGCAAACGTTATCCCAAGGCCGACTGCAAATGGCCAGATTACCTTGCTTGAGCCAAAGTTCTCACGGCTCATGACGCACAGGTCGGCAAGGGCCTTGTTGGCCTGTCCGAGGTAGATGTCTGCCTTTTGCTTTTTGAGAAACCTCTCTACCAGCCTCACGATAAAGGTAGGCACCTGCAGATTGCGCCGGGCAGAATAAAGCACAAGGATGAACCAGAACCCAAAGGTCGGAAGCGCCAAGAGTATCACGGTAGCGCCAATGACCGTGGCGCCATTTACGAGAGCGATCGTGCCGGCGATGAACGCAAGTATCGTCACTGCAAACACATCTGCGATTATCTCCATGGTTGCAATCCACGCTGCCTTGCCGGTGGGCACGCCATTTTTGGACATCCATGCAATCCTCACAAACTCGCCTCCCACGTACGACGGCGTAGTGTAGGTGACAAACTCGCCTGCAAGCCGGGCAGACATGGTCTTGCCAACAGAGCTGATATCATGGCCGATGAACTTGCGCACAAAATACCTGAATCTGTACGCTTGGAGCATTATCCTGCTGACAGCTGCGATTGCCGAGGCTACAAATGGCACCAGCCCCACTGCAAAAATGTCCTGCGGTGACACTTTTGTGGTCAGGAACATGATTATGAAAGGCACTATGCTTGCCGGCAGGGCAAGAATTCGCCAGTTCAATTCTGCAGTTTATGCTTTGCCGTCATATAATAGTGTAAAGCAGATATAGGCACAGGCTGCCACCGGCAGAGCATGGCAAGGGCGATCTTTGTGACAGGCACGGCCGGCTCGGGGAAATCATTGCTGACATCGCGGCTCTTGCAGTGGTATCGCGACAACGGCGCGTACCCCATTTCGCTTAACTTGGACCCCGGCGTTGCAAGCCTGCCGTACCAGCCTGACATCGACATTCGCAATTACATCGATATCGGCGTGCTCATGGATAATTTCGCCCTAGGGCCAAATGGAGCGCTTGTGATGGCAAGCGACATGGCGGCGACGAAACTGGATGAGATCCAGTGCGAAGTCGACGAATTGAACCCCGATTATGTAATAGTCGACACCCCGGGACAGATAGAGCTCTTTGCCTTCAGGGCAAGCGGCCCGTACTTTGTTTCAAACTTTACCGCAGACAGCAAGGTGACGATCTTTGCATTTGACGGCACGCTTGTCTCGTCGCCCATCAATTTTGTATCTATTGCACTCCTTTCGTCATCGGTTAGGTTACGCCTAAAGACTGCGCAGATAAACGTGTTGACCAAGCGCGACCTCGTTATTGACAGGCTCAAGGACATGCTCGACTGGGCCGCATCTACGCAGGCGCTTGACTTGGCGCTCAGTAACGAAAAAGAGAGCGAATATTCACTTTTAAGCAAGGACCTGTCAAGGAGCATGACAAAAGCGGGGTTTGCGCCGGGCCTAATCGCCGTGTCAAGCACCACCATGAACGGCATAGTCAATGTCGCAGCCGCGCTGTCAAGAACCCTTAATCAGGGGGAGGACGCGTAGGCACAACATGAAGTCTTGCACGGCAGTCGCGCCGTCGTCCACCGCAAACCTCGGCCCCGGGTATGACGTCTTTGGGCTTGCGCTTGATGCCCTTGAGGACAGGGTCAGCATAACGAAACTTGCAGGCAAGGACGGCAAAATCACCATCGAAATGTCTGACGACAGGATACCGGCAATGGCGGAGTCCAACTCGGCAGGGCGAGTCGTCAAAAAGATGGCGCTTGACTTTGGCATCTTGGACGACCTGCAGATAAAAGTGAGAAAAGGTGTGCCGGCAGGGTACGGTATGGGGTCAAGCGCCGCCTCTGCCGCGGCGGCGGCAGTTGCGTTCAACGCGCTCTACAACCTGAAAATTGGAAAGAGCAAGCTGGTCGAATATGCGGCCGAAGGCGAAATCGCAAGCGCCGGCTCTAGGCACTATGACAACGTGTCGGCCTCGGTACTGGGAGGCTTTGTGATATCAAGCACGGTAAAAGGTCAGGACATCCCTGATTTCATCACCATAGGCCCGCCAAAAGACCTTGTGCTTGTGGTGGCGGTACCTTCGATACCAGTGCCGGAGAAAAAGACAGAGGTGGCAAGGAGCGTCCTTCCAAAACAAGTTCCTCTGAAAAGCGCGGTCCGCAACGTGTCAGGAGCCAGCACGATTGTAGCAGGCTTTGCCCTTGGCAACGTGGAAATATTAGCCCGTGGCATAGACGACGCGATAGTTGAGCCGGCAAGAAAGCACCTGATACCAGGGTATGATAGTGTCAGGGAAAACGCGCTTGCGGCCGGCGCGCATGCAGTGACCATTAGTGGCGCAGGGCCATCTATGATAGCGTTTCTGAAAGGGAAAAAGTCGGCAGCAAAAGTGGCAAGAGGGATGGCCGCAGGATTTTTGGAGGCCGGCGCAAGATGCCGGACCTTTACCTGCAGGCCAAGCGACGGGGCCAGAGTAGTGGGTAGTGGGTGAGGGTTATAGTAGCAGTAGTAGTAGTCTAGCTATTTCTTGCCCTTGTTGAGGAAGGCAGACATCATATTCTTGCGGTCTTCGTGCGAGAAGCACAGCGCCCACCCATAGATCTCTAACCGCAGGCCCGTCTCTATGTCAGAGTCCATGCCGCGGTTTATCAGCATCTTGCTCACCTTGACGGCGTTAAAGCTGTTCTTCGTTATCTCTTTGGCAAGAGCCATGCACTCGCCCATCAGCTTCTTATTCAACACTTTTGCGACCTCTGCCGCACGGGCCTTTTCTGCAGCCGCGTCGCCCTTTGGAGCATCTGGCGGCAGCTGATCCTCGGCACCCAGCTTGACAACCCTGTTCACAAGACCGATTGACGCCGCCTCGTCGGCGGTTATCATCTTGCCGGTGTAGATCATCTCTTTGGCCTTTGCAGGTCCGACTATGCGTAACAGCCTTTGTGTACCACCCCATCCTGGCGGGATACCTATCGTGACTTCTGGCTGACCAATCTTGGCGTTGTCAGACGCAATCCGTATGTCACACACCATCGCAAGCTCGCACCCTCCGCCAAGCGCAAACCCGTTTATCGCTGCAATTACAGGCTTTTCCAGCTTTTCTATCTTGTTAAGCACCACCTGCGCAGATGATGCATATTTCTCGGCCTGCATAGGTTCGATGTTTACCATGAAGGCGATATCGGCGCCTGCGCAAAACGCTCGTTCGCCGGCGCCGGTAATAATGACTGCCCGGATGGCATCGTCTGCCGCCAGGATGTCTATAGTGCGGGAGAGCTCGGAAATGACATCAACATTCATTGCGTTGAGCGCCTCCGGCCTGTTTATCTTGACGACGGCAATGTCGCCATGGGGTTCAAGCTGAATGTACTTCATTGTGGACATGCAAGGAGGGCAGCTTTTTCTTTAAATTAAATATTTGTATCACTTGGACTTGATTTCCCGGACTGCAACGACCACCCCCTATCTCAACTGAGAGGAAGAAGAAGGAGTGGGCTATCAGCGTTTCTCCACAGATCGGAGCAACAGCTCTTTTAGCATCCTTGCGTGTTCCTGCTCATCGCTTTTAATCTTGGTAAATGCATCTACCGCCTGCGAGTCGCCGTCTTTTTGCGCGTCTCTTATGTAGCCATCAATGTGCCAGAGGAACTCGAGTTTCTTGTCCAGCTGCTTGCTGATGTTGTATTCGGTGTTTGTCATTATCGATTTGACTTCTTCTTGCGCCATTTTTTTCACCTGCTGCTAAACCGTCGCCATCGCTTATTACCGGTGTGAAAAGAGCGAAGAAGCAAGTGTTCCGGGTGATTCTTGCGCTGCCACAGTTAAAAGCAGGTGCGACATGGTATGTCTCGTTGAAATTCTACCGTGCCAATGCTGCAAGCATCGACCAGGCGGACATTGTTATAATGGGCGTGCCTGATGAGTCCAAGTCGCATGCAGCCCGCAAGGGCGCAAGTATTGCACCAGACACCCTGCGGGCGGCGTCAAACGACTCGGAATTCTTTGTACGGGACGGCAGGCGCATTCCCACCGTCCCGATGCGCGGAACATTTGAAAGAAAGCGCATCTTTGACGCAGGCAACGTGGAAAGGAATGACCTTTACAGGCAGGTACTTGCTGTGGCATCGCAGGGCAAGATGCCAGTCACGATAGGCGGGGACCACTCGCTTACACGCGATGTGCTTGCAGCCATTCACAAGGCAACGGGGCAAAGGCTGTCGCTCTTGTATTTTGACGCCCATCCCGACTTTGTGTCGTCTGCCCGCGACTATTACGGGTCGGTCCTGACAGACTCGGCTGATTTTGTCGATTTTACAAAAAGCATGACGATAGGCACGAGGGCGGCAGAGCCAGAGGAGATCGAAAACGCGAAAAACGCCGGCCTGCAGATAGTGACGCCGATAGACATTGTCGAGTTTGGCCCACACAATATAGCAGAGATGATAATGAAAAAGGTGGCAGGCAATAGGACGTACGTCTCAATAGACCTTGACTGCGTCGACCCAGCGTCTGCTCCAGGTGTATCGGTGCCGTCGCCTGGAGGGCTGACTACTGCCGACCTGCTCTACTTGCTGGCAAGGGTAATGAGTGAGGCCGATATCGCCGGCTTTGACATTGTGGAGCTTTCGCCAGACTATGATGTGAACAGCATGACTGCATACCTTGCAGCCAGGATAATGTCAGAGTGCATAGCGTCAAGGCCGTGACTGACGGTCTACCTGTCTGTCTGTATTTGACATATTCCTCCTTATTGAGACCCTTTGCCATAGGTCGTCATGCTAAGGCTGATCACCGCTGCGATCCTGGCTGCGGCGCTTGCGGCATTGCCAATGGCGCACGCACAGGGCAGCGACGAGATCAGCGGGCATTACAGAGACGCCAAGATAGGGATCGTAATAGATTTTCCAAAGGGATGGACAGGCTCTGACAAGTTGGGATTTCCGCTAGTCAGCCCCACCGGCTTTGTGGAGGGAGGCAAATGGCCTGCGGCAAACATGGCAATATTGTCTACAAGCTCGATAAAGGCAAGAGAAATGTGGCAGGACCCCGCTTACCGTTACAGCCTCAACGACGACGCGGCGTGCAAGGAGCTGAGCAGGAGCTACGTCATCATAAGCAAGGTCAGGGCGTCTGAAGTCGTCAAAGAGTGCGACGACAGCGACTACAGCAAGACCAAGACCTACGCCATTGCCACCCTGGACAACATTATCGTTATTCGCTTTAGCGCCAGTTCAAGCAAGGAATACGCCTCCCACATTGGTGAGTTTGACGGCGCGATAAAGACGCTTCAGGTTTACAAAGCACTGGACATGAAAAATGCCATCAGGACACTGTCAAACATGCAGAGCCTGCAGGACAAAGTCAGCGTGGATGGGGCGCAGGTCACCATCAAGATCGACACCACGTCTAAGGTGAGCAACATCCAGCTTTACAAAAACTCGTTTTCGTTTGACGTTTCAGGCAAGAAGGACACAAGAGGTGTCGCAGAAGCCTCGATAGGATTTTTGAAAGGGCCCTACAGGGTGACAGTGGACGGCAAACAAACCGGCGACTTTAAGGTGACTAGTGATAGGACAACCGGCGAGACTCTGCTTTCCGTGAATTATAGTCACGACGCTAGGCACAGGATAACTATAACCGGTGTGCTATAGTTTTTCCACAATCTCTTTTAGATGATCAGGCAGTTCAGGAAGCTCGCCCATCGCGCTTTCGTTATTCTGGATGACATCAGGCCCGATCCTGCGCACGCGCTGGGTGGCAATTAGCGTATCGATCCCCCTTTCGACTTCCTTTGCAGAAAGTAAGTCTTTTAGCTTCTCCTTGAGTGTGGCCTCCAAGTCGTACTTGCTTATGGCATGCTGCAAAAGCACCAGCTTGTCATCGTAGGAGAGTGACATTGCTGCCATACTCTCTGACGGCAAGCAAATTTAAGATTTATCGTGTGTAAACTGCGCAAGGCTATACGTGCTGGCGATAGTGTAGCTAAAGGAACTTTTGAGCAATGGCTGCAAGATAAGCGAGATCCGGCAGCGACGTTTTTACGTCTGACGCAGAGAAGGAAAAAACATCATCATAGTCACCATGATGTACCCTAGCGACAAAGGGCATACGATCAAGGCACACAGATAGAGATAGTGAGGTGAGGGACAGCACATGTACCAGCTACGTGCGCGCGAGTTTGCAAGGTCTTTACAATTGTAAAGTCGGGTGATTAAATAACTGCGATGCAGAGTAGTTTTGCAAATGAAACATGCGACGCTCAAGATAGGCGGCATGCACTGCGCAGGATGCGTCAACTCGATCCAGAGGCATGTCTCGTCAATTGAGGGCATCTCCAAAGTCGAGGTCAACCTGGCAAGCGAAAGGGCGGCAGTTGACTATGACCCTGCAAAGGTGGGCCTGCCGGAAATTGAAAAAGCCGTGCAGGAGGCAGGCTATAGGGTCATCTACGAAACAGTGTCGCTCAGGGTAGAGGGCATTACAGACTCGTCAGATGCGCAGAGGCTAGAGCGCGGCATCGCAAGCATGGAGGGCGTCAGGAGCGCGTCTGTCAATTATGGCAGCATGCAGGTTACCGTCCAGTATAACCCAACCCTGCTTTCCCCTGCAGACATTAAAAGAAAGGTTGCAGACTATGGCTATGGTGTCCTTGCCGAGACTGCGCAAAAGAGCGCCTTTGACATAGAGGCAATAAAGCTTCGCAACCTGTTTGTAATCGGAATCGCGTTTGCCGCCCCGGCGGTGCTCTTCAGCTATCCTGAAGTGTTTGGCTTTGTGCCGCTTGCCGGCACAAATGTGGCGGCATACATTGCGTTTGCGGGAGCGACGACAGTCCAGTTCGTGACTGGCGGCAGATTCTATGCTGGCGCCTTTCGCATCGCAAGGCATGGATCTGCCAATATGGATACGCTTGTCGTCCTTGGCACCACCGCTGCATACGTTTTCAGCGTGTACAACACTTTTCCGGCGCCGGCATGGCACAACATCTACTACGATGCCTCGTCGCTTGTCATCACATTCATACTGCTTGGCAAGTACCTGGAGCTTAAAACCAAGGGCAAGACGAGCGCGATAATACGCAAGATGCTGGAGCTGCAGCCAAAAGCTGCCAGGGTGAAAAAGGCTGACGGAAGCGAGGTAGAGACTCCCGTCGAACTCGTGCAGGCAGGCGACATCATGGTAGTTCGGCCAGGAGACAGGATACCGGTAGACTCGACGGTGGTGCAGGGTGAGTCGGCAGTCGACGAGTCAATGGTGACAGGAGAATCCGTCCCGGTGCACAAAAAGACAGGCGATGGGGTGATAGGCGGCACGGTCAACCACGAGGGGATGCTGCTCATCAAGGCGACAAAAGTAGGTGCGGATTCGTTTCTGTCCCAGGTGGTCAGGCTTGTCGAAGAGGCGATGGGCAAAAAGCCGGCGATGCAAAAAATGGTCGACAAAGTCGCAGGCTATTTCGCCTATGCTGTGATGGCGGCCGCAGCAGCGACGTTTGGCGCATGGTATCTTGTTGCAGCTCCCGGCGTCGCAGGCGCTGCAATAATCCCGGCAGTGGCGATACTCGTAGTCGCGTGCCCCTGCGCGCTCGGGCTTGCGACTCCTACTGCCATAATGGTAGGAATGGGCAAGGGCGCGGCAAACGGAGTCATATTCAAGAGCGGTGACGCAATAGAGACGCTAAGCAAGGTCAGGGTCGCAGTCTTTGACAAGACAGGCACGCTCACTACCGGCAAGCCTGCCGTGACAGACGTGGTGCAGTTAAAGCAGCTAGTGTCAGCGCGGGGTTCTGACAGGCAGGTGGAACAGAATGTACTCGCACTCGCTGCCACGGCTGAAAATTATTCCGAGCACCCGCTTGCAAAAGCAATAGTGGCACATGCAAAGGGCGCAGGCATAGAGCCGGGAGATATTTCCGACTTTGCTGCAACGCCGGGCAGGGGCGTGACTGCTGTTGCCCTTGACGGGACAACCATCAGGGTAGGCACGGCAGAATTTCTGGAGTCATCAGGAGTCACCATTGAAGGAGCGGTAGCAGCTGCAGCAGAGACGCAGCGCCTGCAGCAGGCGGGCAAGACGGCGGTGATGGTGGCTGCAAACAACGAGGTAGTAGGCATCATCGGGTTACTCGATACCCCCAAGCCAGAAGCCAGAGAAGCTATAGAGGCGCTAAAGTCACTTGGCATAGAGCCTGTGATGGTCACAGGCGACAACCGCCGGACTGCAGAAGAGATCGCCCGCATGGTCGGCATTGAAAAGGTGTACGCGCAGGTGCTTCCATCAGGCAAGGTCGAAGCGATAGAAAAGCTGAGGGAACACGGGCTCGTGGCGATGGTAGGCGACGGGATCAACGATGCGCCGGCGCTGACTGCCGCAGATGTCGGCATCGCAGTCGGGTCGGGCACGGACCTAGCGATAGAAGCAGGAGGAGTCGTGCTTGTAAGGAACAACATTTCCGATGTTGTTGCAGCAGTAGAGATAGCGAGAAAGACGATGAACAAGATTAGGCAGAACTTGGCGTATGCGTTCCTCTACAATGTGGTGCTAATACCGGTGGCGGCCATGGGGCTTTTATATCCTGCCCTTGCAGGCCTTGCGATGGCCGCAAGCTCGGTGTCGGTAACTGCAAGCTCGCTTGCTCTAAAAAGGTGGAAACCTAAGACCCGCTAACCTCCTTTTTCTTCCTTGACATGTCCAGCAGGTTCACTTTTTCGGCGTCGTCGTTTATCCTGTCGACCAGCTCCTTCTGACGGTGCAGCTGCTCTTTTCGGGCCTTCCACCCTTCCATTGCGGCCCGATGGTCATCGGAAATCCGGCTCGAGTCTTCGGACAAGTCTAAAAAAACAAGCAGCGCGCTGGGATTTTTAACGTTTCGCACGCTGCCAACTCTTTTATTGCGCGCAGGAGTAGCCAACGCAATGAAGGCAGTACAGGTTGAAGAAGACGCTCCCATCAAAAAGCCGATAGTGATTGCGGCCATGCAGGACATGGGCAACGTCGGCAGCATCGCGATTGACTTTATCAACAAGAGCCTCCAGACGCGGCTTTTCAGATATGTCTCAATCCCGTTTCCAAATTACGTCGTCGACAACGGCGGCTATATTGATTACAGCCAAGAAAGGTGGGAATACCGTTACGGCTCTGACGGCGCGGTCGTGGTCTTTGGCGGCGGCATGGGCCAGCCGCAGACCAACCAGGAACTGTACGACCTGTGCCACGAAGTCATCGACACGGCAAACAGGTACTCGGCGCAACTTGTCTACACGCTTGGAGCCTTCCATACCACTAGGAACTTTGGCAAAACTCCCAAGACGCTTGTCACTGCGACTACCCGCGGACTGTCGGAGAAGGTGCAGGCGCTTGGCTTTGAGCCGACGCCCGGCCATTCGCTGATAACCGGCTTTAATGGCCTGATACTTGGACTGGCAAAGGAAAGCGGTCTGCAGGGCATTGGGCTGTACGCAGAGATTGACAACCCCGAAGTGCCACAATACAGGGCTGCAAAGAGCCTGCTTGTCACGCTTGAAAAGCTGACGTACCAGAAATTCCGGGGCATAGACGAGCTTGACGAGCTAGCAGGAAGGATTGAAGGCCAGTTAAAGGGCGGGACGCAAGAGCAGGACTTCTAGCGCCTTATCTGCATTCCGGAATCGATCCTTTCTATTCGCCGGCACAGCATCCTAAACGAGTCCATTACGTCAATCTCTATGGCGCCGGGGAGGTGCTGTATGTTTTGCACATAATTGTTGACGACATAGAGATCTTGAACTCTTGTCTCCACGACAACAGAGGGAGCCTTGAGGTCGTCCGGTTCCGTCTTGCTCGTCACCTGCAGCAGCGGGGCGAGCTTTTTCTGTGCATCGGTGTCGAGCGGGTAGCGGCCGGACCTTGCCGAGTCCTCTATCATCTTGCACAACTCTGAAACCTTCATTACGTCGATAAAGCAGTCGTGTACCACTATTATTATTTATTCTGCCGGCCCGGGCTTGGCCTGCGAATGGATCTTTAGCTGCCGGCGGTACATCGTCACGACCTCGTCAGTGGTGGTGGCGTCCTCCGGCTCTTTGTCGTCGCGTATCTTGCCTGTAAATTTGGGAAACCTCAGGGCGAGACCGTACCCCTGCTTGATCGCGTCCTTTGCAGCCGAATGAGAAGGGCTGAGCGTTATCTCTGATGCAATGACTTCAATCACAATGGCAGGCTCAAACCACACGTCCATATCCATGCCCGTGTCGACCCTTGCGTGCTTTTGGTGTATGACGTGCTTTTCCAGCTGCTGGTAGAACTGGTCAAGGTGTATGTCGGTAAAGCCCGTGCCGACCTTGGACACGCTTTGGAACATGTCGCTTGCATGATCGTATGCGGCAAGGAGCAGGGCGCCGTACTTGCCTACGCGGCGGCCCCGGCCGTGAAGGGCGCCTACTATTACAAGGTCAAGCGTGTCCGCAAGCTCGGTCCGGTATTCCCGCTTTAGCTTGACCCAGAGATATTCCCTGGCGCCAGCCCTGTACGTGCTTGATGGCTGTTTGACCATTACGCCCTCGCAGCCGTTCTCGATTGCGGCCGCCATGAACCTGTCGACGCCGGCAGGCTGGGTCACAATGGTTTGCTGAACTATTTTTATCATGTCGTCCTTCACCCCTTTTACCACCTTTTCAAGCAGCTTTCTGCGCTCCTCGTATGGCAGGCAGGTCCTGCTCTTGCCGTCAAGGTACAGGACATCAAACAGGTTGATGACTACTGGATAGTTCTCCATAGCTTCTTCGACGCCGTGCTTGCGTCTGCGGTGCATGAGCTCCTGAAAAGGCAGGTACTCTTCCGTCTGGGGGTTTATGGCAACCACTTCTCCTTCCATTATCGCGTCCTTGGCCTTGATTGACATTGCAGCTTTGGCCACGTCGGGGTAGTGACTCGTTATCTTTTCCAGCCGGCGCGAAAACAGCTCTACCCTGTCCTTGCCCTTGTGGATCTGGACCCGCTCGCCGTCCAGTTTGTACTCTACCGCCGCGCGGCCTTCCATGCGTTCTAGGGCCTCCTCCGCGGTAGGGACGCGCTCGGCAAGCATGGGCCGAATTGGCTTGAAGAGCGCTATCTGCACGGATCTTACCGCCTCGATGCCTTCTGTAGCAAGCAGCCTTGCCACCGTCCCAAGGTCGCTTGAAACGTTGTAAGCGTTTTCAAGGACCTCGCGGTTTGCCTTGTCTCCTGTGAACGCTACTGCAAGCGCGTCGAGGACCGTAAAGTCGGCTATTCCTAGCCGGAGAGTCCCCATGACAAACTTCATGATGTAACGCCCTTCGTCGGCGCCTGCATCGTTGAGCAGACTTGAAACCATGCGAAGTTTCGTCTCCTGCGATCCGGGTCCTGTAGTCCTTGCAATCCTGTCAAAAGTAGAATACACACGCTCCACAGTCATCGGCTCTGAAAACAGCGTTGACTGGTTCTTGGTCGCCATGGCCCTGCCGGCGGTGTCGCCAATGTCGCCTGTTTCGCGGTAGATCGCTTCTATCTCTGACAGGTTTCTGCCTGACGAGCTTGCAATTGCTCTGAGTGCCATCCTCTCTGCAAGACCCATCTCTATACCTTCATAGTCGGGGTAGAGTTTGCCTTGTATCAGATAGGTGACCTTGTCGATGATGCTTGGAGGCGTCTTTTTCAAAAGCCCGACTAGGAGAGCCGTGAGGGAGAGCCTGCTGGACGTCTGCTCCATCTGCTCAAACGTCTCTACCAGGGGGCGAAAATCCATCTGTCCAACAGCTTGTGCGGGTCGGGATTAAAGTTTTGTTCAGCATTGAATATTAAAGGGTGGCAGGCCAGTATATGCTCGCTATGGGCGGTAACAAGAACAAGCCGGCAGGCAAGGACAAGGGAACGGTGACCGGTCCGGGCGGAGAAATCAAGACTGCCACAAAGGAAGAGAAAAAGAGCAAGCCGCAGCAAAAGGCCAAGCTTGCAGTCGTACTTGAAGAGTCACAGGGCATGAAGGCAATTTCTGGCATGAAGGCCATAACTGTACAGTCGGTCGCCAAGACCGCAGGCGTGAAAATATCTATCGCAAATTCGTTTATCAAGTCCCTTGAAGCCAAGGGCCTGGTGCGAAAGGTAGGCGGCTACAGCGGCCACAGGATCTATGAAAAGGTCAAGCAGTAAGGCGCTTTACTGCAAGCACATCGCCAGTTTGGCTGGCCTCCACTATTTCGACGTTTCCAACTATTCTTCCAACAGGGTTCATGGCCTGCACAGTACAGTCCTTGACAAAGAAGCATATTGCGCCGTTTGAGGGCAGAAACGCCAAGTCGCCGCGCCTAAACTGCGTCCGCTGCTTTTCAGCGCCAATGACAAGACCTGTCTCGATGTAGACAAACTTGTCCTCAAACCGATGAATGCGATCCTGCACCGGCAGTCCCTTTAGGAGCGCCCCGGCGGTGATTGGCGCAAGGTGGCGCACGAGCTCGCACTCGGCAGAGCCCTTGCCGGCAATCTCTGCGACGAGCCGAAGCCTAGAAACCGATCCCGCTGGTGTCTGCAATGTGTGTGCATGATTTTACGTCATGTAATGAAAAGGTTTCTGGCGTGATCAATCTTGGGCATATTGACAAACTTCAATGACACTTTCCAATAAAGCCACAACATGCAAGCAGCCTGTTGCATATGCCGCTGAGCGACTTTTTGCTGCCGTCAGAGAACGTAAAATTTGCAAGTGAGCAGGACGTGGAATACGGCGAGAAAAAATATAACGTCTATGTCACAGACAAGCGGTTAATACTCTATGCAAGGAGGGGCCTCGTGATGAGGTCAGACGACATCGTCAGTGAGAGGCTTGAGAGCATACATGGCGTAAAATACCGCGAGACGGGCTTTCCGTTCAAGACTGCCACAATATCGGTATGGGGCACGTCGACAATAGACATGAAAGGCCCTGCGTCGAGGATAAAGCCGCTGTTCCACAGCCTCCAGTCGATGGTAAACAACCAGTAGAACTCTCTGCTTCACAACTGATAATAAATGCGATCCGCCGCCTTGTACTGTGTGTATCTAGTAGGACAGGATCAGGCCGGGCCGGCAGACGGCGGCTTGCCGGACCTCAGCCACGATTATTGCAGAAAGATGCCAAGCCTTGTATAATATATTTACATTAATGGGCAAACATTTAATTAGATAGCTATCGGTTTTTGCAGTATTCTTGGTAGTCAAGCGTTTTACAAAAAAACCTGCCGCACGTAGGGGAGCCGCCGCCTCCTCCAAATCCAAGCTCAAAAAGGGCGGAGCTAAAGAGATTGAGGATGATGAGGAGACTACCAAAAAGTCAAACAGACCAGCGGACGAGGTTGTTACCTATGCCGAGGCAGAGTTTGAGCTCAGAGAAATCGCCCCGCAGGGCAACAAGGTCCTGATCGGGCTCCCGTGGCTCACACGCTTTGAGCGCGCAAGGATTACCGGCTCTCGCGCCTTGCAGCTGTCGCTTGGGGCGCCGCCGCTAATCGCGCCCCCGGAAGGAGCAAATACGTCAATAGCGCTTGCCATTGCAGAGGTCGAGAAAAAGGCGCTGCCAATTTCGATAAGACGAGTCTTGCCAAACGGCATCTACCAAGACATCCCCCTCGAGTGGATGCGCTAGATTTCCTTTAGGTGGCTTTCATCAAATATTTCAGATCCATACCACCGGTACCGGAAATAGTCAAGGCACCACTCGTGGAATATAGAGTCAGCGCTAAAGAACATCATATTCATGTCAGTCTCGCCCTTTTGGGTCGGGAACATTACTGATGCGTTCTTTTCGTTCAGTATGACTGCGACCTGCACCCTGTCAACCATCCGGCGCTCTATTGCGCCCTTGTTCAAAAGCTCGCCGTGGCCCAGCTTTTTCAGCAGATCCTTGCGCCCCTTTGGTATTATAACATCTTTTGGAAATACATAGCTGTATTTTACACCCTTGTCCTTTACACGGGCAAGCGCCGGCTCTATCAGGTCTATTGGGACCTGCGGCACTATTTCATAGATGTATTCGTCTGCCTCGCGGTAAATGTCCTTCCACCGCTCCAAGATAGCGACTACGCCCTTGATGTACTCACACTTGTCAAGCGCGCCAAGACGCATGACGAATTTTATTGGCAGTTCGCCCAGTATATGCTCTGAGAAATAGTCCTTATGCTTTGACAGGTAGTTGAACGTAGGGATCTGCTTGATTATAGTATTGCCAAAAGTCGTCAGCGAGAATATACCCTCGGGGTCCTTTTCTATCAGGTGCGCGTCCTGCAGGCGATTGACGTTTCGGTGCGCCTCCTGCATCGTGATGTTGAGGTCCTTGGCGAGCTGCGATATCTTGGCCTTTTTCTCGTTGAGCCTAAAGAGTATCGACAGTCTCTGCTCGCTTGCAAGTTCAAAGAAGGTCTTTTCAGTGTTGGCGTAGGCGCTGACGGCGTCGTCGCCGTCGTAGGAAGAGGGCATATATACCGTACTGCATCACAACTGACGTTGTTTTAAGCGTTGCACCCTAGTGGTGGCGGTGCTCTTCGTGGCTGTGCATGCGGTTGGTGTTATGTCTGCTCCACAATCCCAGCCCGATCAGGCCGGCGCCCACTGCAATCAGGATATAGTCTGCATAAAGAGCGGCCGTCCACGCGGCATTGACCTGGGCTGCATAGATGAACAGGATACCCAGAAATGCAAGAGCTATGCCGGAAATAATTTCGCCATTTAGTCGTTCCATGACTGCGACAAATGCACGCTATACTGTATATTAGTATTTTCAGTGCTCGCGGATAAGTGTGCCCCTGCACTGCTCGCAGATGGTCTCGTCGATGTTTGACTCCATGCTGTGGTGAACGTCACATATGAGCAGGGTATAGCGCATGTAATTTGTCAACCCTACGAACTTGGCAAGTGTACTTGGCGTGTACGCCTTGTTTGTGGACAATTCGCGCGCAATGTCATCTATCATGCGCATGACCTCCATCACCGATTCCAGTTTTGTGATAAGTTCAAGGTCGCCTCTGGTGCCCCGGACGTAGTTGCTGACGGCTGCCTGTGTTATGCCGAGCACCCGGGCTACATCCTCCTCTTTGAGGGAATATTCCTTGATCAGCTTTTTGGCAAGTATCGCCCTGACTGCAGGGATGAGAGACTTGGCCTCAATCTCGGAGGGAAGCAGCATCGACAAGAGCAGCTTGTCGTTTTTTATTATTTAATGTTTATGCTCAGACACGCCGGATGTTTGCTGGAAAACTCAATTCCAGTCCCCGCCTGGCAGCAGAGCCATCAATTGAAGGCAAGACTGTAAAATAACTCTTGGCGAGTCTTGCGAAACGCACGTATTGCACGTATGGGGGAGAATATGGGGGAGGAAGAGGAAGGAATAGCGTCCACATAACCGCGTGGGCAATTACTCTGCAATAACATCCTAAAATTATTATATATAGAATTCCTATATCGTGTAAGCAAATCCTTGTTTTTAATTAAAAAATGATTGCAGAATCTGCGACAGAGCGGAAAAACGTTTAATTTAATCGATCCGGATTTACAGGCTACATGGGGAAGGATGTCAATGAGAGCGTCACCTTTAGGATTGATTCTCGCAAGCTTGAAACCCTGCGAGGAGATGCCGAGGAGAACCAGATCAGCCTCAATACGCTTGTCAACCAAGTTCTCACAAGCTATATCGAGTGGGACATGGTCGCTGCAAAGGCAGGGTATGCAGTATTTCAAAAAGACGCCCTCAAGGAGCTTTTTAACGCCACAAACGAGGAGACGCTCAAAAAAAATAGCAGTCCAGAGCGCAAGCTCGTCCAAAGACATGCTACTCCTCATGATGGGTGACTATAGCCTCGACGTCTACCTGTCACTGGTAAAGAACAGGGCCAGAAAATCCGGCTTTATCCTGCGCGAGTACAAAGATGAAAAATCTCGAAAAATAGTCATCCAGCACGACATGGGCCGCCACTGGTCAGTCTTTTTTAAAGAACAGACGGAGAAAATAATCCACACTATGGGCTACAGAGCCAAAGTGGACTATACCGACAACACGCTTGTAATAAATATCGAGCCCTAGAACTAGAACGACTTGCCCTTCATTACCCTGCGCACGTTTGAGAGCAGATCCATCTGCTGCTTGTCGGTGAGATCCATTTCCACTATCTGCTGGAGGCTTGCATTCAGCTGCTTTAGCGCGGTAAAGACCTTGGTGTCTTCGACAGTTTCTATCAGGGTCTTTGGGTCAAAGGGCTTCTCTACAAGCTCGATAGCGTGCCTGAGACGGCGGATCGAGTCTTCCAGCGCATCTTTGACGTAAGCGGATGCAAATATCACACGCTGCTCGGGGTTGAGCGCCAAGATCTCTCTTGCCACCTCAAGGCCGTTTTCGTGCGGCATGCGGTAGTCCAAGAGCACGACGTCAAACGGCATGACCGTGGCGGCGCCGCTTTGCTTTTTTAAAGCAAATGCCATCTCCATCGCCACCGCATAAGTCTTGACGCACTCTTTTCCGTCACGTGTGATGAGGACGGAATGACCGCGCCCTTCGAAAAGATCGGTGTAGGCGATGTCCTCGTCGTCTTCTGCGATGAGAATCCTCACAGCGGTAAAGGCGCACTAGGTGATTAAAAAGTATTGTTTACGATCGCTCTAAAACCGGAAAGATTTCGCATTACTTTTTCTGTAGCCTGACCCTGACAGTCGAACACAGATCTGAAGGGTTGAATGGCTTTTTTACTATATCCTCTTTTTTCATCATAGGCAGGCTCGTAAGTATGTTCCCATCGACGTTAAAGGCAGTCATCAGGACTATGGGAATGTCAGGCCTGACCTGCATCAGTTCTCTTGCAAGCTCGATGCCGTCCATCTTGGGCATGCGGATGTCTGTGAGCACGAGAGCATAGGCGCCGGGCCCTTCCTTGAACTTTTGCAGCGCAGCAAAAGGGTCGCGGAACGTCTCTGCGGAAAAGCCGCACATCTCAATAGCCATCTTGGTCACAAGCAGTATGTCCGGCTCGTCGTCAACGATCATTATTTTTCCGCCGGACAATGAGCAACAGAATGCGAGAATGCTAGTTAAGTCTTTCCGGGTGGGAAAACCTACATTAAAGTCAGCTCGCAGGGTCTGCGCCCTTTGCAGGGGTTTTTTCTGCAACCGGCAGTGTAAAGGTGAACGTTGCGCCCCGGCCGTCCCTGTTGTTTTCCGCCCATATAGTGCCGCCATGGGCCTCCACCACCGCCTTTGAAATGTAGAGTCCAAGGCCGGTCCCGCCCATTTCAAATGACGATGTAAATTTCTGAAAGAGCCGGGGCATTATCTCTGGGGCGATTCCCCTGCCGTTGTCAACTACACTTACTATAGCAGACGAGCCGTCGTCGCTCTTTCTCACCTTAACTTCTATCCTGCCACCATCGTCAACGAATCTGATAGAGTTTCGCACTAGGTTTGACAGGACCTCAAAGAGCTTGGACCTGTCGGCGCTGACTATTATCGGCTCTTTTGCAGGCTCAAAGACAATATCCACCTTCTTGTCAGCAGGCACAAAGCTCTTTGCGTCCGAAACGACGTGCTGTATCTTTTCGTTCATGTCTATCGGTTCTCTGTGCAGCTCCAGCCTCTGGCTTTCGATCCTTGTGACTTCCAGTATGTCTGCCGCAAGTTTTTCCAGCCTCTTGGCGTTTCGCACGATCATGTCGTATTGCTCGCGTGACAGCGACACGTGCGAGTTGCCGGCGTTTTCAAGCGACGCAAGGTGCATCATGACTAGGATTGGAGTGATCGGCGTCCGAAGTTCGTGGGCTGCAGTGTTGACAAACTCTTTTTGCAGCCTGTCGTGCAGAGTCAGCTGCTCGTTGGCGCTCAGCAGCTGCGCGTTTGCCTCTGCAAGCTGCCGGTTAGAGTCTTCAAGCGACTGGTTTGACCGCCGCAGCTCTTCAGTCCTCTTTTCGACGGTGGCACTAAGGCGCCTGTTCCACATGAGGACTAGAAAAGAGACGCCGACTGCTGTAGCACCTATCATTGCTATTGCAAGCGTGCTAAAGTTTCTCTGCGTATCCAGAAGCGTCACAGTCTCGGCGGTCAGCCGGTGTGGCGCCGTTATGTAGAGCACGGCAAACTGCCGGTCCGAAAGCGAGACTGGAGCATATGCTATTGTCGTGGTGTTGCCCCGGTACGAGATGTCGCCGGAGCCCTCCTTGCCCTCAAGGGACTTGGCAAGGAACGAATTGAAGGTGTCCCGGATGTCTGCAGGGATGGCATTTTGTAGTTCTGGTCCCATGTAGTTCTTGCCTATAAGGGCACGGGCATCCGAGTACAGGATCACGCCGTTGTTGTCCATCATCCCTATGCTGTTAGGAGAAGTGAAAAGCTCGCCCTTTAGCGCCTGCCCGATGCTGCCGAGGTTGCTTGCCGCGACCACCACGCCGTCAAACTCTCCCTCAGAGGTCGAGTTCGTCATGACAGGATAGGCGTAATATACCCGCGGAACTCCGTCAACAGACTCTATCACGGCACTCACAAAAGGCTGGCCCGTATCCCTTGGCACCTGATAGTAAGACCTGTCAGATCTGTCTGCACCGACGTAGGTCTTGTAGATGTCAGGGTTTGAAAACGCGTTTGCCCATACCAGCTTGCCATCTCTATCCCCCCAAAAGTAGGTGTCGGTAAAGTTCTTGGTCGTTGCCTGCGCGGCTTAGAGTTTTTCGCTGGGCGCAACCCGGCCGAGCTTGACCGAATCAGTAGAGGCGATGATTTGCAGGTTATGCATGACATCGCTTACCTTGTTGGCGAATATCCTTGACACGTCGTGTGTCTGTACCTGTGCATTGGAGCGCACGCTCGTTGAAGATATCTTGCCGATGTTTTCTGCGACAAGAGTCGAATAGCCGTAGACTGAAACCGACGCAGCTATCGCAGCGGCAACTACGACTACCAGTACGACTATGCTTGACGCAGGCACGACCTTCAAAGGCATGAGGTGCCGCAAATAATTATGTGAGAAAATCGCTCCCTTCGAGCGTCCAATGCAACAAAAGCGTTGCATAATCCGTTGCACAGGCGCGGAGCTTCAAGCTATCCCTCAAAATATACAGACACCAAACTTCTGCTTCAGCACTCATCAAGCATCACTAACAATTTTTCCGACTTTATTATTTGTTATATGGTATATCTATCCCCCTACCACGTCACTGGCGTTAGTTCTAGGCGCTGTTACAACCACGAGG
>JBDUUM010000027.1:0-26627 GCA_039938615.1 Nitrososphaera sp.
TACATGTTTGCATCCGTGGTAGTAGAAAATCCTGCGGACCTTCCGGGCAACTCGCCAGAGCCAGGATTGACGCTTGGAGAAAAGATCTCGACAGACAACGGTATCGTCGTGCCTACTGCCTCTGATCTGGCACTTAGGTTGCTGAGGGTCTTCTTTATTGCCACGACGCCGTCCAACTGGCAGACATTCTCGTCCACATCCGACATGACATGGAACCCGCAATATCCTGCCCTGCCCTTCATCGCCTACACAAACGACGGGACGAGATCCCAGGTAGCCGACCTCAATGCGACGCTGCACAGCTACTTCCAGGAACCCCGCACCCTCAAAAAGACGCAGAACCCGCCGACTCCCGGCGTGGGCGAGGTATGGATAGACACCCAGTTTGAGATGACTGCCAGCAAGTCCAAGCCTGGGACCGCAACTGCAGTAGATGCGAATACGTGGCAGGTCTCAAAGAAGGTCGCGCTGCCGGGTCAGAACATGAACAACCCGCACAACATGTGGACCGACAAGAACCAGAAATACATCTACCAGACAGAGTGGTTTGACAACAAGCTGGACATATTCAAGAGATCAGACGGCTCGTTTGTAAGCCAGATAAAGGTGGGCGAGTCGCCTGCACACGTCCAGACGAGGTCAGATACTGACGACCTGCACGTGTCGCTGAACGGCGCAAACGGGATTGCAGAGATACTTGCAGGGACCACAACTGTCAACAGAGTCATCCCAATGCAAAACGCAGATGAGGATCCGACGCACCCGCACGCACACTGGATGACCCACGATGGAAAGAAGATGGTCACTCCAAACGCCTTTACAGCAGACTCTACGGTCTACAACTTTAACACCGACCACAGAGATGCCAAGGTCCACACCGGAGCACACCCGATAGCGACTGGGATGATGCCTGACGACAGCAAGTACTACGTGGCAAACTTCCTTGACAGCACCCTCAGCATGATAAACACTGCTACCGGGACAAAGATGTCTGACATCAACCTGCTGACAGGTTACGTGCCTACGGGAGGGCTGACCGGATTGATTCCTGGCGGGGATCCTCTGCCTGGACTCTTTGCAGCAAACCCTGACGGCATCCCTGCAGTCATTGGCGCGCTGCCGATCCAGACGCCTGTGTCTCCTGATGGGAAGGCCATGGTGACTGCCAACACGCTGACTGGGACCATAGTCATCACAAACTCTACAAACGACACGGCATTCAAGACTCTGGCATGCGACGCAGGATGCCATGGCGTCAACTTTGGAGCAAAACAGGGCGGAGGATACTATGCTTACGTGTCAAGCAAGTTCTCCAACAGGATGATCGTGGTGGACATCGACCCGAACAACGATGGCAAAGTTGGCGATGCAAAGGTCGTCGGTAGCGTCATACTGGCCGCAAGTCCAAGCATCCGCGACGACACAGTGACTGGAAACGCCGGTATGGGAGGCCAGGGAGTTCTTGCGATACCCAACATCTACAATGGCTGGGTACAAAAGATCCCAGACTCAACCCGCTAAAGATGCAACTGACAGCCGCGCAAAAGAACCCCTTCCCGTAAGAACACATGCACACACATACACGCGCTTGCGCAGGTCAGGAGTGGTCCGCCTTACTCAAGGCGGGCCGACCTGGCCATGCTTCCCTTTTTTCTTTTTTTATGGTCATACTTGCAACAACATGCAACAACCGTTTTTTGGATTTTTCGCTGGCAGCATAGGCCCACGATAATCTGGAGGTCGAAGCATTGACATAACTGCTGCAACAACAAAACTCTTGCGAGCGAGCCTTGGCAGAAGAAAAGGAGGCGGGGATGAAGAACATTACCGCACTTGGAGCCGTGAGCTTTTTCACGGACTTTTCCACCGAGATGGTGCTGGGTGTCCTTCCACTTTTCATAATCTCAAACCTGGGCGCCACCAAGGCCATGCTTGGCGCAATAGAGGGCTCGTCCGAGCTTGCAAGCTATGCCCTGCGCATGGTCTCCGGCTCGCTTTCCGACAGGCTGGGGAAGAGAAAGGTGCTCATACTGGCCGGCTATGCCCTTTCTACTGCCAGCAAGCCCTTCTTTGCATTTGCGGCCAGCTGGTACCACGCGCTTGCCCTGCGGCTTTCCGACAGAGTAGGCAAAGGGGTACGGACGGCTCCCAGGGATGCCCTGATTGCCGATTCGGTGCCCGAGTCTGCCTCTGGCAGGGCTTTTGGGTTGCACCGTACTATTGACCAGATGGGTGCCATAGCAGGACCAGTGGTCGCATTTGCGCTTCTCTCCGTCACGGACATCCGCGGAGTATTCCTCTTTTCGCTTGTCCCTGGCGCAATAGCCGTGCTTGTGCTGGTCTTTTTTGTCAGGGAGGTGGCGATCAAGGCTAGCGCGAGGAAAGCCATGCTGGCAAACGTCAAAAGCCTTGTGCGCAGCAACCGGCCCTTCCTCATCCTGCTTGTCGTCTCTGGCATCTTTTCGGCCGGCGCGTTCAACTTTTCGTTTGTCCTTTTGCGCGCATCTGAAATGGGCGTACAGCAAAACATGGTACCGCTCGTCTATGCTACAATAAACGTGGCGCACACCGCTGTGGCGTACCCTTCCGGCAGGCTGGCCGACAGGATCGGGAGGGAAAAAGTGCTGGTTATAGGCTATGCCGTTTTTGCCGGCTCTGCTGCAATGATGGCGCTTCCATATGGCGCTGCCGCCACCGTCTACGCCTATATGGTCGCAATAGTCTACGGGGTCTACGCTGGCATCGCCGAGACTCTGCAGCGGGCCGTAATCCCCCGGTACGTCGCCCCGGAATCGAGAGGCACAGCGTTTGGGCTCTACAACCTGGTAGCAGGATCAGGCTTTCTCGCCGGCGGCGTCGCATTTGGGCTTTTGTGGGATGCGGCGGGGATTGCCGCTGCAAGCATCTATAGTATAGTCCTCTCAATCACGGCTATGGCCGGCATGGCAGTGTTCATCAAGTCTCGTCGTGCCGATCCGTAAAAGGACTAGCTACCCATATGCACACACATATGTACCTGTAGCAGCGCAGCTGCTGCCAGAAAATGTCTCCAGAACGGGTCTGAACATGCTACTATAATGAAACTCTTTAACATTCTAGTACCTTAATTGGTCAACAATGGGCAGGCTGGTTAAGTAACCGCAAACATTCCTGCCTTTCGTGAAAACGAAGGGGTTGGCCCGCCACGTATTGTGCGGGATGCTTGTAATCGGGTTATTATTATCACCATCATCATTATCATTGCCTGGCACTGCCCTATCTCCAGTTGCATATGCAGACGGCGGCCCCCTGACCATTTACAGGGTCCAGTCCGGGCTTGTCGCCTCTGACCCGCTTACAAGCGCAGACGGCGACACCGGCGACTGGCGCTTTAACGGATCTGCTGCAGAGCTGGGCGCCCCGCATTCTGGCTATGAAGACTCTCAGGGCATGCACATTGACGTGGTGGCAAAGAGCCCTGGCTCCTGGGCAGGCTATTTTGCGATAACCCCACTTACTGCCGCAAAACTCTTTCATGCCAAGGTAATACTGCCAGACCAGAGGCCGTCGTCGGGGCTGACAGATGTCGCAGTCTACGTCCAGCAGGAGATGTTCCAGGACCCAAGAATCGACGCGATGGGCTGCGGAGCAGACATTTACCCGACTGAGACGCGCTGGACGATAAGCCTCCAAGCAGGCGACAGAGATCACGAGATCGTCGCCCAGACCATCTACAGCAACAGCAGCTCGACCTCTCCAAGCGCGCGGGAATGCACGCTTGTCACCAATGGCTCAAACGAGCTTGCTGCGTACATCGATCGCCAGAAGGTCTTTTCGTCGACCAGCATGAACCTGAACATGCCGGCGCCCTTTGAGTATTACGTCGAAACGCAGACCAACTCCGACGCCCCTTCAAGCGGCTCAATGTTCACCGGCGCCTTTACCGATTATTATGCGACGACAAGCGGCTCGATCAAGGTGATAAACGCGCAAGCTAGGTCGATAGTCAGGGTGATAGATCCTGCAACGGGCGACATCCTTGCGTCCGAGACTGCAGACCCCTCCGGGACCGCGTTTTTGGACGTAGCGAGGTATCACATGCCAATTGACGCCGACGTGGTAATAGTCGATGGCTCTGGCGGGACTGTGCTTGCCTCAACAGCCGCGCCTGTCGGCATCTATGGCGGCGACGTGTTTAACGTCGGAAGCTCTGCCCCAGAGGCAGCCACGATAACCGTCAACTCTGTTGACTCTTCAGGCAACCCCGTAAACGGCCTGTTTACAACCATAGTCCAAGGCAAGTCAGTCGTCGCGTCCGGCTTTACGCCGCTGACGTTTGAGGGAACACAGGACTCTTCTTACTATATCCTCGTGCAGGATCACGGCACGCACGTCTTTGACCACTGGGACGACGGCAGCCGGTTTAGGGCGATGTTCATCACACCAACAACCCCTTCGACTACGCTGACTGCGCACTATACAGACAATTCGGGACTTGGCGCCCCGCAGTCTCTGACTTCGATGACACCCTATACGACTAACATAAACACGCCTGCGATAACTGGCATTGCGACGCCCGGCCTTTCGGTACAGCTCTATGACGGCTCTTCTGCCATCGGCGGCCAGGTGATCGTTCCGGCGTCCGGCGTGTGGACCATCACGCCGCCTGCGATGCCCGACGGGCGGCGCTCCATTTTTGCAGACGCACGGAACTCGACTGCCGTTTCTCCGCTCTCGACGCCGATAACCATGACCATAGACACGGCTCTGCCGTCGGTTGCCATAACAAACAGCGCGGTGGCATCCGGACAGGTCAGCCTCACCGGCACGTCGTCAGACTCGCTGAGTGGCGTCCGGCTGGTAGAGGTCAGCATTGACAACAACAATAACAATAACCCTGCAAGCCCGCTCGTCTTTGGCGACTGGTCGTCATGGACGTTTGCAACAACAAACCCGCTGCCGCCCGGGACGCACCATCTGACTGCAAGGGCGACAGACGTGGCCGGGAACAGGGCGTCGGCGTCCATCGACGTGACAATTCCTTTAGTGGCTCCGCCCGGACAATCCCTGATAACTGTAAACGCAGTCGACGCGTCAGGCAACGCCATCAACGGCCTCTACACCACCCTCCAGCAACACAGCGGCTCCTCGTCAGTCGGCATCGACTTTACTCCCTCGGCCTTTACGGTAAACGACGGCTCGGAATACACAGTCGCGGTTGCAAACTATGGCTCTTATTATTTCGATCACTGGCAGGACACAGGAAGCACGGACAATCACCGCGCAGTCACGACAGCAGGGACAAGCGTACCGCTCATTGCAGTCTACCGCGACACGCCTCTGCCGCCGCCTCCACCGGGCCAGTCCGCCCTGACGGTAAGTGCAGCAGACTTGGCCGGAAATCCAATCAGCGGCATGTATACCACACTGAGCATGTCCGGCTCGACGGTCTCCACGGGCTTTACGGCGGCGCATTTTGTCATAGAGGACGGCCAAGACTATGTGGTATCGGTATCTGATTATGGATCACACTATTTCGATCACTGGCAGGACACAGGCAGTACAACCCGACAACGGGTCGTGGCGGCAGGGTCGGACCTCGCCCTTGTCGCGATCTACAGGGACACTCCACTTCCGCCTCCACTTGCGGGAAAATCGCAGGTCACCGTAAACGCGGCTGGAGGAGCCTCAGGTAACCCAATTGATGGGCTCTATACTACGCTGTCGCAGAACGGCTCTGTCGTCGGCACCGGCTTTACCTCTGCCCACTTTACTCTGGATGACGGTGCCCCGTATACAATTTCGGTATCTGATTATGGCTCGTATTACTTTGACCACTGGCAGGACAACGGCAGCACTATCCGGTCACGGGCGCTGACGACGACATCAGGCTCGCCTGTAACCCTGACTGCGATATACCGCAACACGCCGTTGCCCACGCCACCCCCCGGACAGTCAGAGCTGACGATAAGCTCGACTGATTCTGCCGGAAACGCCGTCACTGGCATGTACACGACGGTATCACAAAACGGCGGCAGCAGCGTCATCTCGACAGGCTTTACGCCATTCCACCTTATGGTAAACGATGGCCAGACGTACGTCGTAACTGTCAGCAACTATGGCGCTATAACCTTTAACCACTGGCAGGATGATGATGGTAGTGGTAGTAGTAGTGGTGGCGGCTCCTCAAGCACCCGCACGATAACAATACCGACAGCAACAACAACAGCAGCCGCTGCAGGCTCGCCAATCAATCTGGTGGCAGTCTATGACACTGCTGGCTAGCTAGCTACGCTTTCTTGCCTTGCCCAGCCCAAACTCGTCGTGAAGGGCGTTTACCGCCTTTTCGCAATCCCTGTCGTTTATCACAAACGCCAAGTTAAGCTCTGACGAGCCCTGCGCTATCATTATCACGTTTACATTTCGCTTTGCGACGGCGCCAAACACCTTCGCCGCGACGCCCTTTATGCCACGCATCCCGGAGCCAACCACTGCTATAACGGCCACATCGTCGCTGACGTCAATGTGCTTTATCACCCTGCCAAGCAGGTTCAGCTCCAGCGTCGTAGTCGCCTTGTCAAGGTCGCTCTTGCGCACGACCATGGAGATGCTCGACTCTGACGGGCTCTGCGAGATCATCATGATGTTGACCTTGTTCTTGGCAAGCGTGTCAAAGATCTTGGCCGCAGTTCCCGGCGCTCCGACCATGCCCCCTCCACTTACGTCGATAAGCGCAGTCCTGCGAATCGCACTGACTGACTTGACTATCTTTTGCGAGTCGCGGCCAGGGTTCTGTGTGATTATTGTGCCGGGATGTGAGACGTTGAACGTGTTGCGTATCCTGATAGGTATCTTGGTGTCAATGACCGGCTCAAGAGCCCTTGGATGCATATACTTGGCCCCAAAGAGCGCCATCTCCATCGCCTCTGCAAACGAGACTTCCTTCAGCACCTGCGCGTCCCTGACCAGCTTGGGGTCAGCAGTCATCAGCCCGTCGACATCGCTCCAGAACCATACCTCGTCGGCGCCAATGCTTGCGGCCACTATTGTCGCAGTATAGTCAGAGCCTCCACGCCCGATCGTCGTGGTGTTGCCGTGCTGGTCTGCGCCTATAAAGCCGGTGACGACCGGGACTGCTCCTCTTTTCAGGGTCGGCTCTATCCTGTGGCCGACGCGCAGTTTGGTAGTGTCTATGAGGGGCCTTGCCTCACCAAAGTTAGAGTCGGTGACGATGCCTGCCTCCTTGCCGGTCAGTGATTCAGAGTCGACTCCAATATCGCGCAGCGCGTACGACACTATGGGCGCTGACAGGCGCTCGCCAAACGACATCAGGTAGTCGAGTGACTTGGGTGTGACTTCGCCCAAAAGCACAATCCCTCCAAGCACGTCCTGAAGCTCCCCTATCGTCTCCTCAACCCTGCCAAGCGCCTCCTGCTTTAGCTTTTTGTCCAGGATCGCGCCGTTTACGACATCAGTGTGGATCTTGCGCGACTTTTTCACAAAGTCATCGATGGATGACCTGTCACCGCGCCTGACGCTCTCGGCTATCGACAGCAGGCCGTCTGTCATGCCCCTTATCGCCGACACGACGCACACTATTTCGTCACCTCTGTCATGGTGATGCGACTTGACGATCTTGGCGACGTGCCTGACCTTGTCTGGTGAGTCTACGGCTGTCCCGCCAAACTTCATCACCAGGCGCAGCATATTGTTATTATCCTCTCTCTCAGTCCTGCACGCGTGGAGCGAGGTAAAAGTGGATGCGGCCCACGTTTGCTATCTTGAATTCCAGCCTCAGCGGCATCTTGCTTGAATATTCTGCAATGACCGATCCGCCCATTGCGATGACTGCCTTTGTTATCTTGCTCAAGTAGTCGAGGCTGTATGTTGCCTTGCTCTCCTCTTTGACTGCAAGCTCTTCCAGGCCTTCATTGCCAGCTTCAAGCGTGATGCTGGCCTCACCCGAGTCGCCCCTGCCGGCAAAGTCTATCTTGCCCGACTTTGATTCGATCGAAATGAACTCTGATACTACCTGAACGTCGGAGAGGACCTTGTCAAACGCGACTGCCGTCAACACCACCTTGGAGTTAAAGTTGAGCTTTGGCAGCGGAGTCGAACTCGCAGAGCTTTCTATGAGGCGGGTCTTGTATTCCCGCCTGTAGCCGTTTTGCATCTTGACGTGCAGCATGTTGTCATCGCCAAGTGCGATCTCGACCGTGTCTTTTTTGTCAGCCCTTTTTACCAGTTTGGAGAACTCGTCCACCCTTATCCCGAATTTGACTACGCTGTCGCACTCGTATTTCTCAAAGGCGTGCGCCGGCCAGTAAATGTCGATGAGTGCAATGTGCGAGGGGTCCATGCCTCTAAACGATATACCTTCGGCGGTCGCCTCAAACGTCGCTTCGTCAACCAGCGTCGATATCGCAGAGGCTACGGCCTTCCATTCATCGGGTGACTTTGTCTTGGCTACAAATACCAAATTACCCTAAAGGGATCTCGGTCCAATTTTAAACATTGCTGTTTTTCTTTGCGCTCATGCCCGAGCCGCGACCGACATATATACGATCGAGAAGGAGTAGAGGATCAGCCACAATGAGGTTGAGTGCAGATGGGGCATTTAACTAGAGTCATCCCTCCCTTTCCTCCTCTTCCTTTTCAAAAAAAGCGCATTCAAATCGCAAATTCTCGTAGCAAGCTTAATTGTTCTTTAACTGCGGTAAGCATTTTTTCTGGCCCAAAAGGCTTTGTGACTACGCTGGCCACTCCCAGTTCCGCTCTGGCAGACTCTATTTCGCGCTTTGTAGGCTCAAATGCAGACATGACTACAATCCTCATGGTTTCGCCGAGGTCTCTCGTTGCTTTCATAAATTCAAGTCCTGACATCTGGGGCATCCTGTAGTCGGTGATAAGCAATTGTACTATGCACGGGTTCTGTTTAAGAAATTCCAGGGCCTTTCGGGGGTCGGTGAATGAATGTATGGTAATCGGGAGGCCATCAAGGATCTGCTCGACGATCAGCACAATGTCGCGCTCGTCATCAACTACCATGACAGGGACATTATTTTCAGCGGCTGGTGACGTCAAAAAGAGGATCTATGCAAGGTAGAGGTGGTTTTTCTTAAAAGATTTTCTCGAAAAAACTCGTCTGGCATTTTCTTTTCCAATCAACGCTTATCTGTAAGGGCCCTGCTGTAGTATATGGTAGTTGATAGACGTTACTTCCCGGCCTGCAAGCACCAAAGAAGCCATCAGGATCCTCACCCAGCCCGCAAAAATCAAGCACCAATACCTGTCCCTGATAAGTGCGGCCACAAAGGAAATCCTAGTCGTATTCCCTACAGCAAATGCCGTCAGGCGCGAGGAGAAGATAGGCGTCATTGACGAGCTCAGAAAGGCAAAGGAGCGGGGCGTGATTATCAGGATCCTTACGCCAGAGGACGACTTTATCAGGCATAAATTAGACAAGTTAAAGGATGCCGGGATCAGCGTCCAAAGAATAGAGACTCCTTCAGAAGCAAAGTTCAAACTCTTGATCGTTGACCGCAAGATTTCTCTGGGAGTAGAGACTGCAGACGACTCCAAGTCGGAATTCTTTGAAGCGGTGGGCGTGGCAACCCTTTCCAGCAACAAGCCCACGGTGCTGCCCTATGTCACGATATTTGAGAGCTTTTGGAAGGAAACCGAGCTGTACGAAAAGGCCGCACAGGCTGATAAGATCAAGGATGACTTTGTAAACATTGCAGCGCATGAACTGAGAAATCCCATAACCCCGATAATATCGGCAATTGAGTTTGTCAACAGGGATTTTGCGAAAATATCTGAAGTTATTCGCAATCACGGCGACGATCAAGCCAAAAAGAAGCTTGAAAACATTCGCATGAACTTGGATATGATCGGCCGCAACACCATCAAATTGATGCAGCTTGCCGAAGATATCCTGCAGGTGAGCAGGATACAGTCCGGCACGTTTGCGCTCAACATGCAAAGGTCAAGCATTAACGCCATCATCGATACAACTATCCAAGATATCCGGAAGAAATACGAAGATGCCAAACCCCGGGTAAAAATCGTATTTACCTGCTCTCCCGCATTGGCGGCCGCAACCAAAATAGAGATCTATTGCGACGCCGCAAAAGTCACGCAGGTACTCTTTAACATGCTGGACAACGCAATGCGGTTTACAAATGAAGAAGGGACGGTCGAGGTCACGCTAGACTCTGACGAAGAAGAGCTGGTTTTTAGCATTATTGACTCCGGCCCTGGCATTGATCCTGCTATCGCAAACAGGCTGTTTGAGAAATTTGCTGCAAAGTCCAATGGCGGGACCGGCCTTGGCCTGTACCTGTGCAAGAAAATCATCGATGCGCACGGAGGCAGGATCTGGGCCCAAAATAACACAGGAAAGGCAGGCGCGACCTTTACGTTCACTCTGCCCGTCGATCTGTCTCCAGAGCAAGTTGTTGCAACAACAAATGCAGCTTCGGAACCCGAAAGGACGCCTCTGCCAAGTTAGCAGATAATGGCGCCCTTGCCTCGCAATTGCATGCTGGCCGTCACGGATCTGGCGGGGTCCTGTTTAGAGGAACCGGCCAAATACCTTCGTATACAAAAAGAAGGTCGCAATGGACGGCGGCACGAGCCCTACCATCAGGTAGGTCGGGCCGTCCTTTCTTGGTATGTCCATCTGGTTCACAAGGACGATCATCGCAAACAGCGAGCCCAAAAGCGTCACGCCAAAAAAAAGGGCGGTCGCTATCAGAAACCCGAGCACGCGGAGGTTCTCCTTTGCAGTCACGGCCATGTGTTTGTTCTATCTGCTCAAGGAATTATATCTTTAGCGGCAAGTAACTCTTTAATTTTCGACCCCAACTTTACCAATAATATGTCTGACGCTGATTACGCCAAGACTAGCAAGCCTTTTCCAAACATCGTTGCACTGGACGTATTGAGGAAGAACGGAGTAAACGTCGACCGGCTAAAGGAGCTGATAACAAAGGGTGTCGGCGCGGAATTCACGACGTACTATTACTACACGATACTGAGGATGCACTGCACCGGCCTTGAAGGCGAGGGCATAAAGGAGATAGTCGAAGACGCAAGGATAGAGGATCGCAACCACTTTGAGGCAATGGTGCCAAGGCTATACGAGCTTGGCGGCGCGCTCCCAAGGGACATACGCAAGTTTGCAGACCAGGCGGGCTGCCCTGACGCATACCTGCCGGACAACTGGGAGGACATTAACTCTATCCTGAAAGTGTTGCTAGAAGCTGAGCAGTGCGCAATCCGGTCATGGGGCGAAGTGTGCGACCTGACGGCAGGCAAGGACCCGAGGACCTACGACATTGCGCAGAGGATAATGCAGGAGGAAGTAGAGCATGAGGCGTGGTTCATAGAGCTCCTCTCAAAGAGGCCATCGGGGCACTTTAGGAGAAAGTTCGCCGGCCAATCGCCGCATACTGGCGCGCAGGGGAGCCTCATCCACCTCTAATAAATATCTCCCCTTTTCTTCTTTTTCAGCCATGCTCCAGGTAGTCTGCAAGAGTGGCGAGCTGCCACAGGACGGATGGAAGGTTTTCACGTTAGGAACCGTGGACGTCCTCGTGGGCAGGCGGCGCGGAGTGTTGTTTGCGTGCAACAACTCGTGCCCGCACCGTGGTGCATCACTGTCAAAGGGGGAGTTCAGAGGCGACAACATCGTCTGCTACATGCATGGCTATGAGTACAACGTCTTTTCCGGCAGGCTGGAAAAGATGGCGTCGTGGAAAAAGGAATCGACATGGGTGGAGCAGTCGCCAGAGTGGCGCAAGTCCGGCGACCTCGTGCTTTATCCTGTGACGGAAAAAGACGGGATAGTTTACGTCGACGTGCCGCCAGATCACCAGTAGGCGCTCTCGCCAGTATCTGGTTTTTTCTCTGTCACAAGATATTCTCTGACGCCGTCTATGCCCCTGAATACGCCTTCCGGCGCGATCACGGAAGGCGCACGCGTGGTCGGCAGCTCGCCGCAGCAACTCTCTTCAAATTTTGAAATGTGATACTTGACGTATTGCTGTCCTGCACTATCGAGCAGCGCCATCGCCTGCTTCGATTCTGCCGCATCATCGATCAGCAACACTGGCTTGCGCATCAATCATGTTTGTCGCTGAAAAATAAAACAATTGCTGGCAGACGATACCAGAAGACCTTTAAGAAAAATCCGCCTACCTATTGCGGTGAAGTTTCTTTTTGTCTCGCCAGAAGCTCTGAGCCTTGACCTTGCGTACAGGATAGTGCAGGAGGGACACGAGGTCAGGTTTTCGATCCATGGCGAGACCGAAAAAGATGTCGGCGACGGTTTTGTAGAAAAGGCGGAAAAATGGGAAGAGCTGGTCCCGTGGGCCGATGTCGTAGTATTTGACGACATTGCGTTTGGGAGGACAGCGGATAAGCTGAGGGCCGAAGGCAAAAAAGTAGTCGGGGGGAGCGCCTACACCGACAGGCTGGAAAGCGACAGGGAGTTTGGGCAAAACGAGCTTGCCAAGGCCGGCGTTACGACGCTGCCGAGCTGGACATTTTCAAACTTTGAGGAAGCCATACAATTTGTGCAGGCAAACCCGTCGCGGTACGTCATCAAGCCAAGCGGCAAGGCCCAGAATGAAAAGGAGCTCCTGTTCGTCGGGCAGGAAGCAGACGGCAACGACGTGATAAACGTCCTTGCGCACTACAAGAAGCACTGGGCCGGCAAGATACGCGTTTTCCAGATCCAGAAATACGCGGACGGGGTCGAGGTCGCAGTGGGCGCGTTTTTTAACGGCAAGGATTTCGTGATGCCTGTCAACATCAACTTTGAACACAAGCGGTTATTCCCTGGAGACATTGGGCCAAGCACGGGCGAGATGGGGACCTTGGTCTTTTGGACGCAAGAGAGCAAGATTTTCCAGCTGACACTGCAAAAAATGAAGCCGCAGCTCGTGGCGTCGGGCTATGTCGGCTACATCGACATCAACTGCATCGCAAACCACAGCGCAATCTACCCGCTTGAATTTACTTCGCGCTTTGGCTACCCTACGATATCTATACACATGGAGGGCGTCACAAGCGAATGGGGCCGGTTCCTGCATTCCATAGCGGGCGGGGAAAACATTTCACTTGCTACAAAACAGGGCTTTCAGGTCGGAGTTGTCATTGCTGCCCCGCCGTTTCCGTTTACGGACGACAAGACGTTCCGCAAGTTTTCAGAAGACGCGACGATACTCTTCAAAAAACCCGATCTGGCAGGCGTACACCTTGGCGAAGTGAAAAAGGACGGAAGCGACTGGCGCATCGCCGGCAGATCAGGGTACGTTCTGGTCGTGACAGGCTCGGGGATAACGACTGATGAGGCAAGGAACCAAGCGTACAGCAGGGTCGCAAACATCATGATACCCAACATGTTTTACCGCACAGACATCGGCGCCAAGTGGATACAGGATAGCGACCTCTTGCTCTCGCTTGGATACCTGTAGAGCCATCATCCACCCTGCTGCCAGATAATGCAATTATCCGGACATTTGGGCTGGACGCGCGGACCCTGCAGAGGCATCGACTACATAGTCGTGCGTGGCCCTGACCGCCCTGTGGAACTGGATGTCATGGTAGTTTGACCTGATTGACGAGCGCTTGTAGGTGCATAGCGTGATCCCTGCTTCAAAGTTTTCCTGCCACCATCCTTCAAGCGACGCGCAGGGATCGAATTCGTCATTGTCAAACATCAGCTCCACAGCGTCGCCGATTACGCGGGCCTGCTTGCTCTTCCGTCCCTGCAGTTTTTCTTCCAACATCTTTTTTGCGTCGGCAAAAGGTTTCATGTCCCCGGTCATTGCGGCATGGAAAAATGGCGCAAAATCGATTATAATCAGGTTGCCTTCTTTTACGTGCCTGTCAAAGTCTTTGATCATTGATGACATCGTTTCAAGGTGGCCCTGTACGCGATAGCGCACAGTGCCATATGCGCAAACCTGACCTTTTTCCAGCCCATCATTGATAAATCGCGCGACAAGAGCATCTCTTTGCTCGGGCCTGTCATATACAAGCGCAATATGCGCGTCGTCTGGAGGGTTTGAGAGAAAGTCTAGACCGTACAACCTTTGCGCGATATCAATCGCAAGCCTATATTTTATAAAATTTATGTTGTTATTCTCCTGTCTCTGCCTGATTCTGCCTGGCTACTTGGTTACGGAGTAGAGCTGTGTCATCTGCACTGGAAGGTCCGTGTACATCTCTTTATCTCTATGCAAGCAGCAGAGCTCACGATACGAGCTACTTGCATGAATCAAAGCAGGCCGAGATTTCGTGCCTTATGATCTGCATGCTTATCTCGGCAGAATGAGGCAACACTATCGCCATGTGGAAGTTACGCGAAATCGGGACTACCATCGCGTTTGACTTGGAGCCAAAAGACACAGTGACATGGTCCAGCGTGCCAAAGGACTCGGCAGATACGGCGCAAACCTTGACCAGTAGCGCGGTCTGGATGTGGAACTTGTCCAGCTTGGCGGGATGCAACTCCAAGAACCCCTTCTGGACGACGACCTTGGCTGCCCCATCAATGACAGCTATGTAAGAGATTTCTCTGTACTTTTCAAAGATCTGTTCCGTCGCCTGTTCGAGGGTCTCTATCGCATAGCTGGCCTCCATGTACGTTTTGGCCGGCCGCAGAGACAATAAGATTTGTACGTAGTTGGAGCTTACACACACATGCATGTACGCATACACGCCCTTGCGCACTTGACGAGTTCCACTCTTTTTCTATCACAATGACAATCAAGTATAGACTTTTAACGAATCGCTGTACAATGATTGATTGTAAATGGTGACTGAAGCGGCTGCGGTGATACAGGATTTTGCAATAGTGATGGTCATCGCGTCCGTCATGGCACTCGTGTTTTACAAGATAAAGCAACCGATGGTGATAGGCTACATTGCAGCAGGGATGCTTATAGGGCCGTACACGCCGCCGTTTTCACTCATTACGCATCCAGAAGTAGTAAACCTGCTGGCAGAAATCGGCATCGTCCTTTTGCTGTTCGTAGTCGGACTGGAATACCCAATAGCCAAGCTGCGCTCTGTCGGCAGAAAGGCACTCGTCATTGCGATGGTGGAGGCGTTTGGGACCCTTGCCCTTGGATATGTCGTGGGGCAGGCTATGGGCCTTGCGCTCTTTGACAGCCTCTTCCTTGCACTTTCGATCTCTGTCACAAGCACAGTGATCGTCATGCGCGTCCTTGAGGAGCTTGGCATGATAAAGGACCACGCGTCGGTCCTGCTTCTTGGAGTCGCGGTAATAGAGGACATCATCGTAGTTTCAGTACTGGCAGTGCTGCAGTCAGTAGCTGCTACTGGCAACCTGTCGTTTCAGGACATCGGCATATCGATAGGGCTGGTCCTTGCGTTCATTGGCAGCGCGCTGTTTATAGGCTCAAAGACGGTGCCCAGGTTTGTCGACATTATCGGCAGGACCAACCACCATGACCTGGTGCTGGTCGCAGTCCTTGGCGTGGCTTTTGGGCTTGCGTTCATCGCAAACCACATTGGCATTTCTGTTGCTGCAGGCGCCTTTTTCGCCGGCGTCCTTGTCGCCGAGTCCAAGTCTCATGCCATTGCACGCGTCCTGTCGATGCCTCTGCGGGACATGTTTGCAGCCCTGTTCTTTGTCTCTGTCGGCGCGCTGATGGACATCAGCATGCTGCCGCTCTTTATCGCGCCTGCGCTTGTCCTGATAGCGACGTCCTTTGGAGCCAAGTTTGCAACCGTGTATTTCTCATCCCGGATGATGGGCACAGACAAGAAAACGTCAATGAAGGCCGGGTTTGCGCTGTCCGCATCTGGGGGCGAGCTGGCGCTTGTGACTGCCAAGGGAGGCGCCGACGTGGGCGCAACCAGCGCCTTCATACTGCCGATGGTAGGGACTATGACTATAATTACGACCTTTTTGTCGCCCTACGTCATAAAATTCGGCTGGAAGGCCGCCAACGCGCTAAAGGGCCAAAAGGACGAAGAAGAACCTGCGACTTCAAACAGTCAAGAATAGTTCCTCCAAGTGTGGTTGCACTTGGTGCACCTGAAAAACTGAGTTGTCGCCTCATCCGCCGATCTCGTCTGAAGCATCCACCATACCGCCGTATTGTTGTTGCACTGCGGGCAGGGGATGTTTATCGTCGGGAGGTCTGGCTTGTCGTCATCCTCCATCACTTTTAGCGACGCGTTGCCGCCGGAAACCTGCTTTACCTCAGTCACGCTCTTGCCCTCGGATGCGCCCTTTTTCGCCTTGTATCCGCACTTGGGACATACGATGTCGTCGCCGGAGGGCTTCATGCGGGCCTGGCAGTCTGGGCAAAAACGCAAACAGCAGCTAACCCCTTTTTGTTTATTTCAGCGCCGCCTTGATCATGCCAGAGAGTTCCTTGGCATAATCGGTAGCAGCAGCTGACGCGTCCTGGATTACTTCCATCGGGTCCTTCCTCTTGGTCGCAACCCGCATCTTGAAATCCTTTGTGAGAGGGTGCTGCAGCATTACGCCTGCAAAATCGACGCTCTTTTCTTTCAAGAGCTCGTGCTGCACGATATAGAAAACCGAGATATCTTCTTCCCGTACCTTGATCTCTATCTCGTTGTCCTTAAAATCGGTAATCTCTGCAAGCATGGCTTTGCAAAAAGACAACTACTTATTGAGGATATAAATGATACCATCAGAGAATTGTCGTCCTACATCAAAGGCGCGACGCTGGAAATGCAGGCAAGGCCCGACCAGCCGCCGGCGCTTCATCTCAGTTTTACGATAGAGGGCGCAATACGAGACGCTTTTGTCCAGAAAAACTGGGAAAAGGCGTACAACAAGCACGACAACGGCTTTCGCATGACGATCGAAGTCGAAATAAAGTCGGGTAGAAAGACCGTGATGCCGCTCAAGTTCGTAAGAAAAGCGGCCCTGTTCTGGACCCGCAACCCCAAGATCCCCCACAGGATATGGGTGTCGATAGTGAAGGACGACACACCCCATTACCCACTGAGCGTAGAGGAAGCGCAGTCGCAGCTGTTTGACGTGAGCAAGGTAATAGAGCTCCCTTCAGACCTGACAGGCCAAAAGCTGTCGGCAGACATCTCGGTGCACTGGGGCAAGCACGAATACACGGAACCTGACAAAATCTCTGCCAAGACAAACGCCATAGAGATGCGCGCCATGGCATGAGTGGAGTGAGTGTATATGTGTGTATATGCGTAGTTACGTTGATTAGTCCAGTCTGCTCCTATCCTACATGATAATGAATCTGCTCACGCCTAACATCCAGAAGGCGTTGATGGTCGTCGGCGGGCTGATACTGGTTGTAGTCCTGTTCAGCTACGTCATTTTCCCAGACGTGATATGCAAGTCTGCGCAGGAAAACGCGCGCAATACGCCTGCCAGCGGGCGCATTGACCCGATAGTCGAGACATGCAAGGGTGCCGCAATAGCCCTTTCGCGCTGACCGCGGGGTAGATATTGCCAGCCGCAGGATTTACGCTTTCTGGTACATTTCATAAAGAACCAAGTTCAGCCAGCAATATCTATGTGGGCACGGCATAATGTATCTTGGTGACAAAATGTGCAAGCATCAGAACAAGTGGTAGTAGTCTATGACTGGTCACAGGTCATCCACAAAGGGGTCAGGACGGCGGATGGGAACCCTGTAGGGAACATTGCGGCCGAGGACGGCGACGCAATAACAGTTCTCGCGCCCCGCTCCAGGGTCTACTCGATCCCCAAGTCCTCCGTCCAAAAGTTTGATGGATCCGAAGTCCGTATCAGCCTGAATCTGGCTGACCTGCGTAACTATGCGAAATGACGGGGGATATAACCCCCGTATTTTTATCGCCAACCTTTATTAGTTGGTTTGGCCATTAATAGTTAGGCCACTAACTAATATGCAGTCAGACCTAGACAACAATATCGGCTTTGCGATCAAGGGCGCAGTACGCGCCATGGAGAGGGCTTTTGACTTTGAGCTGCGCAACACTGCCAAGATAACGCTGAGCCAGGCGAGGGTCATCAGGGCGTTGACCAGAAGCGACGGCATGACGCAAAAAGAGATTGCCGAGAGCATCGCAGTCGAAGCGCCCACGTTAGTCCCGATAATTGACAGGATGGAACAGGAAGGCCTCCTTGAAAGGAGACAGGACAGAGACGACAGGCGAAACAACAGGGTATATCTCACCGTCAAATCGCGCTCTCTTTCAAACGAGATAGAGACGAGCCTAGAGCGGGTAAGAGAGGCGGCCTACAGGGGGATCCCAAAACAGGACATGGAGACCCTCAAGCAGGTGCTTGATAGCATCGCGAAAAACGCCAGTGGTTATCTAGAGTCGCAGGAGCAAGTAGGAGTGCAAAAAATAAAATGAAAGAGGAGGAGGAAAAGGAGAAGAAGAAAAAGCACGAGTCTCCCGGCTCTGACAGGATAACGCTGTCTGCGTGGAAGACACTTGCCATCCTGAGCTCAATAGCCACGATGGTAATGTACGTCGAGACGATGCTTGTCCCGTCGCTTCCAAACATCATCAAGGAATTTTCGCTGCCCTACAGCATCTCGCCATGGATCCTAACGACGTACTTGATAGCAGGCGCAGCCATGACACCCATTGCCAGCAGCCTTGCCAACGCGCACGGCAAAAAGAAAGTCCTGCTGTGGATAATGGTAGTATACGCGGCAGGAGTCGCACTTGGCGGCGCCACGAGCGACCTCTATGGCCTGCTTGCGGCAAGGGTAATGCAGGGAGTAGGCATGGCCATGTTCCCGCTGGCTTTTAGCATAGTCAGGGAGCAGTTCCCAAAGAGCCGGATCGCCATAGGGCAGGGGATAATAACGTCCATGTTTGCAAGCGGGTCAATACTTGGTCTGCTGGTCGGCGCCGGGATCGCAGAGGCCTACGGGTGGAGGATGACATTCATCTCAATAGTGCCGGTGGCCATCCTGCTGCTGTTGATCATAAGAAAGATGATACGGGAAGGCGAGATCCACCCGCAGTGGAAGGAGCACGACGTCCCTGCTGGACCGCCGGCAACCACGCCCAAGCTTGATGTCTACGGTGCTGCGGCGCTTGCAGTGGTAATAGCGTCGTTTCTGCTCTTTATCACGACCGTCAGGGAGGGCGCAGCAGGCACGCAGATGCCCATGCTCTTTGCCGCAATGTGCGCCGCATCCCTTGCGGCGTTTATAATGATAGAGCGCAAGGCATCACATCCTGTCGTCGATTACAGGCTGTTCAAAAACAGGACGCTTCTGTCTGCGAACGTCATGATAATAATCATCGGCTTTTCGATGTTCATGGTGTTCCAGACGATCCCGATACTTGCCGAGAGCCCAGAGCCGATAGGGTTTGGCGCAGACGTCAGCGAGGCTGCCACGATACAACTGCCGTTTGCAGTCATACTGCTCATCTTTGGGCCTACGTCTGGCTTTATCGTGTCCAAGATGGGCTCGATTAGGCCTGCGATACTTGGCAGCGTCATCAATGTCGCCGGGTTTGCCCTGCTCGCATTCTTCCACTCGCTCCCGTGGATGGTGTCTGTAAGCCTTGCCGTGATATCCACCGGCCTGTCACTTGGGAGCGTCGGCATAATGAACATCATACTGCTTGCCACGCCACAGAGGCAGATGGTGTCGTCTCTTGGCAACACGCTGCTATTGAGGATAATCGGAAGTTCCCTTGGGCCGGCGATGGCCGGCGTAATCATGCAGACGCACCTCATAGGCGCTCAGGGGTTTGCCGGGAGGTTCCCATCACCAGAGACATACACGTTGATATTTGCCGGCGCAGCCGGACTTGCTGCAATATCTGTCATGATGTCGCTGATGCTGAGAAAGGCAGCAGCGGTAGCACCTGTCGCCAGGGCATGATTATGATGGTGAGATCCGCTTGGATTTATAAGATTAAAGCGCAAAAATACCTCTACAGTGCAAGAGATACCCGGCAAGGAAGCTGAGCTTGGAGTCAGGCTTGCAAATGGCAGGATAAGGTGTACCGCGTGTGCCCGCTACTGCGAGATACCGGAGGGCAAGATCGGACTGTGCGGCGTGCGTGGCGTGGCACAGGGCAAGCTGCGGCTCTTTGTATATGGCCGCGTGATCGCCGGCCACATAGATCCGATTGAAAAAAAGCCCGTGACGCACTACCAGCCCGGCTCTGACATTTTCTCGATATCTACGACCGGCTGTAACTGGCTTTGCTCATACTGTCAGAACTATGATATTTCGCAGCGACGCAAAATAGAAGGTGTTGAAATGACGCCTGCGCAGGTTGCCGAAACTGCCGCCGGCTATGGCGCGCAGGGCATCGCCTACACCTACAATGAGCCGTCCATCTTTATCGAATTTGCCCGCGACTGCGGCATCGAGGCCCACAAACGCGGGATGTTTAACATCTTTGTGTCAAACGGCTACGACACGCCCGAGTCTGTCAACGAAATGAAAAAGTTCCTCGACTGCATCACGGTCGACTTCAAGGGCTCTGGCAAGCAAGAGTTTGTCCGGCGCTACATAGGCATACCAAGCGCCGATCCTGTGTTTGCGACGCTGAAGGAGTTAAAGAGCAAGACCAACATACATCTGGAAGTCACGGACCTCATAGTGCCAAAGGTAGGTGATGACTTGGAGCAGGCGAAAAAACTGTGCAGGTTCGTGCACGACGAGCTTGGGCCGGACACGCCCGTGCACTTTCTGCGTTTTCACCCGGACTACAAGATGCTCGAATTCGACTCGACGCCTGTAGAGACTCTTGAAAAGCACTATCATGTGGCCAAAAATGAAGGGCTGAATTATGCTTACGTCGGCAACGTGCCGGGACACCCTCTTGAGGACACGTACTGCCCTGGCTGCAAGCAAGTAGCGATAGGCAGGTACGGCTTTTACATCGACGAATGGAACCTCGATGCCAAGAACCGGTGCAAGAATTGTGGATACCAGATACCGATCATGGGCAAACTGCACAGGCAAAAGACGCGCAAGTTCCAGTTTATACACTAGGTTAAAATTGCGCTCATAATCCGCATTTTATGGGGTCGTTGTCTAGCATGGCAGGATGCCAGCCTTGGGCGCTGGAGGTCGCTGGTTCAAATCCGGCCGACCCCATATGCTTGTATGAACCTTTGACGAGCTGCCTTGGCTACTTCAAGTGATCTCCGCGCCTCAGCCGCTCCAGTTTTTCCTTTATCTTCTCATCAAGCGCCTTTGCCCCTCTGCTATCGACTCTGACCATGATCACCTTGCCTTCTTTTAGTTGGAGGTATACTCTTGACCCCTGTCTTGCGCCTTTGGGAACCAGAGCCTCTGGAACGTCAAACTTTCTCACATCATCAGAATATGCAATTGCAAACCCGCCCTCAAACCGATCCAGACTCGCCGCTATTTCAGCTTCTTCCAGATCGTCTCTCCCTCCTTAGCGCGATTACAACGACAAGCACTGCGACAAAAGACACCGCAAGTGCATTATCAAACTCTGGCACTGCGACAACCGCCCGCTCGGACTTTAGACTTTGCATTGTATATCTCCCGCTTTCGTCAGCTGTCAAGACGACTGATCCGTCTAGGTCCGTCCTGAAAATGTGCTTTACCTTCACGGCATCAAAGTTGTCCAGTGCCTTTTTGCTTGGAAATCCATACTGGTTGCCTGCTCCTGCATAGATGATGACAGTCTCTGGCGACACCGCCCTCAGGAAGGGAATCGAATTGGAGTGGCCGCTTCCATGGTGCGCCGCCAGCAGGACTCTGGCATCCATGTCCTTATTGGCAAGCCTCCTCTCGCCGGCTTCTTTTACGTCTCCCGGAAACACTGCGGTAAAGTTACCGTACGTCATCCTCAGGACGACAGAGTTGTTGCTGATGTCGTCGTCGGACCCGCTTATCAGGGGATTTGGCGGGTTTAGGACCTCGATTTTCACTGATGGATCAAGATCTATCCTGTCGCCATCGTGCACCGAGTCAAACGGGATCCTGTTCCTGTCAATGGTATCAAGGTAGTCGAAATACGTGTTTGTAGTATAGTCCTGGCCCGAGTCGATTATCTTGCCGACTGGTACCTTGCTCATTACAGAAATCAACCCACCAATGTGGTCGGCGTGCGGGTGGGTCGCGACAATTGCATCGATTCTCTTGACCTTCGTCTGCTCAAGGGTGGCCAGAACCGCAGCGGCTTTGTCGGCTTCACCTCCATCAATGAGCAGGGTTTTCCCGCCCGGCAGGATCAGGAGCGTCGAGTCGCCCTGCCCGACGTCAATAAAGACTATCTTTAACTGCTGATCGCCTGATGGTGCTGCAGCTGCAGCCATTGCCGGCCCTGCAAGCTGGAGGAAAAAAAGAGCGACCAGGAGGATGGACAGAACTGGATATACGACTGCCGCCTTTCGCACTGTCAAGCATTGAGCATCCCCGCGTTATTAGGTCTATATCTCATCATCTTTTTTTGTATTTGGGCGAGAACAGATCTTTGGTCAAAACCGGTAAAATAATTCATCACCAGTTCTGAATGCTATTTTTTTTCCAGTGACTTTTCTACTCAACTCTTTTATCAAATGGCGAGGCTCTTTTTCCGTGATGAGGACGCTAGCAGCACTTCTTTGCCTTTCAGCACTCTGCTACTGCACTATGCAGCCAGCGTATGCCCAACTACCGCCGCCATCATCATCTTTGTATCATCCCTTTCAGCTGTCCTATTCCCTTGACGGGCAGGATTATTATCGCCTGACGGGGAACGCCACACAGGGCATAAATGTAGAAAGATTTGCGCTGACCCCAAACGCCCGCATGGAGGTGTTCTTGGACCCTGCCAGCAAAGAGGCCGGCGAAATTGTCCTCCTGCTCCCAAATTCAATGATAAACAACATTACCTCGGTAAAGGCTATGGCGGCGTCCGGCGTTTCGCAGGACGCCCAGATAAGGCAGGCATTTGCCAATTCGACCCATTTCGCCCTGCAAATTGCAGTCCCTCCAAGAGCGCGAAGCGTCGTTATCAACGCCGCGCATGTGGCACCAGAATTTCAATTCCAATACACGACTCTACTTACGTCATTGTCGCTTGCTGCAACGATAATAACTGCCGTCTTGGCGCTCTGGCGCAAAAGCAAACAATACTTGCAGTAGGCGTCTGCTCCTGCAATGCATGAGCTGTTGTTCAGCCTAGCCTGACCCTGTATGAGGCATTGTTGCCGACTCTCCCTTTGGCCTCTTGGCCCTTGCGCCAAACAGGATGCCAACGAGGAACACGAACACACCTATGGTTATGGCATAGGTGGTCATCGCATCTGCCATCGGTTATCGTAGGCGATTGTCGAAGATAAAGTTGTCGATAATGGCTGCGCTGACCTGAGGAAAAAATGAAAAAGAAAGGAAAGAAGGGAGTTTTAATCCCACTTGCTCCACGCGGCCATCCATCTGTATGTCCACGTGTTAAGCTTTGCACCCAACGCAGCAATGGGCACCGTTAGCACTGCACCAGCACCTGAACCCAGGGCGACAGGCGAGTTGTAGAACTTACCTACCTGAGGCTCTATAGGCGTCATATATGCTGGCAGCGTCGGTCTAGGATACTTGAAGGCCACCTCGAGTGGGTCCCTGACGAGCAACAGGTTGACCATGTTGAACAGCGGGAATGAGAGGCCAACCAGCGTACCGCCAATGATGATGGCAGCGTGCTTGTTTCGTCTTGTCGCCCAGTACGTGAGGTCTAGAAGCATTGCCGACGGGATCCACACTGGCACCACGATGAAGTCGTACGGGTATCCAAGTGCGAACCATGCGCCCTTTGCAACCCATGTGTAGATGGTCATGATTGTGGCATAGTATGTCGCAGTCCCTGGCACGCCTGTGAACAACATGTAGTATATCGCACCCACAGCGAGCATAGTCGACTGCGAGACCGAGAATACCACGAAGGATGTCCACATCCAGTCTGTGTAGAAGATGTAGTCTCCTGCGTTGATGGTTAGCAGCGTGCTGTTGACAGCAACGACTACTATGAATAGGTAGTGCGTTGTACGTCTAAGCCAGACCATTAGAAACCTAGTCATTATGCTCGTATATAAAATTTTATGTCGCGGAAAAAGCGGTGCGAAATCCGCACAGCATTGGCATACGCGAAGGATGATTGGCAGAAGGAAAAAAATTAAAAGAAAAGGAGAAGGAGAAAAAAGATTCTAAGCTCTTACTGTCTTCTCGCCTACGATCTTCAGTATCCAGAAGAGCCCAAGGGCTTCGATTACAGTCAGGACGGACAGCGCGTAGATACCACTTGGCAGTGGATATGCCCACGGATAGACTGTTACGCCTACGTAGACTCCTCCTGCGGTCGCAGCCCAGCACAAAGCAAAGCCAAGGATGTATACACCCTTCATGTTTTCGACTCTGCGGCCGATCATGCGCTCGATATCGTCACGGCTTTCGCCACCGCCACCACCACTGCTACCGCCCTTGCGTCCACCACTTCCGTATCCCTTTGGTAGAGTCATTTGCTATACAAACAGTACATGCCTTTTTAAATTTTGCTGTTATCAGCTTGCATGGCTTTGGCCTGCGCGGATTTCGGCGCGTGAAAAAGAAGTGAAAAAGGAAAAAGGGGAAAAAGATGCTTGGCTACAGCGCGCCTTTGCCGCCAAACATGCTTCCCAAGCTTGTTCCTCTGAACCTAGTCGCCGCAACAACCATGCCGATGACTACAGCCGCCAGTATGGCTGCGCTGATTGGGAACTCGGGCACGACGACTACGTTAAAGTCCGCCGTCTCGATGAACTGGTCGTTGGGGACGCCGCTTACCGCGTCTATCTTGACGGTGATGACCCTGCCTCCGCCCTGGTCAAACTTGACAGTCTGGAAGCCTAGGCCCGAGTCGGCGATCTGGTTCTTTTTCTCAAGGATAGTCTGCCCGCTGGTGTCCTTGACGGTAAAGTCGTAGCTCACCCTCTGGGTCGGGAATCCCTTGTTGTCGAAAAAGCTGATGCTGAACTGGACATCCTTTCCCGGCTCCATTGATGTCTTTTGCGAGCAGTCTGCGCAGTTCCAGTCAAGCTCTATCTGGTAGTTCTCGGTAGGGGTGCTCCTTCTTATGGGCGGCGTAGGGATCTCTTCTTGGCCGGTCGGCGCCGGTGGCTGTCCTTCTCCGTGCTCTAGCAGCTCAAACTGGTATCTTACAGGCGCAGGCGGCGACGTGACCTCTGCATATACCAGTGCCTTTATCGGGTATGGGAAGTTGTCTGCGACCCATATCTTGTTCACAGTGTTTCCTCTGCTGTAGCTGATGATGGTAGTGTCAAATGTTCCGCCCTGCACGGTCACTTTCTCCTTTCCTGCAGGTGCAATAGGAGATGCGCCGGTGCCGGCTACGTTGCCCCAGGATATCTGGCTGAGAGACTTGGGGGATGACTTGGATGCATAAGCTTCGAGAAAAGTCAGCGAATTTTGGTAGCTGCTGACATAGTTTACCATCCCTGACGGGACCTGCCCTCCGCCAAGCGGAGTCAGGTTGTTATCCGCAAGCCTGAGCGTTCCGTTGTAAACCTGGCCTTGAACCTCGATGTACGTGGGAGCGACCCAGTTGTTGGTACTGTCCTTCTCCTTGAAGTAGATGGTCATGGTGAACGGCACGCGGTCAGTGCCAATCTCCTGTATCTTGTATTTCACGTACATGTTTTCCTTGACGCCCTCGCCCACATACCACTTGTCGTCTGCCTGGGCATAGGCAGTCTTGGTGCCTGCGGCAATGGCCACGACACCCAATAACAGCACAGAAGCTATCGCCGCAAAGGCGAAAAACCTGGAACTCATTGCCATGAGTAGGCATGGCGACCTGATAAATGTTTTAGCCATCTGGCGATAAACAAATAAGTAGAGCATTCCAACAACAGCCTGCAATGTGCAATTGCCCCAAGGTCACGTTCTATGAAGTAGAGTTCAAGCTTACGGGATTGAGGGTCATTCCCACGCACAAGAACTGCGGGGACTCGCTCAACGACGACCAGTTCAACTCGTTTGAAAAAGAGCTGGTCAGGTACTGGGGCTTTGAGCAAAAGTAGCCCTTTATATACAAAGAGCAGAGACGGTTTAAATTCTCTAACCGTCAGCCGGGCCGCCGGCACGTCAACTTTATTAATGCCGGTACAAATTCCGTCCTAGGTGGTTTTGAATGACCAAAATGTATAATGTTACAGTCGAAACGACAGGTGTAGATGCAAACGAAGCCAAGGAATGGGCAAACGAGCTTGCAAACGTTTATGCCGATATGTCAGTCTCGGACGTAAACGTCTCCGGTGGCAAGATCTCGTTCAAGGCTGGCATGACCGGCATGGACGACACCGAGCCTGATGACATCAGGATGAAGCTGGACGAATACCTCGTTATGCACGAGGCGTTTGGCGTAAAGAAAATCGATGTCCGCTAAGGCGGCACCGACTTTTTTCTTGTTTTTGGAAAAAAAACGATAATTATAAATCATAATCATTTATTACAAATTTTGAAATACAAAATTACCCAATTTTCCATAACTTATGACTTGCAAGGGTATATGCATCCGTCACAAGGCTCAAAAGCCAGTCGGCTCTGGCCGGTACGCTTCTGGACAAAAGAGGTGCCAGATCTGCGAGATATTCATCAAGTGGGACGGCCTCTGGTGTC
>JBDUUM010000028.1:0-11848 GCA_039938615.1 Nitrososphaera sp.
CGTACGGCCTTGCCCTGTACGGACCGTCGTCTCCAACAAGCACAGTTGCACACGTAGAGTTTGTGACATCGACTTCGCAGCTGGTAGGCAAGAGCATAGACCAGATAACGCTAAAGCTGAGAAAGACGGGCTCGCCTACCGGAATAGCCGAGATCGCAGTCTACAACCCTGACCTGACTGTGAAAAAGTCGTTTGGCACAAAAGATGTCTCTACGCTGACAGGCACGTACACCGAGTACACCTTCTCGCTGACGGGAGGCCAGCTCTACACTATCCAGAGCGAAGACAGGATAGGGATCAAGTACACGGGAGGCGACTCGGCAAACTTTGTCGCAGTCATGCTCGACAGGGACTCGACAGACCCATTCGACGGCACGAACTCGTACCGCCAGAGATACGCCACCTCGTGGCTCAGCTACCCTTCAGACGACCTGTACATGGTCCTGACCCAGACCCACGCCTGACGCCGGGGTCCTTCCCCTCCACTCCCCTCTCTTTCTTTTTTTAGTCGTACCAGCACCGCCTGATGCGTGTACGCCGGGGCTTTATGCCAAAAATCCTGCGGCCGGTGAAATGGCTGCTTTTATCCACTTGCACCAAAAGTGCGTATTATGAAAAGTATTTCGGCAGCCCTTGCGCCGGTCCTGCTCGCAGTAGCAGTAGTAGTGGTAGTGTTGGTAGTGGCGCCTGCTTTTGCGCAGGCACAAGAGCCGGACGGCGACTTGCTGCCCTCGGTAGAGGGCACCTACGTCAGCAAGGACGGACTTGCAGAAATAAGCTTTCCCTCCGACTGGAAGGGTGTGCAGATTGAGAACGGATCCGTCACGTCTGCCATTGTTGCCGGCGACGGCGGGGCCGGGGTCTCAAACGCTCCAGACTATTCAAAGCCTTTGATGATGCTCATCATGTCGGATAACAAGAACATCTCGGACCCCGGGGCCAACCTCCTTTCAGCCGCATCCGCCGGGCTCCTGTACTGCACGCCTTCTGTTACGCAGCATGCCTGGATAAATGGAGCGTTTGGCACCTCTTCTACGGCATCATGCTCTGCCGGCGCAGGCAACAACAACTCTTCGCTCTTGGCAAAGACGGTGCTTGTAGAAACCACTGAAAATTGGGTGATGGCCGGATATGTCGCGCCGCACAGTGAATTTGAGCAGGGCATGGGCGCCTTTGGCGATGCGCTCCGATCCTTCAAGGTATTCAATCCAATGGCGCCGGACCTGCAGCAGCCCCTGATATCGACGTATTATGACACAAGCGCGTCCGGCGCCAACGTCACAATGGAGATCTCCAGCACGTCAACATTAAAGGGACTCTCACTTGACGAGCCTCGCCGGCTGGTGCATGTCACGCTAAATGAGACGAGCGCAGACTCGGGGATCCTGATCATGCCTGTAGGTCAGATTCTCGGCGGCCCGTATTCTGTGTCGATTGACGGAGCGGCCATTACGGGCGATGAAATGCAGGACATGCTTCTTATCAACGAACCTGGCGGTGATCAAATGCTCAAGATAACCTACCCTGCCGGCGATCATGACATCTCAATATCAGGCGTGCAGGTGGTCCCAGAATTCCCCGCCGCCATAACTGCCTCTCTGACCGTGATCCTCATAGGGTTGGCTGCGATGTGTGGTCGGCACTTGCCGGTATCAAAAGGGCAATGATGAGGTGCAGCAGCAGGTCACCAAACGCCTCAGCCGCTTGGCGGGTTATATGCATGAGCTGCCATATGTGTGCGTCCTTCGAGCTAGAAGGGTTTTCCTGCCATTATAGAACTATCTAATAGCATAATCTTCAACCAATTGCGGGAATAGTGGAATGAGATCTTTCATACCTGTTTGATGTCGCTGTAAAAGACACGAAAAAATCATGGCAAGAACAAACTCTGTATTATCAAACCGCTCAAAGGAAGAAATATTGGCAAACATGATCGAAGTTGCATTTTCTCCTGTCAACAAGACGGCTATAATGTACAAGGCCAGCCTTTCATATACCCAGCTAAGATTGTATCTGCGATTTCTCCAGGACAGCCAGCTCATCGTCACAAACGACAGCAGGCAATGGGTTGCCACAGATAGGGGCAGGCAATTCGTACAGGCCTATAGCACTTTAAAAGAGATCCTGGATCGTTAAGAAACGCAGTAGCAGTAGCATCTGGCATTGTGATGATCTTTTATTCAGGTCGGCAGCGCCTCTGATCAGGCTTGTCCATCATATTGTAGAGGCAGAGGATTAGATCCAAAATCTGCTCCTAACCTTAAATTGCCTAGAGATTCTCTCTATAGATTGTTATCTATAAATGTTTTATAACATTATGGCGTCTTTTCCTGAAATGATACACGACAAAAAGACAGGGCAAACCGCCATCGTGGCGGCGCTCGTAGCAGCCGCGTTGCTGTCTGCCTTGGCATTTTTGCCAGCGACCGCAAGCGCACAGGACGCTTCGTCAAGCACAGACGTGACTACGACGTACGGCACATCATATGCAGACACCAGCACTGATTTTGGCGTGCAGTCGCAATACCATATCTATAAACCCGGCGACACAGTCACAATACAGGGCTCCATGTCGTCTGACATGAAGGACAAGACAGAGGCCAAAGACGTGTCAGTCAAGGTCACTGACGCGCAGGGCCAGATAATCGCAGACCAAAAGGCCGCAGTAGATAGCTCTGGCCGGTACTCTGCAACGATAAACCTGCCTTCAAACGCCAAGGAAGGCGAGTATACAATCAATTCCAAGATAGAGGCAAGTGCAAGCGTTCTTGGCCTCTTGAGCGCAGATATAGTCGCCAAGATGGAATCGTCGGCCCAGTTCATAGTAGGCACCGAGAGCTCGTTTGAGGTAAAGACGCAGGGAGGTGAGCAGTTCACAGTGGACATCACCAGCAACTCTCAGGTCACCGACGTAAAACTGGACGAACAGGCCAAAAAGATCTCGTTCAACGTTGAAGGCGAGACTGGAACAAAAGGCGCGGCAGAAGTAACCATCCCAAAGGCGATGCTCAGCGGCAACATGATGGTCATGATCGACGGGCAGGCGATGGCCAACGATGACGTGATAGTCAAGTCGCAGACCGCAAGCGACGTGACCTTTGAGATGAACTATCACCACAGCAAGCACACGGTGGATGTCGCAGGAACAAACGTCGTTCCAGAGTTTCCCATGTCTGCACTCGTGATGGCGGCGGCAATATCTTCAGTTGTCGGAGTCATGGTGGCTGCAAAGGCGGGCCGCTTTGGCGGGCTCTGACTCTTCCCTCCCCTCCTCTTCTTTTCTTTTTTCTAGAGTGAGACCGGATAGTGCTTAAATCCTGATTTTGTAGAGTGAAAATGTTGCTAGACCAGCTGTTGATGCAGGCCGACCTAGTCCTTGCCGCGTTGGTCGTAATCTTTGGCCTCCTCATCATGTGGATAGTAGTTTCGATACCCGTCTACCTGGCGGCCAAGCTGGTCACGCTTGGCAAAGCGCGCTTTACAAGGGCGATGCTCGTGACAGCCGTCGGCCCCGTCATCTATGCGATAGTGTTTTTCCTGTCAAATGCCGCCCTGTCTGCCACGCTTGGGCAGCAGTTCATGATAGCGGCTATTTCGTTTATACTTGCGTTCATCGCGTGGATAGGCGTCTTCAAGCTGGGCTTTGAAACCGGCTGGATACGCGCTCTTGGCATCGCTTTTCTGGCAGTGATAGTCTTTGTGATAATAGGGGCGATAATCACCGCCGGCCTGCATGCGCTTGTGCCTGGTGCCCCTCCTATAACGCCCTTTCCGTCGTTCTAGGCTATTGATGAGTAGAGTACTGCCGCTCGGCCCAGTCAAACATGGACTGCAGGTCTTTTGCGACATAGTCTGCCGTTTCCTCGGCCGCCGGCTGTATATCTGGCGCGGCAAGCGCAGCTATATGAAGCTCTCCCTTTAGCCTTCCCCTCATCGTCCTTGATGTGGAGGTGAGAAACTTTAGCGGCCCCTCGCCGGACGAAAATATGCACACTAACAACAATCCGCGTTTGTTGGCCCAGACGCGTGACAAGTAGCGCTGAAAGTCAATGTCAAAGAACGGGTCGATGTCGTCTTCGACGCTTCCGACATAGCGCGACTGCCACCCCATGACAGAGAATGCAACTGCCGCGCTCTTTGCAGTGTGTGCCCTGTCGCCGGTACCAGCTACGCAGATGACGTGTGCGTTCATCTTTTGCTCGGTAGGCCGCGCATTAAACTTGACCAGATCTATCATCTCGCTGACCATTTCATGCAGGTGCGCTCGCTCTGTCTTGCCTATCCTGCCCCTGCTGTACAGCTCACCAACCGTGTTTGCCGCCGGCATGATTACGTCTGTCAGCACCTTTGCCTGGTCGACGTTAGAGTTAAGCACGCTCACGAGCAGGCGGCGGGCCTGCTCCTCCTCGCCGGCAAGCGCAAACTCGAGCAACTTTTGCTGCACCTGCACATAGTTTATCGGAAACTCGATGTCGGCGATGCCGGTCTCCAAAAACCACACGTTGACGGTGCCGATCTTTTTCTTTTTTATCAGTCCCATTACGTGCATCACGTCAAGATATTTTGTGACCGTCATGCGGTTTATGCCAGTCTTGTCCGCGAGCTCTACACCAGAAAGGCCTGTGCCGGCGCCCTGCAGCGCGTCTACTATCTTGCGCTTGACTTCGTCAAGCGTATAGCGCCGGTACATATATAGCCTCACACATAGCCGCTGAAGGATAAAACCCTTACCGGTGCTTTTTCTTGGGCATCTTTCTTGAATTGGAGATGAGGTCTGTCAAGGCATTAAACGCCTTTCCCACCTGGTCCATCCTGACAAGCATGATGGTATCGGTGTAGCAGCTGACCGTATCTTCTATGTTGATGTGTCGCCGTGCAAGCTGGTTGTAAAACGCAATGGCGCACCCCGGCGTCTTGATTATCTCCTCCGGACTATGTACGATTATGGCAGCCAAGTCGTCCTCCACTTCCAGTATCTCGCCCTGCCCAAACAAGCTTTTTACATCGTCAAGGACGACGTCGTCAAACACGAGAGTGATTGACATGATGCTCTCTGATACGCTGATGTAGCTATCGACGTTTTGTGTAAGCGACTTGGCAACTTTTTCAATCGTTTTCTTGCTCTTTGCAGCCGACAGCTTTGCGACATCGGTCTTGACGCTGACGGTACTGCCCGCAAGGATGGAAGCTATGGGCTTTTCAGGCACCTCATAGTCGCGTCTTGACCTCTTTAGCGCAGTAACGATGCTCTCGACGCTGGTATTCTTGCCGAGCATCTGGTCTATCTGCGGTTTGATGATCCTTGCGAGCGCGCTAATGTTGCAATAGTCGCGCTGCAGCGAATCTTGGAAAGACAGATCGTTGCTTACCACTTCTTTAGTCGCATTTGTGATTGATTTCTCGTTGACCGGCATCGGCCAATTTCGCCCTGATTTAGGTCAATCTTGACCAAAAAATATAAATGTAGTGTTTGGAACGAAACGCACGTTAAATGGCAAGCGGCAAGGTTGTCTTGGCGTACTCTGGCGGCCTCGACACATCTGTGTGCATACGATATCTTCAGACTAGGCACAAGCTTGACGTCATCACCGCCACGGTCGACTGCGGCCAGGACGACAATTTCAAGGAAATTGAGCGCCGGGCCAAGGCTATAGGAACGATAAAGCACATCTACATTGACGCCAAGGAAGAGTTTGCCGCTGATTATGTTACTCCAAGCATCAAGGCAAACGGCCTGTACCAGGGCAAGTACCCACTTGCGACGGCGCTTGCAAGGCCGCTTATTGCGGCAAAGATTGTAGAAGTGGCTAACAGAGAAGGTGCCACGGCAATAGCGCACGGCTGCACAGGCAAGGGAAACGACCAGATCCGCTTTGACGTGACGATGCGCGCCCTCAACCCAAAATTGAAAATAATCGCGCCAATTCGCGACATGAACCTCACAAGAGATGTGGAGATAAAATATGCCAAGGAGCAAAATATCCAGATAAGCACCGAGGCCAAGAAATACAGCATCGACCTCAACCTCTGGGGCCGCGCGGTAGAGGGCGGTAACATTGAGGACTCGGATTTTGAGCCGCCGGAGGAGGCATTCCAGTTCATCAATTTCAAAAACGACAAAGCAGGATATCTGGAATTAGAATTTGAAGCTGGCGTGCCTATAGCTGCAGACGGCAAGCGCATGCCGCTGACTAGCCTTATTCAATACGTTAATGACAAAGCCGGCTCGCACGGAGTCGGCATCGTTGACCACATAGAGGACAGAGTAGTCGGGATAAAGTCAAGAGAGGTGTACGAGGCGCCGGCGGCAATCGCAATAATAGAGGCGCACCGCGACTTGGAAAAGATGGTGCTGACCAAGCACGAGCTTGCGTTCAAGCGATCGGTTGACGAGCAGTGGAGCTGGCTGGCCTACGCCGGCCTGTGGCAGGATCCGCTGCGTTCAGACTTGGATAGATTTATAGACGCGACCCAAAACCGCGTTAGCGGAAAAGTGCGACTAAAGATGCAAAGGGGCGCGCTCCGCGTGGTGGGGAGGCAGTCGCGCTATTCTCTGTACAAGAATGACCTGGCGACGTATGCGGCCGGGTCGACCTTTGACCAGAGCCTGGCAAAGGGCTTTGTAGAGCTGTGGGGATTGCAATCGATAATCGCAAACTCGATTGCAGACGCAGCCAGCAAGAAACAGCAGCAAAAGGTGTAACAAAAAAATGAAAACAAAAGTGGAATGCCAAGAATGTGGAGCCGAGATAAGCATACCTGAAGACGCAGTGGCCGGCGAGATCGTGACGTGTCCAGACTGCGGCGGCGACTACGAGATCGCGACCAAGACGGCTGACAAGGTAGAGCTGAAACCGGCAGAGACAGTAGGCGAAGACTGGGGACAATAATGATGCAGGTCTGCATCATATACGACAAGGTGCGCTTTGAGGAAAAGGCGCTCTACGACAAGGCCATTGAGAAGGGGCTAAAGGCGCAGCTGGTCGACGCCAAGAGCGTCACCGTGGGCACCGACACCAAGCCCTCTGACCTTGCCCTTGGCGACGTAGTGATGCAGAGAAGCGTGAGCCATTACCGTGGTTTGTATTTGACTGCCTGCCTTGAATTTCTGGATTACCCTGTCATCAACAAGTTTGCAGTTGCAGAGACGTGCGGCAACAAGCTTGTCACGTCGCTTGTTCTTGCCAAGAACAATATCCCTACCCCAAAGACACAGTTTGCGTTTTCGCCCGAGTCTGCGATGGAAGTAATTCGCAAAAAGGGGCTCCCGCAGGTGCTAAAGCCGATAGTTGGCTCGTGGGGCAGGGGGGTGTTCCCGTTGCGTGACGAGGAGACTGCAAACATGATAATCGAGATGAGAGAGGAAAATGACAGCCCGCTGTCGCGCATCTATTACGTGCAGGAGATGATAGACAGGCCGCCACGCGATATCCGATGCATCGTGGTCGGCGACAAAGTTGTTACTGCAATCTACCGCTATTCTGCTGAAAGCGAGTGGCGCACAAACGTCGCCCGTGGAGGCAAGGCCGAGCTTGCACCGATAACTGAAGAGCTTGAAGACTTGGCATTAAGAGCTGCAAAGGCTGTAGGCGGCGGCATCGTCGGCGTCGACTTGATGGAGGACAGGCAAAAGGGCCTAGTCGTCCATGAGGTCAACAATACAGTCGAGTTTCGTGGCGCCGCAAGCGTTTCAACAAACGACATCCCTGGTGCCATGATAGACTACGCAGCAAGCATTGCCAAGAAGTAGCTGGCCAATTTCGGTCACTATTGACCTTTATTAGGTCAAATATGTCCAAAAAATATAAATTAGTATTTTCAAGGCTTGATTCTCAAAGATGAATATACATTGGAGGATGCTTTTTAAATGAAGGTTGGAGTCGTTGGCGCTTCCGGCTACGTGGGCGGCGAGTTGCTCAGGCTCTTGGTCACCCACCCAAAGGTAGAGGTGAGCATGGTGACATCGCGCCAAAAGGCCGGCGAGTACGTGCACAGGGTGCACCCGAGCCTGAAGGGTTTTATCGACATTTCATTTTCGCCTATGGATATGGAAAAGCTGGCCAACAGCTGCGACATGGTTTTCACGTCGGTGCCGCATGGCAAGGCCAACAAGATAGTGAAGGACCTCTACGACAGGGGAGTCAAGATAATCGACCTGTCAGCTGATTTTAGGCTAAAAAACCCAAAGGACTATATCAAGTGGTACGGGTGGGAGCATCCCTTCCCTGACATGCTGTCCAAGTCGGTTTATGGCGTGCCGGAACTCCACCGTGAAGAGATCAAAAAAGCCCAGCTCGTTTCGTGTCCCGGCTGCATGGCAGTGACCTCTCTGCTTGCGCTAAAGCCGCTAATAGAGAACAGCCTCATAGACACTGATCACGTCGTCGTCGACAGTAAGATAGGCTCGTCGGGCGCAGGCGCAAAAGCCAATGCGGGCACGCACCACGCGATGCGCTATGGCGTCGTCAGGCCGTACAAGCCGGCCAAGCACCGCCATACGGGCGAGATAGAACAGGAACTGTCGTTGATAGCCAAGAAACAGATCAAGGTGAGCATGAGCCCCCATGCAGTCAACATCGTCCGGGGCATCCTCACGACCAACCACACCTTCCTTACAAAGAAGGTAGAGGAGCTGGAGCTGTGGAAGATGTACCGCAACTCGTACAAGGGCGAGCCGTTTGTGAGGCTCATACGCGACAAGAAGGGCCTCTACAAGTTCCCCGACCCCAAGTTCGTAGTAGGATCGAACTTTTGCGATGTCGGCTTTGACATCGACGAAGACAACCAGAGAATAGTCGCGCTTTCTGCTTCTGACAACCTAATGAAGGGCGCAGCCGGCTCGGCGATACAGGTCATGAACGTCATGTTTGGTTATGAGGAGACGGACGGCCTAAAGTACACGCCGCTAACCCCGGTATGATAGTCATCAAGATAGGGGGCAGCGTCGTCGATGGGCTCCACCCGTCAACCCTTGCAGACATCAAAGCAATAGCCGACAAGGAAAAACTGGTGTTCGTACACGGCGGGGGCAAGGAAGTGACATCAATTGCGACGAAACTTGGCAAGGAGCAAAAATTTATCGTGTCGCCTGGCGGCGTCAGGAGCAGATACACAGACAAAGAAACGGCAGAGATCTATACGATGGTCATGTCCGGGAAGATAAACAAGGCCATAGTGGGAATGCTGCTGCGCCAGGGCATAAAAGCAGTGGGCATTGCAGGCATTGACGGCGCCGTGCTAAAGGCCGAGCGCAAGAAAAAACTCGTAATAGTGAATGAAAAGGGCCGCAAGATGGCAATAGATGGCGGCTACACCGGCAAGATAAACGCAGTAGACCCTGCGCTGGTAAACAAGCTGGTAGAGAGCGGCTATGTGCCGGTAGTCTCGCCGATTGCACTCAGCGAGGATTTTGACTTTCTCAACGTTGATGGCGACAGGGCTGCTGCCTATGTTGCAGGCGGCGTCAAGGCGGATAAGGTGATATTTATCACAAACGTCAACGGGCTCATGCTAAACGAAAAGCTGGTGACAGGATTGACGCTGGAGCAAGCCAAAGAGACGCTGCCCAAGATAGGGTTTGGTATGGAGAAAAAGGTACTTGCATGCACCGAAGCCCTGGAGATGGGTGTCAAGGAAGCGATAATCGCCTCCGGCCAGGTTGATAACCCTATTTCATCAGCCATTGCGCACCAGAACTGCACGGTGATAACCCCGAAATGAACGGCGAGGACAACTATCTCGGCACGCTGTACCAGCGCTTTCCTGTTAACGTGGCTAGGGGCAAGGGCGCAAGGCTCTGGGATACAGCAGGCAAGGAATACATTGACTGCATGGGCGGATATGGCGTCGCGCTCGTCGGTCACTGCAACGACCGCGTGGTTGACGCTATAAAAAAGCAGGCCGACACTCTCATCACGGCGCACATGTCAGTCTACAACGAGACGCGCCTGCAGTTCATGAAAAAGATGGCGCAGGTCGCGCCACCGGGGCACACTAAAATGTTCTTTACAAATTCGGGTGCCGAGTCAGTAGAAGCCGCATTAAAGTTCGCAAGAAAGTTTACCGGCAAACATGGCGTGATCGCAATGACTGGCGCCTACCACGGCAAGACCTTTGGTGCGCTTTCCGTAACGTATAACGAAAAGTATCGCAAGGCGTTTATGCCCCTTTTAGAAGGGATAAAGTTCGTTCCCTACAGCGATCCGTCAAAACTCGAAGAGGCCATCGACGACAACAGCACGGGCGCCGTGATACTTGAGCCGATACAGGGCGAGACTGGCATCATCGTGCCGCCGGACGACCTCCTACCCAAGATCCGCGAGATCTGCACGCGCAAAAACCTCGTGCTGATATTTGACGAGATCCAGGCAGGCCTTGGCAGGACGGGCAAGATGTGGGCAGGGCAGAACTGGAATACGACGCCTGATGTCATGTGCCTCGCCAAGGGCATCGCCGGCGGCGTGCCGATGGGCGTGGTGACGACCAGGCCAGAGATAATGGACGCCATAAAGCTGGGCGAGCACTCCTCCACATTTGGAGGGAGCCCGCTTGCGTGCGCCGCAGCCTCGGCGACGCTGGATGCGCTGACGCAGGACGGACTTGTCGACAACGCCGCAAAAACCGGCAGATATTTCAAGGAGAAGCTGATGTCTCTTAAGGAAAGGCACAAAATAATCCGCGAAGTCCGGGGCCTTGGCATGATGCTTGGAGTCGAGCTGCGCTTCGAAGTCAAGGACGTGCTCCTTGACGGAATCAACCACGGATTGCTCCTACTGTACTCTGGAAGAAACATCTTACGCCTCCTTCCGCCACTTGTCGTGGATGAAGCGACGGTTTCCCGCGCAGTTGAAATAATGGACGCGGTACTGACAAGGGAGGAACAGAGGAAAAATGTCATCTAATATAGACGAGACAGACGAAAAGATAATTCGAATATTGCAGGCCGATTCCAGGAAGGCGTTTGTGGACATTGCCAACGATATAGGACTTTCCGAGTCGGCCGTTAGGAGGCGCGTCAAGAACCTCGTCGATTCTGGGGTTATCAAACGCTTTACAATCGAGCTGGGCGCAAGCGACAAGACGAGCGCAATAACACTCGTGTCGGTGAGCTCGACGGCGGATACCTCTGCCGTGTCGCAGAGGCTGATGAATCTCACTGGCGTAGAGGTGATTTACGAGATAACTGGCCAGTACGATATCGCTGCCATCATCGCTGCGCCGGCGATAGGCGAGATAAACAAGTGCATTGACGACATACGCAAGATAGAGGGCGTGTCCGATACAAACACCGTCATCATCCTGAAAACGATGAAGTAAAATTCTCGGCCCGCATGATGGTTTTCGGAGCCAGTATCCATTTTTAGGACAAACTTAAGCTGGCGGGTTGCAGGGCCCGCCAGCCGATGAACAAGGAACATGCAGATATTATCTCATATATCGTGCACGCTTGCGGATTTATACGGCCGTCAGTTCTATATATCTAATTCATTTAAAACATATATACAACAGGCATAGAAACCATGTCCAATGAATAAGGCGATTATAGCTGGTATCGCCGCCGGAATCCTTGTAGTAGGGTTGGTTTTTAGTCCGCTCTTTGGCAACCCACTCGCAGCAGTCAACGCTGCCAACGGATCTGGCGACACACACCACGTCACCATAATCGCTAGCGAGAAAGAAGTCCAAGTGGCTCCCGTTAGCGACATTCATCCCGGTGGCGTAATGTACAACGCGATGGTCTTCAACGGGACGATCCCCGGTCCGGTAGTAGCCGTGAACCAGGGCGACACGCTTGAGATCACCTTGAAGAACGAAGGCAAAGTCATTCACAGCCTTGACTTCCATGCAG
>JBDUUM010000029.1:0-20059 GCA_039938615.1 Nitrososphaera sp.
GATGCCCACCTGAAACGTGCCTGGAGGCGAGCCTATCCTTTGCAGACGAAGGGTGATGCTGTCTATAGAGTCTCCGATAAGCTGCGACGATGGCGTGACGTATTCGGCGTTTATCTGTCTGCCGGCATATGTAAGAGATCCAAACGAAACGGTCGTGTCAGACATGTGCGTCACAGCAGATCCGCCTGATGCTTGGGATTTGTACAACGCCATAATGGATGTGTTTTGCGTTATCGCAATGCTTCGCGTCGCAGACGTCGATCCCGTGTCCTGCCAGCGGTCAAAGACGATGTTCTGGTAATCTGACACCGTGACCGTATACTGTTGGCCCGAGACGAGCGTAAACCTCGCTGGCGAAAAACCCGTGGCGACTACCTGTCCATTTTGCGCAAGTGTGATCCACATGCCGCTCACCGGCTGGCCGTTTGAATACATCGTGTTGACGGTAAGAGTAAACGTGGCAGTCTGTGCAAACGCTGGAGTAAGGGAGGATCCAAGAACAGATACTACGACAAGCGCAGCCAAGCCATAGGCGAGACGTGGATGCCGTACAGCGTTACGCAAAAACCCTAGAATTACAGCCAACACGAGATTGTGGTTTCTTTATACTTTAAGCATTGGCGATGGTAAATACATGCAAGATCTATATAGTATTGAAACAGATTCTTCTAAGCGGTCCTTGAGCCCTATTCTGGTACTCTAATCATCCCTTTTGTGTAAAAAGTTGTTTACCTAAAAAGCAGCGATTTGCTGCATGGTAGTTTAAATAAGAATTTTGATCGCCTACCTCATGGCCGCAGAGGAAAGACTGTTGAAGAGAATCCTTTCTGCGGGGTCGGCCGGGGCCAAAAAGGCCGATCTGCGCAAAGAGCTGGGCGACATCGACGCATCGTTAGAAGTGCTTGTAAGCAGGGGTGCCGTGTTTGTAGACAAGCGGGGTAGCGCCTACTATTGCTTCCACAAGGATCACTATGTCCAGAGCCTCCTCAATTCTGATCCCCGGTTCCACCTCACCTACGATATGATAAAGTCGCTTGAAGAATCCGTCAACTCCTCCTCAAAAGAGGTCGCAAGGGCGGTTGAAACGTTGGCAGGCAACATCTCAAACCTCGCCAGGCTGATCACTGAAAGGTCCGAGGGCGGGGCGGCGATGCAGGCATCGGCGGCTCCAAAAAGGGCAGTGAGCGTTTCTGATTTCAAAAGGGAGTTTGATTCCGTACTCACAAATACGTCATCATCAATAGGATGGGTCGAGCTTGCAAACGTGCGCTCTGACGTGTGCGCAAGGTGCGGGATATCAAGCGACGAGTTTTACCGTCTGGTGGGTGAGCTTACCGGCCAGTACCAGGACAAATATGAACTGTCGACAGGTGGAGGCGAGGGCATCATGGTCAGGGGTCTCCTGCATGGCTTTGTGAGGTGCATCTGATGTACCCGTACCGGCTTGACCGCAACCCGTACCCAAGCAGCCCAACTCCGACGCTCATCGATGCCCAGATACTGGGCGGCAAGCGCCATAGGGAAGCCAAGGGCGCGATACTGTCATGCATTTCAGATCTTTACTCCAAGGTCCAAGCCGGCGCGGCGACTGACAAGGACTTTAGATTGCTGACTATAATCCAAGATGTTGGCTCAGGCAAGACACACCTTGCGCTCCACATAAAGGGGCTCAAAGAGATAACCGATAGCGCAGTAACATCGTATGTTGACCTGACACAGATATCGCCACGCAACATGCACAGCCTCTACGGCGCAATGCTTGGCGGCTTTACAGACGATTATATCGCTGCAATTCGCCGCTCTGTGGTGACGTACCTGCGAGAAAAAGCCGAAAAGCAGGGAGGCATTGCGCGCAAGGTCTTCAATTATGGCTTTCTCGATTCAATATCGGGCAAGAGCTTGGTGGATAAGGCCGAGCTCGTGCTTGGAGACGAGCTGACGCCAAACTATGCTGCCCTGACTGAAACGCTGTCAAGAGACTTTTCGCCAATTGAAGTGGTGATGTTAAAGCTGATAGTGGAGGGCAGATTCAGGGCCGACGCGCAGAATGTGTCGACTCTTGAAGACATTATCGCAAGCCTCGCCGCGCTCGCTTCAATAAACCTGCGCTTTTTGAAACGCATAACGGTCTTCCAGCTGGACGAGTTTGATGCTGACAGGGAAACACTGGAATTCGTAAAAGCGGTGATAAACGCTCATGTGCCGGCGGCCACGCTGATGCTGATATTTACGCCGTCGTCCTATGATGAAATCAGGCGCGCAAACGCCTCTGTATTTGACAGGCTGGAAAAGGCCAACTACAAGGTCGACCTTGCCGGCTCCAATACCTATGAAGAGATAATGGACATCGTCATGGAGTACATCCGCCACCACGACGTAAACAAGTGCTTTACCGCAGAGGAGGAGCGCGACTTGGCCGCAAAGGTCAAGGTGATCTATGACGAGTTCTCTGATTTTCGCAACGTGCGCTCGATGCTCAACATAATGTACCACGCCACAGAAAATGCTGCAAAGAGGGAGGCCGCAATAGTGGACGAGCAAGCAATAGATGAAACGATCAAAAATGTCTATCCGGGTCTGCGCATAAGGGGAAGCGTTATGGACGTGCCGATATCTGACTTTATAAAGATCCGCAGGAACACAAACGACTTCTCCGTGCTAGAGACAGGAGTCAAGGATGCCGTACGCAACTTGGTCAACTATGCCCACGAGGTAGGGGCGATAGCCAAGCCGCAAAAGGCCGCCGGCCACACTGTGGACGTCATGTTCTCCGACCCCTACGGAACCAAGGTCGCAGTTGCGATAGTCATCAACAAGGATCACGCCAAGAGCTTTGAGCAGATATCAAATACGCTGAAAACTACCGGCTTTGTAGACAAGCTCATCATCCTGACAAACGCCAATACGACTGCAGGCACGAACGGCAGCACGGTGGTGGCGATGGACAGGTGCAAGATGATAGACCTGATCTACTTTAGCAACAAGTACAAGAACAGCGAGCTTGTGGAAGACGACTCGCAGCGCGCCCTGATGCTGGCCAAGTCGATACGCATCTGCTAACGATTAATTTCCGGCCACGCTTTAGGTTGTCTGCAATGCCCAAGCGCAACTTTACCACGCTTGAAGAGTTCAAGGCCAATCTGCACAGGGAGGGCGCGACGCTAGTAGAGTTTTCTGGCGGCAAGGTCCCATGCATACTGGTCAGTCCAAAAAAGTATGAAGAACTGTTGGGTAAGGTGCTTGGCAAGCGCATATCTGCAGATACGCTTCTGGATATTTTCTATGACGGGCAGGATGTCTTTGTCGATGTCAACATCCGCTTTGCTGACACTGGCTTTGAGGAGAACTTTTTGCTCTATGCAAACGACATGATCGAGTTTTTCGATGCGCTGGCCGAAAGCGGCATCGTGGCGCTTGCGCCAAGCGAAACGACGTTTACAAACTCGCAGAACGTCTTTATGATACAGCTACCAAAAAAGGAGGGAGCCGAAAAGGCACTTGAAATCATCAAGGCAAACGCCAAAAAGCGGACAAAGTAACAGGGAAAAGAAGCAGGAGGACTTTCCAGAGGAAGATGACACCCACTTCCAGCTTTTTGGCAAGAGGGCGTGGGAAGTCGAGTACGGCGAAAAGTGCGACAGATGTGGAAAACGCGTTGATGAATTTGGATTTTGCGCATGCGGAAGCGCTCAATAATAAAAATCCTCCAGAGGAACGTGCAGATCGGTTTTAAACAGATAAACGCAGATCTAACCTATGATCTGGACCATAGTCTCAATCGTGCTTGGACTCATCGTCCTCATAGTGCTCCTGCGCCTGCTTTTCGGGATAATATAAAATGCTGGACAAATTTCTGGCAGGCGCAGTTGAGGCATATCTGCCAAAGCTTGCAAAAATGAGAGAGGAGCGGGCGGCAGAGCTTGGACGCATAAAGGCCAAGGTCCGCACAAACCCTGAAGAGGTAGAGGCTTGGTTTGACGCAGAGATAGACAAGCTGAGTTCGATAAATAGCATGTTAAAAGATGCGACGGCCGGGATTTGAACCCGGGTTACCAGATTGGCAATCTGATGTCCTAGACCAAACTGGACGACCGTCGCACTAGAGCATTTCGAAGTGGAGAGGTAATTTAAACATGTCCTTACGTGAGCAGTATGAGCGTGGAATATCCCCTGCTCTCAGCGACATAGTCGCCGTTTATCTCTTCTACAACAACTGTCATCGATATCACGTCATGCTTGTTGCACGACTTGGCATCAATTACGATATAGTCGTCAAGTATGTCGGCGCCCCTGGTGCTTTCCTTGCTAACCGAGATTCCTACCGGCGAGCTTGCGTTCAACAACAACAGCTGGTCCTTCTGGTAATTGCCTACTCGTACAACTCTGCCGGGCCTCGGCATGGCCTTGAGGTTGACCCGGACCTCGCCTACTGGTGCCATCGTGTAACGGCTGGCCCTGTTGACAAAGACGTCGAACTTGAAAGGATAGCCGGCAGTGTTTTCAGCCATCTTGTTGACGCCGTCGTTCATGATGATATCGACTTTTTTGATGTCTGTTCCAAACCTGCGGATCCAGTCATTTGTTGACTTGACGATGCCGTTGATCATGGCCTTGCGCTTGGCAGTCTCATCCTCACCAAGCTGGTAGCGATCGACCCAGTCGCGGTAATCCTTGCTGATATCGGTTATGAACTCGCAGCAAGCGTTCTGGTAGTCCTCGATGCTTGTGGCCCGCTCCGACCCACCGTCGCTTGCGAACATTGAGATCTGCTGCAGGTGGGCTGGAATAAAAATCGTCGCGTCAACGAACTTCCTTCTACAAGCGTTTTAAGAAAAAATGAGCCTATAACGCGTTGCTGTTGTCGTCGCCGTCGTCAGCAGCCCGGTATTGCAGCAACTGTGGCGCCGGGATGATACAGAGCGCGGCATACTGCCACCGCTGCGGTACAAGTTCTGGCGCGCCAGCTACATCAAAAGACTACTTCAAAACCGGCCTATTATTGATTAGGGCAGGCGCAGTTTTGGCAGTGACTCTTCCGCTGCTTACCATTGCAGGCATCAACATCATTTCTGGCGGCGCGTTTTTGAATTACATCCCTGGCATGACCGCCGGCATACTGGCAGTCGTCATCGGCATGGGTATGCTCTTTGGAGCAATTGCAATCAAGAACGACATCGCAGCTGGCAGGCGGGAGAGAACAGTGCATGCCATGATACTTGCTGCTGTAATGTTTTTCCTAGGCTCAAACGTCGCAGGTATAGTAGTCGGGATAGGCGCCTTTCTGTGCTATTCATCGCCCCGGAAAATGGCGCCAGCAAACGCCTAGATCGGGAGAAGCTTTGCCATGCGCTTGGCATGATAGGTAATTATCATGTCTGCACCGGCCCTCTTGATCCCCGTCAAAAATTCGGTCATCACAGCGTTTTCGTCCACCCATCCTTCCAATGCGGCTGCTTTAATCAACGCATACTCTCCTGACACGCTGTATGCGCACAGGGGCAGGTTCGTTGCCCTGCTTGCCTGGTACAATAGATCAAGGTTTGGTATAGCCGGCTTTATTATGATAGCATCGACACCTTCTTCGATGTCCTGCTCTATTTCGCGCATTGATTCCCTTGGGTTTGTAAAGGGCATCTGGTAAGTGCGCCTGTCACCAAACTCTGGCGTTGAGTGGGCCGCGTCGCGAAATGGCGCAAACAGCGGAGAGGCCTGCTTTGAAGAGTAGCTCATGATCGCAGTTTCTGAAAACCCTGCGTCGTCGAGTGCCTCCCTGATTGCGCGTACCTGGCCGTCCATCATGGCAGAAGGCGCGACGATATCTGCGCCTGCTCTCGCATGGCTTGCTGCTACCTTTCCAAGCGTTTCCGCGCTTGCATCGTTGTCTATTTTGCCTCCTGAAACGATGCCACAGTGACCGTGCGACGTGTACTGACACAGGCAGACGTCAGCGATGATGGCAACTTTGTCGCCAAATTGCTTGCGCACTGTCTGAACTGACTTTTGGACTATGCCTCTATCGTCAAATGCTGCAGAACCTTTGTCGTCCTTGTCAGAAGGTATGCCAAACAGGATGACAGCCTTTACGCCAAGGTCTGACAATTCTTCGACCTCTTTTGTCAGGCCGGCAAGCGGCAGGCGCTTGATATCTGGCATCGAGCCTATCTCTTGAGGTTTTTTCAGTCCTTCCTGAACAAAAACTGGCGCTATCAGGTCCTTGACCGATAAATGCGTCTCCTGGAAAAGGTCGCGGATTGCAGGAGTCCTGCGGAGGCGCCTGAGCCTTACATCTGGAAAGCCACTATTGCTTTTTTTCGTCTTCATACTTGAACATCTTGGCTATTATTTTCATCAGTTCTTCTGCGTCCCTGCCTTCTTCCATCTCTTTGCGCAAATAATTCATGGGCGTCGCAAGTATGCCCTCGACGATGGCATATGATAGCTGCTCTATGATCCTCATCTCTTCCGGGCTTGATTTTTTGCCAAGCATCGACAGCGCCTTTTTTAACTCGCGCTCGCGTATGCCATCGACACTCTTGAACACCGACACTATTACCGGCTCTGCCTTTAGCCTCTTCATCATGCTGTCGACCGATTTCATCTCGCCGTCGATTATCTTTTCAGCGGAATGGACCTCCTTCATGCGCGTCCGCATGTTCTTCTCTACCAGTTCGGCGATCTGATCCATATTGATCAGCTTTACCCCGTGTATGGCCGCGACGCGCTCGTCTACCGTCCTTGGGTTTGAGAGGTCAAATATCATTACTGCGTCCTTACGGCCCTTCATGGCCGCCTCCATGCGTTCATGCGTTATCAAAAAGTAGGGAGCCGTGCTTGCAACAAACACCAAGTCGACTTTGTGCAGCATGTCCAGCGCCTCCTCAAAGGGAACCGGCGTGCCTGCAACGGTCTCCGAGAACGACCGCGCCCGCTCGTATGTCCTGCTCGTGACTATGAAATCTATTCCCTGCCTCTTGAGCACCTTGGCTACGAGGCTTGCTGCCTCGCCGGAGCCTATGAGCATCACCTTCCTGGACTTTATGTCGTCAAAGTATTCATCCGCCAAGTTGACCGCTATTGACGCTATCGATACATTGCCCTTGTTGATGCCCGTAGCGTTGCGGACTCTGCTTCCGACCTTCAAAGCTCTATCAAAGACCATCGCCAAGTTGGTCCCTGTGTAGCGATTTGACTTGGAAAACTCAAATGCCCTCCTTACCTGACCCAGTATCTGGTCTTCTCCAACTACCAAGGAGTCTAGGCCGGATGCCAGCTTTAGCAGGTGCATGATTGCATCCTTGCCGGCGCTCACCTCGACGCTTGCGAGGTCCTTTCCTGATAATCCTGTCGCCCGCGCCCACTGCTCCAGCAGTCCAGCTTCATTTGGGCTTTTTGACGCAGCAAATACCTCGACCCTGTTGCATGTCTGCAGGATGACGCACTCGTCCATCCCGTTTTCAAGAAAGGCCCTGTGCGCCGATTCAATGTCTTTGAACGTGAATTTTTCAAGTAGATGGATGGGCGCGTTTTTGTAAGTCACGCGTGCATTTATTATCTGGACGGGCGGCGAAAAGTGTGAATCCTGAGTCTTTATCGCGGCCGTCACTTGCTTTTTTTCACCCACTCCTGTAACAATTCAAGCGTCGCGCTTTTAGCATCATCAATCCTCTCTTCCTTAATAAGGTTCTGAATGTGGCTGTTCCTGATGAGCGAATAGAGAAATTCCTTTCGCTCCTCAACCGTCTTTAACTTTGAACGGGCGGCGTTTCGCGCAAATTCTTGAAGCCGGGCGTTTTCAATATCTGTCTTTTTGATTATTTTTCTCAGAACACGCTCTGCTCTTATACGCACCTGACGGGCCATTATGGGACTTTTGCCTGATGTAGAAATTGCGACCTGCATGACGTCCTCGATATTTATCACTGACGCGTAAGAAAAGTCGCTGTAGGGCGGATCATCAACGGAATAAACAAACGCGCCTTTTTCACGGCCCTTCTGGCACAATTTGCGATTCAATTCCCTGTCGTCTGTGGACGCAAGGACTAGGAACGGCTTTTCATAGCTATCAAGCACGCTTGCGTCGTCAAGCCTTGCCTTGACCGTCTCTATCTTGCCTGCCGCCTCCTGATCGCGGAGGTACTTGTTGAAGCGGTTACTGATGACCGTGATCCTGCAGCCCTGCCCTAGCAGTGCGTTGACCTTCCTCGTGCCTTCTGTACCGCCTCCAATGACTATGGCGTGCTTGTCTTTGAGGTTGAGATCAACTATCAACTGGATAACACCGGAAGCCCGGACCGGGCAACTTGTGTCGCCCTCTTTATTTAATCCTTCAGTCAGTGAGGGACCTTCTTGAGGTAGTTGGCATCCACCGTGACTGGGATCTGGTATGGCGAGTCCAAGAGCACGACTGTAGCTTCCTGCTTCTCATAATCGACGCGGGTTATCTTGGCTTTCATGCCCTTGAACGGGCCTGCTATTACCTCAACAGTGTCGTCAACTGACAGCTCCGTCACAGTCGGCTTTTTGACCAGATAGCCCTCGATGTCCTTAAAAGGCAGATCGCCTCGTATCTGACCCCTGACGTGCCTGATGCCTGCAAGCGCCTCATATGCCACGTTTGAATCCGGCGCCTCGACGATTATGTAGCCTTTAAAGCTGTCAAGCACCATGACAGAGCGTACGCCTATCTTTTTTGCCATGACCTTTGTATACAGCATGTCTGCAACCATGCGCTCCTGGCCACCTGTAGTGCGGATGGCAAAGAACTTGCTGTCGCTTGCAGGGCTGTCCGTGGCAGGTGCTGCCGCGGGTGCCTGAGATGGAGAAGCGGCGGCAACCGACGGCTTTTGCTGTGCCCCCGCCTCCTCTTCAGAATCTAAATCTTGATTATCGTTATCGAAATTGATCTCTTCGGAACCTAGATCGTCTTCTTGGGTTGGATCGCTCATTATTAGCCAGCTATGCGGAGAACCGACGCAATTTATAAATTTACTTTAAATAATATCAAAAATTATAACAGCCAAGTGCCAGACTATATCCTAGTCGCCTCGAGCTCCGACCTTGCAGGTACCACCATGATCGGTTGTCTAAAGGAGATAGGCTTTGAGAACGGCAGGTCGCCTGACCATCCTGACGTCACCTTGCACGCGACGGCCGACAGCCTTCTTACGCTAGAGAGCCTTGATGACAATTTTCCTGACGCCACGGCGTTTGTGTTTCTCTCAAAGCACCGGTCCGACAGCGGCATACCGACTCTGACATGCCACTGCACCGGCAACTTTTCAGACGCCCCCTTTGGCGGAAACCCAAAAGAGGTTGCAATAGCGTTTCCGTCTCTGCAAAAAGCATACCTTCAGGCCATAACTGCCGCCCGTGTACCAGGTTATGACGTAGTCATTGAGGCGACGCACCACGGGCCGACCTCACTTAAAAAGCCGGTGCTTTTTGTCGAGCTGGGCTCTGCAGAAAAGCAGTGGGCTGACGCAACGGCTGCGAGGGCAATATGTAAATGCGTTCTGGTCTCTTTGAAAAAGCTGGAGCTTTGCAAAAAGGTGGGCGTCGCAATAGGGGGCACGCACTATCCGACAAAATTCAACAGGTTATTGCTAGAATCCGAGTTTGGCCTTGCGGCGGTAGCATCCAAGCACAGCCTGCCTGCCATCGACAGGGCAATGATGGCGCAAATGATCGAAAAAAGTGTCGAAAAGGTCACTCATATCATACTGGATCCAAAGGGACTGGGCAGCCACAAGGACAGGATGATAAAACTTGCTCAAGAGACGGGCCTTGAGATACTGAAAGTTTGAAATACTTGTCTGGCAATGTCCTTTCAATGCTAAATGCAAGCGACGTTTACGCTCTGTTGAAAACTGTGCCGCAAGGGCAGGTGACCACGTACGGCGACTTGGCAAAAGCGCTTGGCTACCCAAACGCCGCACGCGCAATTGGCAGGATAATGAACGTCAACCCAAACCCGATAGTGGTGCCGTGCCACAGGGTCGTCTCGTCTGACGGCGGCATCGGTGGCTATGCTTTTGGGGCAAGGATGAAAAAAGAGATCTTGGCAAAAGAAGGGATTGCATTTGACGGCGACAGGATCGCCGACTTTGCAAACAGGCGCGCGAAATTAAAAAGGGTAGGCGGCCCGCTCTAGCGGGTCTTGGCTTCCTTTACGAGGTCGCGAAGGTGCGCAAGCGATCTCACCTGGCCACCGTTGACCTTCTTGTACAGCTGCCAGTAGACTTCGTTAGGGATGTCCTTGCGATCTTTCATGACCTTTAGCCGATAGCGCATTGACCTCACGCGCACGACATAGACTTCTTTCTTGCCGACGCGGGCAGTCTTTCTGCCTTTCTTCGAGCCCTGACCCTTGCCATGGATCTTCCACACTGCGCGCTTGGCGGCGGCCCTGCCTCTTGACGTTCCTTTTGGCTTGACTGTCCATATCGTGCCGCTTTTCACAAGCGCCTTGATGTTATCACGGGTAATGGAATCGGCCACATCTTCGAGCTTGTCTGGCTCAAAGCGGACGCGGTTTGTGCCGACGCCCAGTATCCTTGCCACGAGCTCGCGCTTTTTGGCAATGTTGACGACCATATCTACTTTTTCTCCTCCTCTTCCTTCTTTGGAGCCAGCTTGCCTGCATTCAGTATTTTCAGGCCCATCTTGGTAGCTTCAGCAACGATTGCTTTTCTCTTTCTCATGCCTACCGTGTGACCCATCCTTATTGCATCTGTCTTCGGGTTAAGGCCTGCGAGGTCGCCTACATTGTGGACGATGTTATCCGTGTAGCCTGATGGATGAAGCCCTCTTGCAACCCTGGGGCCGCGGTAGCCTACCTTTACAATGGCGGGCACTCCTGCTTTTTGCTTCCTCATCTTGTTGTCCTTGCCCTTGGGCTTGCGCCAGTTCTCTGCAAGCCTGTCGTACCTCCAGCTCTCTTGGCGGATGAACTTGGGGCGCTTGCTAGAGACCTTTTTCCTTGCGGCAAGTAACTCCTCGTTAATTACCATAGTGATACGAAGCACAAGAAAACCCGTTTTAAATAAATACGTTACTGACTTTTGTAGCCGAACAGGGTAAGAGTATAGGCCCTGCCACCATATATGATATCTGTAGAATACGTTATGGACTTGCCACCGTCCTTTGCCGGCGCGCCTTCAAAAACCCCCATTACTTCGTCGACCTCCTCTTCTCCGAGCCTGCGAGAATAATCCCAAAGGTTGCCGCCTCCCTTTCTCTGCATGTCTGTCATGGTGTTCTCTGCAACCTGCATGACTTCCTTCAGGGCTGCGATGCGAAGGACTGTTTCATGTTCCAGTTCCCTTTGCGGCTTATTTCCGCACGACCTGATCTCTAGCCACGCGTCTTCAAATTGCACGTTAGAACTTGAAAGGCACCATTATAGTTCTTTTCGCAGACTTTTTAGGACTGGTAAGGCACATCCACCACTTTCAGGTCTTCCGCAGCCTCGACATTTCCGTGGATGGCTGCCGCCTCTTTGACAAGTGCAAAAGTCTCATCATAGCGGGCGCTGAAATGAGTGAGGAGCAGTTTTTTTGCGCCCGCTTTTTTTGCAAGTCTGGCCGCTTCGGTAGCCGTGGAATGGGAAGTTTCAAGCGCCTTGGCGAGCTTGTCGTGACCATATGTCGACTCAAAGACAAGCAAGTCGCAGCCGGAAAAGAATTTTGCAAGCCTCTCTGTCGGCCTCGTATCACCCGATATCCCGATCTTGCGCCCCGGCCTTGGCGGCCCAAGAACGTCTGCCGACCTGATCAGCTTGCCCTTGTGCATTATATCGTGTCCATGCTGCAGCTCGCCGTAAAGCTTGCCTTCTGGCACGCCCATCTTTTTGACGAGCTTGACATTGAACTCACCGGGTCTGTCAAACTCGTCAAGTCGAAACGACAGCGCAGGGACAGAATGCTTTGCAGTGCAGCAGATCACTCTGTAATCTTTTTCCTCGACTACCGTGCCTTCCCCCTCTATGGTATGTATGGCGACTTCAAACGTCAGACCGAAATTGATTATGCGCATATTTTCAAGCAAGAACTCTTTGAGCCTTGGCTCGCCATAGATGTCCAGCCTCTTTTCGCGCCCCTGAAGCGACATCGTCTGCAATAGCCCTAAAAGTCCCACGCAATGGTCCGAATGCATGTGGGTGACGAACACCTTCATCTTGCGGTTCATGCCAAGGCCTGCCTTGATGAAGTTGCGCTGCATTCCCTCACCTGCGTCAAAGAGCAATAGCTCGCCGTCGCGCATAATAGCTATCGACGACAGCCCACGCTCAACGGTGGGCGCAGCGGATGACGTGCCTAGGAACACGATCTGCATATTTGCCAAGGCTGAAAGGGTATCGCAGGTGGCTGGATTTATGTTTGAGGCTTATCTCGTCGAGTTTGTAACGTTTCTGAGGGAGGGCGGGATCTCTAGCTGCTCTTTTGTAAATTTCTCTCTAGGAGGGAGCCCATACTGCTTTATCAACTGGTCCTGCTGCTGAAGCATCTGCGTCGACGAAAATGTCGGCCCGATGTGCCCAAACCATACCCACAGGATGATGACTAGCGCGATGGACACGCCCATCACGAGGATTGATGCTGCAACGCCCGTAAGCTTGTAACCGTCGCTTTCTTCATGCCGGTCGGCCATTCGACAATCGTAGATATGTGCTTACGCCTAGATAAAGGTCGGTGAACCATGTTCACTCTAGCACGGACATTGCTGTCTCTGCAAGCAGAGAACTCATGTCTACTTTTGCATACGCGCCAGGGACTGAGTTTGTAGCAATGATGTCGCTCACGCCCGCCGCTGTTATGTTTTGCGCCGCCTGCCCTATCAAGAGCGCATGGGCGCACATAGCATACACTTTTTCCGCGCCGTTTTTGAGCAGCACCTGCGCGGCCTTTATTATGCTTCCGCCGCTACTTATCATGTCGTCGACTAGGATAGCGTCGCGGCCTGCGATGTTATTTGCATCGACCTTTTCGTCAACCGTGACTTCGCCGGTTGTCCTGTCACGGGACTTTTTTAGCGCAACCATGTCTGCGCCCAGAAGTTTGGCAAATTCTCCGGCCCTTGCAGCTCCTCCTGCGTCAGGCGACACCACAATCGGCCTTTTCAGCTTCATCTTGGCCGCATAATCTGCAAGAAGTGGAATGGATGAAACATTTCTTGCGTTTTTAAAATATGAAAGCGCCATCTGGCTGTGTATGTCAACTGTCACTACTGCACCTACGCCTGACGCTTCAAGGAGCCTTGCGACCAGCGCGGCGCTCACTCCCTCGCCTTCGAGAAACGCCCTGTCCTGCCTCGCATAGGCAAGATATGGGATGACTGCGCACACCTGCGCACCGTCATCGGCGCATTTCCTTGCGATCATCATTGCCTGCAGCAGGTGGCTATCGGTTGGTGGGTGAGTGGACTGGACTACGATGCACTTTCTGCCAATTTTGGCAGCCAGCTTGATCTTGCTCTCGCCATCGGAAAAGACTCTCAGTTCGGCGGTGACAAGATCTGCCCCGAGGTGCCCTGCAATGCCTGCGGCAAGCCCCGGCGAAGCAGGACCTGCAATGACCGAAACCCCCTTCAAGACATGACACGTTCACTGTCACGTCTTTTAATATCTATTGGCCGGCACGCGCCCTTCAAACTTAATATCCCTTGCAGTCCGACTAGATGCGATGCGGCGCCTGATTGCGATAGCGGCGGCTATTGCTGCCCTTGCGCTCCTGCTCTTTGCACAGCAGGCCTTTGCACAGACGTTCTCATTTGCCAACCAGTCATCATACATTGACGAGACGCGCATAATGCATATTTTAGGCGAGGTAAGAAACGACTCTGGAACCGCCGTTAAAGATGTCCTGATAACCGCGTCGTTCTATGCCAAAAACGGCACCCTCCTTACTGAAAATCACGTGCCAGCCAAGATCAGGGTGATAAACCCCGGCAACTTGGCACCGTTTGACATCGGCTATTACGACCCAAAAACCGTGGACATGGTTGCAAATTACACGCTTACAGCGGCGGGAAATAGCACGGGCACAAAACCTGTTGCGATCAAGATACTCTCAGTGCAGTCGAGACTTGACGTGCTTGGCGTGTATTTCATCAATGTCAGCGCCAGAAACGACGGGGACCAGACCGCGACTAACCCTGGCGTAGTGGCAACGCTTTATGACAAGGACGGCAGGGTAGTCGCAATCGGCGAGGCGCTTGCGGAAGGAGGGGACAGAGTTACTGAAATGAAGCAAGGGCAGGAGGCCGGCTTTGGGGTTGCAGTCGCCGAGAGGCTGCAGACTTACAAGGCGGTGCGGTACTCTGTCGTCGCCGATTCCGATCAGTACCTGTCAAACGTCACGACACTTGCAGCCGCCGGCCTTGGCGCAAACGCCAATACCAATCTGTCAAACAGCACCAAGAGCGGCTGCCTTATCGCCACTGCCGCATTTGAAAGCGAGCTTGCGCCGCAGGTCCAGGCGTTGCGGAATTTCCGCGACGGCATTGCGCTCAAGACCATGGCTGGAAGCAGTTTCATGAATGTCTTTAACGGGTGGTACTACTCGTTTTCCCCGCAAGTCGCCGACTATGAGCGTGACACTCCATGGCTCAAAAGCGCGGTGCGGGCGTCGATCTACCCGCTCCTTGGCATACTTGACCTCAGCACGTCTGTTTATTCGCTGGGCGGCAACGGCGAGGCAGGCATTGTCGGAGCAGGGATTGCCGCAAGTTCTCTCATCGGCCTGTTGTACTTTGCACCCCTGACTGCCGTGCTCATAGTCGCAAACAGGAAAAAGCGGTGGAAGATGACGCGGGCAAAATACATCCTGATTGCAGCGTGGGCAATGAGCCTTGCTGCAATATCTGCCGGAGAAGCATCAGCAGTTCCAAGCGCTTTAATGTTTGGCACCGCGCTCTTGGTCCTGTCTGCGATAAGCACTGTGATACTGGTGCTTGTACGGATGGCTAGATGGTAAAGCGCTCTGCCTTTCCAGTTGCCAGCATTTTGGCAACAATGCCTGCCAGCCTGTCCACGTCGATGCCGTGGTACGTGCCGGACGATCCTTCGAGCTTTTTCATTGCCCTCCTGAGGATGGACATGCAAATGTCCTGCTCGTCCTTCTGGTTGTGCACAAGGGCGGCCGCGACAAGTATGATGCCGTTTATGAGGTCGCGCTCGCTGCCCGCAGGCGTGTCCTTCCAGATCATTTCAAGCGCCTCGTGGGTGCCCCAGTATTTCTCCTCATTGAAAAGCTCTATTGCATGTTTTATGGCCTCATCCCTAGGCATGTGCTTTTCGACGATATGCTCGACGCTGGCAAGGGGCGAGATGGCCGCAAGACTGCCCGTGAGTTCATTGACATCCATAGAGTCAGGGATGCTCGTGTCAAATTCGATATACTTGCTTGACACACGGGAATCCCTGACGACTACGCCCCGCGGCTCGGCTAGCTTTCTTGCCTTTAGCAAGAGGACAGTGGCGTCCTTTGGGCCGTACGAGCTGTTCCGCAAGTGGATGAAATACCTCTGCAACGTCTTTTTTTGAAGAGGATGCAAGATAAACGCTGCGGAAAATAGCAGGGGCTAAGAATGTTAGCCTATGCTAACATTTATTATCCGCGCAGGCATACATAATTTGAGGTCTTTTGCTGTCACGCACGCACCTATTGCTAGCGCTAGTTGTAGCAGTAGCCATTGCGGCAAGCGCGCTCGCCTTTTCCCTTGGCACGCAAGCAGGAGCCCAAGGCGAAGGAAAGGTGGTGGAGAGCCACAGTGCTGGCCTGTACCAGACAACCGGCGACGTGCTTGACCCTGAACATATTGACTACCGGGAGAGCACGGACGCAATAGATCCCGACAAGTACCTGCGGCAATTCAACTATGGCCACGTGTCAAAGCTGCCTGATGGAACGACGCTGCGGGAATTTACAATAATAGCAGACGACCGCCAAACGATCGAAATCTCGCCGGGCGTGTTTTACAACGCATGGACTTTTAACGGCACTATCCCCGGACCTACTATCCGCGCAACCGAAGGCGATCTGGTAAGGGTCCATTTTATCAACAACGGCACTCTTTCGCACTCGATGCATTTCCACGGCATCCATGCCGCTGAGATGGATGGCGTGTTTGAGCAAATTGCTCCCGGCGGCCGGTTTACGTATGAATTCACTGCAGAGCCATTTGGCTTGCACCTGTACCACTGCCACGTCCAGCCTTTAGAGGAGCACATCAGCCATGGCCTTTATGGTGTCTATATCGTAGATCCAAAAGAGCCGCGGCCTGCGGCCGACGAGATGGTCATGGTGATGAACGGCTATGACACCGACTTTGATGCTGAGAACAACTTCTACACTGTGAACGGCATTCCATTTTACTATATGCACCACCCTATACAGATTGAAAAAGATCATCTAGTGCGCGTGTACCTTGTAAATATCTTAGAGTTTGACCAGATAAACAATTTCCACCTGCACGGCAACTTGTTCAACCTGTACCGCACTGGGACTTCGATGCAGCCAAGCGAGTATACGGACATGGTGACCATGAGCCAAGGCGAGCGTGCTATACTGGAATTTGACTACAAGTATACTGGACAGTACATGTTCCATGCGCACAAGACCGAATTTGCAGAGAAGGGCTGGACAGGGATATTCCTCGTAAAGGATTGAGTGGAATGGAAAAGCACGAAAAACCCGGTCTTGGCAGGATAGCTGCAAGTGCTGCAATTCCAATAATCATACTTGGCGCTATGGTTGCGTTTCTGCTGTGGCCGGGCAACAGCGTCCTTAACTTTGGCGTGCCGCTGCCAGACATCACAATAGAGCGGGTAGAGTTTGGCGACAAATTGATAACTGCGCACATCCGCAACACTGGGCCCCGGACAGTTGAGATAGCGCAGGCAGACGTAAACGACAGGATAGTGCCAGCGGCTATAGAGCCGTCAAAGACCGTAGAGCGCCTAGCGGAGGCGCAAGTGGTAATACCATTCAACTGGATAAAGGGCCAGCCCTACGAGATCGGAGTCACAACATCGGACGGAACGAGATTTTCAACGGCAGTGCATGCGGCTGCCCTTACGCCAAAACCAAACATAAGCCAAGCATCATTCCTTGCGCTCATCGGAACGTACGTAGGGGTTATACCAGTGCTCATCGGGCTCCTCTGGCTTCCGTTCCTAAAGCGTCTCTCAAGCGCCAAGTACCTGTTCTTCCTGAGCCTGACTGCCGGTCTGCTTTTGTTCCTTGGCATCGACGCGCTGGTAGAGGCAAACGAGATCTCCTCTGAAAAGGTGGCCGGCGCGCTTGGCGGGCAGGTGCTGATAGCTACCGTAACTGTGGTGTCGTTTGTCGCACTGCTGTATGCATCCGATAAATTAGTGGGTGCAAAAGGTGTGGCCACAGGCGCCTTTGCGGTGGCACTCATGATAGCAGTGGGAATCGGCCTGCACAACCTTGGAGAAGGTCTCGCCATAGGCGGCTCGATGGTGGCAGGCGAAGTCGCACTTTCAACGTTTCTGATAGTCGGCTTTGCTATCCATAACATGACAGAAGGGCTTGCGATAGTGGCGCCTGTCGCCCGGGAGCGTGTAAGCATCGTTCGCCTGGCGGCACTTGGGGTTGTCGCCGGTGCTCCTGCGATAGCAGGGACATGGATAGGCGGCTTTGTAGCGTCGCCTATTGCGTCGATAGCCTTCCTGTCAGTTGGCGCCGGCGCAGTGTTCCAAGTGGTCTATGCGATATTCAAGTTTGCAGGCAGGAGCGGCAGGTTCCTGAGCGGGCCTGCTGTGGCAGGCATTGCAGCCGGGATGCTCTTGATGTACCTGACGAGCCTGCTAGTCTGAAACTAGATATTCTGCCGGCCCTTTTCAACAGCCGTGAAGACCCTTACCGTCGACGACCACACATACAAAAGGCTAGACTCAATAATGAAGGATATGATGCACGAGAAAAAGCGCGATGTCGACCACAGCGACGTCATAAATGCGCTGATAAACGTGTACCAGGACAGCATCACGTTCAGCGGCGAAAACGCAGGTGGCTAGCCGGGAGGCTTAAATTGCCGAACAACCTATCCGCATTTGTCATGCGTGCGCTGGTCCTCCTGCCAGCACTGGGGTTGCTGCTCGCCGCTTTTATACCGGCCTACGCTCAGGATGCCATAGAGCTAAAAAACTCTGACCTCACTTTTGTCGATTCGTCAGGCATGACAAACATCGTCGGCATTGTCAACAATAAAGGGGACGCCCCGCTGGCGATAACGATGGGGCTTCACGTCTCTGACAGAGACGGCAAGGTCTTGACCATGCAGGAACTTCCGTACGGTAAGGTGATATTTCCCGGCAAGGGCGCGCCCTTCAAGTTCCGGCTACCGGATGGCGTGGAGGCTAGGGGCAAGCCTTACGTGCTAAGGGCAGAGCAGGTGCAGGCATCGTTCTACGACACGCTTGTTTTTAATTACACAAACATGGCGATGGGTGATGGCAAGGCGCTAATTGGCACCGTCAGAAACGACGGGCCTTTTGAATTTCACAATCTGACCGTCTTTGCGTCAGCCCACCGCGAAGACATGGCCGACATCGATTCTGTCAGGAGCAACGTCATTTCCGTATTAAGGCCGGGCGAGGTGGCAACGTTTGAGGCTACGCCGGATCCTGCAGTCAAGGACCAAGTCTATTACTATAGCTGCGCCGGCTTTGACCCCAATGAGCCCATACCAACGATCAAAACTGCTGACGGCAGGTTCATCGCATACGAGTTAAAGTCAGTGGCAAAGGTAAGCAGCCTGCGCTATGAAAACGCGACTGACAGCATTGCGTTTGTGATAAAGCACTACAACCCATCTGGCGGGCCGGCAAGCATGAAACTCCCACAGCTGTCCCAGAACCAGACGATAGCGATCCTGATGGATGGCTCGCCTGCAGATGCAGGAGTCAAGATGGATGGCAAGACCATATCTGTAGAGATGTTTATCCCGCCGGGCGACCACAACGTGCAGATACAGGGCGTCACCACCGTGCCGGAATTCCCATTTGCCCCTCTCGTCCTTGCCACAGTTACCGCTATTGCAATAGTAATGGCAAGATCAAGGGCAGCGTTTAAAATCTCGTAAATTTTTCCCACATCCGTGCACTGCGCCAAGATAATGAAGTCGTCTTCTGGATGCCGGCTGGAACTATATGATAATCAATTGAAGGAGCTTGAGGTCGAGTCATTTGCAGACCTGTACACTCTTAACTTTCACCTGCAGACTCTTGCGGCAAAATACCATATAGCCGAGGGTCTGATAGTCGTCCACGATAGGGACGCAAATACTGTAGATCTGTCTCTGGCAAAAGGCGAAAACGGCTTTTTTGTCAGCTAGAGTTTTGCTTGAAGTTGCGCAGAGCGGCCGCCACCTTGACCGTGGTGTGGCACATCGGGCAATCTGCCCAGCTGCGGCCACCAAAATATTCCCACTCAAAGCCGCACTTTTCATAGGTGCATTTCAACCATCTGCCCCTTGCTACTCTGACCCAGTTATCCTGCATGGGCTTTCTTGCCCTCCGGGCCGCCCGCGGGAACCGCCTGCCGCCAAAAGCTGGCATGGTGAACCTTCCTGCTCTGGCAATTTAAATACAGCGGGGGTATGTATGTATAACAATCACATAGGTGTTATATAGGAAATGTGTCTAGTGTCAAAATATATAGAGACTATTGATTTTCGACAAGTATTATATAGAACGCGGCGATATTTTTTCAACTGATGAACAAGGCAATCATTGCAGGGTTGGCCGCCGGTGTTCTCGTGGTGGGACTAATTTTTAGTCCACTGTTTAACCCACTATCAGCAGCGCAAGCTGCCAACGAGACCGGTGCCAAAAGGCATGTTACCCTGATTGCAAGCGAAAAGGTAGTCCAAGTGGCTCCCGACAACGACTTGCATCCAGGTGGAATCATGTACAACGCGATGGTCTTCAACGGGACGATCCCCGGTCCGGTAGTAGCCGTGAACCAGGGCGACACGCTTGAGATCACCTTGAAGAACGAAGGCAAAGTCATTCACAGCCTTGACTTCCATGCAG
>JBDUUM010000030.1:0-49633 GCA_039938615.1 Nitrososphaera sp.
CTGGTTCTTTTCCTTGTGCTCGTAAAAGTGCATTTGGCAAAAGTCGTTGCCGCACTCCTCGCAGTGCCAGCCTGATAGCGTGTAACACACGGAGCACTTGCCGATGGGCTTGTTGTAGTCGTAATCCTTTCTGGCGCTCTTTTGCGTGGGCTGCTTTTGGGTTTTTGGCTGCGGCTTCATGATAGCTCGAAAAATATGTGACAACGCATTTGCTAAGGAACCTCAAAAGTACATGCCTTCTCAAAGGCCGCGAAGTCCAACGCCCTCAATTGGAGATCCTATTATTTAAGCGTGATGGCAGACACAATTACGTGCTTTTTCAGAAAAATGTTCTAGAACGTAAATGAGTATGAGTTTAAGAGTCTCGATCTAGGTGATCTGTTAACCCCCCAAAATCGGGTGCGGGATGCCTCTGTCCCGTTTTAGCGGCATACCCGTATCCCGCGTAACAGCTTAAGCAGGATCGCTCTGAGTAATATTTATGCAATAGGTATACAGTTTACCACTGCTAATACAATGTAAGTATTTGCAAGACATTTCATTAAGAGGCAGGATGCACGAGAGTAATATGCGATGCTGCCCACAACATTATGCGTGAAGGAAAAGGGACCTGGCAGAACCCGCAGCGTCACCTTCCGCATTCCGGAGGACCTCTATGAGTCTCTACAGAAGGAGGCCCTTTACAGCAATGTGTCATTCAGTGCCCTGGCTACCAAGGTGTTCCGCCGCCACGTAGACTGGCACTCGATGGCGGCAAGGGCAGGGTGGATATACGTGACGCGCACGACCTTCTCCTCGCTTCTGGAGAGACTCTCAGACAGCGAACTGCAGAAACTCGCGCAGGAAAGCGTAAGTTCCAACATACGCGACATTATACTTTTCATGAAGAGCGAAAAGAGCCTTGATTCGGCTCTGCATCTCCTCGAAACGTGGTTTAGGATAAACGAGCTTCCCTACAGGCTCACCGTGCAAGGCAACCGCTACACTATAACGACGCAGCACAATATGGGCCACCACTTTTCCGTCTATCTTGCCGAGTTCCTAAAATCGGCGTGCATGGAGCTTGGGATAACCGGTGTCTCTGGCGAGACAGCCAGGAATAGTCTGCTTTTGACCTTTGCCGCCTGACTTGTTAGTGCCTTGCGTATACCATGAACGGCTCGTCGGTTATGACGTGGCTATGGGGCAGCACAATGTCGTGGAAATTCTGGCTGGCTTCCTTTATGCCAAAGGAGCAGAGAAAAGACCTGCACGCCTGCGAATCCCGACCGCCTGCCGCCGGATGTGTACACGAGAGGCCGCCGCCGTAGCTCAGCATTTCCAGCCCGTTTGGCGTATTTACAAAGCCGCTGGCTGATATATGGTCGCGGCTGAAGGCCCTCAGAAGCTCTTCCTTGGTCGAGTGGCTGTTGTAGAGGAGTACCGCATATTCATGGTTTATCGAGCGCAAAAAGCTGACGACCTCTGTCTTGTATGCGTTTTTGATTATCTCGGATGGGGGGAGCAGCCGGTCTGTCACAGGCAGCTTTTCCAGGATGTTCTCTCTGACTTGGTGTAAAAACACCTCAGAGCCGTAGCCAAAAACCTGTCCTATCGCCTTGCCGACAAGGTCATACCTTGCAAGCATCACGTGCGGCGGCAGGTTGTATATCCTGGACAGGTGGTTTATGAGCATGCCTGAGCACGACTCGCCCAGAAGCTCAAAAGCTCTTGTGATCGAGTCGCGAATTACCTCGCTGACCCGAGACCTCGGCTGGTAGCCGGTTGCGAGAAGCATCCAGTGTATTTCTGTCATGCCATAAGCACGGACATCCTGCTAGTAATGCGCCAGCTTGCTCACCTGTACAAACTAGTTGCAAGGTTTATTTAGCTTGTATCGACCCTATCAGCCGTCAATGGCTACCGATAAGCGGACAATAATCGAAGTCACCGTCATTGGCAAGGATCGCAAGGGAGTGGTGGCCGACATTACCAACTTTATTTTCACAAACGGAGGCAACATCGAAAAGATAAGCCAGAACGTAGTCAGGGGCCTTTTTGGGATGCAGCTTGAAGCCTCTTTCTTGCAGATGAACCGCCGGAAACTTGATGCAGGCCTCAAGGATCTGGCAAAAAAGCTCCAGATGGAGATCAAGGTCCACTACCAAGAGCCGGACAGGCCCAAGAACGTCGCCATACTTGCAAGCCGCGAGCCACATTGTCTTGCGAGGATACTTGAGGGGAGCAAAAAAGGCGAGATAAAGGCCAACCTAGCAGTTGTCATCGGGAGCGAGAGCACGCTCAAGCCACTGGCAGACAAGGCCGGCATACCCTTCCATGCAGTGGCGCACACTGACCAAGCAGAGGCTGAGGGCAACATACTGAAACTCGTTGAGAAATATAACGTCGACCTTATCGTGCTTGCGCGCTATATGCGTATCCTCACGCCAAACTTTGTGTGGCGCTATCCAAACAGGATAATCAACATCCACCCATCGCTTTTACCTGCATTTCCCGGGGCCTACGCCTACGTGCAGGCATATGAGAGAGGAGCCAAGATAGTGGGCTGCACGGCGCACTTTGTCACAGAGGATCTGGACCAAGGCCCGATAATATCTCAAAACTCGTTCAAGGTCCGTCAGTCCGACACTCTCGAGACTATAAAGAAAAAGGGACAAGAACTTGAGGCAGAGACGCTCTTTGAGGCCGTGAAACTAGACCTTGAAAACAGGCTAGAGGTCTACTGGGGCAAGGTCTACCTGCGCAATGGAAAAAGTTCTTAACGCAGCAGCTGCGGTCAGATTTTGTGCTTGCGTATGGCATGACCGACCCCGAGCTGAGGGCTGCTGCTGTCAAGAATGCAATATTGCCGGTAGGATCTATGGAGCAGCACGGCCCCCACCTGCCAGTATCAACCGATGTCCTGATCGCCGAGCACGTCGCCAAGCGCATCGCGCCGCTGGTCGGCGCAACAGTCATGCCCGCAATAGCTTATGGCGTGTCGTTTGAGCACCGCCCGCTCTTCAACGCATCCGTGCGCAAGAGCACGCTTGCCGCGACAGTGCGCGATGTGTGCGCTTCACTGGCAGGCCAAGGCTTTGTACAGATAATCGTGCTAAATGGCCACCATGGCAATATCCCAGCGCTAAAGAACGCAGCGAGCTCATCCGTCCATGTCCTGCACTACTGGCGTTACATGAAGCAAGAGCTGGGTCACGCAGGCGAGGCCGAGACTTCGCTCATGCTTGCCATTGCGCCCGAGCTTGTCGACATGAACAAGGCCGTCGCAGGCGCTCGAAAACCTGCCAAGTCGGCATCGACAAGCAGACCCGGCTCGTTCATCAGGGTGACAGGCAACGGCGTCTGGGGAGACCCACGAAAAGCAACTGCAGAAAAAGGAAACCGGTTGCTAGAGGAAATAACAAAGAATCTTGCCAAGGCAATCGAGCTGCAAGAGTGAGCGCGTGCGAATTTTAATATATGGCATGGAGGAGCCTTACCTCTAGGTAAATATCAATGTCCGTTGACATGGCTGTGAAGGTTCTCGATGAGAGCCTTGGAAAAGTTGTGCTTATCAAGTTGAAGGGTGGCAAGGTCATAAGGGGAAACCTGCACGGCTTTGACCAGCACATGAACCTGCTGCTGGAAGAGTCGGTAGAAATTCTGGACGAGGGCAAGTCAAATGACCTTGGAACCATTGTCGTAAGGGGAGATAACGTAGTCATCATATCCCCTCCGCCAAAGTGAGGTAGGTAGAAGAAGGAAATGACGAAAGGCACAACCTCGATGGGTAATTTTACCCGCAAAAAGACTCACATCAGGTGCAGGAGATGCGGCTACAACTCGTATCACAAGCGCCACAAGCGCTGCTCCAAGTGTGGCTACCCCGAAGCGCGCATGCGAAAATACGCCTGGATAAAACGCCAGGTGATATAGCAAACCTTTTTCTGTATCTGTTACTTTAGCAGTGGCATAATATATGTCCGGTGGCGAAGTGGCAGTAATTGCCGGCTCTTCAGTAGCTGGCGCATTATCCGCCGCAATATTGGAGCGCCTGTCGAGAGTAAAGGCCAAGGCACACAAAAGCGATAGGTCTGCAACTGCCGCCAGGGCAGAGCTCGCTTCACTTCTCTTTGAAAAGACGCTTGCAGCCGAGGCAATAACCCGCGTATATGAGGCTGCGCAGGATGGCAAGATCGACCGCCTTGAGCGCGATCGGTTGCTCATAAAATACAAGCAGGACCTTGATTCGCTTAACGAGAAAATCGCCCTCCTTCAGCCGGTAGCAGACTATGCTGACCTTGCGGATGTGCGCAATAATCTGGTGTCGCTGCTTGAAAACAAGATATCTGCAATCGATGCCCGCTTGGCCGAGATGAACAAGGCCGGCGACAGGCCGATAGTGGTAGAAAAGGTGCAGGTGATGCCAGTGCCTGAAAAAGTAAAAGATGATTCTGAAGCAAAGCAGTTCAGGGCCGAGGAAAAGAGCATCGAGCAGCTGCAAAAAGAGATAATGCAGGCGCTCACCCGGCTTGAGCAGGTAGAGCTGGACAAGGACTAGCTGCTGCTACTGCCTCCCTTGCGCGCAATGACGTGCTTTTCGCCATTGTCGTATGTCCTTTCAAATTCTACCCTAAAACCATGCGTACGCAAGAGATCCATTGCGGGGGCATAGGTCTCCCTCCCGTGCACTTCTACTAGGAGCGAGATGTTCTTGTTCTTTGACAGCGTTTCACCGGCGCCTTTTAGGACCTCAAGCTCTGCGCCCTCGACGTCGATCTTGATCCAGTCGACCCTGTCAACGCCGGCCCTGTGCAAAAGGCTGTCAAGTGTGTCGGCCTGCACCTCCATGTATTTCCTTTCTGCCTCCTTGTATTTCGTTACTAGGTAGCTGGACATCACGCTGTGGTGCATGGTGTACCCGCTATCTTCGTCTGGCAGGTATAGCTTTAGCGGCATCTTTTTCGAGTACACTGCGCAATTGATGGCAGTCACATTTGTCAGCCGGTTCAATGCAATGTTGCGGCGCAGCAGGCCAAAGTTGCCCGGATGCGCCTCTATCGCTATTACCTTTCCTTCCTGCCCGACGCGCTTTGAGCTTATGATGGTATAGCGCCCCATGTGCGCACCGATGTCGATCACGGTGTCGCCGTGCTTGGCGTCAAAGCGATCGATCATCTCATCTTCGTGCCTAGTCATCACGATGAGGTCTTCGCGGTTCAGTGGGCAGCGGATCTTGTAGCCATGCTTTGGCACACTGATCTCCAGCGACAGCCTCCCAAGGCCAAACGGCTCTGTTGCGCTGTACAGAAATTTCTTGAAGGTCAGGTGCCTCTTTGCAAACCACTCGTCCCTCCTTTTTCTGCCCATGATCACCTTTAGCAAGAACCTCGTGCCAAGAAACGCCGTCTTTAGCAGAGAAAGCACCAGCCTGTCAGATGCAGTAGCTCCCCTGCTACTCCTTAGCCACCATGCGTTGCTGTCTACAAAGCCATACTCGGAGCCTTCTGCCACGATATTACAGAACCTCCTCAAAGGGCTTGTGCTGTTCATGCACGGATGGGTTCCCAAGTGCAGGATGTATGAGGGCCTTTTTTCTAAAAATGACGTGCCGCTCCCTACTACCTGCGCCGTAGGATTTTTCAAATTCTATTCCAAAGCCAAAGTCTTCCAGAAATTTGGCTATCTTGCCATAGTGCCCGCTGTCCTGTATGTCATGGATTTCTATCAGGATCGTCGTGTCGTGGTTGGTCGCAAGTATTCCAGTCATGCCTTTTAGGACCTCGTACTCTGCGCCTTCTACGTCAATCTTGATCCAATCTGCTGCCTGAAGCCCATTTGCATCAAGGATGGAGTCAAGAGTGCGCGCCTCGACTTCAGTGTATTTGCCGCTGGTGTCTGCTCTGCTTGGCATCACCGTATCATAGATTGAAAAATTGTCATCAGGCTGGTAGAGCCTTAACATCGCTTGGGCCGAGTATGCGGCGCAGTTTAGCGCTATGACATTGGTCAGCGCATTGAGGCCAATGTTGTGCTTCAAGATCTCGTATGTGCCCCTATCGGCCTCTATCGCAACGACCTTGCCGGTAGAGCCGACGCGCCTTGAGCTTGTTATGGTGTACCTGCCGATGTGAGCTCCTACGTCAATCACCACGTCGCCTTTTGCTGGAGTAAAAAGTTCTACCATGTCGTCCTCGCGGCCTGGCGTAAAGTCTCCTCTGTCAATTCTGCAAAAATACTGGTAACCGTATTTCGGCACTCGCACCTTTATCAATGACGTGCCCGGCCTCCCAAACACCACTACGTTTATCCATTTTACAAAATGTAAAGACGGGCTGACCTGTTTTAGCCAGAACCTGTTGGCAAGACGCATGTTGTTGCGTCTTGTTTTTCCTACGGCAAGCCTGGCGGCAAACCTGAAGGCGGCATAGCAGATCTTTGCAGGCACTATCACGATAGAGTCAATCGCAGGTACTGGACCTTCCTGCGGCTCACACAACCATGCCAGAAAACCAACAGCAACAAGGGCTCCTCCCATGTCTGCTCTTTTTCAGAGATCAATCGGATATATCCCTGTAGAGTGAGAATTGTAAAAATAGATGCTGTCCTGTTCACCTGTCGCTATTTGTGCTCGACAAAGATGTCAATTTTTTACCGAAAATGACAGCTATTCATTTTGACCATTGTTGTCGAGTAGTATCTGACGCAATGAACATTGGAGTAGTTCACCACAGCCTAGAGGGGAGAGGCGGCAGCGGAAGGCTTGCAGTGAACACCATCGAGACGCTTAACGACATGGGCGTTGACGTCACGCTAATCATCAGCCAAAAGCCGGATTTTGACAGGATAAAAAGGACCTATAACAAGGACATCAGGGTAGACAAGATAAAATCGATCTTTCCAATCGGCATAAGCGCGTTTGGCATCTACCAACGCATCCTGACACTACTCCCGTCAGCCGTGGCCAAGGTCGACCTGCTCATCAATACGCACGGCGACCTGCTGCCATACCATTACGTCAACAAGAGCCCGCTGATAACTTACTGCCACTTTCCGACCCGCGCGCTATCCATGCAGGAATATACGTCCAAGTACCAAAAGTCGCCGTTCTGGAAGGCATATTTTGCTCCTTATGATAGGCTGACAAGGTTCCTTTCAAGGCCTGCAATGGTGAAAGGGACTGTGTTGACAAATTCCCGGTTCAGTCAGAACGCAATTCGGCGGCTGTATCCCGATATCAATCCGCCAGTAATCTACCCATGCGCAGACACCAAGTCGTTCCGGCAGGCGTTGAAATCTGACAAAAGAGAGGATAAGGTGCTGGTGCTTTGCAGGTTCACGCCGGAAAAGTCGGTTGAAAACGCGCTACTGATCGCCAAGGCATCCGGCGTCCGGACCACGGTAATGGGCAGCCTGACTCCTTCAAACCGCTATTATTACGAATATCTGGTCAAAATGTCAAGGTCGCTAGGTGTTGACAGCCTTGTGGAATTCAAGCCAAATGCCAGCTTTGATGCCGTCATTGAGGAGATGTCCGCATCAAAAGTTTACCTGCACACCATGAGAGGAGAGCATTTTGGAATCTCAATCGTCGAGGCGATGGCTGCGGGGCTCATTCCTGTCGTGCCAGATTATGGAGGATGCGCCGAGTTTGTGCCACAGCAGTACCAGTATGACACCATTGAAAGGGCCGCCAGGATAATCCAGTTCGCTCTTTCACTGCCGTTTTCAGAGCGCAAAAGAATAAGCGAAATCGCCGAGTTATTCTCAGAAGACGCCTTCAAGGCTAACATGCGACAAGTTATCGAGCGCGTGCTCGGGAAGGAAAGCAATCCGATGCAATCGTATTCAAACTGCGAATGACTGATCCCCCAAGGCCGCGCTGCCCGAGTATATCTGGACGTGCTGTCTTGCGACAAAATCCCATCTCAACTTTTCCTTAAAGGCCTGGGCCGCCCTTGAGTACTTGTCATAAGAGTGGCCTATCGTCTCTATCGCCCTTGCAAACGACTCGGGATCGCGTTTTGCAGTGATCCCAAGCCCCATCTCTGCAAATTCTCTGAAAAACGCAAGGTCGCTTGCCACAAACGGCAGCCCGTGCGCCAGCGCGTCAAACATGACGCCCGAGCCGGAGGTAATCCTGTAGGGCAGCAACACCGCGTCGGAGGCAAACATCAGAGACGAGAGCTCCTCGTCTGACAGGTAGCCTCTTTGCAAGTCGATGATGCCATCAGCTTCAAACACATTCTCCATGTTTTCCCTGCTAAAGTGGCTCTTGGCAGAGTTGGACACAATAACCCACCCCGGCGGCACCTTCATCTTGACTACGATGTCCCACCCTTTTGTCACGGTCCTAAAGCCTGTAACGAGGGCAATCCGTCTGTCAGGCGGCAACGAAAAACGTCGCCTCGCTTCTTCTTTGGACAATGCCGCCGACGCAGGTTCTGCCCCGTGATATATGATGTGGCCACCACCTAGCTGGTCTGCGGCGTACCTTGAAAAGCAAATTCCGGCCCTGCTGAGTGCAAGCTTTTCGCGGTTTATTTCGCTGTACGACCTGTAATGGACAATGTTTCGCCACGTCCTCACCGCGATCCTCGCAGGTACGCCAAGCGTCCCGTACCTCCCCGGCTTTACCGCAGTAGACTGGCCCATCCAGTCCTTGAAAGTATATGCTGAATGAAACGTCGTGACTATCGGGAACCTGCACTTTTTGTAAAAGGTGTCTATGTACGTCATTCCTCCTTTTTTTCTTGGGTTGGCAAGATCCATCGCCAGTCCATAGAGCCCCGGCTCAAACTGGACGTGGACGACATCCGGCGCCGATTCTTCTGCTATCTGCAACAAAAGCTCTGAATTGTTTGCATTGGTCGGCGACAGTCCCGTATAGTCTCCATTGCCTTTTTCACTGCATGCTACTACGACCTCTGCGCCCGCTTTTCTGAGGGCCTTGACCAGATTGGACGTGTAGCGGCCCACACCACCAAGCATGGGAGGATACTCTGTGGAGACCATGAGCACCTTCATATCTTTAATTAATTCCTCCTCCTCCTTCTCCTTCTGGCAGGTCGTCGCGCAGGGTTTTATTTCCTGACATCCTGACCGTTTATCAGCCTTGTGAGTTCTTGGCGGTAAAACTCGAATTGTTTTTTCTTGTCCTCTGTCAGCGCGTTTTGCGTGCGCAGTATCTCCTCCAGTATCTCTAGGTGAAAGACAGACATCGGTATCATCAGGTCCCTCTCTTTTCCCGGCGTCGCCCTGTAGAGGTACGGGTTCTCCTCGGTCGCCAGCGATTGCTCGATCCGAAATTGCCTCTTTCTGTGGATATAGTGACCGCCGAGAATGCTTACTATAGTAAAGAGCACAGCCGCCACGACAGTAAACACGATAATGTTTGGGAACAGGATGTTTAAAACCGGCAACTGTTCCAGCACCAAGCGGTACTGGATCGTTATCCAGTTGGTTATGGCCACAAACAGCGCAATGTACGCCGAATAAAACTGCCTTGATTCCCAGAACCTGCGCCCAAGCCACACGCCAAGCCTGTATTTGCCTATAGATGACATATGGGATTGAGAGATACGGGGTCATATTCAAGTGATATGTTCACATTTAAAGTCGCATTCGTCGATAGGAATGCAATTCTAGTGGATTAGTACGCCGCCCTTCTCAAAAAGAGAAGAGCAGCCTCGCCTGTTTAGTTGCGCTTGCATCTGCTGCGACGACGACTACTACTGTGCCTATGTGCATAATTGATGCTGTTACCTGAATAATGGCATGTCCGAGTCCTGTACAGCTCTACTTTGCAGCGTAAAAATGAACACAAGTCTTATGGAAAAAAGGGCGCAACTATTCCTGCAGTGAGAGAAGCCAGATGAGGGTGCTGATGGTCGCCGGCGAGTACCCTCCGATGAAGGGTGGCATTTCGCGGTATACCGCCAATCTGGTGGGCGCGCTTGCCAAAAAGGCCCGCATAGACGTGGCCACAAACGCCGTCCACGCCGGGGCGCACAGCGAAAATGCAGCCATCCATCCGGTGGTCATCAAGGGCGACAGGGGAAACTCGGATCGCCTACTTGCGCTAGTGTCTGAACTCAAACCGGACGTGGTAAACGTGCAGTATGAAAGAGGGCTATATGAAATCGACACGCCTGCCCACATGCTGTCCAACATTTTGTTTGGATCGACGCTTGACAAGTTTTACAGGGAATCCAAGGTGCCAGTTGTATCGACAATCCATACCGTCTACCCCTACGACGAGTACCGTGACTATGTGCAGCAGCGTGCTGCAAGAAAGGGTGGCAAGCTGGGAGTTCTACCCCGGCGGCTGCGCGTGGTCGTGCGTAGCAAGATGATGGAGTACCGCTACCGCCTGCTTTTGCATGTCGCAAACCTCTCGTACGAGATAATAAGTCCCACACAGACAATCCGCGACATAGTCAAGCGCGGGGCTGTCATATACCACGGCGCCGAACCTGCCCAAACGATGGACTTGACACAGAATAGGGATAACCTGAGAAGAGAGTTTGGCCTGCCCTCTGACAAAATGCTCCTGCTTGCCTTTGGCTATGCCGGCTTTTACAAGGGTTTTGACCTGCTGGAAGGGCTGGTCTTGCCGGAAGGCTGGGTTCTGGTTGTAAAGCAGGACCGCCACGAGCGAGGGGCCGAGCACCCAATTCAGATCGGAAGCGCAATCAATCTAAACATAGGATACCTTGACGACGAAATCCTCTCAAAGCTCTTCCTAGCCTGCGATGCGATAGCATTTCCGTACAAGGTAGTCTCCGTGTCCGGCGTCATGTTTGACGCGCTGGCGCACGGGCTGCCGTTTGTGGCAAGCGACCTTGCGTTTTTCAGAGAATTTGCAGAGATGGGGCTTGGCATCGTCTCCAAAAGAGACAGTGAATCCTTCAGCAGGTCTCTGTCCCACTTGGCCCAGAATTACTCGCAATACAAAAGAAATATCCTGCAGTTTGCGCCTCACCTGCAGTGGGACAAGATCGCAGACCAGCACATCCAGCTATATGCAAGGGTCATCAAGCAATATGCCGCAAGCACCGCTTCCTGATCAGCCGAGCTCTCTGCCTTTTTTTTGGGGAGGGAGGAGAGAGAAGCAGTTGTGAGGCGCTTGCGCAATAGTCTTTTTAAACATCATCCTTTTACCTTCTGCCCTAGTGCAGCCGGACCCTGACGCAATAGCAAACATGCTTACGCTGCGCTATAACCCCGAAAAAAGACCCGTACGCCCGCCGCTAAAGCCCTGCGACTTTATTCCATGGAAGCAGGACGACAACGACGATGATGATGGCAATGATGACGATAACATCAAGGCGAGGACCGTTGGCATAATAAAGCAAGAGATTTTGAAAATGGCCCGCAGAAAGAGGCCCAAATGCATCAGCCTGTCGCTCAGCGGCGGGATAGATTCTGCTCTTACAGTCGCGATGCTCCGGTCGACGCTGCCAGATGTCAAGCTGGAATGCATAAGCATCGGCTTTGGAGACGCAGACGACGAAGTGGAGCAGGCCCGGGAAATCGCCAGGGCACACAACTGCAACTTTAATGAGATGAAGCTGTCAAACATTCTTGCAGATCTGCCCAAGCTGATATCTGCCGTAAAAGAGCCAAGATGGAACCTCTATCACTATTACGCGTTAGAGAAGGGGCGGGTATTTTCTGACATCTTTTACTCTGGCGATGGTGGCGACGAGTTGTTTGGCGGCTATACGTTTAGGTATTCCAAGTTTCTGTCGCTTCTGCCTAAAAAGTCAGGGTGGAAGAAAAGAGTCAAGGTATACCTTGATTGCCACGAGAGGGACTGGGTCCCAGACCAGGCCGCCATGTTTGGCCCAAAGATCCGGTTCTCATGGGACAGGATCTATGGCCTTTTGCGCCCTCACTTTGACAACGGCCTTGAGGGGCCCCTTGAGCAGGTCTTTTTGGCGGATTTCAACGGTAAACTCCTTTACGACTGGATGCCTGCCAACAGGGCGTTTGAAAAACTCCTTGGCATTGAGATAAGGTCCATCTTTCTTACGCAAGCAATGATCCGGTTTGCAACCCATATCCCCTGGCAGTTGAAATACGACCCCGTGACGGGAATCGGCAAGCTGCCTCTGCGGTCGATACTGGCTGCAGGCAAGGGGCCCAAGCTAGAGCCTGTCAAGAAGGGCTTTGCGGTAAACCTCGTCTCGCTGTGGGACAGAAACGCCCGGGAACTAGTGAGCAGATACGTCAATTCCGGCTCTGAAACAGTCCGGGCAGGACTTGTCAACCCTGCGTGGATATCAAAGACCATGAACCGGATGAGAAACGAACCTGATCCCCGCTACATCAACAAGATGCTTGGGATCCTCGCCCTTGAGGTGTGGCATCGTCTCTTTGTCAGCAGAACGATCAAGGGCGGGCAAAAGTTGTAGGATTTGGCAGCTAAAAAATTACTTATAGTCCCAGGATACCTCTACCATGCAAATGCAAGGGGGCAACTTGTTCATAGACGGCTCTGCCTATATCGGCAAGGACGTCAGGATGGGACATTTTGTGAGCATCCATGCCGGCGTGAAAATAGGGGACGGAAGCAGGATTGAAGACGGCGCCCGGATCTATGCCGACTGCATTATCGGCGACAACTGCATAATAGGGCCAAACGCCGTGCTTAGGCCCGGCACAAAAATCGGCAGCCACTCGATATTTGGCACGCTCTCGTGCTCGGAGGGCGGCAACAGCATCGGCGATTATACTACCATACACGCCCAGTGTCACGTCACAAAGGGCCTGCGCATAGGAAGCAACGTCTTTATCGGCCCTCTATTTGTCTCTACAAATACGCCCGACATAACGGAAGGGAGGCACGGCACGGCCCCTGCGGATTTCAAGCTTCTTGAAAGCGAGATAGGTGACAACGTCAGGATAGGTGCAAACGTCAGGCTGATTCCCGGCCTGCGCATAGGCGCGTTTTCCGTAATTGACCAGGATACCCTCCTGACAAAGGACGTGCCTGCGCACTCGCACGTGAGGGGCGGCAAGGACAAGGTTGGAGTCGTAATTGGAAAGGCGTAACATAAACGACGCCCATGTGCATATGGGCAAGTCTGCCTCGATAAACCGCTCCCTCTCTGAAGACGGCCTGCTAAAGTTGAGGGAAAAGCATGGAATTGAGAACATGACTGTGATGAGCCTGGAACAGGATATCAACAGCAATAACGAAAAGCTGGCGTCAATATGCAAGAGGCACCGTTTTGTCCGTGGACTGGTGTGGGTCCAAAAATCGCAGCTACACAAAGACATCAGGATGATCGAGAGGGGGCTTGGCGAGGACATCATCGGCGCCAAGTTCCATGGCTCGTTTGAGAACGCTCCCGTTTCGTCTGCGCAATATGCTCCGCTCATGGAAATGCTGAACGACAGGCAGGCCGTCCTTCTGGTCCACACCGGGAGGTACAAGGACGCCGCTCCTGAATCAAACACCTCATACCTCCACGCACTCCAAGTTGCACGCACGCATCCAAAGATCAGGGTGGTGATGGCTCACATGGGAGGTTCTGACACAAGCGTTGTCAAGCGCGCCCTAGTAGATAGCAAGGACGTCCCAAACGTCTATTTCGACACTTCTGGCATAACCACTCCCTATGCAATCGAGTACGCGCTCTCTGTCATTGACGCAAGGCGGATACTGTTTGGCAGCGACGAGCCGTGGTGCTCGTTTATGTCCATGTATTACAATGTCGCAGATGCACAGATCGACGAAAAGCACAAAAGCATGATCCTGCATGATAATTATACTACTGCTATAATGACATAGTTGAAGGCACAAGCAAAATGGCACAGAACCTTGGTACATACTATTGCTTCTTTCCGGTGCGCGACGGCGAGAGGACCGTGGCGCAGGTTATGGAGAGCCTTCTTGCGCAGACGCACCGGCCGTCCAAGATAATCGCCGTAAACGACGGCTCTGCCGACAGGACAGGCGAGATACTCGATCAGTACCAGAAAAAGCACCCCGGGTTAGTCGAGGTGATAAACACCGGCAGCACAACCAGAGACTACAAGCGCATACCACTTCTCTGGAACATGTCGCTTCGCAAAGGGTACGACTACCACATGATAGCGGCAGGCGATGTCAGCTTTGCGCCAGACTACGCTGAAAAGATCCTCTTGGCCATGAAGGACAGAGAGATGGTGATCTGCTCCGGCGACTATGGCGGGGCAAGGTCAGTGGCACCCCATGGCGCCGGCAGGTTTGTAAGACAGTCATTCTTTTTCGATAATTATGACCAATACCCACACGTCGTCGGCTATGAGTCCGAGATACTCGAGAGGGCGCTCCTGCAGGGTAAAAAGATTTCAGTAGTCCATGACGCGACATTTGATCACCTTGACCGGCTCGGACATTCGCACAACTTTGTCGAGTTCGGCTACGCCATGAAGGCTCTTGGCTACTATGCTCCGTACGTCCTTGGACGGTGCGTAAAGGAGTTTGTAAGAAACGGGCAGGTGGGCAGGAGGGGCGCATGGAACATGTTTTACTACTACATGACGTTCAAGCCCAAGCCGGAAGGCTATTTCTCGCTCTTTCCAGAAGACCTGCGCAGGGGTATAAGAGAGCGCCAGAAAAAAATGGTAAGGCGCGTCATACTGAAAAAGCTGGTGCCTGCACTAAAGGGATAGAGGAGCCCTTATTTTGTAAGGGCGCTTTCGGCGCTCTGTCCTGCGAGGGTATCCTTCTTTTGTGCTTTCAGTATTGCCTCAAGATAGTCCCTGACGAGCTTGCTTTCCTCAGGCGTTGCCTTGCCCTCGATGAGCCGGATCTGGTAGAGAGATATCCAAGCCCACACCCAGTTTTCCTTCAACAAAGCCTCGTTCTCGACCGAATACTGTCTCTTTCTGTGCCAGTACCCTATGCCGATCGCCGCAGGGATATAGATTGCCACAAAGATGACCGCAAAGACAAACGTGTTGCCAATGATATCCTGCAGGAATGGTATCTTGCCTATGGCGAAATTGTAGGTGATGAGTATAAAGTTGATGAACGTGAGCAGGAATGCTAGGTAGATGCTGTGCCCATTGCGAAAGTCGAGCCAGCGTCGCTGCAGGAACTGGTTTGCCATTGTGTGCCCCTCTCCCCTCCCCCTCTTCTCCTCCATCGGACTTGGCAATTCTTATTAATTTAGTTTTTCGTGTATGTATCTCATCCTGAGGCTCTTGAGAGAGAGATGAGGAGTTTTTTTATCCCTTGTCGGCGGCCCCTCCCCCCCCACCGCACCCCTCACACACCGTAATCCCTTTGCATTACCTCATGACCGGGTCAACAACATCACCATCATCATCACTATCTGACGTGATCAGAAAAGCAAAATAGCGCATCCGGTTTAGGCTGATTACTTGGCAGCAAAGATAATCAGCGGCCTTGAAGTCTCGGCTGCAGTCAAGGAGCGTGTCAAAAAAGCGGTGGACGAACTAAAGGCATCCGGCGTCCAGCCATGCCTCGCCACGGTGCTTGTAGGCGACGATCCGGCGTCTGCCACGTACGTCAGCAGCAAGCAAAAGACCGCAAAGGAGCTGGGCATCGCCACGAGAGATCACAGGCTTGCCGCGGCCTTCAAGCAACACGAGCTTTTGGAACTCGTGCAGCTGCTAAACGTCGATCCGGAGGTGCACGGCATTTTGGTACAATTGCCGCTGCCCTCGCACATTGACGAGTTTGCAATCATTAACGCCATCAGCCCGCTAAAGGATGTCGATGGCCTGACGCCCTACAGTGCAGGCATGCTGCAAAACGGCATGGCGCACCTAAAGCCATGCACTCCCTCCGGCGTCATGGAACTCTTGGACTATTACAAGATAGACGTGGCAGGCATGGACGCAGTCATCATTAACAGAAGCAACCTTGTGGGCAAGCCCCTCGTGTTCATGCTCCTTGAGCGCAACGCGACAGTGACTGTGTGCCATTCAAAGACAAGAGATCTTGCCAACAGGTTACAGGAGGCCGACCTCGTGATAACTGCGATTGGCAACCGCCAGCACTTTACCCTCACGTCTGACATGGTAAAGCAGGGTGCAGTCGTCATCGATGTTGGCACGAGCAGGCACAACGGCAAGCTCGCCGGCGACGTCGACTTTGATTCAGTCAAGGAGAAGGCATCGTGGATAACGCCCGTACCGGGAGGCGTTGGGCCGATGACGATAGCGATGCTCATGAAAAATACCGTCACTGCTGCTTCGCTGTCGCGGGGGATGCATTAGCTGCCAGACGCCCGCAAGGAAAAACAAAAGATACGCCGCCAGATGCTGGAAAGGCGAAACGGCCTTGCGACAGAGCAGATAGAGGAGCAGAGCCGTCCAATCCAAGAACACGTCATCAATAGCAAAGAGTTTTCGTCTGCCCGGGTCGTCGGCGCGTACTATCCTGCAGGTTCCGAAGTGCGCACGTTACTCATAATAGATGCTGCAAAGAAGGCGGGCAAAAGGGTGGCGCTGCCGAGGACAGAGGGCGAAAGGATGGTATTTTACGAATTTGACGGCGAGCTGGTGGAAGGCAGGTTTGGCATAAAAGAACCCAAGCCCTCGTCGCCGGTAGACAACATCGACGTCGTGCTTGTGCCAGGAGTCGCCTTTGACCTCAAGGGATGCAGGGTAGGGTACGGCAAGGGCTATTATGACCGCTTTTTGTCCATGCAGCACTGCTTTTCGATGGGGCTTGCATACTCATTCCAGGTGGTAGAAGAGCTGCCACGCGGCAGGTTTGACAGGAGACTTGCCTCCCTTGTCACGGAAAACGGCATGATATACACCTCTAGCTAGCGTATATCGCCCTTCTTGCAATGTCTGTCCTGTAATAGTGGCCGTTTTCACCCCAGCGTATCTTCCTGACCGCCGAGTACGCGTTGTCAATTGCCTGCCTGGGGTCGTCGCCGATGCCAGTCACGCCAAGTACCCTGCCGCCGTTTGTGACGATGCGTCCATACGCGTCGCGGGCAGTTCCTGCATGAAACACCATCACGTTTGCAAAATCCGAGTCAAGGCCTTCAATCACCTTGCCCTTTTCATAGCTGCCCGGGTAGCCCTTTGAGGCCATGATGACGCATACTGCCGTCTGGTCCTTCCACTCGATGGGAGGCATCGAAGCAAGCCTGCCATCCACCGCAGCGTCGATGTATTCGTAAAAATCAGACTTTATACGCATCATTATAGGCTGGCACTCCGGGTCGCCCATGCGGACGTTGAATTCAAGCACGTACGGCTCGCCCGTGTCTTTATCGACCATGATGCCTGCATATAAAAATCCTTTAAACGGCGTCCCACGCCTTTGCATCTCAGACACGGCCGGCTCCATCACCCGCTTGACTATCTTGTCGTGCAACACTCTGTCGACGACAGGCGCCGGCGAATACGCGCCCATGCCGCCAGTGTTTGGTCCCTTATCGCCGTCATAAATCCGCTTGTGGTCCTGCGAGGACGCAAGCGGCATGATCGCCTTGCCGTCGCACAGTGCAATGAATGACGCCTCCTCGCCCGACAGCCTCTCTTCGATCACGACTCTGCCCCCGGCATCACCAAACTCTTTACCAACCATTATCTTGTCAACTGCGTCAATTGCCTGAGCTGCGTCGTCACACACGATTACCCCCTTGCCAGCTGCAAGGCCGTCTGCCTTGACCACGAGAGGCTTGTTCTGGCCCCTGATGTAGTCCTTGGCGCCGCGAGCGTCTGAAAACGTCGCAAAACTGGCAGTTGGTATCCCGGCTTTGCTCATGAACTCTTTGGCAAAGACCTTACTGCTTTCAAGCATGGCCGCCTCCTTTGAAGGCCCAAAGAGGCGCAGGCCCTCCCTTGCAAAGGCGTCTGCGATTCCAAGTGAGAGAGAATCTTCGGGACCAACCACCGCAAGGCAGTCGCGGCCAAATTTCTTGGCAAATGAGACGAGTTTTTCAATATCGGTCTGCTTGATGTCTATGTTCTCCGATGTCCCGCCATTTCCCGGCGCAAAATATACCTTTTTTACTTGCGGGCTCTGGGACAGCTTCCACCCAAGGGCGTGTTCCCTGCCACCAGAGCCGATTATGAGGACGACCTTGTCCTTTGCCACGGCACGGTTAGGACAGGGCCGATAATAAAATGATAGTGCTACTGCGCTCCGTATCTTTCCCTGAGGTACAGCAGTCCTTTCAAAAGTTCCCTTGCTCCTGCAGGGGTCATGCCTTCTTCTCTCAAAAACTCCTCGCTGACGCCAAGAGACAATAGCCTTGCAACGTCCCAGTGCATCTGCGCTATCTCCTCGTGCTGCACATTTTCCTTTTTGATAGCGACTATAAGAACAGGTGGGAACTACTAGTAGCCCATTTCAGTAAAATGTTCCATAAAATTGAAATTAATGCAAGAGGATATTTTCGCTATCGTCTGCCAACGCTTGGAGTATCTGGGCGTACTCGTCGTCGAAAAATTCGATTCTCTCTGCTCTGCCATCTTCCTGCGCCCTTATCACGCTTTTTAGGTGATAGCAGGGTCCCTTGCCTGAAAGCGTGCTAAAGTAATAGTCCTTGCAGGAGCAAAAGCCCATCTCCGGGTCCGTCCAGTACTCGCTGTCCTTGCCGACCACCACCCACAGCCTTCTCTTGCTAGGCAGAAACTCCAGCATCTTGACGCTACCGGACAGTACTGTGCCCTCTATGCGTTCGCTCTCTGACACGATCAATTTATTGGCGCACATTGCGATATAAAACTGCCGTGAAGGTTCGTCCACTGCACCCGCACGCCGCGCTCCTGCTTGAAGAAGAGGGTAAAAAGCGCTATATCGCAGTCTCGGACCTGCACATTGGCCTTGAGGCAGAGCTCGGACAAAAGGGGATAAAGATAAAGTCGACTCTGGCGCAGGAGATGCTCGACGAGATAACGTCTCTTGCAGAGTCGCAAAGGGCGACTGGCCTTGTACTACTGGGCGATGTCAAGAACACTGTAGGTGCAATAAGCAAACAGGAATGGGACGACATACCGATGTTCCTCAAGCAACTGTCTGCAAGGATGGAGGACGTGTATCTCGTGCCGGGCAACCACGACGGCAGCATACGCCACCTCGTGCCTGACAGCGTCAATGTCATAAGCAGCAGAGGCATGGTGATAGGCGATACGCTCTTTGTGCATGGTCACAGCCTGCCGTCTGACGCCCGCTCGCACGTGCGCAGAATAGTGATGGGTCACCTGCACCCAGTGTTTTTGAAAAAGGGGAGTGTGGTAAACGGCAAGCGTGTCTGGGTGTCCCTGCAGGCGAAAAAAGAAGCGCTTTTCTCAGAGCCGGGGTTGCTTGACATAATCGTCATTCCAAGCTTCAACAAATACCTCTATGCTGCAGGCGAGCGCACCTACCGCAGGTCGACGTCGCCGATAATGTCGCGGCTTGTAGAAAGCGACGCCGTGCAAAAGTGCATGGTAGTCACGCTTGACGGCTCAATAGTGGGCGACGCTTCGGTCCTGCCAAGCGTTCTCTAGTTGCCGCAAGCGAACCAAGTCACTCCCAACTTACTAGATACGGGCGGCGAAACTTGCCCAGTTAAATAGCGGGTGGCTCCTATGGTATCTGTGTTTGTGAACATCGTTTACCTGCTGCCGAGTGTTCCTCCAGCCATTTTGAATTTCAAAGGCACGCAGGTTCTTTTGCTTAGCATCGCTCCACACAAGCACTAGGGATCGAGTTTTTGCATGGAAAAAGAAAGAGTCAAGGCAGCAACCAAGTCGCCGTGGCTGGTCCTCGGCATATTGAGCAGCACACTCCTTGCAGTCATGTTCTCTGAGACTATGCTGCTCCCTGCGATACCAGAGATCATGCGGGACTTTTCCGTGCCCTACAGCACCTCTGCGTGGGTATTTAGCGCCTACCTGATAGTGGCCGCAGTCATGACGCCCATTGCCGGCAAGCTGTCCGACATCTATGGCAGCAAGCGCGTACTGCTCGTGCTGCTTGCGCTGTACGTGGCCGGAGTCGTCGCAGGGGGCTTTTCGACAAACATTGTTTTCCTGCTCGCAACGAGGGCGATGCAGGGCGTCGGCTTTGCCGCCGTACCTGTGGCTTTTAGCATCCTGCGCACGTCGTTTCTGCCACAAAAGCTGGCGATGCCGGTCGGTGTGTTCAGCTCCGCTGCTTCCGGCGGGTCGGTAGTAGGATTGCTGGTTGGTGCCAGCATCATCCAGAATTTCGGGTGGCATACAACCTTCTTTTTCATCGCGCCCGTGGCGGCGGTAATAGCGCTTCTGATAGCCCGGTTGGTGCCCGGCACTGGCAGGCCGCAGGCGGCCGGCGGCGCTGCTGATGCGGCAATAGACATCAAAGGCGCTCTGGCGCTTTCCGCTACCATAACGTCGTTTCTTGTCGGGCTGACGTTCATTGAAAATGCCTCGGCATATGAAAACTCGCTGCAGGTAATTGCCGCGTCGTTTGCCGCATCAGCGGCGTCGCTGGCAGGATTCGTCCTTATCGAGAAGAGGGTTCCGCAGCCACTCGTCAACCTGCGGCTGTTAAGGCACAGGGTGCTTTTGCCCACCTACCTGATGATGATACTTGTTGGCACGACCATGTTCCTAGCTTACCCGACGATAGTGCAGTTAGTAAGGAGCCCGCCGCCATCGGGGTTTGGAGGCGACGCTTTGGAAGCGGCGCATGTGCAGCTGCCTTTCATGGCGATATTTCTGATATTTTCCAGCGCGTCGGCTTTTGTGATCTCCAAGCTTGGCAGGGTGAACCCGACTGTGTTTGGAGGCATCATAAGCATCGTCGGCGCAGTCGGCCTTGCCGCGTTCCATTCGACAAGATTTGTGGTTTCTGCCAATCTTGCAGTGATTGCAGTCGGCCTTGCCATGACTGCGACTGCAAACTGGAACCTTGTTGTATCATCCGCTCCGACGGAGTTCATGGGCATATCCACAGGCATTGGTGCGCTGCTCTTTGCAATAGGCATGGCTATAGGCCCTGCCCTCGCAGGGACGTACATGCAGACCTACACCGTATCAGTGGCCGGCACGCAGTTCCCGGCGCCAGAGTCTTTTACCATGATCTTCATGACATCTGCCCTGTTCTCTGTGGCGTCGCTTGCATTTTCGCTAGTGCTGAAAAAGAGGATGACTAGAGCCTCAGAAATGGCTAGTTAGTCCATCTCGACATACTTGCTGAGGGGAGCCAGCGTCGGAGTGTGGTCGCGGAGCCACTGGATGGTCTTGATGAACGAGCTTGCAGACTCGACCGTAGTCAGCACCGGTGTGCCTGTCTCGACGGCTTTCCTGCGGATGAGGTACTCGTCCTGCAGCATGCCGACGTACTTTTCAAGCGTCGACGTCGCCGGTATGTTGATTATAAAGTCCAGCTTGCGTTCGTAGAGCAGGTCGGCGATGTTGGGCTTTCTGTCCGGCTCGCTTATCTTGTGTACAAGCTCTACATTTTTCACGTCGTTGTTCTCCATGAATTCGGCCGTGTGCTCTGTGGCTAGGATCTTGAAATTCATGGCGCTGAGCATCGATATAAGGGGCAATAATTTTTCCTTGTTCTTTTGCCCGCCGATGGTGATGAGCACCGAGCCGGACAGCGGCATCGCATAGCCTGCGGCCATGTACGCCTTTGACAGCGCGTCATAAAAGCTGGCGCCAAAACACGCGACTTCGCCGGTTGATTGCATCTCGACGCCAAGGACGATATCGGACCCTTCAAGCTGCATGAACGAGAACTGCGGGACCTTGATGCCAAATCCCGGCGTCTTGAGCCAAAGGTCTTTTGCCTTTGCCGGCAGCGGCTTGCCAAGCATCGCCCTTGCAGCCAAGTTGATGAGGTTTACGCCTGCAAATTTAGAGACAAAAGGCATAGAGCGAGATGCCCTGACGTTGGCCTCTATCACGAGCACCTGCTCGTCCTTTACCAGGTACTGGATGTTAAGCGGCCCCTTGACATTGAGGGCCCTGCCTATCTTTACCGAATAGTCGGTAATGGTTTCCATGATGTTCCTGTCAAGCCGCCACGGGGGTATGCTCATCATGGCGTCGCCAGAATGCACGCCGGCATTGTCGATGTGCTCTATTATTGCGCCAATGATGACATCCTTGCCGTTTGCCACCGCATCAACCTCCACTTCGGCGGCATCTTGGAGGAACTTGCTGATTACGACGGGGTGCTCTGGGTTGACGTTTGTCGCGTCCGTCAGGAACCGCTCCAGCTGCTGCTCTGCCCATACGACCTTCATGGCCGCGCCGGAAAGCACATACGACGGCCTCACAAGAATAGGGTAGCCAACGGTTTCTGCAAACTCTTTGGCCTCCGACAGGTTAGTAAACTGTCTCCAAGCCGGCTGCCTGATGCCTATAGAGTCCAGCAGCTGCCCAAATTTGGCCCTGTCCTCCGCCCTGTCGACATCTTCGCTGCTGGTACCGATTATTTTTATCCCCGCCTTTGCGAGCTTGGGTGTAAGGTTGTTGGCCGTCTGGCCGCCGACGCACGTCACAATGCCTGTAGGGTTTTCCTTGTCGCAGATGTCAAGCACGCGTTCCAAAGTCAACTCTTCAAAGTACAGGCGGTCGCAGATGTCGTAATCCGTCGACACAGTTTCAGGATTGCAGTTGATTACTGATATTTCCTTGACGCCGTTTTCCTTGAGGCCCCACACCATGTTGACGGTGCCCCAGTCAAACTCGACACTGCTCCCAATCCTGTATGGGCCGGCGCCAAGCACGACCATCCTGCTCTTGTCCTTGATGTCTTTTACTACTACATCATCAAAGTTGCCGCCATATGTCATGTAGAGGTAGTTTGTCTTGGCCGGCCACTCTGCAGCCAGCGTGTCTATCTGCTTGACCACGGGCTTGATACCGAATTTCTCCCTGGCGCTTCTGACCTGCATCTCGTCGCTTTTCAGGCAGCGCGCCAGCTGACGGTCGGAGAAGCCTATTTTTTTGGCCTTTCTCACCATGTCGGCGTCAAAGCTGCCCGCCTTTTGCAGATTTGCTTCCATGTCGACGATGTTTTTGATCTTGGTCAAAAACCACGGGTCAATGTGCGACAACTGGTATATCCTGTTGATGTCCATGCCGGCCTTCATCGCCTGCACAACTGCAAATATCACTTCGTCGTTTGGCTGCAAAAGCGCCTGCTCTATGCGCTCAATGTCTACTGCCTCCTGCGGGTCGTTGCCGTTTGCGACAAGGCCGTCTTTGCCGGTTGCGCTCATCCTGATAGCCTTCTGGATAACTTCCTCAAAGTTTCGGCCAATCGCCATAACCTCTCCGACAGACTTCATGGCGCTTCCCAGCTTGCGCTTGACGTTTTCAAACTTGCTAAAGTCCCACCTCGGCATCTTCAGTACAACATAGTCAAGCGAGGGCTCAAAGCATGCTGTCGTTACCTTGGTTATCCTGTTGAGCAGTTCCGGCAGTGAATACCCAAGCGCTATCTTGGCCGCCATATAGGCAAGCGGGTAGCCTGTTGCCTTGCTTGCAAGCGCTGACGACCTTGACAGCCTGGCGTTTATCTCGATTGCGGTGTATCGCTCCGATTCCGGGTCTAGGCCAAACTGGATGTTGCACTCGCCTACTATGCCACAATAGCTTGTCGCCCTGATGGCGGCCGAGCGCAGCATGTGGTATTCATAGTTGTTGAGCGTCTGCGACGGAGCGATGACGATGTTGTCGCCGGTGTGTACCCGCATCGCAAGCACGTTTTCCATGTTGCACACGATGACGCTGTTGCCGTGATAATCGCGCATGACTTCGTACTCTATCTGCTTCCAGTGCCCCACGTACTTTTCGATAAGCACCTGGTGTACCATCGACAGGTTGAGCCCCCGCTGCACTATCTCTTGCAGCTCCAGTTCGTTGTACGCAAAGCCTCCGCCCCGTCCTCCAAGCGTAAATGCTACTCTGACAATGACAGGATAGCCAATCTCTTTTGCCGCAGCAAGCGCGTCTGGCACGGAATTGACCGCAAAGCTCTGCAGCACCGGCACGTCGCTTTTCACCATCGCGTCTTTGAAGAGCTGGCGATCCTCTGTTATCTCGATGCCCTTTATCTGGGTGCCAAGCACGCGCAGACCGTATTTTTCTAGTATGCCCTGCCCATGCAATGCGACGCCGCAGTTGAGCGCCGTCTGGCCGCCAAACCCGAGCATTATAGAATCGGGTTTTTCCTCCTGGATTACTTTTTCAACGTACGCCGTGTTTATCGGGACTGGATATACCTTGTCTGCAAAGCGCGTGTCAGTCTGGATGGTTGCAATGTTGGGGTTTATCAGGACGCTCTTTACGCCCTCCTCGGCAAGCGCCTTTAGACACTGCGAGCCAGAATAGTCAAACTCGCCGGCCTCGCCTATCTTTATGGCACCGCTTCCAAGCACGAGCACCTTCTTTATCGATTCATCTCTTGGCAATTCTTTTATCTCCCTTCTTTTTTTCCTTGGCTTTCGTTTTCTTCAGCTTTTTGGCCGGCGCCTTTTCACCGGCGCCCTCCTCATCTTCGCTGATTATCTCTTTGAACCTGTCAAAGACAAACATGCAGTCGTAGGGACCCGGCGACGCCTCGGGGTGGAACTGCACTGCTATCACGGGCTTGCTTGAGTGCTCGATGCCCTCGACGGTCTTGTCGTCGGCGTTTGAAAACCATACTTTGAATCCCGTGCCTTTCAGGCTCTTTGGGTCAATGCCGTAGCCGTGGTTCTGGCTCGTGACATAGGACTGCATGTTGCGAAGGTCCACACAGGGCTTGTTCTGTCCCCTGTGGCCAAATTTCAGCTTGTAAGTATCGGCACCGCCTGCAAGCGCAAGTATCTGGTTTCCAAGGCAGATGCCAAGCGTCGGAGTCGACGTTTTTATCAGCCGTGAAGCGGCCTTTATGGTCGGCAGGCAGACCTTGGGGTCTCCCGGCCCGTTACTTATCACCACGCCCTTTGGGTTGTATGACATTATCTGCTCGTACGAAGCGTCCCAAGGAAGGCGCACGACTCGATAGCCAGTACGCATGATGTTGCGGATGATGCTGTATTTTACGCCCGTGTCGAGGACAACGACGCAGTCCTTGGCCGTGCCGTACTCCTTAGGCTCGCTTGTCGAAACCTCTGGCATAAAGTTGAGCCCTTCGTATTTGGCGCCTGCGACCAGCTTTTTCAACCTTGCTTCGTCCACCGGACCTTTGTTAGAGACAATGATTGCGCCCATCATCACTCCCCGCACGCGCAACTTTTTTGTCAATTCACGGGTGTCAATGCCATAGATGCCGGGGATCTTTTCCTCGTACAGCCACTGGTCCAGAGTCCTAGTTGCGCTCCAGTGGCTCGCAATGTCTGACAGCTCATGGATAAGGAGCGCCCTGACCTGTATCCTGTCAGATTCAAAGAACTTGGGCAATCCATAATCGTCCTTGATGTCGGGGCTTGGCACGCCGTAATTTCCGACAAGCGGGTACGTCATGCACAGTATCTGGCCCCTGTACGACGGGTCCGTCAGTGTTTCGGTATAGCCGACCATGCCTGTATTGAAAACCACCTCGCCGGCGACCTCTGACGGATACCCAAAGCCAATACCGTCAAAAACAGTGCCATCTTCAAGCATCAACTTGGCGGCAAAGCCCGTGTAGGTCTGTTGAAGCGTCGGAATTTTTTGACCCTCACCAACTGATTTAGGATGGAAATTTAAGTCTTGCTTTGCCCTGCGCACCGCAGGAAGGGTAATATTGTTATCCTGTCCAAAAAACCCTGACGATGGCGACCTGTTCCATCTGCGGATCGCGCTTTGCGGAAAAGAAATGCTACTTTTGCCAGAGGCATACCTGCACTTCGTGCATCACTCCCTCAGACGTCACGGGCAGCGCGACTACCATCAAGTGTCTTGACTGTCAGCGCAGGGGAATAAACAAGATAAGCGCACTTGCGGTGCTGCGGCGAAACAAATTCATCTTTGGAGTCCTTGCAGGATTTTGGCTGTTTGCCATATTTCCTGTGCCGTTCATTGATCTTACTGGCTACGAGGGCGACGTGCTGATAACCATACTGCAGCCCGTGCTGATTGCGACAGGGCTGATGACGGTGCCGTTTGTCTTTATGATGATAGCGTGGCAAAAGCGGGCGCCCAAGTCCTAGCAGTAGTAGTACATCTGTTTTGCCACGAGGTCAGTAAACTGTGTCGTAGTCAGCCTGCCGCCAATGTCCTTGGTCTTTTTATTCTGCTTTAGGAGCGACACTATGGCGCCTTCGATCCGGGCACCTTCCTCTGCGACCTTTCTGTCGCCGTGCCTGTCTGCAAGCCACTCTAGCATCATCTTGGCGGAGAGCAGTATCGACGACGGATTTGCGGCATCCTTGCCGGCGATGTCAAACGCCGCGCCGTGCACCGGCTCAAAGAGTGCAAATTTGTCTCCGATGTTGGCGGCAGGGCCCATGCCAAGGCCGCCGACTACCTGCGCCGCCTCGTCAGAGAGTATGTCGCCAAAGAGATTCGTAGTCACGATGACGTCGAAATCCTCCGGGTTGCGGATGAGGTTCATCGCCGCAGCGTCGACATAGAGCTCGCTGTACTGTATCTTGGGATATTTTTTTGCTACGTCGCGGCAGGTTGCTGCAAAGAGCCCGTCGCCCTTTCGCATCACGTTTGCCTTGTGCACCGCAACAACCCCGCGCTTGCCGTTTCTTGCAGTCGCAGTCCTGAACGCATATTCAGCTATTCTCCTTGACGCCTTTTCAGAAGTTACACGCAACGCCACTATTGTGTTTGGGTCTGCCTCAAACTCCCATCCAAGGTAGACGTCTTCGGTGTTTTCCCTGACAGTCACCATGTCTACCTTGCCTGAAAGCGAAGGGATGTTTGGATACGACTTGGCTGGCCTGACGTTTGCATAGAGGTCAAACATGCGCCGAAGGACGATGATCACATCCGCCGCACTTTCGCCTACCGGACCTTTAAGGCACGCCTGCGACTTTTTGATAGCATCAATGGACAAGTCGGGAAGCGCTCTGCCGTGCCTTGCAAGCGCCTTGTCGCCGGCCTCGACTTCTGTGATTGAGAACCTGGTAGTCGAATGGTCGCTTATCGTTTCAAGTATCTTTTTTGCAGCCGCTGCCTGCTCCGGTCCTATGCCGTCTCCCGTGATGAGTGAAATCTCATACCTTGCCAATTGCCACGGTCAGCTCTTTGAATAGAGCACTTTTTTCAGCAATACCTTATTGATGGCGTCCATCATGGCTTCCACCGAGGCGACGACAATGTCCTCGTTTGCCTTTCTCGCAGACACGACGTTGCCATTCTTGTCCTCGACCTTGACTGAAACTTCTGCAAGCGCGTCGGACCCTCCACTGATAGAATCGAGCCTGTACTCTCGGATCTTGATGCTTGCGACGTCGCCTGCGATCTTTTGTATCGCGCGAAGGGCCGCATCGACTGGTCCAACGCCCGTCTCTGACGAGATGAGGTCTTTGCCCTCTGCATTGAGCCTTACAACGGCCGTCGGTATGGTGTGCATGCCGGTGAATATCTGGAAATCGTAGAGCTTGAACCTCTCCTCAAACTGGGTGTTATTCATCACCTCGCCTGCTATTGACAGCAATTCTGATGTTGTTATAGCCTTGCCCTTGTCTGCAATGTTTTTCTGCTTTTCAACGATTGCATGCAGTTGTTCTTCAGTCGGAACTATGCCAAACTCTTCGAGCATCGCCTTGATGCCATGCGCACCTGCGTGTTTGCCCGCCTGCAGCCACCTCTTGCGCCCGACAAGCTCGGGGCTGATGGGCTCGTACGTGAGCGGGTTGTTGATGATGCCGTGGGTATGGATGCCTGATTCGTGGCCAAAGGCGTTTTCGCCAATTATCGCCTTATTTGGCTGGACGATTATGCCCATGGTGTTTGAGACGAACTTGGATATCTCGTAGAGCAATTGCGTCTTGATGTTGTGCTTTCTGTTGTAGAGGCACTGGAGAGCCATGACAAATTCCTCAAGCGAGGCATTGCCGGCCCTTTCTCCAAGGCCATTTATCGTGACGTGAGCGCATGCCGCTCCAGCGTTGATGCCGGCTATCGAGTTTGCTACTGCATGGCCAAAGTCGTCGTGGCAGTGCATGCTTATGGGGAGTTTCGTGGCGTTTTTGACGTCTGTCACAATCTGGGTAATGTACTGCGGAGTAGCATAGCCTACAGTGTCCGGTATGTCGAGCCTGTCTGCGCCCGCGCTTGCCACTGCCTTGAATACCTGCAACAGAAACGCCCTGTCTGACCTGGTGGCGTCTTCTGCCGAGAACTCGACTGCTAATCCATGCTTTTTCGCATATTCTACTGCGTGCACTGCGCGTTCTAGCACCTGCTCGCGGCTCATCTTTAGCTTGTACTGCATGTGTATGTCCGATGTAGCGATGAACGTGTGGACGTATTTCAGGCCGCATTTTATAGCCGCATCAATGTCTGCCTCGGTCGCCCTGGCAAGGCCGCATATTTCTGCATGAAGGCCGCTGCCTGCTATGGTCTTTATCGCGTGCATCTCGCCTGCAGATACTATCGGAAAGCCTGCTTCTATGGCGTCTACGCCAAGCTCGTCCAGCTTTATCGCAATCTGCACTTTTTGGTCGGGCGTGACGGTGACGCCGGGCGTCTGCTCGCCGTCCCTGAGTGTCGTGTCGAAAATCCTTACCTTTTGCTCGCTCAAAGCCCCGCACCTCTTGGCAATGCCGAAACACCTGTCCTTGCTAGCTGCGTTATCCCATATTGTTCGACCAGATTCATAAAGGCATCTATCTTGTCTGGCGTCCCGGTTATCTCGACTGTTATCGTCTCCTTGCCAATGTCGATGATGTTGCCCCTGAAAATATTGGCATAGCTCATCACCTCGCTTCGAGTGGTCGGGTCAACTGCTTTCATCTTCACAAGCGCTAATTCTCTATAGACGGACTTGTCAAGGTCCAATACCTTTACCTCTACCACGTCGATGAGCTTTCTTAGCTGCTTTACCAACTGGTCAAGCGTCTTTTCGTCGCTCTTGGTCGTCATGGTCATCCTGGAGAGGTCCTTCTGCTCGGTAAGCCCGACGGTTATCGACTCGATGTTAAAGTTGCGGGCGCGAAAGAGGTTCGTCACGCGAAAGAGTACACCGGGTTTGTTTTCCACGAGCGCCGATACGATGTGCCAGTCGCCATTCTCTGACATGCCATCAAGCTCCTGTTATCATGTCTTTGAGGCTTGTGCCCGGCGCCACGAAGGGATACACGTCCTCCTCGGGGTCTATTGGGATGTCGATTACCGTGGCGACGTCGCTCTTTATCGCTGTCTTGACCGCTTTTTCAAGCTCGGCCATCGATTGGGCGCGGATCCCCTGGGCACCGTAGGCTTCTGCCACCTTTACATAATCGGGGCACTGGTGCTGGTGCACGCCACTGTACCTGCGATTGTAGAACGTGCGCTGCCACTGCGCCACCATGCCAAGCATGTAATTGTTCATGAGGAATACTATGACTGGTAATTTTTCAAGCACAGAGACTGCAAGCGAGTTTTCAGTCATGTTAAATGACCCGTCGCCGGCGATGTCTACCACGGGCACGTCCGGCCTTGCTGCCTTTGCCCCTATCGACGCCGGAAAGCCAAAGCCCATCGTGCCAAGGCCGGTCGAGCTGAAGAATGTGCCCGGCGATATCACGTCAAAGTGGAGCGACGCCCACATCTGGCACTGCCCGACCTCTGTAGTCACTATGCCGCTTGCCGGCAATAATTCGCGCAATTTCTTTAGCGACTTTCTTGCCGTTATCTCGCGCGGGTAGTCCTTGAGCGTCTCTGAAAAGTACTGGATTATCTCTTTTCTGCGCTTGAGCCACGGGTTGTCTGCTTCCCTTTTCGTCACCTTTTTTGATAGTAATTTAACAAGCGTGCGAAGCGACGACTTGACGTCTCCAACGATTGCGACATCGACTGACTTGTTCTTGCCAATCTCGGCAGGGTCGATGTCCATGTGGATGATGCTCATGCCCTTGCCAAACTCGTCAAACTTGCCCACTGACCTGTCGGAAAAGCGGGCGCCTATTGCGATTATGCAGTCCGCCTCGATGATTATCTTGTTTGCCTCTGCATGGCCGTGCATTCCTATCGGGCCCATCGCAAGCGGGTGGTTCTCGGGGAATGCACCCTTGCCCTTGAACGTCGTCACGACGGGTATCATAAGGAGCTCGGCAAGAGCCTGCAACTCTGCAAACGCGCCTGATAACATCACGCCTCCGCCGGCCATGATTATTGGCCTCTCCGCCTTGAGTATCAATTCCACCGCCCTGCCCACCTCTGAGAGATCGGCGTCTACGACAGGGTTATAGCCTCTCACCTTTATGAGGTCCGGGAACTTCATGTCCGCAGTGGCCTGCTGGACGTCCTTTGGAATGTCTACAAGCACAGGGCCGGGTCTGCCGCTCTCGGCTATGTAAAATGCCTTTTTCACGTCGCCGGGGATTTCAGAGGCGTGCCTTGGCTGAAAAGCGTATTTAGTACATGGGTTTGCCACGCCAATTATGTCGGTCTCTTGAAAAGCGTCCTTGCCTATCATGGATAATGGAACCTGCCCTGTCACTGCCACGACAGGGATGGAATCTGCATAGGCGGTGGCGATGCCCGTGATGAGATTGGTGGCTCCTGGACCCGATGTCGCAAAGCAGACGCCTGACTTTCTCTTGATCCTCGCATAGCCGTCGGCCATATGGGCAGCTGACTGCTCGTGGCGCACGAGTATGTGCCTGAGGTTAGCTCCCACAAGGGCGTCGTATATTGGAAGGTTTGCTCCTCCGGGAAGTCCAAAGACTATGTCTACGCCCTCCTTCTCAAGGGCATGGATCAACGCTTTTGCGCCGGTCATTTCCACCATTTACATTGTCACCTGTTTTTATTTTTCAAGACAAACACCCGCAGAGAAGCAGAGTTTTGTCTAGGCAATTACCAGCAGGACTAGAATCTTAATCTTGTGCCTAGAGTGCTCGCTGCCTGTTTGGGGCATCTGAACTGGATTGGAGTGCTATAATTTATAAAGTTTTGCGCCGCAGAGCCGCATGAACGTTGTATATTGTCTTCAACAGATTCCGCTAAAATCAGGGACATGATTTACAAATATTTCCAGATAGCCAAGAGCAAGGAGATAGAATATCTCTCTGACTTTTTCCACGACAACTTTACCAAGTTTGGCGACTCGCCTCCATACGACCGGCGAGAGCCGGAAAGGGCGCTGATGCTGGAGCAACTGCAGTTTGCCAGCATCTCTGACTATGATTTTACGATAGAGGGCCTGAAAATAGATGTCTTTTCAGATATTGCGATGGCGACGTTTACGCTGCAGAGTACCGGCATCATCGTTGACGATTATAGCTTTCGGGGAACTGCGATAAGCAACAAGTCACGTGTTACAATAATTTTCCAGAAGGACAAAAGGGGAACGTGGAGGATGCTCCACCAGCACTTTTCCAAGATGCCCTGCTAGTCTAGTCAAAATCCGCCGATCTGCCGACCGTCTTGACTATTTTCTGCGGCTCCTTCTGCCCTGACTTTTCACGCTCGCGGAGGAACACATCATATGCTTCCTTGACGTTTGCCTTGCCATGAACTATGGCCTTGACAGCCTTTACCATGGCCACCGGATAGTCAGATTGCCAGATGTTGCGGCCCATGTCAACGCCTGCAGCGCCGTGCGTGACAGAATCGTGCGCAAGTTTCAGTGCGTCCATCTCTGGCAGTTTCTTGCCTCCTGCCACCACCAGGGGTACGGGGCACGATTCGACTACGCGCTCAAAGTCCTCGCAATAATACGTCTTGACTACATGCGCGCCAAGTTCAGCAGCGACTCTGCAGGCAAGGGATAGGTATCGGGCGTCGCGGCCCATCTCTTTTCCAACAGCCGTGACTGCCAGCACCGGTATCCCGTATTTTTCGCCTTCGTCGACGAGCTTGCCGAGGCTTGCCAGCGTCTGGTGCTCGTATTTGCTTCCAACAAATATTGAAAGCGCAAGGCACGAGACGTTCAGCTTTATCGCCTCCTCTATGGAGGTAGTGATGGTCTCTTTGGAGAGGTCTTCTCCGATGATGCTAGTGCCGCCTGAAACCCGAAGCACGATCGGGATGTCGCGCTCTGCCGGCACGCAGTTGCGCAGTATGCCTCTGGTGAGCATTAGCGAGTCAGCGTATGGAAGCAGCGGGGCTATGGTCTTTTGGGCGTCTTCAAGGCGCTCAGTCGGGCCAAGAAAGTAGCCGTGGTCAACTGCAAGCATGAGGCAGCGGCCGTCTTGGGGGCGGATTATCTTTGAGAGGCGGTTCTTCATTCCCCAGTCCATGATATATCGCAGCTGTTGCGCCTTTTTTATTATTTATCTGTAGCGATGCCTGCAAAGCTTAAACCTTCAAAGCACCCTAGTATGGGCGTGTCTTCCTCTAGATCAGAGCGAGCCTATCGGATCTTGGCAGTTGACGACGAGCCGGACATTTTAACGATCATCAAGATGTCGTTGGAGCGCTACAAGCACAGCGCAGACGTATTTTCAAACCCCGTCAAGGCGCTGTCTCATTTTGAGAAGGATCCCAATTACGATCTGGCGATAACCGACATCCGCATGCCATACATGACAGGGTATGATCTGGCGGCACGCCTGCGCCAGATAAACAGGTCAGTCAAGGTTGTACTTGTCACCGCGTTTGACGTTGACGCAAACGTACTGAAAAACGTCCTTCCAAGCGTAGGCATAGACGGCATCCTGCGCAAGCCTTCCGCACTTACAGAGATTTGCAGCATCGTGGAGCACAAGCTCACCTCGGGATAGATATATGCATGAAAATTTCCAGGGGGACAACGACATGGTTTTAAAGGCCCCAAGCATGCGGCAGCTCTGTCCGGAGCAGGAGGGAGAGAGCATCCACAGCATACTCGTCTACGACGAGATAGAAAAGTTCCGTGAGTTCTACTGCGAGGCGGCAAAGACGACATTGCAAAACGACGAGGTCCTGATGATCCTGACATACTTTGAGACTGCAGACACGGTCAAGTACTACCTGAAGGAGGCAGGCGTCGATGTCGAGTTTTACAGCAGGTCAGACTCGCTCTTTGTCATCGATTCAGTGGAGCAGTTCTTTGGATCCACTGTAGAAAATACGCTGCGCTTCATCGAGCTTTTGAACAAAAAGGCCAGGAGGCAGGGACGCAAGGGGCTTGCGGTCATTGTCGACATGGACGCTTTCTTCCACCTGAAAGGCGAGGGCCTTGAGCGTTACGAGAGGTTCGTCGCGCCAAAGAGCAATTCGGACAAGTTCACATGCATGGTCTGCGCTTATCACAAGGGCAACTTTGAAAAGCTGCCAAAGAGAACGCAGGACATAATACTAAAACAGCATTTTGTCCAGGCAGTCCTCTAGAGAATGCCATAACAACTCTTTAGAGTGATTCTTACGTAAGTTTCTTGCCTTGAGTGACGAATCTGTACAGCAAAAGCCAAAGGTGATGCTAGTTGAGGACAACCCAGACGTCATGTCGGTGCTCGCCGGCTTGATGTCATTGAGTGGCATGGAGCCTGTCAAAGCCCGTACCGCAGCCGAGAGCCTTGACATAATGCAACAGGACGGCATCCAGGCGGCGGTAATAAACGGCAAGATCGCGCTGGAGAAAGGCGGGCTTCTGATCTCGCGGCTAAAGCAGGTCAATCCCGACACGCGCATTGTCGTTGTGGTAGATGGCGAGTCTGACAGGTCGCGCCTGCTCAGGCTTGGCTGCGAGGACTTTGCCCGGCTCCCGATAAGCGCGCAGACTATAATAGAAAAAGTGATGATGCTACTGGCGCGCAAAAACATGGCCGAGCCGACAGGACTAAGTTCCTGACGTCACTATCACTTTCATTGCGTCCTTGGCCTCGTGCGCGCACCTGATGGCTGCCGCGGCATTGCCGATGTCAAAGCGGTGCGTTATGAGCGACGCAATGTCCAGCCTTTTTTCTGCTATCAATTTTATGGCCTGGTTCGTCTCTACTTCTGATGCGGCATAGCTTGGTATGAGCGAGTGCTCGTTTGAATACAGCCTGCTCATGTTGTACGACACTTCGGAGCCCTTTGGAGGCACACCAAACAGCATTATCTTGCCCGCCCTGCGCGTCACGTCAAACGACTGCAAGAGCGCCTTGGTGCTGCCAGTCGCAACTATTGCAACGTCGACGCCCCTTCCGCCCGTCTGCTCCTTGATCTTTTGCGCAAAGTCCTTGTCAGAGATTGAATTAAACGTCTGCACGCCGTATTTCTGAGCAAAGCCGAGCCTGAAATCGTTAATATCAGAGACAAACACTCTGCCTGCGCCAAACGCCTGCGCAAGGAGCACGTGCATGAGGCCCGCCGGCCCTGCTCCAAGCACTGCAACGTCGTCGCCTCTCTGAAAATCGCACTTGTTCCATGCCCTGATGCAGCATGCAAGTGGCTCTATGAGCGAAGCCTCGTCAAACGTCATGTCGGCAGGCAGCTTTATCAGCCCACCTCTTGACACGTTCCATTGCGGGACGACAAATTGCTCCGCAAGCCCGCAGGGCGCAATGTTGCTCTTCTGGTACTCGGGGCACATCGTGTAGTCGCCGTGGAGGCAATAGTGGCACGAGTAGCACGGAACGTGATGGTGGATAAAGACCCTGTCGCCGGGGGAGAAGCCCTTGGCGTCCTTGCCGGCTGCGAGTACTTCGCCTGCCGGCTCGTGGCCGAGCCTGCCAGACGACATGCCGTACTCGCCGTACACCTTTTCGAGGTCCGAGCCGCAGAGGCCGCAGGCGCGCATCTTGACCAGCACGTCGCCCCCTCCTTCTGCCAGCTGCGGGGTCGCTATCTCGTCGACAGAAACGGCGCTGTGGCCCTTGACAAATACCGCCTTCATTATATACGTGCTTGGCAACGTCTGGACAGGATATAACACATGCGGCATAGGCTGGTTGTAAGAATCCAATATAGAAGATCACCTTGAATGTTTAATTACTTTTCGATTTTGTTGCATAGCAAGATGCAGACTGACCGGTGGCAATATTGTATGCAACACCTATATCGTAAAGGTCGGCGCCTTGCTTATGTCTGTCCCATCCATGATTTTGTAGCAAGAGCTGTGATCCTGTAAATCAGTTGTAGTTGCAGATCTTGACTAGCAGTAACCTCATCAATTGTAAAACGAGTTAATAGTCGAATGGCTGACCCCTCTGTACCTTTAGATTTTGCCTACATCCTACTCAGTTTTGGGGCAATGGGTCATTCATAAGATGACTTGTGGGTTTTTTTACGCACAATAAGGAACAGGTCATTTTACAAATGTAATAAAAGTGGGGCAATAGCACAGTGATAAAATCTAGGGCAAGCTAGTGGAGATATGTCTCCCCCAGCAATATTTTTGTGGTAGCGCTTGACACCCTAAGACTGCCCTATCTTGGCTTCAGTCCTTGTTCCATCTTTGTTGTAGATGTACACTTTACCTTCCTGTTCGTCCAGAGTCTTTTTGTGCGAGCCATCACAGAATGGCTGGTTTGCAGAAAGCCCACACATGCAGATCCATTTTGTCTCGTTGCCCACCTTGACAGCCATCGGGCCTTTGTCTTCTTTTCTCACTAGTCTTGCCATATGATAATCTATCGCCTTTTTCTGGCGTGTATGTAGAAAACACCGCAAGGAGGATATAAACTTGCAGTTATGACATGCTAACCAAGTCTGCGTGGACTGACCAAATCAATTCGCTCATATTCACAGATGTTTCAGTTGATTGTAACAGAGAATTCGTCTGAACCTTTCTTCCCTAGTCTTGTCTCTCAGGTTATGGACAAACTGAAATGATTTCATATACGCCTGCATGTTGTGCCTGTTGACGCCCATGAACTTTCTCAGCCACATCTGGCACAGGTTGCTCCTACTGCACTCGCAGTTGTTGACGTGGACATCGCCCCGGGCATATTCCTTCCCGGAATGGCTCACGCATTCGTGTACAAACCCGTGTTCGTCCAGGGGGTCATAGCTCCTGTACTCGTCGGTGTACACGGTAGAACCATAGCTGACGCTGCCGCACACGACATCGACCAGCGGCTGCCTTACTGGCATGTCAAAGACTGACATCCCTCACCTTTCGTGGATGCAGGTTATCATTGGCTGCTGTTCCTTCTCAAAGGTACCTCTTCCTCTCCAGGGCTTGAGCCCACGCTTTCTGGGCTTCCTGCCTGATTTCACAATCTCGTCGTGATACGGCCTACCCTTCAGTCCTGCCTTGATGTAGAACTCGTCGCTTTCAACAGTACCGTCGAGTTTGGGTGATACGAATGATGATGACGATAGCTTTTCCATGACTGTCCTGACGAACCTGTAGCATCTGGCATATGGCACGCCAGTCTCCAGTGCCGCTTTCCTTATTGAGCACCCCGGCCACAGTACGAAGAAAAGGTACATGACCAGAAACCACGCTCTTAACGGCGTACGGGAGTAGTGAAATATATACCGTACCGGTCTTGTCGTTGAACCCTTTCTTGCAGCACTTGCAGCGGTACTTTTGGTACGACCTGGTACCAGCCGTCCTTCTTTACGTTGTCTGAATTGCAATGCGGGCATGTTACATGGCCGTTCCACCGGGCTATCCTCAGCAACTCCGTACACCACATTTTTCGTCAGGGAGGGATGTGGTCAGGGTGAACATTGGAGCGTATTACGGGAGGTGAGCTTTAAGCTTGGCTGAAACATTCGAGAATAAGAGCGAATCAATTTTTGTGATAGTTCGCATACCATTTTACCATCTAAAGGTATCCTTATGGTTTAGGAACACGAATGTTTGTAACAGCTTGCGTTTTGACTTAAAAGACTGTTTTTACATGTTTCCCAACATGAATACTAAATTTGTCAGACTAAAAGTTCAGTAGCCATTCAGGGGATTGCAAAAAGGTAAACAGTTGCGAATGTTCTAGAATATGGTATGTGTTGCTGTGTCTTTCATTGCGATATCCACTTTGCCACTTCTGGCCATAGCTTTGAGTGTGCATGAGAACTGATACACAAACCAACGTGGCCGCCTGGCAGTTTAAGAACGGTTTTATTCATGCTTGACACATAATCGTTAATAGCGAGAGTCGATTCTGGTGATACCAGATCGTCTTGTTCTGCCACAATAGTCAGTATCGGCACACTTATCTTCTTGAGATCGACTGTTATCTTTCCGATGCCACCACCCTCCTCGTTATCGTAAACAACATCGACTTGCATATTTCCGGAGATGAGGAGATTGTTCTTGTAGCAGTCATTGATGATCTGGCGATACATCTTGCCGGGAAGCATTGGTGTATCGTGGAGCCAGTTCTCCACAGCAAAAAAGTTGCTTACGAACTTTGCGTCACCAACTTTCTGAAAGAACTTCAAATATTTGTCAAATGTGTATCGCGGAGGGTTGCGCATCAGGAAACCAATGTCCAGCACAGCTCCGTCCATATGTCCAAATTCGTCCATCATCTTGTCCACGTCTACAGCTCTTGCCCACGTTGCAAGGATTGTCTTGTCCTTGCTAAAGTCAACGGGTTGGGCCATCAGGATCAGCTTCTTTACGTTCTTGTTGTCGTTCAGTGCAGAATATATCAGAGAGATTATCCCGCCCCAGCAATATCCCAATATCGATATTTTTTCATGACCACTCTCCTTCTTTATTGCTTCAACCGCACTCTCGATATGCCGGACATAGTCGCCCAGGGACATTTCAGAGTCCGACCACTCAGGAAACCCCCAATCAAGTAGGTATACGTCGATGCCGTGTGACAGGAGATTCCTCACCACGCTCCTATCGGGGCTTATGTCCATGATGTGGAATTTGTTTATCGGAGCATACACCACAAGCAAAGGAGGTTTGCTAGTAGATTTATCATAGCGGCCATCAGGCGTCGCCCGATAGTGGAGAAGCCTTGTCTTGTCCTTGACCCATACTATCTCAAATGCTGTAAAGTCGTAATCCTTTGGCATCGAGGCAGATACCATAAAACTTCTTACATATGTATCAAAGAGCCAATCAAGAAAGAGGACAGGGAGTCCCGCTTCTCTCATCCTCCTCCTCAAGTCCACACCGGCTTTTGTGAGGTCTGAGATCATGGTCAGGAACGGTTCTGCCCGGAGGTCCTTTTCAAGCTCCGCGTCCGTTAATTTAAGCCAGACTTCGTACAGGCTGTTATCCTTCATTCCTGCTTTTTCTTGCTGCGACACAATATCGACTGCTTGCCGAAACGTCCTTGCAAACAAATCAGCATAGAACTGATTTACCTTGATGCTTTTGACGTATAGTTCAAACATTGCTGGAAATATCTGCAGAAATGAGGGAGTGGTCTTCATGTGTTGGGTCATTGTGTTCTCGTGATCAGCTATTGTTTTACAATTCTCAATATATACCTCTTGTATGTCATACAAACATACCCTCGCTACTAGAAGTAGCAATTATTGTTGATTTGCTCTGCAAGCGTATTGCGCAGATGAAGAGCGGTTTGCAGAATGATGATCTGTTCTGGCTTACGCATATGCGAGAGTACTAATTCCTTCGCTCTTTATTCATGTAGTAGGCGAGTACTATGACGATAGCAATTAGGACAAATATCAAGGGATTAAAGAGCAACATTGCTACCGTGAGTATTCCGAGAAACATGAGTACTGCAATTATTATGGCAAGCGCAATTACCGTCAAAATTCCAATCATCATCCTTCTAGCTTCAGATTCATTGTGGGTTTTCATATTCTATCCACCGATCCTGATAGCTTCGTGGTGAAGCAATCTTTCCTTCTCATAACACTAAGGGCCACTGATCCTATTTTACTATTGCAATTTTTCTGCAATGCTCTGCAATTTAGAACATAAATCGAATCAGGCATGCCATTTGGTCAGATGCATTTAGAGAGGGATCGTTTTTCTTGGAACTCATATTTTGTTCTGTGCCGCACCGAGAAGTGACTCGGAAAAGACGTTATAGCACATCATAGATTAATGCGGTACATTACAAAGCATACCTAAATCTTAAAAACTGAAGCCGACTAATGGTTATGCATGGAAGGAAAAACTATGGAGAATCAAGCCAACTTGTGGACAAGAGGTTCATAATTGCAGCCATAATCCAAGGAGCAATAATCGTAGGGCTTGCTACAATTCTAGTTCTCGGACAGGCAACATTCATGAAGCCAGAGGTGTCAAGGGTGATCGCTGCAGGCGGAGCAGGGATGTGGTTCACATTCGGTAATATCATATACATAACAGTAGGAGTAATAGCTGTCGCGGTATCTGCAATTTTTTATCACTTTCTGGGTGGCAGCGATATCGAATCGAAAATTCCTAAATCCCTTGTGTGGTTGCACCTAGTTCTCATGAACATTGGAGTGTCGGCCGCTTCTGGGTTAATGATGTGTGCAGGTTATTTAGGAGGAGCAGCTGCATTGCCCGAAGCAGTAGGCGGCAAAGGATTTGATCCTGCCCAGGTACATGCGCTTATAGCGCCTTTTGTGGAACCCATTGCGATAGCAATATTGGTGTTGATGGCAGGAGTATTGGCAGGCGGAATGGGATTCATGCTATCATATAGAAGAATCCCTGTTTCAAGGATTAAGTAAACTAGGGTGATGCATGATGACTCAATTCTTTCTTCTACGCATGGCAAATTGGCCCCTGGACAGCCCGTTCGGGGGCCAATTTGAATATCGACCGGCAATGCTAATTTGCTCTAAAACAAGTAGCGCATGTCAATGAGCAGCAAGCAAAGAATACGCTTCAACTAAATCCCTTGCTGTGACGATACCAATAACTTTGCCATCCTTGGTGATAGGTAACCGTTTTATGCTATTCGCCAACATTAGCCTTGCAGCTTCCCTTGCACGTATGCCACTTTGTGCAGTCAGCATGAACCATGAACAGTATTTTCCTACCCGCTTGTTTGGGAGATTGTCCTCCTCCACCAAGACCATGTTTAGGAGGTCGCGCTCAGTGAAAATCCCTTTAGAATCCCTCCCAAGTCGTAACTATTGCATTGTTGCACAACTGACCCGTCTGTCAATGAGGTTCGACCAAGCTGCATTTAGCTTGGCCTTCTGACATCGCCTCTCGTGGTCAACTGGCGTTCCTACAACGAATCTTTGGTCAGGCGTGGAGAAGTCATGCGGGATTTCGATGTAATCGATGGCTGGCATGACGAGCTGGAAAAGATGAATGAGGGCAAGGAAGGTGCATCATTCAGGTACCCTCACTCCTTTGTCCGGCTGCTTGGGTACATGCGGGCCTATTTCCATCTGCCGTACAGACAGACTGAAGGTGTTGTCAGGGCGCATGCAGGGAGCAAGGTACCGTCCATCCCCGACTACAGCACCCTGTGCCGGCGCATCAACAGTCTTGACATCAGGGTTGATGAAAAGGTGGGTAACAACATAGTCATCGCACTTGACAGTACAGGTATCAAGGTAGCCAACCGTGGAGAATATGGATGCGGCACAAGTGGCATGTACGCAGGGGTTACCTGAAGATACATGTTGCAGTTGATGTCTGGAAAAAGAAGGTCGTTTCACTGCAAGTGACAAGCGAAGATGTACACGACAGCAGGGTGCTGAAAAAGCTGGTCAAAGGAGCATCAGAAAACAACGATGTCGGACGTGTACTGGCAGACGGCGCGTACGACAGCAAGGAGAACTTTCACTACCTAGCTGACAATGGCATTGAAGCTGCAATCAAGGTGAAGAAGAATTCGTCCGGCAAGGCCCACGGCTGTTATCCAAGGAAGTTAGTGGTTTTACAGCAGCTGTCTGGTTTTGACAGGTGGAAACGTAGCGTAAGCTATGGGCACCGGTGGATTGCAGAATCGGTGTTCTCTGCCATGAAGAGGATGTTTGGTGAATATGTGATGGCAAGGAATTACCAGAACATGGTCAATGAGATGTTCCTCAAGGTGTCGCTGTACAACATGTTTGCAGATATGAAATTGTAGTCAGGAGTCGATTAGACAAGCAGGGATTAGTCAGTTATGCAACAGAGCAGTAACTATCACACTACCTATTCTTCTCCTATGCAATACTCTGACGGCCTCGTCTATTGATGCCCAATCTTGAAGGGTGGCCATCTTTTTTGACATTACCTTGTCCAAGTCAGGGTTTTTGTCATTTGCAGCAAAAAATGCTCTGACAAGATCGGACGCTGTAATAATACCTTCCAGCTGTTCATCCTTTTGATCCAAATTGTCATAGACCAGTAAACGATGCTTTGAGAGGATCATTCTTCGCGCAACTTCTTCTACCGTTGTTTCGGGCGGTATTTTTGTAAATCCCGCGAGTTTGACTGCCCTGCATTGAAGGTCAGGAATTTGCTTGTACCTGTACAGATGTGCCAACATCTCACGTTCCGTTAGCAAACCCACTACATTACCTCCACCATTTTTTTATCACAAGATTTCCTATCATATTCTTGGCCATGATAGTTACAGCATCTTTGAAAGGTAGATCATGATCTGCAGAAACAACTTTGGATGTCATATGCTCGCCTACCAACAAAGGAGAACTTTTCATTAAGTCAGAATATGGCGGAGTGCATTCTAATAAGTTGACGGATAGCTCGCGCAATACACTATCTGGTATTAGACAATCAGCATCATTACTACATTTCCTACGGAAAATATTTCTAGTAGCATGAAGCGCGTAGCGTCAATGGAGTCTCAAAATGAGAAAATAATCTCCGTAAGGTACAAGATCCAGTACACTGACAACAGAAAGGAATGGCGCGATTTTGGGCCTTTTTTATTCCTATCAAAGGACCGCGCCAAGAAGTATTTTCTGACATATTGGGATGTGGTCAAAACTGCAAGAGTCGTACAGGTTGTCGAAGAGGTAGACGAGTACATTGAACGATAATTACGTTTCCCAAATGTCTAAAATTGCTTCCTCATCATACACTCCTGCTCGATTACCTTTGTAGCTAGTAAGAAATGAGATACTGGAATGACCGAGTCCGTAATGGCAGACCTAGAATAGTCTGTAGATAAAGTCTCTCTCAATATAGGCAATTCCGGCAAGCAGAACCAGACCAATGATCAGGCTCCATGGAGACATCAATTCTGCAGTGATCTCCCACGCCGCCCTCCATAACATAACTGCCGCCATGAACCCTATCCCTGCTAAGAGCAGATTACTTCTGTTTCGGCGACGCCCGGCTGTTTTTTTTGTCTATGGGCATTTTTCTTTGGCCACTCGCATCAGGGATTAGTCAGAAACTCCTACGCGATCCGACACTTGCCCGCCCTCATCTTTGATAAGACGAGGGCTTTGCGTTGTTGTTGAACCTCTCTGCAACATTCTTGTACATCTCAAGCTCTTGCGCTGACAGCGGCCTTATCTTTTTCATTGCCTCTTCAAAATGCTTCATATGTATCTTGAGCTCTTTGGCGTTTTTCTCGGCTTCCTTTGGGTCTTTATATTTTGAGATGTGTCCTCTGAGTGCAAGCATCACGGCAGCAGAAGACAGAGCTGCAATGTCGGCTCCAGTGTACCCGTCAGTCATGGATGCCAGCTTTTCAATGTCGCAATCCTCTGACAAGGGTTTCTTTCTCGTGTGGATTTTTATTATTTGGAGCCTTGCGTTTCGGTCTGGCGGGGCGACATACAACAGCCTGTCGAACCTGCCGGGCCTAAGCAGCGCCGGATCTACAATGTCAGGCCTGTTGGTCGCGGCAATCACTACCACGTTTGTCAACACCTCAAGACCATCAAGCTCTGTGAGCATCTGGCTGATGACGCGCTCGGTAACGTGCGAGTCCCCTCCTAACCCTACTCCCCTTGTGGGCGCTATGGCATCTATCTCGTCAAAGAATATTATGCAAGGAGCTGCCTGCCTTGCTTTTCTGAATACCTCTCTCACTCCTTTTTCTGACTCGCCCACCCATTTGCTTAAAAGCTCTGGGCCCTTGATGCTGATGAAGTTGGCCTCACTTTCATTCGCAGCCGCTTTTGCCAGCAAGGTCTTGCCCGTTCCAGGAGGGCCATAGAGCAGGATCCCCTTTGGCGGCGTTGCATCTGCATATGAGAAGACGCCCTGGTACTTCATGGGCCATTCAACGGCTTCCATGAGCTCCTGCCGTATGTCTTCTAGGCCGCCAATGTCTTCCCACTTGATATCTGGAACTTCTACAAACACTTCCCTCATTGCAGAAGGCTCCATCTCCTTTATGACATCTATCAAGTCCTGCATTTTGACTACTATCTTGCTCAGAGTCTCGCCGGGAATGCTTTCGGCAGACAGGTCGATTTCAGGGAGTATTCTGCGAAGCGCGCGCATGGCCGCCTCTCTGGCAAGAGCCTGGAGGTCAGCGCCGACAAAGCCATGCGAGATGTCTGCCAGCTTTTCCAGCTTCACGTCTTCTGCAAAGGGCATGCCGCGCGTGTGAATCTGCAGTATCTCCAGACGGCCGTCCCTGTCAGGAACGCCTATCTCTATTTCCCTGTCGAATCTTCCGGGCCTCCTGAGAGCCGGATCAATGGCATTTATCCTGTTGGTAGCTCCAATAACCACGACTTTGCCGCGTGAGGCAAGTCCGTCCATCAGTGACAGCAGCTGTGCTACCACCCTCCTTTCCACCTCGCCGGACACTTCTTCCCTCTTGGGGGCTATCGAATCCAGCTCGTCGATGAATATGATGGATGGTGCATTCTTCTCGGCTTCTTGGAAGATGCTCCTTAACCGTTCCTCGCTTTCACCATAGTACTTGCTCATGATCTCAGGTCCTCCAATGCTGTAAAAGCTGGCGTTTGTCTCGTTTGCGACGGCCTTTGCCAGCAAGGTCTTGCCAGTACCGGGCGGACCGTGGAGAATGACTCCCTTTGGTGCCTCGACACCCAATCTTTTGAATAGTTCAGGATGTTTAAGTGGAAGCTCGATCATTTCGCGCACTTTGGCGACCTCATTCTTCAAACCACCGATGTCTTCGTAGGTTATGGACGGAATGCTGCCTTCCTTCAACGCTGCTGCCGCCTTGGCAGACTCCTCAGAAATATTCACTTCCGTAGAGTCAGATATTATTACAGGACCAGAAGGATTGGTTGAAATGACAACCAAGTCTACGCGCCGGCCCATGATGTTCAGGGGAATGGTATCTCCCTTTGTTACGAGCTGCCCGCTTAGAAACCCTGTCAGGTATTCCTCAGCCCCGACTATTCGAAGGGGCTCAGTAGGAGCTAGGGTGACTTTTCCGGCCGGCTTTGCGGCCACCTTTTTGATTTCGACCGTGTCGTTGATTCCGACGCCAAGTCTGTTTCTTACGTAGCCGTCGATGCGGATAAGGGCTTTACCACGATCCTGTTGGTATGCAGGCCAACTTAGGACGACGGTCGATTTGCGTCCACTGCCGGCAGAAGATATCTCTACGGCGTCTCCGGTAGCAATTCCAAGCTCTTCCGTAACAGTTGGATCTATTCTGGCTATTTTCCTGCCGACATCCTTTGCGGACGCTTCAGCCACGCGCAAAGAGAAGCTCGGTATGCTCCCTTTCTGTTTGTTCGCGTTGTTATTATTATTGTCTGGCATGATACACATATCTCCTCCTACTAACTAATAACTAGAGCTAAATGCGTCATGATACTCAGCAGCATCTTTGTCGTACTCTTTTCCTCCCCTGCCATAAGACCTCATGGCAAAACCTGTAAATACTGTAACTCCTGCGACAGTTGCTGCCGTGACAGTGCTCATTTGTGGGAGGTTAAGTATCGATCCAATAGCCAAGGATAGGCCTGATGCTACTGCGCTCAGCGGAAGCCATTTTGTCAATGCATCCAATGTCCTCTTGTTCATGGCATGATTCTGCCAAATCGAATAAAAAAGAGTATGTATGCTGTGCATTGCACTGTGTTGGTAATGCTTAAGAGTAAAAAGCGGCATCAATTGAGCTAGGTGAATAAGATGAGCTCCAGAGATAAAGAATTTGAAGAATGGTTCCGGAGATTCCTTCCAGGCAGGATGACAAGGTTTGGCTTTGGAAGGGAAGGAAGCGGCAGCATATTTAGTGAATTTGAAGAAATGCGCAGAGAGATGGAAAAGATGTTCGAAGATGCATTCCGTGACGCGGAAAAACTTCCAAAGGATCTTGTTCGCGAGTACGAAACAGAAGCCGGCGGAAAAGTAAGAGAAGTAGGTCCGATAGTCTATGGGTATTCTGTCACTATAGGTCCAGACGGAAAGCCAAGGGTAAGTGAGTTTGGAAACGTCAAGTCTCTTGGAGGCGTAAGAGGCGGCATTGGGACGACTCCAGAGCTTACTTCTGAGAGAGAACCACTTGCAGACGTCGTTACGTCAGACAAAGACATCAAAGTGGTTGTGGAAATGCCCGGCGTTACCAAAGACAGCGTCAAGGTGAATGTATACGACAAGTCTGTTGAGGTAAAGGCAGAAACGCCACAGAGAAAGTACCACAGGACGATCGAGCTGCCTCCTGAGACGGACACTGATACTGCCACATCAACCTTCAACAACGGCATACTGGAAATAACATTTGGAAAGAAAAAGCAGCCCAAAGGGAAGGAAATAAGGGTCGAGTAAGAAACAAATACATTATTTCCTACTCTTTTCTTTCAAATAGTGGTTAGGATGTCTTTGACCATTATTATTGCGGCATCGCTCCGTATGTAGTTTTTATCTCCATCCATTTTTGGATCTTAATTCACTATCATTACCGGAACTGCAGATATCTCGGAGACTCTCCTCGCAACGCTGCCGAGCGCCTTTATTTTCTCCTTTGCTGTAAGTTGCCTAGAGCCCATGATTATCATGCTCGCTTTCTCGTTGTTGGCTATGGCTACTATCTCGTCAGCCGGAGATCCCACCGCCAGCATGTGTCGTATCTTTGCCCCCTGACTGGCTGCCTTTGTAATTCTATCCTTCAGCATGCCCTCGGCAGCCTGCTTTAGCAGTATGACTATCTGTATCTTCGCATCTTCCAAAGGAGACTTTTCGCTCAGAAACGCCAGGGTGGCGCTAGGCGGTACAAAACGGTCGTCTACCACATTGAGAAGGATTATTTCAGAGTTCAGTGCCTTGGCAAATTCTATGGCCTTGTCGAGTGCTTTGTCTGATGCTTCTGTCCCGTCATGTGGCACCAAGATCTTTGGGAAGGTAGTTGTCGTTTCCGTGGTTGTTTTTGAGGACGGTGCTGTTCTTGACATGTTTGTTTTTTATTCGACATCTATTTGTCGTCTAGGAATGCAATGCACGACACTGTATTCTTAGTTTTGATATACTCCAAAAACATGTTCTCCCACATGACAACATCTGAAAAGACTGGCATTTCAAAAAGAGATGAAGACAGATTCGCAGCTCTAAGAAGACTGGACAGCATTTTTGACAACTTTAGACAGGAAGTTGAAAGAGCACTGATGCGCCCATGGTCGTCACCATTTGACTGGAATTTCGAATTTCCGTCGCTGTTTGAGAACAGGGCTATAACTGATACAAGAATGGCATTGTGCGACATGGTAGACAAGGGAGACCACTACGAGCTGTCGGTTGAAGTGCCGGGAATTGAAAAAGAAAAGATCGATGTCAAAGCCACAAAGCACTCTGTTGAGATTACTGGCGAACAGAAGGAAAAGACAGAAGAAAAGGCAAAGAATTACGTCTATAATGAAAGGTCATACAGATCATTTAACCGTAGAGTTCCAATGCCTGAAGAAATAGTGCCATCAAAAATAGAAGCCAAAATGAGTAACGGAATCCTGAACATAAAGCTGCCAAAGAAGACTCCCACAAAAATGGAAGAGGAGAGCACCAAAGTAGAAGTAAAGTGAGAAATGTAGCCTAGTACAAAATTCGCTACCCTCCAATCTTCTTTGTAAGGTAAAAGCTTGTCGTTATCAATAAGAGCCTATCCCAAAATTAACCTCCTGTAAACAATGATGCAGCAAGCAAGCTGCACCAGTCCAAGGTAGTTCTCCGATTTCTTCTCGTACCGTACAAGCAATTTCCTGAACCTGTTATGCTAGGAATTGGTCCGCTCTACGACCCAGCGCCTTCTTTTATGGCGTCGCTTCTTTCTCTTCTCACCCTTATGGCGGATGTGAGGCACATACCTTCTTTTGAAAACCTCCAGTTTTATCTCCGGGAAATCGTACCCCTTGTCAAGGCATAGGTTCTGTTTCCTGTACTTCCGGGGTCGTGGTCTTTTGACTACAATACTGTCTAGCGTTTCCACAGCTGCTTTCATGTCATGAGTGTTGGCGGCTGTGATAACGACTGATAGTGGAACGCCCTTCTAGTCGGTCAGTACATGCCTCTTGGTACCTAGCTTGCCTCTATCTGTAGGGTTGGGGCCCGTCTTGTCCCCCCTAAAGGTGCCTTGACAGATGCGCTGTCAAGCGACTGCCATCTCCATTTTATTCCCCGGATATTGTCGTATATCTCAAGCAGCCTGACCCATAGTTTCTGGAACACCCCTGACCTGACCCACTCTTGGAACCTCAGATGGCAGGTGGAACCGGAGCCGTACTCCTTTGGCAGCGACTTCCACTGGCACCCCGTACGTAGTACGTACAGGATGCCGTCAAGGACAGTTCTGTACCGTACGATGGGACGACCGACTGTTTTGGGCGGCTTTTCTGGCGGCAGTATGTCCTTTACCTCGTTCCAGACAGGGTCTGGAATCTTCTTTATCGTGGGAAGGTGCTTTTTCTTCTTCCTGTGGGCGCGAGTCACATATGGGACAGAGGCGGCGTCAAGCTAAATCCGTACCTGTCATGCAATTGCGACTGTCATGTCAATAATTTTGGGATAGGTTCTAAATCCAATGAGACGCAGAAGTATACAGCGCATATTTATTCACCGAAACTCCATTCAACCATCTTCTACAGGGGCTGCGAAAAAGAATGATCCGCAACGAAACGTATCCGATTCAACTTATATGTAGGAGTACTTCCACTACGAGCTACTATGAGCCAATCTACCGTTGCACAGTACATGAACGAACGATTGGTTACCATCAACATTAAGAGTACTGCTAGGGATATAGCAAAGTTGATGGACAAGAATAACGTCAGCTCAGTACTGGTAACAGATGACAATAACGACATCATCGGAATTTTTACAGAACGCGATATTGTGAGGATTATCTCACGCGATTTACAGCCGGACAGGATTATTGTCATATCTCCGCCTCTAGTATACGTTGATGCCAATCTATCAATGGAACAAGCTTCTGCGACTATGCTGAAAAATAAAGTCCGTCACCTTCTGGTCAAGGATCCAATATCTAAAGAGATAGTTGGAATCATGACTAATACTGATTTCGCCAAGTATCTGAGGAATCAGTCAGTGAGTAAAGGCTTTGAGTCTATTTTGGAAGCTGCGGCTATTGAAATGCTGAACTATTGAAATTAGAGCCTATCCTAAAATTATTGACACCACGCTACAAGCGCCATCCGCGTCTATCGCAGCAAGGATCGCTACCTCTAACAAAAAACACTTTATGAGCGATCTATTTGATGAATAAGTGTCACTGAAGGAGCTCACTGTAATAATTTTAAGACGGATTCTTAGCTGTAGGTTTTCAACGAGAAAGACTTTCCATTGTTTACTCGGGATCGAAAGAAGAATTACTTAAAATAGTTGCAGTCCTTCCTCTCAACGATAGTTAGTTTGATTTGTTATCGGCTGCCTGCCATGTGAGGTGATTCTGGCGGCGTGAATGCCCCTGACTCGAACATTTTCTGCGCCTTTTCGATTATCTCCTGGTCCGTCTGGCGGCCCTTTATGCAGTCCAAGAGGTAGAGGCCCAGTGCCGTGAGCTTTACCTTGCTGCTCAGAAATTGCTGGCAATAGACATCACCTGCGACAAGCAAGCCTTCTGCGGACGTGATGTCTGCCCTTGGAAACGTTTCTTTGTCTATCTCTATCACGCCGCTTGCAAGAGCGCGGTTGATGTCCTGCCTTGTGAGTCCATATTCGAGAAGCTCAAGAATTGAAAGATGTGTTATATCGAGGACTGTAACTATCCTGACTATCGCCGGGTCCCTCAACAGCTTGTTATCGGTTCAAAATCTGCCGGCTTTTCGCTCACAAGGATATCAGCGATTTTGGTGCTTAAAGACGTTTCAGTCCCACGCGAAAAACTTTAAATTCCATATTCTTTTGACTGCTATCAGTGGCTACCTTCACGTACACTACGTAACTGTTGTGTATTTTGGCGAATGTAGCGTTTGCTCTGGTTAATTTCAACATCTGAAATCGCTTGTGCATCTGCTGCATTTGCCTTGCGAACCATCCACAAGGAAATGAAAAATGGCAAAGATCAAAATCGTGAAAGAAAAGAAAGCGACAGACTATACCTTCACAGGTGATACTCTTGATCTTGATAACATAGCCAAAGACGCGGAATCAATCGATGCCACGGCCAAGAAAGGCAATGCAAATGAACCAGAGTATAAGCTGAGAGCAGATGCAAAGCTAGACAAGATAAAGCACAAGTCCAAGATAACCGGTGGCCACAGCATGCAAGGTCACTCCCCTGTCTATGAATAGAACCTGCAGCATCAATATCTGTCAAGGGTTATTGAAGGGTTAAGAAGAGCATCAAACCTAACATGAATTGACTTTGCCACCTGTGCCTTGATATGTTCTGGCATGCCGCCATAACATTTGTTCAACACTTCCGTATTTTCCCATCCACCCAAGCTTGCTACGTAGGCAAGAGACCAA
>JBDUUM010000031.1:0-15107 GCA_039938615.1 Nitrososphaera sp.
TGGGGATGCTGATGATCTTTGCCTTTGCATTTGCATACCACATTTTCCCGGCCCGAGCGACTCCGCTCACGGCGCCTTCCGATCCGGCATATGCTGGCGACCTGCTGTATCACATGTTGCTGCCGCTGATAACGCTGGTGCTTGTGGGCTTTGGTTCGTGGGCATACATTGTGCGTTATTTTGTAGTCGGCGTGCTTGGAGAGGACTATATCGCAGCTAAAAGGGCGGCAGGCGTCTCTGAAAAGAGGGTCGTGTATTCGCATGCGCTGAAAAATGCCGCCCCTCCCATCGTGACTGTAATCGCGCTGTCGCTTGCAGGCTCGTTTGGCGGCGCCATCACGGTAGAGGCCGTGTTCGACTGGCCCGGCATGGGGCAGTTGTATTATCAGGCGATAGGGATGCTGGACATCCCAATCATCATCGGCCTGACCTATATCTCCACAGTCATTTTCGTAGTCACCGTGTTTTTGACTGACATTGTTTATGCGTACTTTGACCCGAGGATGAAGGTCGCATGAGCATAGCCCTTTCAAGGAAGGAAATAGTCGGCGAGTTCCGCAGGTCAAAAAGCGGCATCGCCGGCATTACGATACTTGCAGGGCTCTTGCTGATGACTGCATATTCGCTAATCGCAATCCCGCTTGACTCGTTCCGGCAGTGGAACAATCCCAACTTTTGGATAGACAACCCCAAGTCTGCCGCGCCGGCATGGACGAACCTCCTTGGCACAAAAGCGGCAGAGCACGTCGTGCTTCGGATGCAGGACGCAAAGGTGAGTGAATCCGTCGAAGAAGGCGTGCGCACGGTCGTGCATTCTTACAGCGTCAACGTCAACTTTGACGAGTTCCCAAGCGACTTTATGCTGCTCTACGCTGCGCGCTATGGCGACACGCAGCCGGCGCTACAGGTAGATGTCGACAGGCCCGACGGCAGGTCGTTTAGGATTTACTTTGACTCGCTGCCACCGCCGGCGGCGCAGGAGGGCCAAGATAATGAGTTTTCGTCAAGGGTGTTTTCGACCGACGGCGCCATAGCCAGCTCACTTGCAGACTATCAGGGCGAATTTGCATATGATATCGACCCGTCAAGATCGGAAGTGATGATCTTTTCCGACGCACAGCAGGAAAAAGTATTGAAAGGCACGTACGTGTTTAGAGAGACGTTCTACCTCTTTGAGGATAGCGACTCGGTGACAGGTTCAGGTATAACCCTCGGCGGAAGGGTATTTGGATTGATGGGCACCGACGAGCAGCGGCGCGATCTTGCAACTGGCATACTCTGGGCGACACCTGTCGCGCTCTTTATCGGGCTGACCGTTTCTATAGCGTCGATACTGATAGGACTCGTCTACGGCGTGGTCGCTGGCTACAGGGGCAAGAGGACGGATGAAGGGCTGATGCGCATAAACGACATATTTTACTCGCTTCCCACGCTGCCGCTGCTGGTCATACTGTCAGTCACGGTTGGCAGGAGCATATTGTTGATTACAGGATTTCTAGTCATATTTGGATGGGTTGGCATGGCCAAGATAAGCAGGAGCCTTGCGCTGCAGATAAAGAACCTGCAGTACGTAGAGGCGGCCAAGCTGATGGGCCAGTCGGACGCCAAGATAATTTTCCGCCACATCATACCGCAATTGTTGCCATTAACGTTTGCAAGCATTGCAATTGCAGTGCCAGGCGCGATCCTTGGCGAGGCGGCGCTCTCTTTCCTTGGCCTTGGCGACCCGTCGATACCGACCTGGGGCCAGATACTGCACGACGCCAACTCGGCCGGCGCGGCAGTTAGAGGATTGTGGTGGGGGATAATCCCGCCCGGCGTCATGATAGCGCTGACGGGCCTTGCGTTTGCACTCATTGGCAACGCGCTGGACGCGATTGTAAATCCGCGGTCAAAAAGGGCATAAGGCATGATACTTTTATAACGACTGGAAGAATGTTCTAGCATGAACACAAAGTACCGCATCAACATCGATTTTCCCGAAAAAGTCCCTTGTCCATCTAAACCCCCAACTGTATGAAGTAGATGGTAGATGCATAATAAAAGAAAAGAGAAAAGGAGATGGAGGATTGATATTTGCAACGCAGGAAGAAGTTAGCGAATACTTGGCAGGAACGAAGCGCCTCGTATTTGAGAATAAGACGGTAGAACACCTTGACATGTGCAAGTTATGTCTGGCCAGAGACAAAACATAAGATGGATGCCTCAGGACTCATAATCTTCGTCACCCAGATGTCGGACGGCTCTTCCTTCACGTCATCAGCATCCGCTAGAGTATTTGCTGCTGGCGTTATGAACCTTTAGCCCTTGACCCGGACAATCTTGATCCTATCGAGGACCTTCCAGTACTCGACTTCGCGGCCTTGGACATTGTCGGCCAGCTTGTCCTTTATCTCGTCCTCGACCGAGGATGTCTCGAAGACCTCAAAGGTCTCGAGATCCATTATCTGAAGCACGTCGCCGTTCTTTGAGATTATCTGCCCGTTCCTCTTGTCGATGAGCGGGACTTCGACCCTCGTAGTCACCGGGCCGACAAACGGGTGCGTGCCTCCGTCAAAGACGCCGACCGCGTTTATCCTCGCCTTTGCCGAGCCATGCTTGCCGGGTTTGCTGTGGTCGTAAGATACGATCCTGCATGGCTCGCCGTCGATAATGATGTACGAACCGATCTTGAGGGCGCCAAGTTCCATCGGTTTGCTCAATATAATTCAAAAGTTGAAACAAAATTGAGCATATTTAACGTTTGTGATTTAGACGCTGTCAAGGGCCGCATCGATAAGGTCGTCGGTGAGCATCGCAGGCGCCGGCAACTTTTCCGGGTACGAAAGTGCCTTGCGTATCATGTGATAGAGCGCCACTTTTTTGTCCATGTCCTTTTCTTCCCTGCATGCAGACACGAGCTCGTCGATGCTCCGCGCTCGCAGCAAGTTGCTCATGCATAATAAATGCTCTGCTTGGCTTTTAGATTTTATGGAGTGGGATTCCGTGAGAATATATGCTATTACTTTAGCTTTTCAAGTATCGAGAAGCTGACGAGGTTATTGAGCAGTATGCCCTTTCTCGCCACATCCCGACGCGTCCGCTCGCAATATTTCTGATCCATCTGATGGGTCTCCGATCCCTCCACTTCCAAGATGACCAGATTCTTTGAATATGGAAATACAAACCGGGGCTGCTCTGCCGCAAGCAATTGCATCTCGGCAAGGCTTGCCTTTTTGACCCTGTCGCGCCTTGCTATCACGTTGGCAAGGTCTCCGATCGCAGGATCGCCACTCGTGTATTTAGTGAAATATAGCGACACGTAATTCAGCTTCGTGCCCTCCCGCTCAAAGAGCGGGCTGTTGAAGCTGAACATGAAGGCGAGCCGGTCCATATCGAGGCTGGCAATGTCTGCAAGCACGTCTTTCATATTGGAAAAAGAGGCAAGGACATAGTTGTTGGCTCTATTTGGAAAGTAGGGAACGCTTTCGTCTGAAAAAGTTGCCGCGACAAAATAAATGTCGACAATGTTGCTGCTCTTTTTCCACCTATCAACAAGCGACGAGGATTGCCTGCCGTGCGGAGTGCAAACGTAGCCTCCGATATCCTCTCTCGATCCCGCCAACCCTTTCATTCTGACGGACCACCAGAATATATACTCTATGCTCCCCTTGCGCGAATTTTTTGCTTGTCAGAGATAGATTAAAGAAATTTACGTTATTTTGGCACAAAAAACTCCAATTATCGGTGGGACTCCAGCCAGCCTTTCCTCTGGAAGTAGATGAACATTAGCCCCGCCGGCACCGCCGAGATGATGATGATAAATACAAGCGTCGTATAGGGCCCGATTTGCATCCATGGGCCGGTCTGCAGGCCGCCGGGGAGGTTGACGTTCATGCCGTAAAATGTGCTCACCACCGTCACAGGGATGGAAAGCGTGAATATTATCGTCAACACCGCAAGTATCTTGTTTGTCTTTTCAGTGCTGAGCACAAAGTCCGTGTCCTTGTAGATCTCGACAGTCTCCTTGGCCTCCTCCAAGGCCTCGTACACCTTCTCGACGTGGTCCTGCACGTCTTTGAAATAGAACGTCAGGTCTTCTTTAGAAAAGCGCTGGACATCCTTGGTCAGGTCTACTACTGTACGCCGGAGGTGAATGACGATGCGCCGGAGGGTCGTTATCTCCCTGCGCAAAAGAGCTATCTGGCGGGATACGGATATGCGCTCGTCAAATACGAGGTCTTCTACGTCGTCTATGTTGCCGACTACCTTCATCAGGAGGTGCAGCAGGTCGTCTACAAGCGTGTCTATTATCTTGTGCAGCAGGTAACCGGACGATTTGCCCATTATGCTCTGGCGCATCTTTTCATCAGTATTGCACATGCTGAACAGCTCTTCGATGGGCCGCAGCTCTCCCTGGTGCACCGTTATCAAGTAGTCTGTACCCATGAAAACAGAGAGCTGGGAAAACACAAAGCCCCGCTCCTTGTCTGGCGTCGGGAAATGCAACACGATAAAGATGTGGTCGTCGTATCGATCTATCTTGGGTATCTGGATCTTTGAAAGCGAGTCCTCAAAGTTGAGCTTGTGAAATGTCGGGTACTGCCGGCCAAGTTCCGCAAGGTCGGCATAGGCGGGCCTCTCAAGGTCTGTCCATACTAGGCCATTGTTGCTCACCGAGTGTTGTCGCTTTTGCGTCTCCATAGCCCGCCTTTGCTCCCGCTTTTACCTGTCGGTGCCTTTACACGCAGCAGGTGTCATAAAAATGTGTTCAGCTATGTGTCATGCCTATGTGGCGGGGATCGATCCTCGACTTGGAGCTTGCTGCAGTATGCCACAGCGCCGAGTTTGCCCCGGCAAGTCTCGACCTGTAGCGTGGCAGGTGCATGTAGCCAATGGCTGCAAAAACAGCCCCTACAGGATCAACCCGGATCGCCTTTGCAGCGCTGCTGAGCGCCCGGACAAGGGGCAGGTTGAGGCCCAAGCGCTGCACGTATTCGTCGATTTGGTTGTGGCCGTTTATCGCCCTTAACACCTGCGATGCAAGGTCCTGCATGTTTTGCGCCGGCCTGAAATACACCACCGCATCGTCATCGTACGCGACGCCAAGGCCCATTTCAAGGACCCTGCACTGCAAGTAGAGGTCGATTGCGATGATGTGGTCAGGGATGGCTATTTTTTTCGCCGCCCGAGCGTCGATGGCAAGGCCTCTCCCCATCACAGTGTATTTTGACAGCCCCGCCTTTCTAACGGACCGTAGCCAGTGGCAAATGAACGCTGACGCTCTGCCGGCCATTCCCTCTGCATGCACGGGCTGCGAGTTGGACGCGACAAGCCCATTGCCGCCAAGGCTTGCAGCCAGGCGCGCCGTGCACCGGGGAGCCGGCAGGATGTCGGCATCATAAAGGACAATGGTGTCGCCCCGGGCGCGGGAAAATATTTCCGTCCATGCAGCCGCAGCTCCGCGCCTCTTTTTGTGGTGCATGTGGACAATGTCTATACGCGATCGCCGGGCATGAGCGGAGACGATGTCAGGCGTTCCGTCGGTGGAATCGTCAGAGACTATAATTTCTTTGACCTGCTTGCCTGCCTGCGCCTCTAGCGCTTGGAGGAGGCCAGGCATGTTTTGCTCCTCGTTGTAGGCAGGGATCCCTATTGTTATGCCTTCCATGCAATTTTTTTTCAAAAATGTTTTATCAAGTTTACGGAATTTGGCAACATATTCATAGGTCGCAACATAATCCAGTGTCATTGCAGGTGCGCAGGGCAGGCTATGGCGAGGTCCTCGCAGAGGCAGGACTTGGCAGGGAAAACCTCATTTGTCCTGTATTTGTTTCTGACAGGACAGAAGAAGCGCTGGGCAGCATGCAAGGCGTGCTGGCGACATCCTGCGCCGACGTGGCGAAGGGCATCCAGCCTGTGGCCGACGCAGGCGTGCCCTCGATAATCCTTTTTGGGATACCTAGCATGCGTGACGCGCCAGGCAGTTTGGCTGCCGACAAAAATGGTGTGATACAGCGCGCAGTAAAGGAGATCAAGTCGGCGTTTGGCAGGTCTATAAACGTCATCACTGACGTATGTTTGTGCCAGTACAACCTGTCTGGACACTGCGGCCTGCTTGTCAACAACAATGTGGACAACGATTCCACCATAGCAATGCTTGCAAAGATAGCCGTGAGCCACGCAGACGCCGGTGCCGATACCGTGGCACCCTCTGCCATGATGGACGGGCAGGTGCGCAAAATACGGCAGGCGCTTGACGTTGCCGGGCACACTGCCAGGATACTGTCGTACTCGGCCAAGCATTCCTCTTCGCTTTATACGCCTTTCCGGTCGGCCGCATTTGCAAAAAAAGGCAGCAGCGGCATCGACAAGTCTTCGTATCAGGTATCCTACGCAAACCCAAGGCAGGCAATGCGCGAGATGGAACAGGACATCATCGAAGGTGCGGATATGGTGATGGTCAAGCCGGGGCTTGCATACCTTGATCTTGTGAGGAGGGCAAAGGAGCGCTTTTCAGTGCCAATAGCAGTGCAAAACGTATCAGGCGAGTACGCCATGATAAAGGCCGCCGGCAAGAGAGGATGGATAGACGAGGATGAATGGAAGGTCTCCTCGCTCGCCTCCATGAGGAGGGCAGGAGCCGACAGGATCATCTCGTATTTTGCGCTGCAGGTGGCAGGCTACCTCGACTAGACTGGCATCAGGCTGCTGGAAAGAACCGGCATTTTTGAAAGTCAGGATAGTTTGACAGATCAACGCGGACCATGCTTCTCAAAACGAGTTCCTTGACAGCATCTATTGCCCTGTCATGCCGAAAACCTGTTTCATACATAAGGTGCCGACCGCTGATGCCCGGCGCCATTTTTATCAGCCTAAACGCTATGGCAGAATCTTCGGGCAGAGGTTCAGCCGTCATTATAATAATACAAGCAAGGCACCTCTCGAAAAGAGTTATTATAATAATAATATTATTACTATCTTGCTCTGCAAGCAAGCGCATTGCAAAAAAACAGTGGCGTGCCGCCCTTGACTAATACGATTATATATCATTCCTGCCGTGAACGCAACTGTCCCGCTGTAGCTCAGCCTGGTAGAGCTTTCGGCTGTAGATGTCGGCAAGTTGTGTGTTTGCTGACCGCGTGTAACAGCCTATCGGGCGTACAGGTAGCAGTAACCGAAGAGTCGCAGGCTCAAACAAAATAGGCATGACAGCCTTTTTGGAGCAAATCCTGCCGGCGGGATACACCTTTTTAGCCCGCAGTGGCAATTATCCACATGTCCCAGATACAGACTGTGAACCCCGCAACCGGCAAGGTGATTGAAACTTATGATAATGAAACTGCAGAGGACGTGAGCCGCAAGGTCCGCCAAGCAAGGGACGCCTTTGCAAAGTGGAAAAAGACGGAGCTTGGCGAGCGGTCAGAGCTCATGCGCAAGCTTGGACGCGTAATGCGGAAAAACCGTGAAGAGTACGGCCGGCTCGTCACCGAGGAGATGGGCAAGCCTATCCGGCAGTCCATAGCAGAGATCGAGAAATGCGCGTGGGTATGCGACTATTACGCCGAGCACGCAGAGGTATTTTTGCGCGACCAGATAATCCCGACAGAGTTTCGCAAGAGCTTTGTGTCGTTTGAGCCGCTGGGCGTCGTCGCGTCGATAATGCCGTGGAATTTTCCTTTCTGGCAGGTGATGAGGTTTGCAGTACCGGCGCTCACGGCCGGCAATGTCGGCGTGCTGAAGCATTCAAGCATCTGCCTCGGAAGCTCGCTTGCGCTTCGGCAGGCGTTTTTGGACGCAGGATTCCCTGAGAACGTCTTTCAGGTTGTCATCGGCGACTATCACGTGGGCGAGGCGCTGGTGCAGTCCGGCATCGACGCAGTATCAGTCACGGGCAGCATCAACACGGGCAAGCGCGTGGCCGAGCTTGCATCTCAGGGATTGAAAAAATTCGTGCTGGAGCTGGGCGGAAGCGACCCGTTCATCGTGCTTGAAGATGCGGACCTGAACCAGACGGCGCACATGGCGACGCAGTCAAGGTTGCTAAACACCGGCCAGAGCTGCATATCGGCCAAGAGGTTCATCGTGGTAAAGGATGTTGCAGAAAAGTTTACGAGGTTGTTTGTTGAAAACACGCAGGCAGAAGTCGTCGGCGATCCGCTGGATCCCAAGACCACTGTGGGCCCGCTCGTGCGCGACAGCCAGAGGCAGGCACTTGCAAGGCAGGTGGATGACGCAAGGGCAAAGGGAGGCAAGGTGCTCGCAGGCGGCAGGCAGATGAGTGGCGAGGGGTTCTTTTACGAACCCACCATCGTCTCAAACGTCAGCCACGAGATGGAAATGGTAAAGGAAGAGGTGTTCGGTCCCGCCGCACCAATTATCATCGTGGAAAATGAGGAGCAGGCGATAATGGAGGCAAACAACTCTGAATTTGGCCTTGGCGCCAGCATCTGGACCAGCAACATCGAGCGCGGGATCAGGCTTGCCCGCCAGGTGGAATCCGGCATCGTGTCTGTAAACGAAATGGTCAAGTCCGATCCCCGCCTGCCGTTTGGGGGCGTGAAAAAGTCGGGCATCGGCAGAGAGCTGTCGGAATTTGGAATCAAAGAGTTTGTCAACATCAAGTCAGTCGTGGTAAAGGACATCACAAGCAAGCTGCTGGTGGAATAGCAGGCTAGGGCTTGATCACGGCCCTGCCGACTATTTTCCTTGCCTTCAGCTCTTCAAGAGCCGTGTTTGCCTCGTCTAGTGTGAATGTGCGCGAAACTATAGACTTGACCTTGCCCTTTTTCGCCAGCTCGACCAGTTCTACTAAATCGGCGTATTTTCCTGTATAGGCGCCGGTAAGCGTAAAGGCACGCAGTGGTATCAAAGGAAGATTCAGCTCCATTGAGCCTCCAAAGAGCCCAACCATCACCATCTTGCCCCTCTTTCTCAGCATGTTAAAGGAATTTGGCGCCGTCTTGGTGTTGTTTACAAAGTCGATTACTGCTTCTGCGCCAAGGCCCTTTGTCAGGTCCTTTACCGCCTGCACAGGATCGGTAGAGCCAGAATTTATCGCATGTTCTGCGCCCAGCTTTTTCGCCTCTTCCAAGTTCTTCTCGCCAATGTCCACAACAGCAACCTTGGCGCCCGTTATCGCCTTGGCTATCTGCACGGCCATAAGCCCGAGGCCACCTGCGCCTACGATTACCAGCGTCTCACCGTCCTTGACTGCGGCCTTTTTTACCGCGGTATATGCAGTAAGCCCAGAGCAAGCAAGCGATGCAGCCGCTCCGGTGTCATAGTCTCCCAGCTTTACAAGATACCTGTGGCTTGGCACTAGCGCGTATTCGCCATAGCCGCCGTCCTGGTAGACGCCAAGCGACCGTGGAGCGTCGCAGACGTTCTCCTCGCCTGCCCCGCAGGCAGGGCATACGCCGCAGCCAATCCACGGATAAACAAGGACACGCTCGCCCTTTTGAAAGCCCATGACCGACTCGCCAAACTCTGATATCGTGCCGGCGATCTCGTGGCCCGGAGTCAGGGGGAATTTTACGCCTCTGTCTTCGACCTTCATGAAAACGCCCTGCGGGCCGGCGTAGCCGCCCTCCCACAGGTGCAGGTCGCTGTGGCAGACGCCGGCGCTCTCCACCTTGACAAGCACCTGGTCACCCTTGGGATGCGGAGTATCGATATTTTCTATTTTCAATGGCTCGTTGGTCTTTAATATTCGGGCAACTTTCATGCCTCACGATAAGCAGGTATAGCGTATAAACTAAGCGCACCTGAAAGACTTTAATTTCCATCAACCGCATCCTGCGCGCGCAGTGATGGTCCGGCCAGTAGCGTACGTCCTTACAGCTATCGCCGCAGTCGGGGCGATTGCGATTCCTGCCGGGAACCCGGCGTTCATCGACAGGGCGATTGCGATTGAGGGCGCGTTCATTGCCCTTGCAGCCCTGACGTTTGCCGGCCGCAAAAAAACAACTGTATGCGTGCATACCGCTTGCCATTGCGGTGATGGTTGGCAACTCTCTTGCGCCTCCGCATGTAGAGATAATGACGACCTTTTCAAAGCCGCTCAACGCAGTAATCCTGATAACCGGCGGCTATATCCTGCAGGTTCTGCTGATCGTGACAACAATAATGGAATTGAAAAGGAAAAAGGTGGAAAAGACGGCCTAGCCACCCAGCACTTTTTCCTTCGAGAGCGCCTTGTCAAGCTCTGCCCTGGTCATCAGTTTTTTCTCAAGCACCAGCTCGCGGATGCTCTTGCCGGTTTTCAGCGACTCTTTGTAGATCTCGGCGGCCTTTAGGTATCCGATGTATGGGTTCAAGAGCGTGACTAGCACGGGGCTCTTTTCAATATACGATTCAAGCCTTTCTTTATTGGCTTTCAGCCCGTCGACCATGTTTGCAGAAAAGATCGACAAAAAGTTCTTTAACATGTCAGTCGAGTCAAGCACGCATTTTAGCATCCCTGGCAGCATCACATTGAGCTCAAACTGGCCGGCCTGTGCCGCCATCGCTACTGACACATCGTTTCCGATGACGTTGAAGCATATCATGTTGAGGCACTCTGCAAGCGACGGGTTGACTTTGCCAGGCATTATCGAAGAGCCGGCGTGCACCGCAGGTATGAGCACTTCTGCCAGGCCGGCTGTCGGCCCTGATGCCATTAGCCGTATGTCGTTTGACATCTTGGCGAGCTCGACTGCAAGGTTGCGGAGGGCAGACGAGCAGCTGGCGACATCAAGCTTGCTCTGCAGCGAATAAAACATGTTTTCAGACGGAGCCAGTTTCAGCTTCGAGACTTCAGACAGGTGCTTTATCGCTACCTCCCTGTAGCCCTTTGGCGCATTGGCGCCCGTGCCCACAGCTGTTCCGCCAAGACCCACCTCGCGCAGGCCGTCCATCGCGGCGCGCATAGCCTTTTGCGCCCGCTCTATTGAATAGGCGTATTCCTCAAACTCGGCGCCAAGGGTAACAGGGATTGCGTCCATAAGGTGCGTCCTGCCTATCTTGATAGCGTCTTGGAATTCACCTGCTTTTTTGCGAAGTGACTTTACCAGCATGGTGACTGCCGCATCAACTTGCTCCATGTTCAGCAGGATGGCGACGTGCATCGCAGTCGGGAATGTGTCGTTGCTTGACTGCGACATATTGACGTGGTCGTTTGGGCTTATCGCTTCATAATCGCCCTTTTTCTTGCCCATGATTTCAAGTGCCCTGTTTGCAATGACCTCATTGGTATTCATGTTAAACGCCGTGCCAGCGCCAGAGTTGATCGCCTCTACAACGAACTGGTCGTGCAGCTTGCCTGCAAGTATCTCGTCGCACGCCTTGACTATGGCACTTGCCTTGCCAGCATCCAAGACTTTTAGCTCCTTGTTGGCAAGGGCTGCGGAGCGCTTGATCATGACAAAAGCACGAATCAGGTTGACGTGCGCTCTCTGGCCCGTCACCTTGTACTGTTCTTTTGCGCGGGACGCAAAGGGGCCGTAATAAGCGTCAGAGGGGACCTTGACCTCTCCAAGAGAATCCTTGTCTATCCTGAAAGACATCGCGCATAAAGGGCGCGAGGCGCCATAATAAATTAATCGTCCGCCTCAGGAGATGATGATCTTGGCCGACATGCTCTCTATCTTGGACACGTCAGAAACAGCATGGCCGTGGAGCAAGGCAGGCTGGACGGAGGCAAGCTCAGTAGCCGAAACAGGAACAGGAGGATAGAGCCGCGCTATCTGTGAAAAGACGATCTTGGCATACCAGTTATTTTCGATGCACATCTTTTTCTCGTCGCCTGCCATGCTGTCGATTTCGATAATGCGCCCCACAGTGCCTATCGCTACCACAAAATCGCCAGAGCCCTTTTTCAAAAGCACGATCTTGGAGCGTGGAGACCAGTCGCGCCGTATGCCGACGTATAGGCTGCGGCTGACGCGCAGCTGCGGCTGATGGCTTTCCTTGATGCGAAGCGCATAGCTTGGACGGCACGCCACATCCTCTATTCAGGGCCAGCACTTTTTATTTATACGCTGCAGGCGCTAGGCCGCCAGGATCATCCTGCCGGCATGCTTTTTAGCCACCTCGAACAACTGATCTGCCTCTTCGCCGTAGGCGTCGATGCCGTAGCCTATGCCATCGCGGCTGACTTGGACGCTGCAGTGCCGAAGGCCGTTTCTCATGTACCCAATGCTGTAGAGCACCTCTGCCTGATGATGGCCGTTGCTGGCGACTTCGTGCAGGGCGTACATGAAGGCGTCGATGCTGTTGCGAAACGCCATCACGGCTCCACCCCCTTTCTTGCCTGCCAGATCACCAGAGCCAGCTTTTTGCGCATCTTGCCGTACTTGCCAGTCCCGCTGAATGAGATCAGGTGGCCGCATTTGCCGCAGCGCGCTTTTCTAGGCGATGACAGGTCAAGATTGTACACTGGTAGCAGCTTGCAGAAGGAGCACCGGTAATGCGTGAGAAAGAGCCTCTGTATCGGGGTCATTGCCCTATAGTTGAACCCCTCCTCCTCCTCGCACAACACATGTGCCGCGCGCTCGATCAGCCTCTCCTCTGCCGTCGGACCAGAGACTGCAAACATGTCCGGCTCCAGATCGTATGGCAGCGTCATTCTTTCCCCCATTCTGTACGACGACATATGCAGCCTAGTACGGACGCGCAAGCCATAACATTTGGTAAAAGGCTCTTGCGCTTCCTAGCGCGTGCTACGCCCTTTTAGCACAGATCTTTTACTGCTAATACGCATTTTTTACTTTTCATAGCATGTTTTGCAGTCTGCTGGACAAATTTAGAGCCGTTACAACAACAATATTATGATTATTTTACTATATTCTTCTGCAAATGCAATAATATGCAGTGTATATACACTGCTGCGCCAGCGGCAGAAAGAGGGCTATACCAATATATTATCACCAGAATTTTTCACCCTCATGCAAGCCAGTGGCAAGGTGCTCGTTTGTGACTCTATCGACCAGGCAGGCATTGACAGCCTAAAGCGCGCCGGCCTGACAGTCGACTACAAGCCAGAGGTAAAGGCAGCCGAGCTAGTTTCGATAGCAAAGGATTATGACGTAATCGTAGTAAGGAGCAGGACCAAGGTCACAAAGGATGTCATCGACGCGTCAAATGCCAAGATAATCGCAAGGGTAGGCGTAGGTCTTGACAACGTCGACGTAAAAGCTGCAGAGGCCAAAAAGATCAGAGTCATCAACGCGCCTGAAGCCGCGTCGATAGCGGTGGCCGAGCTTGCAATAGGATTGATGATATCGCTTGCAAGGAGCATACCCAGGGCAGACGCCGAGACGAAAAAGGGCAACTGGATCAAAAAGGACCTGATGGGCACGCAGCTGTCAGGCAAGTACCTCGGCATAGTAGGCGTGGGCAACATTGGCCGCAACATTGGCCGTATGGCAAAGGCTCTTCGGATGAACTTGATAGGTTACGACCCATACCCGATAAACCGCGAGTTCATCAACGAGACGGGCATGATTGTAACTGATCTAAATACGCTTTGCGAAAGTGCAGATTTCATCACATGCCACGTTCCTTCGACGCCAGAGACAAAGCACATGTTCAACGCCGAGCGGTTTTCCAAAATGAAGCCGACTGCGTATCTGATCAACACGTCAAGGGGTGAGATAATAGACGAAAACGCGCTCTACGAGGCGCTAAAGGTGGGCAAGATCGCTGGTGCGGCGCTTGATGTCTATGAAGTAGAGCCTCCAACGAACAAGATGTTGCTTGGGTTGCCAAACATCGTGTGTACGCCTCACATCGGCGCGCAGACAAAAGAGGCGCAAGAGCTGGCGTCAACGGTGATCGCAGAAAAGATAATCCAGATCCTGCGTGGAGTAATATAGATTATAAAGGGCTAGGAGTCAGGAGATCGATATAATGCGCAGCTACATGGCCCAGACATGGACAAGGATGTGGAAGAACAATTCGGACGAACTAAAGTCCAAGGCCATAGCCTGGAGGGCAGAGCCGACGATCAACAGGATCGAGAGGCCAAGCAGACTCGACAGGGCGCGCAGGCTCGGCTACAAGGCCAAGCAGGGCATAACAGTCGTCCGCATCAGGGTAGGAAGGGGCGGCATGCGCAAGCAGAGGCCGGTGGCAGGCAGAAGGCCAAAACACATCGGCGTCGTGCACATCAAGCAGGGCATCAGCATGCGCAAGGTTGCCGAGAGAAGGGTCAACGAGAAATACCCAAACATGGAAGTGATGGGCTCGTATTATGTCCACAAGGACGGCATGTTCTACTGGTTCGAGGTAATAATGGCAGACCCAGGTCACCCGGCAATCTCCAAGGACAAGGAGATGCGGGGCAAGCTCAGGGCGTTTGCCAAATAATTTTAGAGACGAGGTTTGCGAAAAACAGAGTCTTCATCCATACACACACGTATTCCAAGTAACGAGCAGACAGATTGTCACGTCAAAGGCATAATATTATCTAAAAACACTGATCTGAAGAAGCAACAATTTCAAAATATTATCAGATATCCGATATGGAGACTTTTTATTCCATCGGGCGTACAAAAACCGCATAATAAGACAAACTTCTTCTTCCATAAAGAAGCTACTACTACTAATTCTTGGCATTATCCATTGTTTTTTGTCGTTTTCCGCCTGAAAGCCAACAACTTGGCGGGCAAGGGTCCCGTCTGGAAAAAATATTGACGCCATGAGTGTCCGTACTTGTCATAAAACGCGGCCAATTCAGGGATTTATTTTAGCTCTTCAATGTGGTTTTTGCAGTGGATAGTCATCAAATGGCTTTGTAAAATCAGCATAACAATGGTTCTTGTGTTATCTGCTCAAGCAAAGAGTATCAAAAAATAGATTTATTGTCTTCTTCCTCTTTTTTATTTTGAACTTCACCAGATAATATGATATAATTATGTGAGAAAATCGCTCCCTTCGAGCGTCCAATGCAACAAAAGCGTTGCATAATCCGTTGCACAGGCGCGGAGCTTCAAGCTATCCCTCAAAATATACAGACACTAAACTTCTGCTTCAGCACTCATCAAGCATCACTAACAATTTTTCCGACTTTATTATTTGTTATATGGTATATCTATCCCCCTACCACGTCACTGGCGTTAGTTCTAGGCGCTGTTACAACCACGAGG